>NZ_JAXCLC010000109.1:0-16619 GCF_034043715.1 Kitasatospora purpeofusca | reverse complement strand
GGGGCCCACCACCTGCCGTCAAACGATCAAACGATCAGATGAGCCGATCAGGCCTCGACGGCCTTCTTGAGCTGCTCCACCCGGTCGGTCCGCTCCCAGGTGAAGTCCGGCAGCTCACGGCCGAAGTGGCCGTACGCGGCGGTCTGCGAGTAGATCGGGCGCAGCAGGTCCAGGTCGCGGATGATCGCGGCCGGACGCAGGTCGAACACGTCGGTGACGGCCTTCTGGATCGCGAGGACCGGCACGGTCTCGGTGCCGAAGGTCTCCACGAACAGGCCGACCGGCTCGGCCTTGCCGATCGCGTACGCGACCTGCACCTCGGCACGGCGGGCGAGGCCGGCGGCGACGATGTTCTTCGCCACCCAGCGCATCGCGTACGCGGCCGAGCGGTCCACCTTGGACGGGTCCTTGCCCGAGAAGGCGCCGCCGCCGTGGCGGGCCATGCCGCCGTAGGTGTCGATGATGATCTTGCGACCGGTGAGGCCGGCGTCGCCCATCGGGCCGCCGATCTCGAACCGGCCGGTCGGGTTGACCAGCAGCCGGTAGCCCTCGGTGACGAGCTTGATGCCCTGCTCGGCGAGCGCCTTCAGCTCCGGCTCCACGACGAACTCGCGGACGTCGGGGGTGAGCAGCGACTCGAGGTCGATGTCGCTCGCGTGCTGGGTGGAGACCACCACGGTGTCGAGGCGGACGGCCTTGTCGCCGTCGTACTCGATGGTGACCTGGGTCTTGCCGTCGGGGCGCAGGTAGGGGATGGTGCCGTTCTTGCGCACCTCGGTGAGGCGGCGCGAGAGGCGGTGTGCCAGGGTGATCGGCAGCGGCATGAGCTCGGGCGTCTCGTCGGACGCGTAGCCGAACATCAGGCCCTGGTCGCCGGCGCCCTGCCGGTCCAGATCGTCCTCGTCGCCCTCGACCCGGGCCTCGTACGCGGTGTCGACGCCCTGGGCGATGTCCGGCGACTGCGCGCCGATCGAGACGGAAACGCCGCAGGAGGCGCCGTCGAAGCCCTTCTTGGAGCTGTCGTAGCCGATCTCCAGGATCTTGTCCCGGACGAGCTGTGCGATCGGCGCGTAAGCCTTCGTGGTCACCTCGCCGGCCACGTGCACCTGGCCGGTGGTGATCAGCGTCTCCACCGCGACCCGGGAGGTCGGGTCCTCGCGGAGGAGAGCGTCAAGAATGGTGTCGCTGATCTGGTCAGCGATCTTGTCGGGGTGTCCCTCGGTCACGGACTCCGAGGTGAACAGGCGGCGAGACACAGCGCTCCCTGGGGTTGCAGCGGCTGCTGACTGAAAGGCCCCGGTCGGAACCGGGGACTTCCGGAAAGACTTGATTCCTGGAGTGTAACGGTCAGCTTCCGAGAAACGTCACGTGATTCCGGAATCGAAGACCGTATGCCCACCCCTCGAGATCAATGGGCGCGCAGATCTAGCCGTTCCGCGACAAGGTCCCAGACGACGTCCGCGAGAGCCTCCTTCGGGCCCACCGGAACGGGGGTCTCGGTGCCGTCCGCGCCCAGTACCACGGCCTCGTTGACGTCCTGCCCGAAGGCCTTTCCGTCCCCCACCTCGTTGACCACCAGCAGGTCGCAGCCCTTGCGCGCGAGCTTGGCGCGGCCATTGGCGAGGACGTCGTCGGTCTCCGCCGCGAATCCCACCACGAGCTGACCCGAACGGGTGCGGTGGGCGGAGAGCTCGGCGAGCACATCGGGGTTGCGGACGAGCGCGACCGGCGCCGGTTCGACGCCCTCGACCTTCTTGATCTTGCCGGCGGCATAGGCCGCGGGCCGGAAGTCGGCCACCGCCGCGGCCATGACCACGGCGTCCGCGTCCTCGGCGGCCTTCAACGCCGCCTCCCGCAGTTCGAGCGCGGTGGCCACCCGGACCACATCCACCCCGGCCGGGTCGGGCAGTCCCGCGTTGGCCGAGATCAACGTCACACGGGCACCGCGGGCGGCGGCGGTCGCGGCGAGCGCGTAGCCCTGCTTGCCGGAGGACCGGTTGCCGAGGAAGCGGACCGGGTCGAGCGGCTCACGGGTACCGCCGGCCGAGACCACCACGTGCCGGCCGGCCAGGTCGGCCCGCTCGCCGCCGTACCGGAGCACGGCCCGGCAGGCGTCGAAGATCGCGGACGGCTCGGGCAGCCGCCCCTTGCCGGTGTCCTTGCCGGTCAGCCGCCCGCTGGCGGGCTCCAGCACGATCACGCCCCGGCGGCGCAGCGTGGCGACGTTCTCCCGGGTGGCCGGGTGCTCCCACATCTCGGTGTGCATCGCGGGCGCCAGCACCACCGGGCAGCGGGCGGTGAGCAGGGTGTTGGTGAGCAGGTCGTCGGCGAGGCCGTGGGCGGCCCTGGCCATCAGGTCGGCGGTGGCCGGGGCGACCACGACCAGGTCGGCGTTCTGCCCGATCCGCACGTGCGGCACCTCGTGCACGTCGTCCCAGGTCTCGGTGGCGGCGGGGCGGCCGGAGAGGGCCGCCCAGGTCGCCTCGCCGACGAAGTGCAGCGCCGCCGCGGTGGGCACCACGGTGACCTGGTGGCCGGACTCGGTGAACCGCCGCAGCAGCTCGCACGCCTTGTACGCGGCGATGCCGCCGCTGACGCCGAGGACGACGCGCGGTGCGCCCGCCCGCTCCGTGCTGCCGCTCATGTCGCCTGCTCTCCTCGTGGCGGTCCCAGATGCCCGCCAACCCTACGGTGCGCCGACGATCACCCGCACAGTGGCACCCCGTCCGGCCGTCACCACGAGCACGGAAGACACGACGAGCACCGGAAGACGCGACCGGCACCGGAAAAGACGGAGGGCCCGTCGGAGCGAACTCCGACGGGCCCTTCCGTAAAGGCGGTGACACTTCAGGCGGTGACACCTCAGGTGGCACCTCAGGCGGTGACGCCTCAGGCGGCCTCGATCGCCTCGGCCGTCAGCATGCCGGCGTTGATCTCGCGCAGCGCGATCGACAGCGGCTTCTCGTGCACGTGGGTGTCGACCAGCGGGCCGACGTACTCCAGCAGGCCCTCGCCGAGCTGGGAGTAGTACGCGTTGATCTGACGCGCACGCTTGGCCGCGTAGATGACCAGGCTGTACTTGGAGTCGGTGGCCTCAAGCAGCTCGTCGATCGGCGGGTTGATGATGCCCTCGGGCGCGGTCATGGAAGAGGACACGCGAAAACCTTCCGAAAGGGTGGAAAAAAAGACAACAGGTCAGCCTACACCGAGCAAGGCTAGCAGTTCGGTAGCCACCTGCTCGACGGAGGTGTTGACCAGGGTGGTGTCGAACTCCGGCTCGGCCGCCAGTTCGATCTTGGCGGCCTCGAGCCGCCTCTCGATCACGTCCTGCGACTCGGTGCCCCGGCCGGTGAGCCGGCGGACCAGCTCGTCCCAGCTCGGCGGAGCCAGGAAGACCAGCTGCGCCTCGGGCATGGACTCGCGCACCTGGCGGGCGCCCTGCAGGTCGATCTCCAGCAGCACGGGCTCGCCGCGCTCCAGCTTCTCCTGGACCGCGGCCCGGGGGGTGCCGTAGCGGTTGCCCGCGAACACGGCCCACTCCAGCAGCTCACCGTTGGCGACCAGCTTGTCGAACTCGTCGTTGTCGACGAAGTGGTACTGGACCCCGTGCTGCTCGCCCGGCCTCGGGTGGCGGGTCGTCGCCGACACCGAGAGCCAGACTTCGGGGTGCTGCTTCCTCATATGAGCGACGACCGTGCTCTTGCCGACCCCCGAGGGGCCGGAGAGCACGGTCAGCCGCGGACGCTCACTCATGCACCGATTATCCCGGATCGCGGGCGATCCTGGGACCACGGGGGCACGGTCAGGCGGCACCGCCGCCGAACTCCCGCTCCAGGGAGGCGATCTGGTTCGTTCCGAGACCACGGACACGGCGGCTCTCGGAGATGCCGAGCCGCTCCATGATCTGCTTGGCACGGACCTTGCCCACGCCCGGCAGGGACTCCAGCAGGGCGGAGACCTTCATCTTGCCGATCACGTCGTTGTCGGCCTTGCCGGCCTTGATCACCTCGTGCAGGGAGGCGCCGGAGTGCTTGAGCCGGTTCTTGACCTCGGCGCGCTCCCGGCGAGCCTCGGCGGCCTTCGCGAGCGCGGCGGTGCGCTGTTCAGGGGTAAGGGGCGGAAGAGCCACGCCGTTCACCTCAGGTGTGGATGGAAGGGATTGAACTAGGACTGTTGTGGTTCCCAGGACACCGGCCAGAGAGCGACGCGCCGCCCCTGACCTGCGAGAGCAGCAGTATTCGCGGCTCTTCGATGACCTATCGCCGGACACTACCCGGATTGCGGCGCCGCGTCAGGAAAAGAACACGAAAAGTCCTGGTCAGCCAAGGCCGACCAGGACTTTCCGGGGCAAAATGACCGTGATTGCGAAGCTTTGGCGGCGCCGATGTGACGGCGCTCACGTCGGGCCGCCGTCCCGCCCTGCCCGTCGCAACCCGTCACGGGGGTGCTGCGGAGCGTCCGCCGGGGCGAACCCCGTGACGCCGTCCGCTACTTGACCGCGTCGGCGTACTCCTGGACAAAACGGTCCGCGGCCGAACGCAGCGCCGTCGGCGAGGGACCGTGCCTGAGCACGTCCCGGCTGACGCTCGGGACGACATTGCGCACCGAGGCGCCGAACACCCGCGGCAGATCGGCCATGGTCGCGCCCTGCGCCCCGATGCCGGGGGCCAGCAGCGGGCCGTTGATCGCCAGGTCCATCCCGGCGTCGGCCAGGGTGGCGCCGACCACCGCGCCGAAGGAGCCCAGCGGCTCGGCCCCGGCGTTCTCCTCGGCCAGCCGGCGCAGCACCGAGGCGGCGACCGGCTCGCCGCCGGCGCCGATCGCGCGCTGCACCTCCGCGCCCTCCGGGTTGGAGGTGAGCGCCAGCGCGAACACGCCCGTGCCGCTCGCCTTCGCCAGGTCCAGCGCCGGGCGCAGCGAGCCGAAGCCGAGGTAGGGGCTGACCGTGACCGCGTCCGAGAAGAGCGGGCTGCCGGGCGCCAGGAAGGCCTCCGCGTAGGCGGCCATGGTGGAGCCGATGTCGCCGCGCTTGGCGTCCATCAGGACGAGCGCGCCGGCCGCCCTGGCCTCCTCGACCGTCCGCTCCAGGACGGCGACGCCCCGGGAGCCGAAGCGCTCGTAGAACGCGGCCTGCGGCTTGAGCACGGCCACCCGGTCGGCCAGTGCCTCGACCACGGTGCGGCTGAAGGTCTCCAGGCCCGCGACGCTGTCCTCCAGGCCCCAGGCGGCGAGCAGGGAGGCGTGCGGGTCGATGCCCACGCAGAGCTGGCCGCGGGTGTCGAGGGCGTGGCGCAGCCGGGCGCCGAAGGGGGCGAGGGTCATGACGTCCTTCCGGAGGCGTAAAGAGAGGAAGCGGGGGTTCAGGCGGCCGTGCGGTCGTCGACCGCGCTGCCGACGGCCGCGGCCAGGCTGCGGAAGCCGCCGGCCCGCAGGCGCGCCGACAGGCCCTTGTGGACGCGCCGGCACCAGAGCGGGCCCTCGTAGACGAAGGCGCTGTAGCCCTGCACCAGGTCGGCGCCGTGGACGATCCGCTGCCAGGCGTCCTCGGCGGTCTCGACGCCGCCGACCGACACCAGCGTCAGCCGGCCGCCGGTACGGGCGCGCAGCCGCTGGAGGACCGCCAGCGCGCGCTCCTTGAGCGGGGCGCCGGAGAGGCCGCCCAGGCCGATCTCCGCGACCCGGGCGGCGTCGCTGCGCAGGCCCTCGCGGCCGATCGTGGTGTTGGTCGCGATGATGCCGTCCAGGCCGAGTTCCAGGGCCAGGTCGGCGACCTCGTCGATGTCCTCGTCCGCCAGGTCGGGGGCGATCTTGACCAGCAGCGGCACATGGTGCGCGGTGGTCCGGTCGGCGGCCTCGCGCACGGCGCTCAGCAGCGGGCGCAGGTGCTCGACGGCCTGGAGGTCGCGCAGCCCGGGGGTGTTCGGCGAGCTGACGTTGACCACCAGGTAGTCGGCGAAGCGGGCGAGCCGCTCGGTGGACTTCACGTAGTCGGCGACCGCGTCGGCCTCCTCGACCAGCTTGGTCTTGCCGATGTTGACGCCGACGACCGGGGTGGAGCTGGTGTGCGGGCGCGCGGCCAGCCGGGCGGCGACCCGGGCCGAGCCCTGGTTGTTGAAGCCCATCCGGTTGATCAGCGCGCGGTCCTCGACCAGCCGGAACAGTCGCGGCTGCGGGTTGCCGGGCTGCGCCTCGCCGGTGACGGTGCCGATCTCGACGTAGTCGAAGCCGAGCATCGACAGGCCGTCGATGCCGACCCCGTTCTTGTCGAAGCCGGCCGCCAGGCCGAACGGTCCCGGCAGGGCGAGGCCGAGGGCGTCGGTGCGCAGCGCCCGGTCGCGCGGGGCCAGCACCAGCCGGACGAGGCCGCGCAGGCCGGGCACCGAGGAGGCCAGCCGGACCCAGAAGAAGGCCAGGTGGTGGGCCTTCTCCGGGTCCATCTTCTTGAACACGAGGTCGAACAGCAGCTTGTACACAGGATCCTCCCAGGGCATGGAAGTGGGGGGCACCCGGCGGTACTGGTGCCCCCCACTGCGGTGGTACTAGACGGCGCGGCCGGCGTTGATCAGCGCGGCGTGCTCCTGGAGCGACATGACGCCGACCTCGTCGCGCAGCAGCCGGTCGATGCCCTGGACGGCGGCGCCCATGGCCTGCACGGTGGTCAGGCAGGGCACCGCGCGGGCGACGGCGGCGGTGCGGATCTCGTAGCCGTCGAGACGGCCGCCGGTGCCGTACGGCGTGTTGATGATGAGATCGACCTCGCCGTCGTGGATCAGCTGGACGATGGTCCGCTCGCCGTTCGGGCCCTCGCCCTCGCTGTGCTTGCGCACCAGCGTCGACGGGATGCCGCCGCGCTGGAGCACCTCGGCGGTGCCGGCGGTGGCGAGCACCTCGAAGCCCAGGCTGACCAGCGCGCGGGCCGGGAAGACCAGGTTGCGCTTGTCCCGGTTGGCGACCGAGACGAAGACCTTGCCCTTGGTCGGCAGCGCGCCGTAGGCGCCGGCCTGGGCCTTCGCGTAGGCGGTGCCGAACACCCGGTCCAGGCCCATGACCTCGCCGGTGGAGCGCATCTCCGGGCCGAGGACGGTGTCCACGCCGCGGCCGTGGACGTCGCGGAAGCGGCTCCACGGCATCACGGCCTCCTTGACCGCGATCGGGGCGTCCGCCGGCAGGGTGCCGCCGTCGCCCACGGCCGGGAGCATGCCCTCGGCGCGCAGCTCGGCGATGGTGGCGCCGAGCGAGACCCGGGCGGCGGCCTTGGCCAGCGGCACCGCGGTCGCCTTGGAGGTGAACGGCACGGTGCGCGAGGCGCGCGGGTTGGCCTCCAGGACGTACAGGATGTCGCCGGAGAGCGCGAACTGGATGTTGATCAGACCGCGCACCCCGACGCCGCGGGCGATGGCCTCGGTGGAGGTGCGCAGCCGCTTGATGTCGTACCCGCCGAGGGTGATCGGCGGCAGGGCGCAGGCGGAGTCGCCGGAGTGGATGCCGGCCTCCTCGATGTGCTCCATGACGCCGCCGAGGTACAGCTCGGTGCCGTCGTAGATGGCGTCGACGTCGATCTCCACCGCGTCGTCGAGGAAGCGGTCGATCAGCACCGGGTGCTCGGAGATCAGACCGGCGTGCCGCTCCAGGTAGGAGGCGAGCGACTCCTCGTCGTAGACGATCTCCATGCCGCGTCCGCCGAGCACGTAGGACGGGCGGGCGAGCACCGGGTAGCCGATCTCGTCGGCGAGGGCCTTGGCCTCCGCGAAGGAGAAGGCGGTGCCGTGCTTGGGGGCGGGCAGGCCCGCGTCGCGCAGCACGCGGCCGAAGGCGCCGCGCTCCTCGGCCAGGTCGATGGCCTCCGGCTGGGTGCCGACGATCGGCACGCCGTTGTCCTTGAGCGCCTGGGCCAGGCCGAGCGGGGTCTGGCCGCCGAGCTGGACGATCACACCGGCGAGCGGTCCGGCCTGCTTCTCGGCGTGGACGATCTCCAGCACGTCCTCCAGGGTGAGCGGCTCGAAGTAGAGCCGGTCGGAGGTGTCGTAGTCGGTGGAGACGGTCTCCGGGTTGCAGTTGACCATGACGGTCTCGTACCCGGCGTCGGCGAGCGCGAAGGAGGCGTGCACGCAGGAGTAGTCGAACTCGATGCCCTGGCCGATGCGGTTCGGGCCGGAGCCGAGGATGATCACCGCGGGCTTGGTGCGCGGGGCGACCTCGTTCTCCTCGTCGTAGGAGGAGTAGAAGTACGGGGTCTTGGCCGCGAACTCCGCCGCGCAGGTGTCGACGGTCTTGAACACCGGGCGGATGCCCAGCGCGTGCCGGACCTCGCGGACGACGTCGGGGCGCAGGCCGCGGATCTCGCCGACCTGCTGGTCGGAGAAGCCGTGCCGCTTGGCGTGGCGCAGCAGCTCGGGGGTGAGTTCGGGCGCCTCGGCCAGCTCGGCGGCGAGCTCGTCGAGCAGGAAGAGCTGGTCGACGAACCACGGGTCGATCCTGGTGGCCTCGAACACCTCCTCCTGGGTGGCGCCGGCCCGGATCGCCTGCATCACGGTGTTGATCCGGCCGTCCGTCGGCACGACCGCCTTGGCCAGCAGCTCGGCCTTGTCGCCCACCGGGCCGACCCAGGTGAACTGGGAGCCCTTCTTCTCCAGCGAGCGCAGCGCCTTCTGGAGCGCCTCGGGGAAGTTGCGGCCCAGCGCCATCGCCTCGCCGACCGACTTCATGGTGGTGGTGAGGGTGGCGTCGGCGCTCGGGAACTTCTCGAACGCGAACCGGGGCACCTTGACCACGACGTAGTCGAGGGTGGGCTCGAAGGAGGCCGGGGTCTCCTCGGTGATGTCGTTGGAGATCTCGTCCAGGGTGTAGCCGACGGCCAGCTTGGCGGCGATCTTGGCGATCGGGAAGCCGGTCGCCTTGGAGGCCAGCGCCGAGGAGCGGGACACCCGCGGGTTCATCTCGATGACGATGACCCGGCCGTCCTCGGGGTTGACGGCGAACTGGATGTTGCAGCCGCCGGTGTCGACGCCGACCTCGCGGATCACGGCGATGCCGATGTCGCGCAGGATCTGGTACTCGCGGTCGGTGAGCGTCATCGCCGGGGCGACGGTGATCGAGTCACCGGTGTGCACGCCCATCGGGTCGAAGTTCTCGATCGAGCAGACGACCACGACGTTGTCGTTCTTGTCGCGCATCAGCTCGAGCTCGTACTCCTTCCAGCCGAGGATGGACTCCTCCAGGAGGACCTCGGTGGTCGGGGAGAGCGTCAGACCCTGGCCGGCGATGCGGCGCAGTTCCTCCTCGTCGTGGGCGAAGCCGGAGCCGGCGCCGCCCATGGTGAAGGAGGGGCGGACGACGACCGGGTAGCCGCCCAGGGTGTCGACCCCGGCGACCACCTCGTCCATGGTGTGGCAGATGACCGAGCGGGCGGACTCGCCGTGCCCGATCCTGGCGTTGACCGCCTCGACCACGCCCTTGAACAGCTCGCGGTCCTCGCCCTTGTTGATCGCCTCGACGTCGGCGCCGATCAGCTCGACGCCGTACTTCTCCAGCGTGCCGGCGGCGTGCAGGGAGATCGCGGTGTTGAGCGCGGTCTGGCCGCCCAGGGTGGGCAGCAGGGCGTCGGGGCGCTCCTTGGCGATGATCTTCTCGACGAACTCCGGGGTGATCGGCTCGACGTAGGTGGCGTCGGCGATCTCCGGGTCGGTCATGATCGTCGCCGGGTTGGAGTTCACCAGGACGACCCGCAGGCCCTCGGCCTTGAGGACGCGACACGCCTGCGTGCCCGAGTAGTCGAACTCGGCGGCCTGACCGATCACGATCGGGCCGGACCCGATGACCAGGACGGACTTGATGTCGGTGCGCTTAGGCACGCTGGCCCTCCATGAGCTTCACGCTGTGCTGGTCGTCGCCTCGCATGAGCTCGACGAAACGGTCGAAGAGGTACGCCGCGTCGTGCGGGCCGGCGGCGGCCTCCGGGTGGTACTGCACCGAGAAGGCGGGCACGTCCAGCGCCTGGAGGCCCTCGACCACGTCGTCGTTCAGGCAGACGTGGGAGACCTCGACCCGCCCGTACGGGGTGTCGCTGACCTTGTCCAGCGGCGCGTTCACGGCGAAGCCGTGGTTGTGGGCGGTCACCTCGACCTTGCCGGTGGTGCGGTCCTGCACCGGCTGGTTGATGCCGCGGTGGCCGTACTTGAGCTTGTAGGTGCCGAAGCCCAGCGCCCGGCCGAGGATCTGGTTGCCGAAGCAGATCCCGAAGAACGGCGTCCTGCGCTCCAGCACGCCCTGCGCCACGGCGACCTGGTGGTCGGCGGTCGCCGGGTCGCCCGGGCCGTTGGAGAAGAACACGCCGTCGGGGTTGACGGCGTAGACGTCCTCGATCGTCGCGTTGGCGGGCAGCACGTGCACCTCGATGCCGCGCTCGGCCATCCGCTGCGGGGTCATCGCCTTGATGCCGAGGTCCAGGGCGGCGACGGTGAAGCGCTTCTCACCGATCGCGGGCACCACGTACGGCTCGGTGGTGGCGACCTCGGCGCACAGGTCGGCGCCCTTCATCTCGGGCGAGGACTGCACCTTGGCGAGCAGCGCGGCCGGGTCGGCCAGGGCCTCGCCGGAGAAAATGCCGCAGCGCATGGCGCCGCGCTCGCGCAGGTGGCGGGTGAGCGCCCGGGTGTCGATGCCGCTGATGCCGACGATGCCCTGGTTCACCAGCTCCTCGTCCAGCGAGCGGCGCGAGCGCCAGTTGGAGGCGACCCGGGCGGGGTCGCGGACGACGTATCCGGCGACCCAGATCCGCGCGGACTCGTCGTCCTCGTCGTTCCAGCCGGTGTTGCCGATCTGCGGGGCGGTCATCACGACCACCTGGCGGTGGTACGAGGGGTCGGTGAGGGTCTCCTGGTAGCCGGACATGCCGGTGTTGAAGACGGCCTCGCCGTAGGTCTCGCCGGTCGCGCCGTAGGCCTGGCCCCGGAAGATCCGGCCGTCCTCCAGGACGAGCACAGCGGGCACACGCTCCCGCCGTTGGCGCTGCGTGGTGGGGGCAGGTGCGGTCATGACGCGGCCTCTTCCGTCTTCTTCGTCGTCGTACGTGTTGCGAGTCGGGCGACCGCCTCGACCCAGGCGGCGTGCTCGTCCGGGTGGTCGAACCGGAACCCGGAGTCCAGTTCCGTGCCCTCGTGCGCCCAGGTGACGACGAGGAGCCCGGACGGGACGACCTTGCCGGCGATCCCGGAGTCCGTCCGGGCACCGGTCAGGTGCGCGGCGGGGATCCAGAAGTCGACGTCACCCGGGCGCTGCACCAGCAGGCCGTTCTCGCCGAGGGTCAGATCGGCGCGGCTGCGGGTGCCCAGGCCGTGCGCGACGACCCGGTCGAGCCAGTTCCCGGCGGTGGTGGTGCCGTGGTACCGGCCACTGCTCTCCAGGATGGTCCGGCCGGCGCGCTCCGGCACGGCGGGGAGCGGCGGGATCCCGGACTGCAGGGTGCGGCGCCAGTTCCAGCCCTGGCGCATCAGCCAGTACACGAGGCCGATGACCAGCAGCAGGCCGACCGTCCAACCGATGTAGCCGGGCCAGTTGGCGACCCTGGCCTGCTCCTGGGCCAGCAGCGCCGCGGCGCCCCCGGTCATGGAGCTCACGCGAGACCACCCTGCTCGACCAGCTCGCCGGCCAGCACCGTGGCGGTGCCGCGCAGGAAGGTGGCGTGCACCCGACCGGGCAGGTCGAGGCCCTGGTAAGGGGTGTTGCGGGAGCGGCTGGCGAAGCTGTCGGGGTTCACGGCACCACGGTACGCGGGATCGAACAGCACCAGGTTGGCGGGCTCACCCACCGAGACCGGCCGGCCCTGCCCCGCGAGGCGGCCGATCCGGGCCGGGCGGTGCGACATCCGGTCCGCGACGCCCTCCCAGTTCAGCAGGCCGGTGTCGACCATCGTCTGCTGCACCACGGACAGCGCGGTCTCCAGGCCGACCATGCCCATCGCGGCCACGGCCCACTCGCAGTCCTTGTCCTCGGCCGGGTGCGGCGCGTGGTCGGTGGCGACGGCGTCGATGGTGCCGTCCGCCAGCGCCGCGCGCAGCGCCCGGACGTCCTCGGCGGTGCGCAGCGGCGGGTTGACCTTGTACACCGGGTCGTAGGAGCGGACCAGCTCGTCGGTCAGCAGCAGGTGGTGCGGGGTGACCTCGGCGGTGACGTCCCAGCCCTTGGCCTTGGCCCAGCGGACGATCTCGACCGAGCCGGCGGTGGAGACGTGGCAGATGTGCAGCCGGGAGCCGACGTGCGCGGCGAGCAGCACGTCCCGGGCGATGATCGCCTCCTCCGCGACGGCCGGCCAGCCGCCGAGGCCGAGCTCGCCGGAGACCTGGCCCTCGTTCATCTGGGCGCCCTCGGTCAGCCGCGGCTCCTGCGCGTGCTGGGCGACGACGCCGTCGAAGGCCTTCACGTACTCCAGCGCGCGGCGCATCATCACCGCGTCGTCGACGCACTTGCCGTCGTCGGAGAAGACCCGGACGCCGGCCGCGGACTCGTGCATGGCGCCCAGCTCGGCGAGCTTCTTGCCCTCCAGGCCGACGGTGACGGCGCCGACCGGCTGGACGTCGCAGTAGCCCGACTCCTGGCCCAGCCGCCAGACCTGCTCGACCACGCCGGCGGTGTCGGCCACCGGGAAGGTGTTGGCCATCGCGTGGACGGCGGTGAAGCCGCCCTTGGCGGCGGCGCGGGTGCCGGTGAGGACGGTCTCGGCGTCCTCCCGGCCCGGCTCGCGCAGGTGGGTGTGCAGGTCGACGAGGCCGGGCAGGACGATCAGCCCGGTGGCGTCGATGTCGATGTCCGCCGTGGCGTCCAGCGCGGGGCCGATCGCCGCGATCGCACCGTCGACGAGGTGGAGGTCCTGCGGAGCGCCGCCGAGGATCTGGGCGTTGCGGATCAGGTAGGTGACCATGGCGGTGGTTCGCTCGCTTCGCTCGTTCACTGGGCGTTCTCCACGGAGTCGGTGCGGGGGGTGTCGGTGAGGGTGGCTCCGCCGAGCAGCAGGTAGAGCACGGCCATCCGGACGGAGACGCCGTTGGCGACCTGCTCGACCACGGTGCAGCGCGGCGAGTCGGCGACCTCGGCGGTGATCTCCATGCCGCGGACCATCGGGCCGGGGTGCATGACGATGGCGTGCTCGGGCAGCCGGGCCATCCGCGGGCCGTCCACGCCGTAGCGGCGGGTGTACTCGCGCTCGGTGGGGAAGAACGCGGCGTTCATCCGCTCGCGCTGGACCCGGAGCATCATCAGCGCGTCGGTCTTCGGGAGCACGCTCTCCAGGTCGTAGCTGACCTCGCAGGGCCAGTTCTCGATCCCGATCGGCAGCAGGGTCGGCGGGGCGACGAAGGTCACCTGGGCGCCGAGCGTGGTGAGCAGGTGGACGTTCGAGCGGGCGACCCGGCTGTGCAGGATGTCGCCGACGATGGTCACCCGCCGCCCGGCCAGGTCGTGGCCCGCTCCCGGGTTGAGGTGGCGGCGCATGGTGAAGGCGTCGAGCAGGGCCTGGGTGGGGTGCTCGTGGGTGCCGTCACCGGCGTTGATGACGCTGCCGTGCAGCCAGTCGGACTGGGCCAGCCGGGCCGGCGCGCCGGAGGCGTGGTGCCGGACGACGACCGCGTCGGCGCCCATCGCCTGGAGGGTCAGGGCGGTGTCCTTGAGGCTCTCGCCCTTGGAGACCGAGGAGCCCTTGGCGGAGAAGTTGATGACGTCCGCGGAGAGCCGCTTCTCGGCGACCTCGAAGGAGGTCTTGGTGCGGGTCGAGTCCTCGAAGAAGAGGTTGACGACGGTGCGGCCGCGGAGGGTGGGGAGCTTCTTGACCGCCCGGCCGGACAGTTGGGCGAGTTCCTCGGCGGTGTCCAGGATGAGCAGCGCGTCGTCGCGGGTGAGATCGGCGGCGGACACGAGGTGGCGCTTCACGCGGGTTACTCCGGGAGGTGCGATTCGGTGGCCGCCTGAGCGGCCAGGGCCTGGGAGGAGCGCGCCGCGAAGTCGCGGTCGCCGACCAGCACGGCGTCCACCCCGTCGCGGTCGGACAGGCGCACCTGGACGGCCTCGCGAAGCGAGGTGGGGAGGTTCTTGCCCACGTAGTCGGCGCGGATCGGCAGCTCGCGGTGGCCGCGGTCGACGAGGACGGCGAGCTGGACGGCGCGCGGGCGGCCGATGTCGTTGAGGGCGTCGAGCGCGGCGCGGATGGTGCGGCCGGAGAAGAGCACGTCGTCGACGAGGACGACCAGCCGGCCGTCGATGCCCCCGGGCGGCATCTCGGTGTGCTCCAGGGCGCGGGCGGGCTTCAGCCTCAGATCGTCCCGGTACATCGTGATGTCCAGGGTCCCGAGCGGAATGTCCTGGTCGGTGATCTGGGCGAGCCTGGCGTGCAGCCGCCGGGCGAGGTGGACACCCCTGGTGTGGATGCCCAGCAGCACGACGTCCTCGGCGCCCTTGGCGCGTTCGACGATCTCGTGCGCTATCCGGGTGATGACCCGGGCGATGTCCGTGCCGTCCAGCACTTGGTGCGGCGGCCTCGGTGCGGATTCCTGGTGTGCGGTCATGCCGAAGCGGACCTCCTTCCCCGCCTCACAGGACGGGTCTTAAAGGATGTCGGGAGACCCCCGCCGACCTGCGGCGCGGGCTCCGGCCATCCTACCAGCGTGATTCTGCGGCCAACCGACGGCCATCGTTCCGCTTCCCCTGGTTCACGTGCCGGACGCACCCCTGATGCGGCCCATTCGCACGACTGCCCCATTCGGCTTGACGCAACTACCTCACTCTACGTAACCTCACAGTGAGTTACGAGACTGACGGCGAACCCACCGGTAACGGCGTCGGCAATCGCCCGTGACCCACCACTGAACGCGAAGCAATCTCGTCCGGGGAGATCAATGTCCAGCGACTACGCGAAGCAGCTCGGAGGCAAGCTCCGAGCCATCCGCACCCAGCAGGGGCTCTCCCTGCACGGTGTCGAGGAGAAGTCCCAGGGGCGCTGGAAGGCAGTCGTCGTCGGCTCGTACGAGCGTGGAGACCGTGCGGTCACCGTGCAGCGACTGGCCGAGCTGGCTGAGTTCTACGGGGTCCCGGTACAGGAGCTGCTGCCCGGCGGAACGCCCGGCGGCGCGGCCGAGCCGCCGCCGCGCCTCGTCCTCGACCTGGAGAGACTGACCCAGGTCCCGTCCGAGAAGGCCGGCCCGCTGCAGCGCTACGCGGCGACCATCCAGAGCCAGCGCGGCGACTACAACGGCAAGGTGCTGTCGATCCGCCAGGACGACCTGCGCACCCTGGCCGTGATCTACGACCAGTCGCCGTCGATCCTCACCGAGCAGCTCATCTCCTGGGGCGTGCTCAACCCCGACGCGCGCCGTGCGGTGCGCGAGGAGGAGACGGGCTGAGTCCCGGCTCCTCGGTTCCCGGCTCCTCGGTCCCAGGCTCCTCGGTTCGCGGCCCACGAAACGGGAGCGGGACCGGTCGGTACCAGCAGAAACGTCACGGCGCGGCACCCTTCGCGGGTGCCGCGCCGCGGCGTTCCGGCGGCCTTCCGGGCACCCCCCGGGTGCGGCCCGGTCTCGCGGTGCGCCCGTCCCCGGGTCCGTCGGTGCGCCCGTCCGTGCGCCCGTCCCCGCGTTCAGCAGACCGTCTCCAGCCGGTAGCCCGGCTCGGCCGCCACGCCGTCCAGCCGCACCGGGCCGGCCGAGGGCGTCCACACCCGCCCCTCGCTGGCCCAGGCCCAGGCCGTCGGCCGGTACTCCCCGCAGGCCGCCGCCGAGCCCTGCGCGCCGTGCAGCACCGCGAGACCGGGCAGCCCCCGGGCCAGCCCGGCGCAGAGCACCGCGCAGAGCAGTTCGAGGTCCTCGTCGTTGATCCGCACCACGCCGTCCTCCCACTGGAGCACCCGGGCCGCCGCGGTCAGCCGCCCGCCGGGGGCGTCCACCGACAGCCGCAGCTCGTAGACGCCGCTGCCGGCGCCCAGCAGCATCCGGCGGAACACCTCGGCGCCCTGCTCGTAGGCGCCGCGGACGGTCTCGTCGCGCTCGCCGTGGAGGCGGCCGTCGAGCAGCAGATCGGCGTGCCGCAGCGTCAGCCCGTTCTCCCGGGCCCGCACCAGCCGGGGCAGGAAGTCGCCGACCAGCTCCTCGCCCTGATAGGCCAGCAGCTGGGTGCGCAGCGGCGGGTTGACCAGGTAGCGCTCACGGGCGGCCGGCTCGGCCGGGTCGAGCCCGTGCAGCAGACAGAACTCGGCGAAGTCCTGCGGGTGGAACATCCGCGCCCGGACGGTGTCGAACCGCTGCCGGGCGTCGGCGAGCAGCTCGGCGGTCTCGGCCAGGTACCGCTCGTGGTCCGGGGCGTCGGACAGCTGCCAGGCGCGGGCCTCCTCGAAGTCCGCCGCGCTGGTGAGCACCCCGATCACGAAGGCCTGGCCGGCCCCCTCGGACCGCTGCCGCTCGCAGACCTCGGCCCGCTCGGCGGCGGCGCGCGGACGGACCCGGGGACGGGGGCCGGCGGCGGTGCAGTCGGGAGTGCGGCGGGCGCGGCCGTTGCGGCTCATCGGGGCTCCTCGGGCGGGGCGGGCGGGGGGGGGGGGGGGGGGCCGCCCACCCCGTGCGCCCCCCCCCCCCCCCGGCCCC
>NZ_JAXCLC010000108.1:0-16669 GCF_034043715.1 Kitasatospora purpeofusca | reverse complement strand
GCCACCGAAGAAAGACCCACGACCCGCGGAGGGCGAGCGACTGTGCCTCGCTCGGCCCGAGCGAGGCACAGTCAACTGAGGCTGGATGACGTGGAGCAGGAAGTCGGCCGGTCCGACTTCCCACCCCACGCCGTGAGCTACCGCCCAACGCGCGCCCTCACCGTGCTCGCTGGCCCCTTGCCTGGAGCAAGGGGCCACCGCAAGCAACTCTCACGACGTGCCCCAGGAGCAGGACGTCAGCCTCGTCGACTTCCTGCTCCGTCCGGTCTTCGACTTGAGTGGCTGCCCCTCGCTCGGGCCGAGCGAGGGGCAACCAGCTGAGGTCGGGCCATGCGGAGTAAGAAGTCGGCCGGTCCGACTTCCCAGTCCACGCCTGGAGCTTGGGTGTTCCTGGTCACCGCCCCTCACCGTGTTCCGGTGGCCCCTTGCGCCGCGCAAGGGGCCGCCGGAAAGGGCTCTCACCGCGTGCCCCAGCAGCAGGAAGTCGGCCACCTCAACTTTCCACTCCGCCTGGTCTTCGACTTGAGCAACTGCCCCTCGCTCGGACCAGGCGAGGGGCAGCCAGCTGAGATTGGGTGACATGAAGTGACTCGCGTCCGGTGGCTCCCTTGCGCGCAGCAAGGGAGCCACCGGAAGAAGGCTCAGGACCAGGAAGTCGGCAGCATCAACCTTCCGCTCCCGCTGGCCCCCGGACCTCACCAGAAGGAACGGCGTCGGCAAGCGGCTGCCCACAGACGGGGACACTGCACAGGCAGCCGTGCTCCGGTGGCTCCCTGCGCGGAGCAGGGAGCCACCGGAAACGACTCTCACCGCGTGCCCCCGCAGCAGGAAGTCGGCGTTGTCGACTTCCTGCTTTGCCTGCTCATCGACCTCAGCACGAGAAACAGCAGGCCATAAGCAGCTGCCCCTCGCTCGGACCGAGCGAGGGGCAGCCAGCTGGGGTCGGGCGATGCGGAGTAAGAAGTCGGCCAGTCCGACTTCTTACTCCCCCGCTGGCACGGCTCGGGTCCGGTGCCCCTTGCGCGCAGCAAGGGGCACCGGAACGAGGACCAGCAAGCTCACGCAGATCCGCACTGAACCATGAGCCGGTCAGCCCCCAGGACGGAGTAGGAAGTCAGCCTCCCCGACCTTCCACTGGCGCGCTCCGGTGGCTGCCGGCGGAGAAAGACCCCCGGAGCAGGAACAACGGGTGGTGAGCGGCTCTCCCTCTCTCGGGCTGGGCGAGGGTCGGGTGACGTGGAGTGACTCGGGTCCGGTGGCCCTTGCTGCCCGCAAGGGAGCCACCGGAGGAAGACCCCGGAGTAGGGAGTCGGCGGCATCGACTTCCTACTCCTGCCGGCCTCCGCCCGCACCACAACAACCAGCGTCGGTGAGCGGCCGCCAAGGCAGCGCCTCCGAGCAGCGGCGAGGCCGGGCTTCGAGGGGTCTCGAAGCCCGGCCTCGGGCCGTGCGGGTGGGGTGAGCGGACCCGGGGTCCGCCACCCGGTCAGTGCTGGTTGGGCGGGAGCGTTCCCGTGGTGGTGCCGGAGGCCGTGGCCGAGGCGGTGCCCGAAGCCGTGGCCGCAGCGGAGCCGGAGGCGGTGGGCGAGCCTGTGCCGGTCGAGGTCGGGGTACCCGTCGGCGTCTCGGTGGGCGTGCCGGTCGGGGTACCCGTCGGCGTCCCGGTGGGCGTGCCCGTGGGCGTCCCGGTCGGGGTGCCGGTAGGCGTACCAGTAGGCGTACCGGTGGGCGTGCCCGTCGGGGTACCCGTAGGCGTCCCGGTCGGCGTGGTCGTCGGGGTGCCGGTACCCGGGTCGGTCGGGACCCCGGTGGTCGGGGTGGTCGGGGTACCCGGGTCGGACGGAGTGCTCGGGGTGCCCGGGTCGGGCGTGCCCGGGGTGGTGGGGGCCGGCGTGGTCGTCGGGGTGCCCGGGAGGGCGGGCACGACCGGCGGGACCACGGTGCCCTCGGGAACCGGCGGCTGGTTCAGCGGGCTGGACGCGATCGGGGTGACCGCGTCCCAGCCGGCCGGCAGCTCCGGCACCTTCCAGGAGCCGCCCGCCTCGTCGGCGGTGCCGTCCGGGTCGGGACGGACGGCGCCGAGGACCGGGTTGGCCCCGATCGGCCCGACCTTGACGTACGAACCCGGTCGCGGCGCGTGGACGACGAGCCCGCCGCCGATGTACATCGCGACGTGCGTGGCGCCCTCGAAGTAGATGACGAGGTCACCGGGCCGCAGCTGGTTGAGCGGGATGTGCTGGAGCTGCGCCCACTGCTCCTGGCTGGTGCGCGGGATCGGCTTGCCGGCGTGCAGCCAGGCCTGCGAGGTGAGCCCCGAGCAGTCGAAGACGTCCGGACCGGCACCGCCCCACACGTACGGCTTGCCCAGCTGGGCGAGCGCGAAGGCGACGGCGGCCCGGCCGGCCAGCGAAGGGGTGCGCTCGCCCTGGCCGAGCACCCCGGAGGCGAGGAGGGCGAGCTGGGCCTCGTCAGCCTTGGCCTTCTCGACCTGCTCCAGTTCGGCGCGCTGCGCCCCGGTGAGGGAGGAGACCAGCTGCTCGACGGCGGCGAGGTCGGCGGCGACCTTGGCCTTGGCGGAGTCCTGCTGGGTGACCAGGGCCTGCGAGGTGCTGAGCGCCTCCTCGTTCTGCTTCCGCAGCACGCCCAGGGCGTCGCGGTCGGAGGTCAGCTTGGCGAGGAACTCGTTCTGCGAGCGGCTGGCGGTGGCGAGCAGCTCGGCGATGGTGACGGCCTCGTACGGGTCCTTGGAGAGCAGCAGCTCGGCGTAGGCGGAGGCGGCGCCGTTGCGGTACTGGGCGGCGGCGAGCTGGGCGGCGATGTCGGTGCCGGCGTCGACCTGCTTCTCCTGGCGCTCCAGCTTGGAGTTGAGCTCGGTGAGCGCGGCCTGCTGCTCGGTGACCTTGGCGACGGCCCCGTTGTACTGCTCGGTGGCGGCCTCGGCGCCCTGGTAGAGCGCGTGCAGCTGGTCCAGCAGCGGGCCGAGGGTGGCCTTGGCGGCGGCGAGCGGGTCACCGCCGGGGTCGGTCACGGGCGCTCCGGGCGCGGTGGCGCCGGGGGTGGGCTGGGCCGGGTCGGCCCAGGCCGCGCCGGCGGCCAGCGGCAGTGCCAGCGCGGCGGCCGCGAGGACGGCGCCGCAGCGCAGCGCGGCCCGCACCCAGGCCGGCCGTCCGCCGCCGTTGCCCGCTCGTCGTCCGTCCTTCGGTTCCGCTTGTCGTACCCCGCCGCCCATAGGTCCTGTCCTCCCCGTCAGCCCACGCTCCGGGGTCCCCGGACCTCCGCAGATCCTGCCATGGGTTACTCGCCGGAAACAGACCGCACCCCGTACGGCCCGGTGAATTCTTCGTCCCGTTGTGAGACAGCTCTCAGCAAAACGGGCGAACCGGGCAGATCTCCACTAATGTCCAGCTCAGCGCGGCAGGCGGCACCCCCTGGAAAGGTCCTGGCCACCCCCAAGTCACCATCGGAACCACGATTCCGATGCCTGTTCACCTTCCGTTCATCAACGATCCCTACCGTCGCGAACAACGCCAACGTCTGTGCGACAACTACGACGATTGTTTGGGTATGGAACACATCTCGTTCCTGGTGGCCGTTGTGATCATCACGGCGCTCGCCTTCGACTTCACCAACGGGTTCCACGACACCGCCAACGCGATGGCCACCTCCATCGCCACGGGAGCCCTCAGGCCGAAGGTCGCGGTCACCATCGCGGCCGTCCTCAACTTCGCGGGCGCGTTCCTCTCCGTGAAGGTCGCCACCACCATCTCCGGCGGCATCGTCAACGAGAAGGCCGGCATCCATCCGGAGATCATCTTCGCCGCACTGGCGGGCGCGATCCTCTGGAACCTGCTGACCTGGCTGCGCGGTCTGCCGTCGAGCTCCTCGCACGCGCTCTACGGCGGCCTGATCGGCGCCACCGTCGTCGGCGTCGGCGTCAACGGTGTCAACTTCGACACCGTCGTCAGCAAGATCCTCATCCCCGCCGTCGCCTCCCCGCTGGTGGCCGGCCTGGCCGCCTGGGGCGCCACCAAGCTCGCCTTCGCGATCACCCGCAAGAGCAAGGACGAGGCCGTCGGCAAGGGCTTCCGCACCGGCCAGATCTTCTCCTCCTCGCTGATCTCGCTGGCGCACGGCACCAACGACGCCCAGAAGACGATGGGCATCATCACCCTGACCCTGGTCTCGGTCGGCGCCCTGCCGAAGGGCGCGCTGCCGCCCACCTGGGTGATCATCTCGGCCGGCGCCGCGATCGCGGTCGGCACCTACATGGGCGGCTGGCGGATCATCCGCTCGATGGGCAAGGGCCTCGCGGACATCACCCCGCGCCAGGGCTTCGCCTCCGAGTCGGCCGCCGCGACGGTCATCCTGACCTCCTCGCACATGGGCTTCGGCCTCTCCACCACCCAGGTCTGCTCCGGCGGCATCATGGGCGCCGGCCTCGGCGGCCCGAAGGCCGAGCTGCGCTGGGGCCTGGTCCGCCGCATGGTCTACACCTGGGGCCTGACCCTGCCCGCCGCCGCCACCGTGGGCGGACTCGCGGCCTTCCTCGCCGAGCAGGGCAACTGGGGCGTGGCGCTGGTCGGCGTCGCCCTGGTGGCCGGCTCGGGCGCCATGTGGGTCCTCTCCCGCCGCCAGCCGGTCGGGGCGGACAACGTCACCGCCGACGACATCACCGACGTCACCGACGTCACCCCGGTCGAGATCGGCCAGGCCGCGTCCGCCACCCCGACCCCCGCCTCGACCACGGTCGCGGCCTGACCGCCGCCGGCTGAGGAGCTCGAAACACCATGCACATCAAGTGGAACGCCCTGGCCCAGACCGCAGGCGTCAGCTTCGGCATCACCGTCGCCGTCGTCGCCGTCTTCGCACTCGGCATCCTGGCCCTCTCCCGCCGCGAGGCCTCGCTCACCGCGCAGCGCGCGGCGGCCGGCCCGAACGCCCCGGCGAACGGCGGCCGGCTGGCCCTGGCCGGCGCCTACAGCTGCTTCGCCGTCTGCGGCGCCGCCGTCCTCTACGGACTGTCGCTGATCGCGGGCAAGTAGCCCCGCCGCACGGCCCCGCACCGAACGGCCGGAGGGCCGGGAGTGGACCACCACTCCCGGCCCTCCGGCCGTTTCCGTACCCCCTGTCCGGATGCCGGGCGGCCGCCGTCCGGACGCCGTCCGGCCGCCGCGCGGATCAGTCCTGGGCGGTGCGCAGCACCGTCTCGCGAATGAACAGCACCGTGACGAAGGCCAGCAGCGCGAACGGCGCCGCGACCAGGAACACCACCCCGACCCCGTGCCCGAAGGCGTCGGTGACCAGCGGCACCAGCGGCGCGGGCAGCTTGTGCAGGTCCGGGATGCCGCCGCCGAGCGCGCCGCCGGACGCCGGGACGTGCGCCGCGGCCAGGTTCTCGGCGAGGTAGTGGCCGACCCGGTTGTTCATCAGCGCGCCGAGCGCGGAGACGCCCATCGCGCCGCCCATGGTGCGGAAGAAGGTGACCACCGAGCTGGCCGCGCCGAGCTCGGCCCGCGGCACGGTGTTCTGCACGGCGAGGACGAGGTTCTGCATGGTGAGGCCGAGGCCGACGCCGGTGACCGCCATGTAGACCGAGAGCAGGCCGTAGGGCGTGTCGGCCCGGGCGGTGCCGAGCAGGGCGAAGCCGATCGCGAGCAGCAGGGTGCCGGCGACCAGGTAGGCCTTCCACCGGCCGTACTTGGTGATCATCCGGCCGGCCACGGTGGACGAGACGGCCAGGCCGAGGATCATCGGCAGGGTCATCAGGCCGGCCACGGTCGGGGACTTGTCCCGGGCGAGCTGGAAGTACTGGCTCAGGAACGTGGTGGCGCCGTACATCCCGATCCCGACCAGGACGCTGGCCAGCGCGGACAGGGTGACCGTCCGGTGCCGGAACAGCTGCGGCGGGATGATCGGCTCGGCGGCGCGGCGCTCGACCAGGACGGCGAGGGCGCCGAGCAGCAGCCCGCCGCCGACCATGGCCGCGGTCTGCCAGGAGAGCCAGGCGTAGTTCTTGCCCGCCAGGGTGATCCAGATCATCAGCAGGCTGACCGCGCCGGTGATCACCAGTGCGCCCAGGTAGTCGATCCGCACCTTGCGCCGGACCACCGGCAGCTTGAGGGTCCGCTGCAGCACCAGGATGGCGGCCAGCGCGAACGGGATGCCGACGTAGAAGCACCAGCGCCAGCCGAGCCAGGAGGTGTCCACGATGACGCCGCCGATCAGCGGGCCGCCGATGGTGGCGAGGGCGAAGACGGCGCCGAAGTAGCCGCTGTACCGGCCGCGCTCGCGCGGCGGGACCATCGCGGCCAGGCAGATCTGGGCGAGCGCGGTGACGCCGCCGGCGCCGATGCCCTGGAGGGCGCGGCAGGCGATCAGCTGGCCGGTGTTCTGGGAGAAGCCGGCCAGCGCGGAGGAGGCGATGTAGATGACCAGCGCGATCTGCAGCAGCAGCTTCTTGCTGGCGAGGTCGGAGAGCTTGCCCCAGATCGGCGTGGAGGCGGTGAGGGTGAGCAGGGTCGCGGTGATCACCCAGGTGTAGGCGGACTGGCCGCCGTGCAGGTCGGTGAGGATCCGGGGCAGCGCGTTGGAGACGACGGTCGACGAGAGCACGGCGACGAAGAGGCCCAGCAGCAGGCCGGAGAGCGCCTCCATGACCTGCCGGTGCGTCATCGGTTGGTCGGTGGCGGCGGCGGCTCCGGTCGAGGCAGTCGGGGTGGCGGTGGCGGTCATCGAAATCCTTCGGAATAGTTGCCTGACACAACCATAAGCCGAGATGGTTGACTTGGGCAACATTCTTCAAGAACAAGTAAAGCCCGGACCGGTCCCGGTCCGGGCTCCCCGCGCGGTCCGCCCGCCGACCTCAGCCGGCCGGCACGGCCGCCTCGCCCACCACGTCGTTGAAGCGGTGCAGCAGCTCGGCGAAGCGGAGCACGTCCTCCTCCGACCAGTCGGCCATCAGCTCCCGCACCCGGCCCATCCGGGCATCCCGGGCCGCCAGGAAGCGCCGCCGGCCCTCCTCGGTGAGCGACACCAGCGCCGAACGGCGGTCCAGCGGGTCCGCCTCCCGGGCCAGCAGGCCCAGCTCCTCCAGCGCCCGGATCTGCCGGCTGATGGTCGCCTTGCCGACCGCGAAGTGCACGCCGACATCGGTCACCCGCACCGGCCCGGCCTGCTCGACATGGCCCAGCAGGCTGTACGCCATGCCCTCCAGCTGCGGATGGACCCGCCGGGACAGCTCCGCCACCCGGGCCCGGCCGCGGCGGAACAGCACCCCGACCTCGCGTTCCACGGCCAGCAGGGGCTGCTCGTCGCGCTCCTCGTTCGGCACCTTCACCGCGCCAGTATCCCGCAGCCCGCCCGGGCCGCTGCGGCGCGGGAGAAACACAGAGGAAACTAGTTCATGCTATTAAGTATCCGGTTTCCCCCGTTACGCAAGGAGATGTGCATGACCGCCGCCCCCGGGCAAGAAGCAGGGCAGGAGCCGACGCCGGAGCCGACGAAGGGACCGGCCCCGGAACCGAGGAAGGGCTTCGTCGCCGAGCTGAAGGGCGCGGTCACCCCGCGCGCGGCGCTGCTGGTCATCGGCGTGCTGCTGCTCCAGCTCGGCTTCGTCACCTCCTACGTGGGCGCCCTGCACCACCCCGCGCCGCACGAGCTGTCGATCGCGGTGGTCGCCCCGCCGCAGGTCGCCCCCAAGTTCGTCCAGGGCCTGGAGTCGGTCCCGGACAGCGCCGTGAAGGCCGTCACCGCGCCGGACGCGGCGACCGCCACCGAGCGGATCAAGGACCAGAAGGTCTACGCCGCGCTGGTGGTGGACCCGGCCTCCACCGAGGACGTGCTGCTGGTCGCCAACGCGCGCGGCCCGTCCGCCGCCCGGGCCGCCGAGAGCATCGTCACCGGCCTGGAGAAGACCCAGGGCCGCACCGTGAAGGTCGAGGACGTGGTGCCCCTGGCCAAGGGCGACGCCAACGGCCTGTCCTCCTTCTACCTGGTGATCGGCTGGTGCGTCGGCGGCTACCTGGTCGCCTCCATCCTCGGCGTCAGCGCCGGGGCGAAGCCCGCCAACACCGACCGGGCGCTGATCCGCCTCGGCACGCTGGCGCTCTACTCGGTCGCGGCCGGCATCGGCGGCGCGATCATCGTCAAGTCGGTGCTGGGCGCGCTGCCCGGGCCGTTCTGGTCGATGTCCGCCGTCGGCGCGCTGGTGGTCTTCTCGGTGGGCGCGTTCACCATGGCCCTGCAGTGCCTGTTCGACATCGTCGGCATCGGCGTCGCGGTGCTGCTCTTCGTGGTGCTCGGCAACCCCAGCGCGGGCGGCGTCTTCCCGCCCCCGCTGATGCCGCCGTTCTGGCGGGCGATCGGGGCCTGGTTCCCGAACGGCGCGGGCACCGACGCGACCCGCTCCCTCGCCTACTTCGACGGCACCGCGCTGACCAAGCCGCTGCTCGTGCTGCTGGCCTGGGCCCTGGCCGGGATCGCGGTGACCTTCGCCGCCGTCCTGCGCCGGCCCTCGCACCGCAGCCGCGAGCTGGTCGAGAGCTGACCGTCCCGGCGCCCGACCGCCCAAGGCCCACAGGCCCGAGGCCCGAGGCCCGAGGCCGAAAGGCTCTCAAGCCCTGAGGCCCTCAAGCGCTGAGGCTCTCAGGCCCTCGGCCGGCCCGGATCGGCGAGCACCGACCGGACCACCCCCGCCGCGGCTCCCAGCAGGGGGCCGCGGCGGCCCAGCCGGGAGACCGTCAGCCGCTCGTCCGCCCAGGGGCGGACGGTCACCCGGGCGGCCAGCTCGGCCCGCATCGCGGGCAGCAGCCAGGGCGCCAGCTGCGCGTAGCCGCCGCCCAGCACCACCTCCGCCGGGTCCAGCAGGTTGACCGCGCCCGCCGAGGCGATCCCCAGCGCGGCGCCGGCCCCGGCGAGCGCCTGCCGCACCTCCTCGTCCCCGGCCTCCGCCCGCTCGGCGAGCAGCGCCACCCAGTCGCCCCGGATGCCCTCGAGACCGGCCGCGCGCAGCACCGCCGACTCCCCCGCGTACTGCTCCAGGCAGCCGTGCGCCCCGCAGGCGCAGCGCGGACCGTCCGGACGCACCGGGACGTGCCCCAGTTCGCCCGCGAAGCCGCGCGCGCCGCGCAGCAGGCGGCCCTCGACCACGATCGCCGAGCCGATCCCGGCCTCGGCGGAGACATGCAGGAAGTGGGCCGGCCCGCCGCCGAGCCAGAGTTCGGCGAGCCCGCCGAGGTTGGCCTCGTTGTCGGCCCGCAGCGGCAGCTCGGCCAGCTCCCCGGCTCCGGCGGCGCGCAGCGCGAGCCGCAGCTCGGTGGCGAGCGGCACCTCCTCCCAGCCCAGGTTGGCGGCGCGCTGGAGCAGTGCGCCGTCGACCCCGACCAGGCCGGGCACGGCCAGGGCCAGCCCGGCCGGGCGCGGTCCGGCCTCGGCGGCGGCCCGGCGGACCAGTTCGGCGAGGTCGGCCATGACGGCGGCGGGGCTCCGGCCCCGGTTGCGGATCTCCTGGCGGCGCCAGGCGCGGACCTCGCCGCGCAGGTCGACCACGCAGGCGCCCAGGTGCTCCACCCCGATCTCGGCGCCGAGGCCGCCGGGGCCGTCCGGGTTGAGCCCGAGCGCGGTGCCGGGCCGGCCGGCCTTGCCGCTGGGCGCGGCCGGGCCCTCCTCGACCACGAGTCCGGCCCCGATCAGCTCCTCGGCGAGCGAGGAGACCGCGGCCCTGGTCAGCCCCGTCCCGGCGGCCACCTCGGCGCGCGAGCGCGGAGCGCGCGCGATCACACCGAGCACCAGCGCCAGATTGGCCCGGCGCATCCCCTGCTGGCTCGCGGGCCCGGTCGGGGCGCCGTCCGTCTCACGCATCACGCATCACGCATCACGCCCACCCGCTCCGGCCACGGCTCACTGCCCTTCCGAGCCTAGGGCCGGGACGCCCGCGGGGCTTCCCGCCCCGGGCTGCTCCACGCGGGTGAAGACCCAGCGCTGCATGGCCCAGAACCGGAACAGCATCGCCACGAAGGTGCCCAGCACCATCCCGCTCAGGAAGTCGGCCAGCTCCTGGGTGAACGGGCTGACCCGGGGCTCGCGCAGGTCCAGCAGGTAGCGCGAGGCGATCAGCGGCAGGTCGTTGACGGCGATCGCGACGGCGCTGACGAGCACGAAGAGCAGGGGTTCGCGCCGTCGCCAGGGGGAGCGGAAGGACCACCGCCGGTTGAGCAGGTAGGAGACGACGGTGCCGACCACGGTCGCCGCGGTGAGTGCCAGCACCGGCTTCCCCGGCAGGACGGTGAACCGCAGCGCGTAGTTGATCAGCAGCGTCAGGGCGAAGCAGCCGCTGCCGACCAGCAGGAACTTCACCAGCCGCCGGTGCCGGACCAGGGCCGGACGGACCCGGCCCGGCACCCGGGCCAGGACGCGCTGGGTGAGGGACGGCATCTTCGCAGTCTGGCACGGCGCACGGAGCCCGTCCCGTCCGGCGAACCGGGCGGGACGGGCTCCGGGGCGGGGGGCCGTCGGACGGGGCCGGGGGTCGGGGAGGAGCCCCCGGCCAGGAGGCCCGGACCGGGTCAGGCGACGGCGGCCAGCACCTCGGCCGGCTCCAGGGCCAGCCCCAGCACCTCCCGGACGTCGGCGACCGGGTGCACGGTGAGCCGCGCCAGCACCTCGGCCGGGACGTCGTCCAGGTCGGCCTCGTTCCGCCGGGGGATGATCACCGTGGTGACCCCGGCCCGGTCGGCGGCGAGCAGCTTCTGCTTCACCCCGCCGATCGGCAGCACCCGCCCGGTCAGCGACACCTCGCCGGTCATCGCCACATCGGTCCGCACCTTGCGCCCGGAGAGCAGCGAGGCCAGCGCGGTGGTCATGGTGATACCGGCGCTCGGACCGTCCTTGGGGACGGCGCCGGCCGGGATGTGCAGGTGCACTCCCCGGTCGCGCAGCGAAGTGACCGGCAGCTCCAGCTCGGCCCCGCGCGAGCGCAGGTAGGAGAGCGCGATGTGTGCGGACTCCTTCATGACGTCGCCCAGCTGGCCGGTCAGGGTGAGCCCGGTGCCGCCGGTCTCGGCGTCGGCGAGCGAGGCCTCGATGTAGAGGACGTCGCCGCCGGCCCCGGTGACCGCCAGGCCGGTCGCCACCCCGGGCACCGCGGTGCGGCGCTCGGCGGGCTCCTGGGCGGCCTCCGGCACGTGGTGCGGCCGGCCGATCAGGGCGCGCAGCTCCTCCGCGCCGATCGCGGCGGGCAGCTCGCGCTCCCCCAGCTCGGTCTGCGCGGCGATCTTGCGCAGCACCCGGGCGATCGCCCGTTCGAGGTTCCGGACGCCGGCCTCGCGGGTGTACTCGCCCGCCAGCCTGCGCAGCGCCGGCTCGTGGACCGCGACCTCCTCGCCCTTGAGCCCGGCCCGCTCCAGCTGGCGCGGGAGCAGGTGGTCGCGGGCGATGACGACCTTCTCGTCCTCGGTGTAGCCGTCCAGGCGGACCAGCTCCATCCGGTCGAGCAGCGGCTCGGGGATGGACTCCAGCACATTGGCGGTGGCGAGGAAGACCACGTCGGAGAGGTCCAGCTCGACCTCCAGGTAGTGGTCCCGGAAGGTGTGGTTCTGCGCCGGGTCGAGCACCTCCAGCAGGGCGGCGGCCGGGTCGCCCCGGTAGTCGGAGCCGACCTTGTCGATCTCGTCGAGCAGGACGACCGGGTTCATCGAGCCGGCCTCCTTGAGCGCCCGGACCAGCCGGCCGGGCAGCGCGCCGACGTAGGTGCGGCGGTGGCCGCGGATCTCGGCCTCGTCCCGGACGCCGCCGAGCGAGACCCGGACGAAGGTGCGGCCCATGGCGCGGGCCACCGACTCGCCGAGCGAGGTCTTGCCGACCCCGGGCGGGCCGACCAGCGCGAGCACCGCGCCGCCCGCCCGCCGGCCGCCGCCCTTCGGGGGAACGGCCCCGCCCGGTCCGTCCTGCTGCTCCCCGGCGGCCTGCCCCGCCGCCTGTCCCGCCGCCTGCCCCGCCGCGGCCGCCTGCTCGGCCCGGCGCTTGCGGACGGCCAGGTACTCGACGATGCGGTCCTTGACGTCGGCCAGGCCGGCGTGGTCGGCGTCCAGCACCGCGCGGGCGCCGGCGATGTCGTAGCTGTCCTCGGTGCGCTCGTTCCAGGGCAGCTCCAGCACGGTGTCCAGCCAGGTGCGGATCCAGGAGCCCTCGGGCGACTGGTCGCTGGCCCGCTCCAGCTTGTCGACCTCCTTGAGGGCGGCCTCGCGGACCTTCTCCGGGAGGTCGGCGGCCTCGACCCGGGTGCGGTAGTCGTCCTCCTCGTCGGCCGGGTCGCCGTTCAGCTCGGCCAGCTCCTTGCGGACGGCCTCCAACTGGCGGCGGAGCAGGAACTCCTTCTGCTGCTTGGCGACGCCCTCCTCGACGTCCTTGCGGATGGTGTCGTTGACCTCCTCCTCGGCGAGGTGGTCGCGGAGCAGGCCGAGCGCGTACTCCAGTCGCGCGACCTGGTCGGCCTCCAGCAGCACCTTGAGCTTCTGCTCGGCGGTGGCGAAGGGCGCGTAGCCGATGTTGTCGGCGAGCTCGCCGACGCCCTCGATCGCGGCCACCCGGTCGACGATCTGCCAGGCGCCGCGCCGGCGCAGCCACTGGGTGGAGAGCGACTTGTACTCCTTGACCAGCTCGGCGGCCCGGCCGGCCACCGGGGTGCCGACCGAGGACTCGCGGAACGGCGTGGTCTCCACCCAGAGCGCGGCGCCGGGCCCGGTGGTGCCCACGCCGATCCGCACCCGGCGCACCGCCCGGACCAGCGCGGCCGGCTGCCCGATCCCGTCCGGGCCGTCGGCCAGCCGGCCGACCTGCTCGACGGTGGCGAGGGTGCCGACCGCCGCGTAGGAGCCGTCCACCCTCGGGACCAGCAGCACCTGCGGCTTCCCGGCGCCTCCGGTGGCGGCGGCGCGCGCGGCCTCGACGGCGGCGCGGACCTCGGCGTCCTTCAGGTCCAGCGGAACGACCATGCCCGGCAGGACGACCTCGTCGTCCAACGGCAGCACGGGCAGGGTGAGCGGTGCGGACGTCGATGCCATGATCTCTCCCCAGTCAGCGAACTTGAGTCGCCCTGACTAAGGCTTGGCGGGCCCCGGATGTTCCCCGCCACCTGTTCGCCATGAGCGAACACGGCGGATCGGCGCGGGCTGTCGCGGAGCTGTCAAAAAAGGCCCGGCACCGGACCGGGAGGCGATCCTGCCGGGCGGATCCGGGAGCGTCCCCGCCGTCCGACGGGCGGATCCGGAAGCATCCCCGCCACCCGCCGGGCGGATCCGGGAGCACCCCCGCCACCCGGGATCAGGAGCGGCCCGGCACCGCGGCACCCCGGGCCGGGGCCGGGGACGTGGACGCCGGCCGCGACAGCTCGGCGGGCAGCCCGACCGGGGCACGACGCGGCCGGTGGCCCTCCCAGCGGCGCAGCCACCGCCACAGCGCCACCCCGGCCAGCAGCGCCACCGGGTGGCCGACCCCGGTGACGAGGTCCCGGTCGGCGGCGATCTGCTCGGCGACCAGCACCACCGCCAGCGCGAGCACGGCGGTGCGCCCCGCCGGCCGGAGCAGCCCGGCCAGCGCGCCGAGGCTGGCGAGCACGCCGTAGCTGACACCGATGTCGAGGTGGTCCATGGCGGCCGGCTCCAGCCGCCCGGCCTCCACCGCGACGACGACCACGCCCTGGGAGAGCAGGGTGGCGGCGACGTGCCCGGCCCCGAAGACCGCGGCCGCCCGGCCGGGGCCGACCCGGCGCTCCAGCGGCGCGACGGTGAAGGCGAAGGCCCAGAGGTAGGGCATCCAGACCGGACCGGCCACCCAGAAGCCGCTGAACAGCAGCGCGCGCAGCGGGTGCCGCAACAGGTTGTGCCCGTCCGAGCTGGAGGCTTCCTGGAGCCGGAGCACCAGCTCCGGGTCGGCCAGCCCGGCGAAAGTGGTGGTGGCGCCGACCACGGCGAGGTAGCCGAGGGCGAAGGGATTGCGCCGCAGGGTCGGCACCCGGGCCAGGATCCAGTCGACCGCGCCGGTCCGCAGGCCGGCCCGGAGCATCCCGTACGGCGGCCCGCCGCGCCCCGCGGGCGCCTGCCGCTCCGTCATGCCGCCTCCGCTCCAACGCCCGCAGCCGTCACCCGCGCGTATCCAACGTACCGGCGCGTACCGGAAATCCCACCCCCACGAATTTGTCGTGGCCACGTTACGTCCGGTGCCTGGGAGTCCGCTGGGAGAAGGCCGTGAGGATCCGGGGTCCGCACCGGTCGGCATTGGTCCAGACCTGCGCCCCCTCTCGGGGCCGCTTTCCGCCCTGACCGGCGGCTTGGCGTCAACTCATGTGCATACGTACCGTTACGGAGTGAAAAAACGCCGGGTAAGGTATCGGCCCGTGCCCACTTCCCGGTGGGCCCGAAAACCGGTCCGACAGGCCGGCCCGCGGGCCGGAAATGTCCGGTCCACCTGCCGGGAATCACCTGCGGTCCGTACGCTGCGAGGTGTACGGGAGACGGAGAGCGGCCCACGCCCTCGCCGTCGCCCGCGCACGCGACGGGACGGCGGACCCGGCACAGTCCACGACGGAACAAGACTACGAAGCGGAGCCTTCGCCATCCCCACAGGTGGCCGGCCCGCAGCCCTGGGGGCGGTGGCGTGACCGTGACAGAAATTCAGCAGGACAACCAGAACACCGGCGGCACGGTGAGCAGCCAGCGCAGAGTGCTGGTGGTGGAGGACGAGCCCACGATCGCCGAGTCGATCGCGGCCCGGCTGGGCGCGGAGGGCTTCAAGGTGGCGGTGGCCCACGACGGCCCCGGCGCCGTCGACGGCTTCCACACCTGGCAGCCGGACCTCGTCGTCCTCGACATCATGCTGCCCGGCTTCGACGGCCTCGAGGTGTGCCGCCGGATCCAGGCCCAGCGCCCGGTGCCGGTCCTGATGCTCACCGCGCGGGACGACGAGACGGACCTGCTGGTCGGCCTCGGCGTCGGCGCCGACGACTACATGACCAAGCCCTTCTCCATGCGCGAACTGGCCGCCCGGGTCAACGTGCTGCTGCGCCGCGTCGAGCGCGCCCAGCAGGCCGCCCGGACGCCCGCGCTGGGCAGCCTGCGCTTCGGCGAGCTGGAGATCGACCATGTGCAGCGCCGGGTCCGGCTGGCCTCGGGCGACGTCCACCTGACGCCGACCGAGTTCGACCTGCTCGCCTGCCTGGCGGCCCAGCCGCGCGCCGTGCTCACCCGTGAGCAGCTGCTGGCCGAGGTCTGGGACTGGACGGACGCGTCCGGCACCCGGACCGTCGACAGCCACGTCAAGGCACTGCGCCGCAAGATCGGCGCCAGCTGGATCCGCACCGTGCACGGTGTCGGGTACGCGCTGGAGGCCCCGCTCTCGTAGCGGCACCACCCTCGGACACCGGGCCGCCGGGGGGCCCGTTGTCCCGAACCGCCGTGCGGCGGACCCACGCGCGGGACCACAGGGGACCAATGACCTTTCCACAGCAACGCAACGGGGACATCGACGGCAGTCGGCCGCCCACCCTGGCCGCCCGCGCCGCGAAACGGGTCTGGGCCGACATCCGGCCGCTCGACCCGGTCCGCTCCATCAAGGGCAAACTCGCCCTCCTGGTGATCGTCTCGGTCTTCCTGGCCACCGGCATGGTGGTCGTGGCGATCCGGTCCGAGACCCAGATCCGGATCATCATGATCTTCTCGATGATCGCCTCGCTGCTCTTCATGCAGTTCCTCGCGCACGGGCTGACAGCCCCCCTGCGCGACATGACCGCCGCCGCCCGCGCGATGGCCTCCGGCGACTACAGCCGCCGGGTCGAGGTGAACTCGCGCGACGAGATCGGCGAGCTCGCCGCGACCTTCAACCAGATGGCGTCCGACCTGGAGGCCGCCGACCGGCACCGGCGCGAGCTGGTGGCCAACGTCTCGCACGAGCTGCGCACGCCGATCGCCGCGCTGCGGGCCGTGCTGGAGAACGTGGTCGACGGCGTCGTCCAGCCCAACCCGGCGACCCTGGGTGCCGCGCTGGAGCAGACCGAGCGGCTCGGCCGGCTGGTCACCCACCTGCTCGACCTCTCCAAGATCGACGACGGTGTGGTCGACCTGGACGCCCGCCCGTTCGAGGTGCGCGAGTTCCTGGACGGCGTGCTGCGCGGGGTCACCGTGGACGGCGCCACGGCCGGCGGGGCCTTCTCCCGGCGCGGCGACGTCCGGCTCGCCCTGGAGGTGAGCCCGGCCGGGCTGACCGGCGTCGCCGACACCGAACGGCTCCACCAGGTGGTGGCCAACCTGGTGGACAACGCCTGCAAGCACTCCCCGCCCGGCGGCACCGTGACGGTCCGGGCCAGACCCGACGAGGGGCCCGGGGCCCTGCTGCTGGAGGTCGAGGACGAGGGTCCCGGCATCCCGGCGGCGGACCGGGCCAGGGTCTTCGAGCGGTTCGGCCGCAGCGGCACCGCGACCGCGGCCGGCCCCGGCTCCGACGGCGGCACCGGCCTGGGCCTGGCCATCGCCCGCTGGGCGGTGGACCTGCACGGCGGGCGGATCGAGGTCGCCGAGGCCGCGCGCGGCTGCCGGATCGAGGTCCGGCTGCCCGGCCCGCGCTGACCGCCCCGCGGGGGGGGGGGGGGGGCCCGGCCCCCCCCCCCGGGGGGGGGGGGGGG
>NZ_JAXCLC010000107.1:0-17025 GCF_034043715.1 Kitasatospora purpeofusca | reverse complement strand
CCCCGCCCCGGGGGGGGGGGGGGGGGGGGGGCGCCGGGTCCGGGTCGGGATCCGGCTCCCGCCCTCGCCGGCGTCGCGGTGGTCATGCCTGGGCCCTCAGGGTCTGCTGGACGAGCTGGTCGGCGGCGGCGCGCAGCACCGTGGCCGGGTCGGCGCCCTGGAGCAGGACCTTGGTCTGGGCGTCGTCGATGACCTTCAGCGCCCGGGCGTAGTCGGCGGTGTAGTTGGTCGGCACCGACGGCTTGGACAGCTCCTCCAGGAGCACCTCGGCGTACTTCTGGCCGCCGAAGTAGGCGCTCTCGGCGTGGAAGGCCGGATCGTCGTACGCCTTGAGCAGGGCCGGGAAGATGCCCTTGTTCTTGTAGATCGGCACCTGGGACTCGGGCCGGGTGAGGGCGAACTCGGCGAAGGCGAACGCCGCCCGCTGGTTCTTGCTGGAGCCGGCGACGGCCAGGTGGGTGGAGTTGACGATGGCCGAGCGCGAGCCGCCGGGGGTGACGGCCGGCGGGAGCATCAGGCGCCAGTTGCCGCTCTGGTCGGCCGCCAGGGACTCCATGTAGCCGCCGTACCAGGCGGGGTTGGGGCAGACGGCGACCTTGCCGGCCTTGACCGCGGAGTCGTAGCCGGGCGCACCGGGCGAGCCCTGGACGTCGAGCAGCAGCCCGGCGTCGTTCATCTCCTTGATCAGGGTGAGCGCCCGGACGGCTTCCGGCGAGTTGATGGTGATCTTGCCGTCGATGTTGAAGTAGAAGGTGCCCTGGAGCTGGAGCAGCAGCTGGAAGAGGTTGGCCGAGTCGGCCTGCGAGGCCGAGCGGTCCACGGCCAGCAGCGCGGTGCCGGTGGTCTCCTTGACCTTCTTGCCCGCGGTGATGACGTCGTCCCAGGTGGCGAGGGAGGCGGCGTCGACGCCGGCCTTCTGGAAGAGGTCGGAGCGGTAGAAGAACCCGCTCGCGTTGGCCTCCCACGGCAGGGCGTAGACCTTGGACTGGCGGGAGACGGTCTGCCACAGGCCCGGCGCGAAGGCGTCGGCGTGCTTGTTGGCGCCCAGCGCGCCGAGGTCCGCGAGGCCGCCCGGGAACTTCTCGATGTAGCCGGGCAGGTAGTCGACGCCGATGTGCAGCACGTCGGCCAGGCCCTGGCCGCCGGCGGCCATCGCGATGGTGATCTTGTCCCAGATCGCCGGGTTGCCGATGTCCTGGACGGTCACCTTGACCTTGGGGTGGACGGCGTTGAAGGCCGGGATCAGGGCCTTGAGCTCCGCCGCCGGGTTCTTCCAGCTCCACACGGTGACCGATCCGGACAGCTCGCCGGAACCGCCCGCGTCTCCCCCACCGGAGCCCGAACTGCTGCACGCGGCCAGGACCGACCCTCCGCCGGCGGCGACGGCAGCCGCGCCGACCCCCTTGAGGAAGCCACGCCGACTCGGCCCGCCCACGATTCTGCCACCCATGTCCGGAGCTCCTTCGCTCTGCTCGGGCGCGCCGCTCGCGGCCGTCCCGACTGGCTGCGGCGCACCATCGATCGGTGCCGCCGCCGTCCCGCTGATCGCGGGAACGGGAGTGAATCTAGCCAGGCCATGAATGGTTAACAACAGTTTTCGGAAATTTTTCGTCGCACAGAGCGAAAACGTTACAACGAGATGGCGGCGCCCGCCGGGGGCATGCCGACGCCCGTGCCGTCGGTCACCGACGGCACGGGCGTCCCAGGGTCACGGGGTCACAGGGTCGGGCCCCCGGGTGGCGAGGTGGTCGGCCCAGACGATCACCAGGGTGTCCAGCGGGCCGGTGTCCGCCGGGGTGGCGGTCCCGGCCAGCGCGCCGCCGTCACGGCCGCGCACCCCCGGCCGGACTTCAAGAACCGGATCCTCGCCGCGTTCACCGAGGGCATCAGGGACCGCCCGGCCACCACCTTCGGCAACGTCAAGACCGATGTCCTGGCGCACTACGTCCCGGGCTTCGAGCGGGGTGACTTCGTCGAGACCGTCCTCGGCTCCGACTGGTCCGAGTGAGCCCCGCGCCGGGCCCGCCTCACCCGCCCGGGGTGGTGCGCGCGCGGGCGGCGGGCGTCACCGTGGGCCATTGGGGGGTCGGACCCCGGTGCCCGGTGGCCCGGTCGGCTCGTTCTCCGGAGGCAGGCGATGGACGACTACCCACTGCTGAACATCTTCCTCACGACCATGTGGTTCTTCCTGTGGATCCTCTGGTTCATGCTCCTGTTCCGGGTCTTCGGGGACCTCTTCCGGGACGACTCGGTCGGCGGCTGGGGCAAGGCCGGATGGTGCGTGCTGCTGATCGTGCTGCCGTTCCTGGGCGTGTTCATCTACCTGATCGCCCGGGGCAAGGGGATGGGGATGCGTGAGGCGGCCCGGGTGAAGCAGGCGGACAGCGAGTTCCGGGACTACGTACGGGACGCGGCCGGGTCGGAGGCCAAGCGGCCCAGCGCCACCGAGGAACTGGCCCGGCTGGCGGACCTGCGGCGGGACGGCTCCATCACGGAGGAGGAGTACCAGCGCGCCAAGGCGCTCGTGCTGGGTTGACCGGCCCCCGGACAGACAGGGGCCGGAACGGGGCCGGGCGCCGTCAGGGACCCTGGGCCGTCACGGTCGGGGGTCCCGGCGGTGCGGGCGGCGCCGTCGGCGGCGTCGGCGGCCCGGGCGCCGGGGGCGGCTCGGCCGGGGCGGCGGCCCGGTAGGCGGGGGCGAGGAACTCGCGGACCGCGAACGCCGCCAGCACGACCACGGCGAACCAGAACACCACCATCGCCGTCGGGTGGTCCCAGAACGTGAACACCACGGCGGCGACGACCAGGATCGCCACGCCCGTCCAGCGCTTGTAGCGGCCGACGAAGCGCTCCGCCGGCCCGGCCCGGAAACCCGCCGAGTCGGCCGCGGAGCGCAGCGCCGCCACCCCGTGGCCGGCCACCGAACGGACGGTGACGGCGGCCCTCGAGGGGCCGATGAGGAACGCGCCGAGCGCCACGACCAGCGCCAGGAAGCCGACCACCCGCACCGCGGAGCGCAGATAGGTCACCAGCGCGTCGTAGACGGCGCCGGCCGCGGCGGGCGAGGCCTCGGCGGGCAGATGGTCCAGGAAGTAGGAGCGGAACACCGTCAGGGCGACGCCGAGCAGCAGCATCGCCGCCGCGATGCCGAGGGCGGCGCCGGCCAGCGCGCGGCGGCGGTTGACGGCCGTGAACACCGCGCCGGCCGCGACCAGGACCGTGATCACCGGCATCCACCAGCCGAGGATCCCCAGCAGCCGGAAGCCGCCGCGGATCTTGGCGAGGTCGGGCGAGGAGAACACCACGAACTCGGTGTGCACCTCCGGGATCTTGGCCGCGGGCCCGAACCCGGCCTGGACCAGGGCGGTCTTTACCCGGTCCACCATCGGCCCGATGTCGATCACGACCTCGTCGTTCTTGAGCACCACCGCGCCGCCGCCCTCGCCGGTGAGGGCCTTGACCATGGTGGCGTGCCCGGCCCGTACCGCGTCCTCCCAGACGGTGGCGAAGGCGTCGCTGGTGACCACCCGCTCGGCGACGGAGTGCACGAGGTTGGTCAGCGCCCCCTCCAGCGGTCCGGTCAGGCCGCCCAGCAACTGGGCCAGCCGGGGCGGCACACCCTGCTCGGCGGCGGCCTGGGACAGGTCGTTCACCAGGGACTTGACGTCGACCTGCTCCGTCGCGGCATTGGTGATCCGGTTGGCCAGGGCGCTCTGGACGTCGGGGTTGTGGGCCAGCGGTGCCATGGTGGCGACGAACCGGTCGGTGTCGGTGATCTCGTCGTGGGCCCAGACCGCGATCACCGCGAGCAGCGACAGCACGGACGCGACCACCACCAGGACGACCGAGCCGGTGGTGCGCAGCCGGTGGTGCTCCTTCTTGCCCCGGGCGTCCGCCTCCAGCTCGGCGACCCGGCGGTGCAGCGCGTCCAGTTCGACGCTGTCCGGGCGGCCGGGCTGGGCGGGGCCGGGCTCGGTCGGTGGCATGGGCGCGGCTCCTCGTCCTGGGTGGCCCGGGATCGGGGCACGCCCCGGGCGGACCGGTGGCGCCGTGGGGCGCGAACACCGGTGCACCCAGCCAAGGGCCCCGGGCGGCACTCGGCGAGCAGGGCTGACCCACCGGGGTGACCGGGGCCGGTCCCGCCCGCCCCGGTGGGTCGGCCCCGCTCGCCCATCACCCCGAACAGGTGAGCCGGTGGCCGGGGGCGGCGGGTTAGCGTCGCTCCGGGTCGGTGTCCGGGCGGCGCCCGGACCGGCCCCCGACCGGCGCACCCGACCGGCCGGCCCCCACCCCCTTCGCCCGGAGGAGCCGACGTGAGCAACGCACCCGATGCACCCGGCGGGGCGGACGAATCCGAACGGGTCGACCTCGGCCCCATCGACTACCTGGTGATCGCGTTCCCCGGCAGCCACCTCCATGGCGAGGGCCTGCCGCTGCTCGTCGACCTGGTCGATCGCGACATCGTCCGAATCCTCGACCTGATCTTCGTCCGCAAGGACGAGGACGGCACGGTCTCCGCCGTCGAACTGGCCGACCTGAACGGCGACGGCGTCCTCGACCTGACCGTCTTCGAGGGCGCCTCCTCCGGTCTGCTCGGGGACGCCGACGTCACCGAGGCCGGTCTGGTCCTGGAGCCCGGCGACTCCGCCGTGGTGCTCCTCTACGAGAACCGGTGGGCCGCTCCACTGGCCGCCGCCCTGCGGCGGGCGGACGCGCGCATGGTCGCCAGTGGGCGCGTCCCGGTCCAGGACCTCCTGGAGGTGCTGGACGCACTGGAGGAGCTCGACGCCGCCGGCTGACCCGCGCGGCCCCACCCCGCCCCCGTTCTTCCTCACCCTCTCCCTCACTGTCTCCCTCACCCCAGGCAGGAAGCCATGCCCGGACTGCTACGTGGCGTCGCCCGCACCGCGGTCGTCGCCGGAACGGCCACCGCCGTCTCCAACCGAGTCTCCCGTCGCCAGGCCGGCCGCTGGGCGCGGCAGGAGGAGTACGCCGAACCCGCGCCCGCCGCCCCCGCTGCCCCGGCCGCACCCCCGCCGGCCGCCGCGGCGCCCGCCGCGCCGACCATGGAGGAGAAGCTGGACCAGCTCAAGGACCTCGCGACGCTCAAGGACCAGGGGGTCCTCACCGAGGAGGAGTTCGCGGCGCAGAAGGCCCGGATCCTCGGCAGCTGACCATGGCGAACCGCTGGAAGCCCCTGGCCGTCCTCGGCACGGCCCAGTTCCTGATGGTGCTGGACGCCTCGGTGATGAACGTCTCGATCAGCCAGCTGGTCGAGGACTTCGACACCGAGGTGACCGCCATCCAGGCCGTCATCACCCTGTACACCCTGGTGATGGCGGCCTTCATGCTGACCGGCGGCAAGATCGGCGACATGTTCGGGCGCCGTCGGGTCTTCGTGATCGGCCTGGTCGTGTACGCGGTCGGCTCGGGGCTGACCGCGGTGGCGCCCACGGTCGGGGTGCTCGCCCTCGGCTGGTCGATCATCGAGGGGCTGGGGGCGGCGCTGGTGCTGCCCGCGCTGGCCGCCCTGGTGGCCGGCTCCTACTCCGGCCGCGACCGGGCGGTCGCCTACGGCGTGATCGGCGGCCTCGCGGGCGCGGGCATCGCGGTGGGCCCGCTGCTCGGCGGCTGGGTGACCACCTATCTGACCTGGCGGCTGGTGTTCGCCGGCGAAGTGGTGCTGGTCCTGACGATCCTGCTGCTGATGCGCTGGGTGCCGGTGCAGCCCCGGCCGACCGACCCGCCCCGGCTCGACCTGCTCGGCGTGGTGCTGTCCGCGGCGGGCCTGGCCCTGATGGTGCTGGCCGTGCTGCAGAGCGGGACGTGGGGCTGGGTCCAGCCGCGCAACCCGCCGTTCACCGTCCTCGGCTTCGCGCCGACGCTGTTCGTCGTCGCGCTCGGGGCCGCCCTGACCTACGCCTTCTGCGTGCACGAGCGCCGACGCGAGAGCCGGGGCCGCACGCCCCTGGTCTCGCTCGACCTGTTCGGCAACCGGACGCTGCGTTCGGGGCTGACCACCCTGTTCAACCAGAACACCGTCCTGCTGGGCCTGTTCTTCGTCATCCCGCTCTAGCTCCAGGTCGTGCAGGGCCTGAACGCCTTCGAGACCGGGCTGCGGCTGCTGCCGGTGTCCGTGACGATGCTCGGCGCCTCGATGTCGGGCACCCTGCTGCTGCGCTACGCCTCGCCGCGCACCATCGCCAGGGCGGGCCTGCTGGTCCTGCTCGCCGCCACCCTGTGGCTGATCACGGCGATCGGACCGGACCTGCGCGGCGCCTCCTTCGCCGGGGCGATGGCCCTGCTCGGCGTCGGGATGGGGATGCTCGCCTCGCAGCTGGGCAACACGGTGCAGTCCAGCGTGCTGGCGGAGGAGCGCAGCGAGGCCGGCGGGCTGCAGTACACCGCGCAGAACCTCGGCTCCTCGCTCGGGACGGCGCTGATCGGGGCGATCCTCGTCGGCGCCCTCGCGACCTCCGTGACCACCCAGATCGAGAGCGATCCCCGGGTCTCCGGGGCCGTCAAGCAGCAGACCGCCGTCCAGGTGGAGGCCGGCCTGTCCTTCGTACCGGCCGACCAGGTGGCCTCGGCGCTGGCGGCGCGGCCGGACGTCCCGCCGGCGGAGGCGGCGGCCGTGGTGGAGAACTACCAGGACGCGCAGATCGACGGTCTCAAGGCCGCCGTGCTCGCCTGCTCCTGCATCACGGCCGGCGCGGTGCTGTTCACCGGCCACCTGCCCGCTACCCGCCCGGCGCGAAAGGCCACCGGCCCGGGCCACCCGGACGGGTGACTGGAGCGCGTTCCGAGGACGGGGCCGGGCTTCCTCGGGATCGGGCCGGGCTTCTTCGGGATCGGGCCGGGGTCCCTCGGGATCGAGCCGGGGTCCCTCGGGATCGGGCCGGCCGGGCGCAGGTCAGTGGCCGACGGCGACCTTGGCCGCGACGATGACCAGTCCCAGGACCAGGTTGACGGCACCCTCGGCGACGATCTGGCGCGGTCGGGCCCCGGCCCGGTGGGCGCCCAGGGTGGCCCAGGCCACCTGCTGGCAGACCGCGACCGCCAGCGCGAGCCAGGCGTTCTCCCCCGCGCCCAGCGACGGGCTGGCGAGGACCGCCAGCGCCGGAAGCGCCGCGGCCTCGACGATCGGCCACTCGTGCCGGCCGACCCGGCGCACCTGGCGGAAGGTCACGTCCTGCCCCGCCTCGCGCTGCCCGGCGACGTGCGCGTAGACGTGGGCGGCCCAGAAGACGAGCCCGGTGACCACCAGCAGCAGGACGAGCGACAGCCTCGGATGGGGCTCCTGCACGCTGGACGCGGCGATCACGGAGGCCGCCAGCATCGAGCCGTAGACCGCGCCCGCGTAGTCCGTCCGCCGTGCCCTGACGCCCGGTCCGGGCGGGCCGGGGGCACGGCGGCGGGGTGCCGGTCCGGGGACGCTCACGGCGGCCTCCTGGGGGCTGCGCTCGGCCGGCTCGCCGAGTCCTTGCCGCGATCCTCGCCGCTCGGGGTCCGCCCGGCCACCTCCGGCGGGCGGGGCGCCGGGTACCGGCCGGGCCGAGCCCGGACCGGTCGGCCCCGTCGGCACACGGCTCGGGTAGCACCCGGCTCGGATGGCACCCGGCCCCGGGGCCGTACTACGGTCGAAGGGACGTTCCACCCCGGGCGGTCCGGCGGCGCCCGCCGCCGGGGACCGCGTCCCGCGCCCCGCCCGGACGTGCCCTCCCGAGGGCGGAACCACCAGGCGGTGGCCCCATGCCGTACATCCGCGCAGCGCCCGCACCCCTCTCCCCGACCGGGCTCGCCTCCCCACCGGTGCTCGCCCCCGCGCCCGCCTCCCCGGTCCCGACGGCGGAGGCGGACCCGACAGCGGCGCCGCTCCCGGCAGCGGACACGCCCGCCCCGGTGCGGCTGCCCAACGGCGACCCGATGCTGGCCACCCGGGTCCGGCCGCCCCGCCCACCCGCCGCCGCCTTCCTGCGCCGCGACCGCCTGCTCGGCCGGCTCGACAGTGCCGCGCTCCGTCCGGTGACCCTGGTCACCGGCCCGGCCGGGGCCGGCAAGACCCTGCTGGTGGCCGACTGGCTGGCCCGCGGCCGCCTCCCCGGCCCGGCGGGCTGGCTCACCCTGGAGCCGAGCGACAACCAGCCCGGCACCTTCTGGGCCTACGTCCGCGAGGCCCTGCGGACCGGGGTCGCCGGACTGCCCGAGGAGGTGGGCGCCCCCGCCCGGGCCGAGCACGTCGAGCCGTCCCTGCTGCTGCGGCTGGCCGCCTGGATCAACGCCTGCCCCCGGCCGCTGGTCCTGGTCCTGGACGAGTGCGAGCACCTCGACAACCTCCGGCTCGCCGAACAGCTGCACGACCTGGTCCGGCACACCGCCGGCCGGCTGCGGCTCGTCCTGGTCGGCCGCAGCGAGCCGCTGCTGCCCCTGCACCGCTACCGGGCGGCGGGCGAGCTGGCCGAGATCCGGGCCGGCGAGCTCGCGCTGGACCGCGCCGAGACCGCCGCCGTGCTGGAGCGGCACGGGCTGCGGGTCGGCCCGGCCGCCGTCGGGTCCGTGCACCACGCGCTGTCCGGCTGGACCGCCGGGGTCCGGCTGCTCGCCCTCGCCGCGCAGGAGGCCGAGGACCCCGAGGCGTACCTCGGACGGATCGGCGCCGGGCCCGCCGCGCTCTCGGACTTCCTGCTCGCCGAGGTGCTGCGCACCCAGCCCGCGCCGACCCAGGACCTGCTGCTGCGCTGCAGCATCCTGGGCCCGGTCCACCCCGACCTCGCCGACGCGCTCACCGGCCGCCGCGACGGGCGGCGGATCCTGGACCGGCTGCACCAGGAGAACGCCTTCACCGACGCCCTGCCCGACGGCTGGTACCGGCTGCACCCGATGTTCGCCGGGATCCTGCGCCTGCACCTGCGCGCCGCCGCCCCGGAGCGGGTCGACGAGCTGCGGGTGCGGGCCGCGCACTGGCTCGCCGGACACGGCCAGTACCGGGCCGCGCTGGACCACGCGGCCGAGGCCGGGGCCTGGGCGCTGGCCGCGCGGCTGCTGGTCGACGAGTTCGCGCTCGGCGAGCTGCTGGCCGGGCGCGACGCGACCCGGCTGTGCGCGCTGTTCGCCCGGATGCCGCCGACCGAGCACAGCCCGGCCGCCGAACTGGTCCGCGCTGCCGTCCACCTCACCCGCGACGAGGCCGCGAGCGCGCTGCGGATCCTGGAGCACGTCGAACCCCTGCTGCCCGCCGAGCGGACCCCGCTCCACCTGGCCGCCGTCCTGGTCCGCACCGGCGCAGCCCGGCTGCTCGGCTCGGCCCCGCTCGCCGACCGCGCCGCCCGCCGGGCCGAGGAGCTGGAACGCCGAGTGCCGGCCGACCCGCTGGAGCGGCACCCCGAGCTGCTCACCCTGATGGCCGCCGACCTCGGCTCGACACTGCTCTGGCACGGGCGCCTGGACGAAGCCTGCCGAGCGCTGGAACGCGCGGCGCGGGCCCCGCTCTCGCCCACCACCGCCCGGCTGCGCCACGACGCGCTGTGCCGGCTGGCGCTCATCGACTGCCTGCGCGGCCGACCGGGGCGGGCCGAGCACCGGGTGCGCGAGGCGGACGAGGAGGCCGACCGGTCCAGTCTGCCGCCGGACAGCCGCACCGAGGTCCGGGACCTCGTGCTGGCCGCCGTCGCCCTGGAGCGCGACGAGCCGGCCCGGGCCCGGGCGGCGCTGCACCGGCTGGCGGGCGGTCGCACACCGGAGCACGACCCGGTGGTGACGGTGGGGAGCGGCGTGATGCGGGCCATGCTGCGGCTGGGCGAGGGCCGTCCGGACAGCGCGCTGCGGCTACTGGAGGAGACCCGGCGGCGCGGCCTCGCGGACCGGGCCTCCGACTGGAGCCGCGAGCGCCTGGCCGTCACGGCCTGCGCCGCGCACCTGGCCGCCGGCCGGCCGGCCGAGGCGGTGGCGGCCCTGGACGACGTGCCGGCCCTGGCGCCCGACTCCCTGGTGGTGGCGGCCCGGGCCCGGCTCGCGGCCGGCCGGGACGAGCGGGGCACCCTGGCCGGGCTGCGGGCCCTGCGCGAGGACCCGGCCGTGGGCGGTGCGATCCGTACCCGGGCGCTGCTGCTGCTGGCGCAGGCCGAGCGCGACGGTCCCGACGGCGCCCGGCTGCTGGCCGAGGCCCTGGCCGCCGCCGAGCCGGACCGGCTCCGCCGCCCGTTCCGCGAGTCGGCGCCCTGGGTGCGCCGGCGGCTGCGCGGGCTGCCCCAGCTGGCCCGCGCCCACGGTTGGCTGCCGACCGACCTGCTGCCGCCCGCCCAGGAGCAGGCCCCGGAGCGGTGTGCGGAGGCCGGGCCGGTGCAACCGGCGGCCGGGGCGCCGGTCGAGCCGCTGACCGGGCGGGAGCGCGAGATCCTGCTCTGCGCCGCGCGGATGCTGTCGACCCAGGAGATCGCCGAGGAGCTGTACGTGTCGCCGAACACCGTCAAGACGCACCTCAAGAGCGTCAACCGCAAGCTCCGGACGGCCAACCGCCGGGACGCGGTGCGCACCGCCACCCGGCTGCGCCTGCTGGACGCGCCCTGAGCCGGGCTGTGCTCCCGGGCCGTGCTCCGGCCCGCGCTCCGAGTCCCGTTCACGGGCCTGGTTCCGGGCGGGCTACTCCGGCCTGGTGCCGGGCGGGCTACTCGGGCAGCCGGCGCAGCTCCGTGACCGTCAGCCCCAGCGCCTGGAACCGGTTCAGCAGCCCGTACAGGTGGGCTTCGTCGACCACCTCGCCGACCAGCACCGTCTGGTCCGGGACGACCGCGCTCGCCAGCTCCGGGAAGCCCTCCCGGCGGGTCGTCTCCTGCAGCAGGCCGGACACCCGGATCTCGTAGCGCATGGGGCCGGTTCCCTTCGCCTCGGTGGTGGCGTCCAGTCTCGCCGCCGCGCGGAGCCCGCCGCATCACCCCCGTGAGGTGACCGCGCGGGGAGCGGCCGTCGGCGGACGGAGCGGACGGAGCGGTCGGGGCGGTCGGGCCCGGCCACGGATCCGGCGGGGCCCGGCAGGTATCGACACGGGCGGGTTGTGCCACGGCTATTGACGAAAAATCCAACAGTGGCGATTCTCGACCCACCGAGTACGCAGGACATGACAGCCCGCCCGGGCGCCGCTCCGTGCCGCGGGCGGGCGTCGTCCGCGTCGTCCGCCCGCCACCCGGAACTGGGGTGCACATGACGCGACTCCCCCACCCACGTCGTCCCCACGCACAGCGCTTCCCCCTCCGCCGCAGGATCGCCACCGTGATCGCCTCGCTGCTCGCCCTGGTCGCCGCGGCCCTCGCCGCGCCGGCGCACGGCGCCGCCGGGGCGAACTGGTGGGACCCGGTCGCCCGGCCCGCCCCCGATGCCGCGATCGGCGTCACCGGCGCGCCCTTCACCGGCACCGACGCCCAGGGCAGGGTCCGCGGCTTCGTCGACGCCCACGACCACATCATGGCCGCCGAGGGCTTCGGCGGCCGGCTCATCTGCGGCAAGGCCTTCTCCGAGGCCGGGGTCGAGGACGCCCTCAAGGACTGTCCGGAGCACTACCCCGACGGCTCCCTCGCCATCTTCGACCTCATCACCAAGGGCGGTGACGGCAAGCACGACCCGGTCGGCTGGCCGACCTTCGCCGACTGGCCGGCCCACGACTCGCTGACCCACCAGCAGAACTACTACGCCTGGATCGAGCGCGCCTGGCGCGGCGGCGAGCGGGTGCTGGTCAACGACCTGGTGACCAACGGCGTGATCTGCTCGGTCTACTTCTTCAAGGACCGCAGCTGCGACGAGATGACCGCGATCCGGCTGGAGGCCCAGAAGTCCTGGGACCTCCAGGCGTACATCGACAAGATGTACGGCGGGCCCGGCAAGGGCTGGTTCCGGATCGTCACCGACAGCGCGCAGGCCCGCGAGGTGGTCCGCCAGGGCAAGCTGGCCGTGGTGCTCGGGGTGGAGACCTCCGAGCCCTTCGGCTGCAAGCAGGTCCTGGACGTCGCCCAGTGCAGCCGCGCGGACATCGACCGCGGCCTCGACGAGCTGTACGGGCTCGGCGTGCGCAGCATGTTCCTGTGCCACAAGTTCGACAACGCGCTGTGCGGGGTCAGGTTCGACGAGGGGGCGCTCGGTACGGCGATCAACGCCGGGCAGTTCCTGTCGACCGGCACCTTCTGGCAGACCGAGACGTGCCCCGGCCCGCAGCACGACAATCCGATCGGGCTGGCGCCCACCCCCGCCTCGATCCAGCAGCAGCTGCCCGCCGGGGTCACCGTCCCCTCGTACGCCGGGGACGCGCAGTGCAACACCAGGGGGCTGACCGAGCTCGGCGAGTACGCGCTGCGCGGCATGATGCGGCGCGGCATGATGCTGGAACTCGACCATATGAGCGTCAAGGCGGCCGGCCGGTCCCTGGACATCCTGGAATCGCAGTCCTACCCGGGCGTCGTCTCCTCCCACAGCTGGATGGACCTCGGCTGGATGGAGCGCGTCTACAAGCTCGGCGGCTTCGTCGCCCAGTACATGAACGGCGCCGAGGCGTTCAGCTCGGAGGCGAAGCGCACCGACGCGCTGCGCGACAAGTACGGCGTCGGGTACGGCTACGGGACGGACATGAACGGCGTCGGCGGCTGGCCCGGCCCGCGCGGGGCCGACACCCCCAACCCCGTGCGCTACCCGTTCCGCACCGCCGACGGCGGCTCCCTGGTCGACCGCGCCACCGCGGGCAGCCGCACCTGGGACCTCAACACCGACGGGGCCGCGCACTACGGCCTGGTGCCGGACTGGATCGAGGACATCCGGCAGGTCGGCGGGCAGGGCGTGGTGGACGACCTGTTCCGGGGCGCGGAGTCCTACCTCACCACCCTGGGCGCCTCGGAGCAGCACCGGGCGGCCGTCAACCTCACCGCCGGGGCCTCCGCCGGTGCCAGTTCGGCCGAGTGGAACCCGTTCACCAGCTACGCCGCGGACCGGGCGATCGACGGCAGTCCGTCCAGCCGCTGGGCCAGCGACTGGAGCGACGACCAGTGGCTGCAGCTCGACCTGTCCACCACCACCCTGGTCTCCCGGGTCACCCTGGACTGGGAGCGCGCCTACGCCAGGGCGTACCGGATCGAGGTGTCCACCGACGGCAGCACCTGGCGGACCGTCTGGTCCACCACCTCGGGTGACGGCGGGCTGGACACCGCCCGGTTCCCCGGCGTCCCGGCGCGGTACGTCCGGGTGCACGGCGAGCAGCGTGCCACCTCCTGGGGGTACTCGCTGTACGACGTGGGCGTGTACCGGGCCTGAGCGGTGCCGGGCCCGTCGGGGGGCGGTCGGCGCGACCGCCCCCGGCGGGCTCTCCGGCGGGCTTTCCGGCGGGCCGGAAAAAATCTTCGGCACCGGTGTCGAGAATCCGTGGCCTGCTCCGTCCCAGGGGTGAGCGCGGCCAGAATGGGCCGCACCACCCCCGAGGAGAGGGACACCATGGCGAAGTACCTGCTGCTGAAGCACTACCGCGGCGCGCCGGAGGCGGTCAACAACGTGCCGATGGACCGCTGGACGCCGGAGGAGGTCTCGGCCCACATCCAGTACATGAACGACTTCGCCGCCGCGCTGGAGAAGACCGGCGAGTTCGTCGACGGCCAGGCGCTCGCCCCCGAGGGCACCTGGGTCCGGTACGACGGCGAGGGCCGCCCGCCGGTCACCGACGGCCCGTTCGCCGAGACCAAGGACCTCATCGCCGGCTGGATGGTGATCGACGTCGACAGCTACGAGCGCGCCGTCGAACTCGCCGGCGAGCTGTCCGCCGCTCCCGGCGCGGGCGGTCGGCCGATCCACGAGTGGCTGGAGCTGCGCCCCTTCTACGGCGCCGCGCCCACCGTCACCGAGTGACCGCACCCATGGACGAGGCACTGCTCCGCGGTCTCACCCCGGGCGTGCTCGGCGTCCTCGTCCGCCGCGGAGCCGACTTCGCGGCGGCCGAGGACGCCGTCCAGGACGCGCTGGTCGAGGCGCTGCGGGTCTGGCCCGACGACCCGCCCCGCGATCCCAAGGGCTGGCTGGTCACGGTCGCCTGGCGGAAGTTCCTGGACGCCTCCCGGGCGGACACGGCCCGGCGGCGGCGCGAGGACCGGGTCGAGGAGGAGCCCGCGCCGGGGCCGGTGGCCGAGGTCGACGACACGCTCCGGCTGTACTTCCTGTGCGCCCACCCGGCGCTGTCGCCCGCCTCGGCGGTCGCGCTCACCCTGCGCGCCGTCGGCGGGCTCACCACCCGGCAGATCGCCCGTGCCTACCTGGTGCCCGAGGCGACCATGGCGCAGCGGATCAGCCGGGCCAAGCGCACCGTGTCCGGGGTCCGGCTGGACCGCCCCGGCGATGTCGCGACCGTGCTGCGGGTGCTCTACCTGGTGTTCAACGAGGGCTATTCGGGGGATGTCGACCTGGCCGCCGAGGCGATCCGGCTCACCCGGCAGCTGGCGGCCCGGGTGGACCACCCGGAGGTGGCGGGGCTGCTGGCGCTGATGCTGCTCCACCACGCCCGGCGGGCGGCCCGGACGACGCCGGAGGGCGCGCTGGTGCCGCTCGCCGAGCAGGACCGCTCCCGGTGGGACACCGCGGCGATCACCGAGGGCGTGGCGGTGCTCCAGGGCGCCCTGGTCCGCGACCGGCTGGGCGAGTTCCAGGCACAGGCGGCGGTCGCGGCGCTGCACGCGGACGCGCCGACGGCCGGGGAGACGGACTGGGTGCAGATCGTCGAGTGGTACGACGAACTGCTGCGGCTGACCGACAGCCCGGTGGTCGGGCTGAACCGCGCGGTCGCCGTCGGCGAGGCGGACGGGCCGCGCGCGGGGCTGGCGGCGCTCGCGGACGTCGACGCGGCGGTGCCGCGCCGCGCGGCGGCGGCGGCCTATCTGCACGAGCGCGCGGGCGACCGGGCGGCGGCGGCCCGGCTGTACGCGGAGGCGGCCCGGGCGGCGTCCAACCTCGCCGAGCGGGACCATCTGACCCGGCAGGCCGCCCGGCTCAACACGGCGGCGGGCGGGGACGGCCGCCCCTGAAATGCTTGTGCCCGCCTGCTAACGGCTCTGGCCGGTATTCCCTCCGATGGCTTATCCTGGAACAGCCACTCCCGGAAGGAGACCCGGACCCATGACCGCCACGGACCCCGCACTCACCGCCCTGGCCAGCGGCTGGGGCGCGCTCTCCCTCCTGCACAGCCGGATCGAGGGGCACATCGAACGCGCCCTGCAGAGCGGGCACGACCTCAGCGTGCGCGAGTACTCGCTGCTCGACGTGCTCAGCCGGCAGCACGACGGCGAGGGCGGCCACCTGCAGATGAAGCAGGTCGCCGACGCAGTCGTACTGAGCCAGAGCGCCACCACCCGGCTGGTCACCCGACTGGAGGACCGGGGCCTGCTCTCGCGCTACCTGTGCCCGACCGACCGGCGCGGCATCTACACCAATATGAGCGAGGCCGGACTGGAGCTGCTGGCGGAGGCGCGGCCGACGAATGACGCGGCCCTGCGCGAGGCGCTCGCCGAGGCGGCCCGGAAGCCCGAGCTGGCCACCCTGGTCGAGGCCGTCGAGGCCTTGGACGCCCCGGCGGCGGCGCGGTAGGCCGCGGCAGTACCCCCAGCACCAGCACCCCCAGCCATCAGCACCCCGAGGACCGGTTTCCAGCACTGCGCTGGGACCGGTCCTCCGCGTGTTCCATGCCCATTTCTACCCGGCCCGTGCTGGCATCCAGAGGACGGTGGCATCCCGCGTTTGCAGTTAGCACGCGCATGCAATTATTGTGAACACACGCAAGGAGCTCACTCAAGCAATTACAGGAGGGTCGAGCCCAATGCCTCTCGCACTGCTCGCTCTGGCCGTCGGCGCCTTCGGCATCGGCACCACCGAATTCGTGATCATGGGCCTGCTGCCCGAGGTCGCCGCCGACTACGGCGTCTCCATCCCCACCGCGGGCCTGCTGGTCACCGGTTACGCCCTCGGCGTGGTCCTCGGCGCGCCACTGCTCACCGTGCTCGGCACCAAGGTCAGCCGCAAGCGGATGCTGATGCTGCTGATGGGCCTGTTCGTGGTCGGCAACCTGCTCTCCGCGGCCGCCCCCTCCTTCGGGACGATGCTCGCCGGCCGGGTGGTCGCCTCACTCGCCCACGGCGCGTTCTTCGGCATCGGCTCCGTCGTCGCCGCCGAACTGGTGGCCCCGGACAAGAAGGCCGGCGCCATCGCCACCATGTTCACCGGACTCACCGTCGCCAACATCGTCGGCGTCCCGCTGGGCACCTACATCGGGCAGGCCGTCGGCTGGCGGACCACCTTCGTGATCGTCGCCGCGCTCGGCCTGGTCGGCATGGCCGGGATCGCCCGGCTCGTCCCGGAACAGGCCCGCCCCGAGGGCGCCCACCTGCGCCGCGAGCTGACCGCCTTCCGCAACCCGCAGGTGCTGCTGGCCATGGCGATGACCGTGCTCGGCTTCGGCGGCGTCTTCGCCGCGATCACCTACATCGCCCCGATGACGACCCACGTGACCGGCTACTCGGACGGCGCGGTGACCTGGCTGCTGGTGCTGTTCGGCATCGGGATGTTCCTCGGCAACCTGCTCGGCGGCCGGTTCGCGGACCGGCGGCTGATGCCGCTGCTCTACACCAGCCTCGGCGGCCTCGCCCTCGTGCTCGCGCTGTTCACCCTCACCGCCCACAACAAGGTCCTCGCCGCGATCACCGTCGTGCTCGTCGGGGCGCTCGGCTTCGCCACCGTCCCGCCGCTGCAGAAGCGGGTCCTGGACCAGGCGCACGGCGCCCCCACCCTCGCCTCGGCCGTGAACATCGGCGCCTTCAACCTCGGCAACGCCCTCGCCGCCTGGCTCGGCGGCATGGTCATCACCGCGGGCCTCGGCTACACCGCGCCGAACTGGGTGGGGGCGCTCCTCGCCGCCGCGGCGCTGGTCCTCGCCCTCTGGTCCGCCGCCCTGGAGCGCCGCACCGCCAAGACCCGGACGGCCGCGCCCGCCCCCTCACCCACCGCCGTACCGGTCCACCA
>NZ_JAXCLC010000106.1:0-17389 GCF_034043715.1 Kitasatospora purpeofusca | reverse complement strand
TCGGACCGCACGGGCCGCCCGGCTGGCGGCCGGGCGGATCAGAGACAGAGAAGCGTGCTGACCGTGCTGGTGCCGCAGTTCAGGACGCTCAGCGAGCTGGTGCTGGCGAGGGTGTCGTCGATCGGGGCCGCCTCGGTCTCGGGCAGCTCCATGGCCTGCAGGTCGAGGATCGCCATGATGGTCTCCTTCACTTCGGGGTGGATCGCCCGGCCGGTCGGCCGGGAGTCTGTGGTGGCGCGCACGCGTTGCGGCGCGCTCGGGGTGCCGGTGGGCCGACGGGCCCTTCGGCGGGGGGGGTCGTGCGGTCAGTGGGGTCGTGCGGTCAGTGGGGCGCGGCCGGCGCGGTGGCGGCGGCCGGGCCGGTGAACGGGAGGAACGGGGTGCCCGCGAACGCCGTGCCCAGGGCCAGCAGCACCCCGGCCGATCCGGTCGCGAGGTCGGTGGACAGCCGCAGCAGCTGGTCGCCGGGGAAGGCGAGACGGCCTCGGTAGGGCACCTGGTGCAGCGCCAGCAGCGCCCGGTGCCGGTCGAGCCGCGTGGGATGCCGGTCGGGCGGCGTGGGATGCCGGTCGTGCTGCCCGCCGCCGCCCCCGTTCCCCGGGCCCGCGTCGGCGCGGTCGCCGGTCAGGGCCAGGTAGCCGAGGAGTCCGGCCCGTCCGTTGAAGAGGCCCGCCTGGATCACGAACTCCGGTTCGGCGGCCCTGCGGATCAGCGCCTGCCGTTCGGCCGGGGCGGCGGACGGCCGGTGGCGGAGCACCGCGTCCAGGACGATTCCGATCCCGGCGCTGCCGGTCTCGATGTAGGGCAGGACCCGGCGCCGGTCGACCACCTGGAGGGTGCCGTCGCTCACCTGGACGCAGCGGGCGAGGTCGAGGTCGAGCAGGGCCTCGGCGCGGTCCAGCAGGGTGCGGTCACCGGTGTGTTCGTACAGCCGGACCAGCGCCAGCGCGGCCCCCGAGGCGCCGGCCAGCAGGCCGGCCGCGACGCCCCCGTGCTTCTCCCAGGCGGTCGCGGCGGCGCCGGCCGCGTTCAGGGCCTCCTCCAGCAGCCGCCCGTCGCCCGTGGCGCGGGCGAAGTGCAGCAGGGTGAGCGCGATCCCGGGCCCGCCGGAGGCCAGGGTCGCTGCCGGGGCCGAATCGCCGTCGGCGCCGTGCCCGTCGAGCCGGTGCAGCAGTTCCAGCGCCCGTTCGCGCTCCCCCAGCAGGTCCAGGACGTACGCGACGCCGTGGCCGCCGTGGTAGAGCCCGGGCGACGTCCGGTGGCCGAGGGCGGCCTCCGCCAGCCACCGCACGTGCGCGGGGTCGACCTCGGCCCCGGTGCTGTGCAGGGCGTACAGCACTCCGGCCGCGCCGTACGCCAGACCCAGCCCGCCCTGGGTGAACTGGGCGACGTCGCCCGGGAACAGGCGGTCGGAGCGTTCCGGGGTGGCGGCCGCGGCGATCCCGGCGGCGAGCGAGTCGCGGATCGCCGGCCAGTCGGCGACCGGCGCCTCCAGCAGCGCGCGGGTCCCGGCGCGGCCCTCGGAGAGTTCCGGGCGGGGCGTGCGCCCGTCACCGGGGGTACGGCCGAGCAGGCGGCGGATGTCGTCGGTGTAGCCGGGCGGTACCGGGAAGCGGCGCTCGACGGCGTCCGCGAGCTGCCCGGCCTTGTCCGCGTCGAGGGCGGTGAGCTGGACCAATGGGAAGAAGAGCCACAGCCTTAGCGCCGCCAGCGCGTACCGGTCCACGTCCGTCCCGGTGTGGCCGGGCGGTGCGGTGAAGCCGGCGGCGCCCAGCGCGGGGCGGAGGAAGTCGTCGACGGTGCTGGCGAGTTCGAAGTCGATCAGGCACAGCTCGCCGTCCGGCCGGATGATCAGGTTGCGCGGGTGGAGGTCGCCGAAGACGACGCCGTGCTCGTGGATCCCGGCCACCGCGCGTTCCACCTGGTCGACGACGGCCAGGGCGTCGCGGGTGTACCCGGCGACGGCCTCCTCGTCGGCGTCGGGGTGGATCAGCGGGTAGCGGGCCGTCAGCCACTCGCTCAGGGACTGCCCGGCGACGTACTCCTGGACCAGGAACTCGTGCTCCCAGGCCGTCAGCAGCCCGAGCTCCCGGGGGACTCCGGGGACGCCGGCCAGCCGCGCCAGGACGGCGTGCTCGTTGTGCAGCCTGGTCACCGCGTCGACGCCGCGCTGGTCCAGGCCGGCGAACGGACGGGCCTCCTTGAGCACCACCTGCGGCCCGTCCCGCCCGTCGCGGGCCAGGTAGACGCCGCCGGCGTTGGAGAAGTGCAGGACCCGCTCGACGGTGTAAGGGAGTCCGGTGTCCTGCGGCGCCGCGCGCTCCGCGACCGCCTCGGCGATGCACTCCGGCACCGGCGCCCAGGACGGCACCGAGAACGCGGCCCCGCGGACGTCCGGCACGAGCCGGCCGTCCGGTCCGGCCAGGGCCAGGACGGGCTCCCCGGCGTCGTTGCGGCAGTAGCGTTCGGCGAACCCGCCGTACCGCAGGTACAGCGGGCCGTCCTTCCAGCGCAGGTCGCTCAGGATGTACGCGCCCCGGTGGCCGGCGAGCAGCGGGCCGAGGCCGTCGAGGCAGCGCGCCAGTTCGGCGTCGTCGACCGGGTACAGGGTGCAGAACTTCCCGCTGGAGCCGCGGGGCGCGTACTTGGAGTTCTGCACCTGGAGGATGGGCAGTCCGCGCAGGAACTTGAAGGTGACGCGCTCCCGCAGACAGAAGGCGTGGACGGTCTCCAGCACCTCCTCCGCGGTCCCGAGGCACGCGGAGACGTGGATCTTCCAGCCCTGGTCCGGGATCCGCACGCCCGCCGGACGCACTACGGCCCACATCTCCAGGTCCCCGCGCTCCCAGCCGTCGGGCAGCGGCCGGGTCACGGCGGCGAACTCCTCCTGCGCTCCCCAGCGCCGGGGCGAGTCGTAGAAGATCGGGTCGGCGTAGGCGTAGGCCTCGTAGCGGTTGTCCAACGGAACCCTCCTCGTGGCGGGGCCGGAACGGGCGGGACGGGGTGGAACAGGCAGAGCGGGGTGGAACGGGCAGTGCGGGACCCGGTGCGGCCTGCCGTGGGCACGGCGAAGCCGCAGGGGAGCGGAGCGCGGCGGATCGAACGCGGTGGAACCCGGCCGTGCGGCGGCAGCGCTGAGCGGCGCGGCCGGACGGGACCGTGGTGCGGCGTGACGCCCCGTGGCGACGGGGCGGGGATGCGGGGGCCGGGCCGGCCCGGAGGAATCGGGACCGTACTGGACGCCCTGGGTCCTGCTGGGGTCCTGCTGGTCGGACGTGACCCCGGCGATTTGAATCCTGTATGGCGATGAGGCCCTCCGAATAGTGGAGCCGCCACGAATTCTCCGCAACAGCGCACGTTCGGACCGGCCACCCGGTGCGGTGCACCCGGCTCGCGCTCGGTCGCATTTCCGGTGGCGGGCGCGCCGCCGCGCGCCACCCGACGCCGTCGGCCGGCGTTTCCGGGCAAGCGGCCGCCCCGCGGGGGTACGCGAACGCTCCCCCTGCGACGGCCCGCGCCCCGCCCGCGGAGGGGTCGTCGACCGGCTCCGGCCTGGGGCGATGCGGACGCGATCGGATCGTCGGCGGACCGGGCTCCGGCTCCGCTCCCCACCCGGTGGCTCCCGGCGCACTCCCGGCGGACGGCCCACGCCCGACGGCGTCCCGCCGGGCGACCAGGCCGGTCATTTCATCGGACAGAACCGAACGCGGTTGAGTGGATCATATTTCTGTTCTATTTCAATAGTATTTCAGGAGCCCTTGAACTTTGTTCCCCCTTGACCATCGGACCGGCTCATCGGAATGACTCGTTCGCACAAGTCCGGCCCCGGACGCACCTTCCGCCCACCGTGCCCCGCCCGCCGCGCGGACAGCCGCCGCAACGGCGGCGGCCTCCGGGCCGGGTCGCGGGACTCCTCGTCCCGCGACCGCGTGCCCGGAGGCCGCCGATGTAGGAATGCGCAGAGCCGCGTGCGGCGACACCCGCCCGCCGGCCCACGGGCGCGCGGGGCCGCCGCCCGGCGGTGGAGGCGCGGGGTGCCCTCGCCGCCGGGTTCAGCGCTCTCGCAGGCAGAGGACGACGGCGCCGAAGTTCTGCGAGAGCTTCCCGGTGCCGGTGGCCCAGTCCGGGACGGACTGCTCGCAGGTCGTGGTCACGGGCGCGTCCAGCCGGGCGAGCACGGTGAAGTACTGGTCGCCCTTCTCGTCCCGCACGGGACCGCGCACCGCCAGCAGGCCGCAGGGCGCGGTGAGCCACTTCGGACGGTCGACGTCGAGTTCGCCGTCCCGCTCGAGGATCTCCTTGCCGACGCAGTCACCGGGCCGGGCCGCGGTCACCTCGTCCTCGAACAGCGGGCTGAACACCGCTATCGGCCCCGCGATCAGCGCCAGGACGAGCAGCACGCCCAGCGTGTACGAGGTGCCGCGCAGCGCGGTCAGCGCGTAGCGCACCGCCCGGGGCCTCGGGAGGGTGGCGGTCGGGGAGCCGATGCCGGCGATCACCGCGCCGGTGCGGGCGGTCTCCCCGACCCGGCGGTGGACGGCGTAGAGCATGCCGTCGTGCGGGGCGGTGACGACGACGTCGCCCCGGCCCGAGGCGACCTCCAGCAGCGGCTCGCCCTTCTCGACCGCGTCCCCGACCTGTTTGAACCAGCGGACGACGGTGGTGCGCTTCATCCCGCCGGTCTCGCCGGGTATCCAGGGCAGGGTGACCGTCGCGTAGCCGGCCTTCAGCCCGCCCACCCGGGCCGCGAGCGGAGGCAGGACCGACGGGGGGACGGGCGGCTCCCCGTCGGGCCCCGGCGGCTCCACCAGGGTCGGCGGCCGGGAGATCACGGCCGTGGTCAGCTCGGAGGTCCGGCGGACCTGTTCGACGATCATCTCGGTGACGTCCGGCGGCAGCCAGACGGCGGCGGGGGCCGCGGAGGCGGCGCAGCGCTCCAGCACCTCGGCGACGCCGGGGCGCTGCTTCGGGTCCTTGGCCAGGCAGGACCGGACCAGCGGCGCGAGGACCGGCGGGAGGTCGGCGAGGTCGGGTTCCCCGTGGACGACGTGGTACACGACCGCCTCGGTCGGCCCCTCCCCGAACGGCGGGCGGCCGGTGGCCGCGTGGGCGAGCACCGCGCCCAGGCTGAACACATCGCTCGCCGGGGTGGCCGGGTTCCGGAGGACCTGCTCGGGGGACATGAACCCGGGGGTGCCGATCACGGCGGTGCCGGTGAGGCCGGAGGTGGCGTCCAGGGCGCGGGCGATCCCGAAGTCGATCACGCGCGGGCCGTCCTCGGCGAGGACGACGTTGCCGGGTTTGAGGTCCCGGTGCACCAGGGAGCAGGCGTGGATCGCGGCCAGCCCCTCCGCCAGGCCGGCGCCGAGCACGGCGACCGTCGCGACGGGCAGCGGGCCGTGCCGGGCCGCCACTTCACCCAGCGAGGGGCCGGGGATGTAGGAGGTGACCATCCACGGCGGGTCGGCCTCGGCGTCGGCGTCCACCACCTGGGCGGTGTAGAACCCGCCGACGCGCCGGGCGGCCTCGATCTCGTGGGCGAACCGCCGCCGGAACCGCGCGTCCTCGGCCAGTTCGGGGCGGACCAGCTTCACCGCGACGGTCAGCCCGCCGGGCGAACGGCCGAGGAAGACCCTCCCCATTCCGCCGCCGCCCAGGCGGGCGAGCAGGCGGTACGGTCCGACCTCGCGCGGGTCGGTGGCGGACAGCGGCTTCATCGGTGGTCCCATCGGATGCTGAGGGTCTGGGTGCGAAATGATCCCATCGACGCGACGCCCGCGGAGGCGGACTCCGGGGATCGGCGGCGGCACCACGACCCCGTCGGCGGCGGCACCTCGGCCCCGTCGGGGGCGGCCGGGGCCGTCCGGCGTTCAGGCTTCCTTCACCGGGAGCATGACGGGGCGTCGGCCGGCCTTCCCGCGGGCGTGGCACCGTGCGGCAGTCCGAGACTGCCGGCCGGCGGTCCGCATCCACCCGAAGGGTCGCCGTGAAGCGCACCGCCCCCCTGTCCGTCGCCGTGGCCGTCTCCATGACCGCCTCCCTGGCCGCCGGAGTGCTGTTCACCGCGGGCACCGCCGCCGCGCACGACCGGTCCGGCGCCTCACGCGTCGACCGCGACCTCTACGGCACCAAGGCCCCGTACGAGCCGCAGGGTCGGCCCGGGCACTACCAGAAGGCGCCGAAGGGCTTCGCCCCGGTGTTCACCGAGAGCGTCGCCCGCCACGGCTCGCGCGCCATGTCCGACGGCGAGGACGGCGAGGCGGTGCTCGCCGTGCTCGGCCGGGCCCAGGAGCAGGGCGGCCTCACCGACCTCGGCGCGCGGCTGGCCCCACAGGTGCGGACGCTGCTGACGGCGGCCTCCACGCTCGGCTTCGGCAACCTCTCCGCCCGCGGCGCCGACGAGCAGCGGCAGACGGCGCTGCGGATGGAGCAGCGGCTGCCGTCGCTGTTCCGGTCGATAGCCGCCGACCGGCGGCCCGTCGTGGTGGAGACCTCGGGCGTGGCTCGCACCGTGGCGAGCGCCGGTGCCTTCACCGCCGGACTGACGGCCGGGGACCCGGCCCTGGCGGGCGCGATCAAGGCCCCCGTCACCGACAGGAACCTGCTGTACTTCCACAAGCAGCCGCAGAACGCGGACTACCAGGCGTACCTGGCCGGCGACCCGGACCTGGCCGCGGTCCTCTCCGGTGTCGAGCACGAGCCGCGCACCGCCCGGGCGGCCCGGCACGCGGTCGGGCGGCTGTTCCGCGCGGGCTTCGCCGAGGCGATGTCCACCGAGGAGCAGGTTTCCTTCGCCCGTTCCCTGCACGCGCTCTACAGCGCGGCGCCGGACCTGAGCGTGGAGGCGCCGGATGTCGACCTGACGCCGTTCCTGGCCCAGGACGACGCCCGGTGGTTCGCCTACCTGGACGACGCCGAGGAGTTCTACCAGTCGGGCCCGGCCTTCACCGGACGCACCATCACCTACCGGATGGCGGGCGTCCTCCTGGACGACCTGCTGGCCCGGGCCGGGGCCAGGGCCGCCGGCACCAGCGGCGACGGCGCGGTGCTGAGGTTCACCCACGCCGAGGAGATCGAGCCGCTCGCCGTCCTGCTGGGCCTCCCCGGCAGCACCGAGCAGGCCGACCCGGACGAGCCGTACACCTACCGGAACAACCCTTGGCGCGGCGCCGAGGTCGCGCCGATGGGCGCGAACATCCAGTGGGACCTGTTCGCCGACACCCCCGCCGACGGCCGACCGGCCGCCTACCTGGTGCGCATGCTCTACAACGAGAAGGAGACGGCCTTCGAGCCGTCCTGCCGCCCGGTCGCCAAGGGGAGCTACTTCTACCCGCTCGACGAGTTGAAGCACTGCCTCGCGCACTCCTGACCCAGGACGCCCCGGGCCGGGCGCCCATCGGGTGCCCGGGCCCGGCCGGGCCCGGCCGGCTCGTTCCGGCGTCGGCGTCGGCGTCGGCGTCACGGTCGGCGTCGGTTCAGGAGGTCTCCAGCCCCAGGCCCGTGACGCGGAGGAATCCGTGGGCCGCCAGCTGGGGCGAGAGGCCGATGCCCGGGCGGCGGGCGGTGACCCGGCCGGGGCCGAGGCCGAAGCCGGAGTCGCCGTTGATGCCGCGGGCGGTCAGCTCGGTGGCGATCAGCGCGGCGACCTCCCCGGCGGTCTCCTCGGTCGGCGTCTGCCATTCGGCCTTGAAGCGCCGCCCCGACGGCTCCCAGCCGTCGGCCGTCATCGCCGCCGCGACCTCGGCCGGGTCGCCGGGGCGGGGGCCGACCCGCAGCAGTACGCCCTTGACCGTGCTGTAGGTGACGGAGAGCCCGCCGCTGATCTGCGGGGCGGCTATCGTGAACATGGCCTTCTCGCCCGGCCGCTGCACCGGCAACTGCTCGATCCACGCGGCGAGCAGGCACTGCAGCCCCTCCCGCAGGTGCGGCACCGACAGGGCGAGCCGCCCGCCGGGCAGGTGGTCGGCGGTGCCGCCGGGGGCCTGGTGGGGCAGGTGGAGCTGCCAGCTGTACGGCAGCAGGGGGAAGTCGCTGGGCCCGGCGGTGCCGTCGACCGGACCGCCGTGCTCGAAGGTGGCGTACTCGCCCTCCTCGAGGGCCGCGGCCGGCTCGGTCTCCAGCCGGACCCGGCGCCCCTCGCAGCGCAGTCGCAGCAGCCGGCCGTCCTCGCCGGCCTCGCGCCAGCGGACGTCCGGTCCGGCCGGTCCGCCGCCGAAGACGGTCGGCTCACCGAGAACGGCGCGAACGGCGCGGAAGATCTCGCCGAACACCGCCCGCCGGTGCTCCGTCGTCGTCGGCCCCAGCTCGAAACGGTGCAGGTCCAGCACGTCGAAGGTGCCCTCGGGGACGGCGCGCAGGACGGAACCGCGCTGGGCGAAGGAGAGTGTGAAGGACGGGTCGGGGAACCGGACGTCGGCCCAGCTGTCGCCGAACTCGGCCTTCGCCCCGGGGAGTTCGGCGACGGCCCGGCGGACCTCCTCGACCGCGAGGTGCCCTCCGGGCGCGTCGTGCAGCAGCGGGACGAACGCGGCCACCGCGGCCGGGAGTTCGGGGCTGACGTGCCGGACCTCCCGGACGTGCGGCTGGATCGCGATCCACGCCCGGCGGTCGTTGGCCTGGAGCAGCATGGTCCGCGTGGCGGACGTCCAGCGCAGTCCGAAGCCCTCGGCGGCGGTCGGGACGGCCGTCGGCCTGCCGACCTCGCGCAGCGCCTCGGAGAGCGTGCGCAGCGCGCCGCGCCGCTCCTCCTCGGCCATCGGCAGCCCGAACTGCAGCAGCGGCACCCAGGCCCGCCGGTAGGTGTCGGCCTTCGGCTCGGTGGTGCCGAGGAAGAGCTCGGCACCGGCCGGCCAGCGGAGCCCGGCCTGCAGACCGACGACGAGGAGGTCGGTGAACGCGCGGCGGATCTTCCAGTCCGGCCTGGCCCCGACCAGCCGCTCGACGTCCGCCAGGGTCCAGCAGTCGTCGAGCTCGTGGAGGGTGCGGACCAGCCCGACCGTGGTGGGCAGATCGGCGGTCCAGGTCACGGTGGGGGTGTCGGTGTTCGCGGCGTCGTTCATACGGACGATCGTCTCAGCGACCACCGACAACCCGGCACGGCATCCGAGCCCCGGGCCCGGGCCCGGCCTCGGTCCGAACATCCCGTCCGGCACCCGCACCGGGCCGCCGGATCCCCAGATCATCCCGCCACTCCCCCGCGGTCGGGCCGACCGGGCGGACCGGGCCGGACCGGAGGACCGGGAGGACCGGGAGGACCGGGAGGACCGGGCCGGGAGCGGCGCCGCCGGGCGGCGGGAGGCGCCTCCCCGTTCCGCCGTCCGCCCGTGCTGCCGTACCGAGGTCTGATCATGGCGCCGATCCTGCCGCGCCCTGCCGCCGCCCGCCTGAGTACTCGTACTCAATCCGTCCCGGGGCCGGAACACCCCCCACGGGGGTTGTGCGAGTGACCTGGCGATGCGTCAGACCGGCTCCCCCGTAGCACCGATGAGCGCCGTACCGGTCCGGGTGCGCAGATGGAGGGCGGTGCGGCCGGTGCGGCGGGTGCTCACCAGGCCGGCGCCGCGCAGCGCGCCCAGATGCTGGGAGACGGCGCTCGGGCTGACGCCGAGCCGGTCGGCGAGCTCGGGGGTGCTCAGCGGTTCGGCGAGCGCGTCCAGCAGGGCGGCCCGGGTGCGGCCGAGGACGGCGGCCAGCCCTTCCGAGGACGGACGGGGCCGCTCCCAGAGCAGCCCGACGCCGGCCGCCGGGTAGCGGATCGAGGCGGCCGCGAGCGGCGAGTGGTCGACCAGCACGTCCGGCCAGGCGAACACGGACGGCATCAGCACCAGGCCGTGCCCGGCGCCCGCGACCGTCCACGGCGCGGCGGGCCCGCGGCGGCCGTTCACCAGCAACTCGCCCTCCCGCCACACCACGTCGGCGTGCAGTTCGGCGAACAGACCCTCCAGCCCGGCCTCCACCAGCGCCACCGCCCGCCGACCCAGGTCCGCCTCCAGCACCGCGCGCATCCGCCCCCAGTGCGGAGACACCAGCCGGGCGTGGCAGCGGTCCAGCGCGTCGGCTGCCCGGGCCAGCAGCTCGGCCGGCCCGGGCAGCTCGCGGGCCGCCCTGGCCCGGCCCAGCGCGGCGGCGCACTCGGCGGCGACATAGCCCGGGTCGACCGTGCGCAGGCTCGCCAGTTCGGCGGCGAAGGCGGGCGCCCGCCGGTCCGGCAGCGGGAACAGGAAGGCGGGCAGACAGCCCTCCAGCAGGGTCCGCAGCAGCGGAAGTTCGGGCTCGGCCGCGAGCACCGGGCGGGCCTCCCGCACCCACGGCAGGTGGACCTGGTGACCGCCGGCGCCGAGCGCCACCCGCACCCCGAGCACCGTCTCGGCCAGCGGCGACACCGCGAGCCGCACCCGGGCCACCTCCGCCGCCGACAGCCGGATCTCCACCGCCACGACCGCCGCCCCCTTCTGACCGTTAAGCTGTGACTGAACGATAGCCGGACCGGCCGACCGCCCCACAGGCTGTCCGGCATGGAGACCTTCACCTCGTACGACGGCACCGAGCTCGCCTTCCGCACGGTCGGCGACGGCCCGCCGCTGCTGGTCCTGCCCGGTGGGCCCGGCCGCGCCGCCGCCTACCTCGGCGACCTCGGCGGCCTCACCGCGACCCGGACGCTGATCCTGCCCGACACCCGCGGCACCGGCGCCTCCGCGGCCCCCGCCGACCCGGGTACCTTCCGCGTCGACCGCCTCGTCGACGACGTCGAGGCGCTGCGCCGCCACCTCGGCCTGGAACGCGTGGACCTGCTGGGCCACTCCGCCGGGGGCGGTCTCGCCCTCCTGTACGCCGCCGCGCACCCCGACCGGCTGACCCGCCTGGTCCTCGCCGCCCCGTCCCTCGCCGCCATCGGCGCGGCCTCCGACCTCGGCGCGGAGCAGGTGATCGCCGCCCGCGCCGCCGAACCCTGGTACGCCGAGGCCCAGGCCGCCTACCGGCGGGTCAAGTCCGCCCGGAGCTTCGCCGAGGCCGCGCCGCACCGGCCGGCCTTCGAACCCCTGATGTACGGCCGCTGGGACGCCGCCGCCCGGGCCCATGCCGCCGCCGACCCGGCCCAGCGCTCACTGGTGGTCAGCGAGCACTACTACGCCGGCTACACGCCCGACACCGGGCGGTTGCGGCAGCAGCTGGCCGCCCTGCCCTGCCCCGTCCTGCTGCTGGCCGGCGAACTCGACCTGTGGCCCACCGCGGCCTCCGCCCGTGCCGCGGCCCCGCTGTTCCCGGACGTGACGCTCGCCGTCCAGCCCGGGTCCGGCCACTACCCGTGGCTGGACGACCCGGCCGCCTTCACCGCGACGGTGGAGGGCTTCCTGCGCCGCACCGCCGACACCCGGGCACCGGCGCGGAGCGGCCGTTGACGGCGGGGCGGGCCCGGACGCGGAGACGCGGAGACGCGGAGGCGCGGAGGCGCGGAGGCCGACTGCCGGATGGCGTCAGCGCGGCCCGCCGCGGGGGCTCAGGCGGTCGATCTCGGCGAGCACCAGGTCCGCGTGCGGGCGCACCCGCGACCGCAGTTCCGCGCTCCAGCTCTCCTCGGAGTACCGGCAGTCGAGGTAGAGCCGCCCGGCGTGCTCCAGCACGGAGCGGTGCTCGGGCGGGAGCCGGGCGAGGGCCCAGGCGGCGGCGGTGTCCTTCGAGCTGATCCGGCCGGTGGCGAGCGTGCTCCAGATCCGGGCGAGGGTGAGCAGCACGTTCCGGGTGTCGCCCTCGAGGTCGTCGAGCAGGCCGGGGAGGCCCGCCACGCTCGCCCGGACCAGGTCGGTGTGCGGAACGGGGTCGAGGACCCGGGCCGGGGGCGGACCGGCGAGGGGCCGGTCGCCGGCCAGGACCATCGTGATCAGCAGCGCCAGGTCGGGCATCGGCTCCGGCCGGGGGACGCTTCCGGCCTCGTACTCGGCGCGCAGCCACTCGCCGTACAGGAAGTCGCAGACCGGTGGGTAGCGCCAGGGCCGGATGTCGGACTGCACCACCACGGCGAGCTCGACCGGCCGCGCGCCGTCCGCGCTGCCGTCACCGGCTCCGGCTCCCGCTCCGTCCGTGGTAGCGTCCCCGGCTCCGGTGCCGGAGATCCCGAGCAGGCCCCCGAGCAGGGCCGACCGCTCCCGCTCCGCCGGCGACCGCCGGGCGACCAGCAGCACGTCCAGGTCGCTGGCAGGTCGGAGGCCGCCGAGCACGGCGGACCCGTGCAGGTAGACCCCGACGACGTCCCGGCCCAGTACGCCGTCGGCGAGTGCCACGATCCGCTGCAACTGGTCCACCGCGCCAGTCTCCCCCGCCGTCCGGTCCGGCAACCCGACCGGTCGTCAGGACGGACGCTCGGGCCGCAGAACCGCGCCCGCGCCCGGCCGACCCCCGGTCACAGCCGGGTGCGGCCCCGGAACCGGTGGGGGCGCGGTTCCGGGGCCTGTGGGTGTGCGGCCCCGGCTGAGGGGCGCCGTGGCCGCACACCCGTCACGGTCAGCAGCTGGAGTCGACCGGCCCGGCCCAGTCCGCGCCGCCGTACCAGTGCTCCGTGCCGTAGGCCCAGTTGCACCCGTTGACCGAGGCCATCGCGATCCAGGCGTCCGGGTTGACGGCGTGGATGTCGACCCAGCCCACGGTCACGTCCTTGGTGTTGACGCCGTAGGAGCCCCACTGCCTGTTGTAGCCGTACGGCGACCGGAGGCCGACGTACAGGTAGGCCCCGGGGTTGTTCGCCTGGAACGCCCCCGCCCACTGCCAGTGCGCCAGGACGTGACCGCAGTTGTCGTACTGCTGCTCGACCTGCCCCGCGTACTGGCCGTGCCAGTAGACGTTGCCGGGCTGCCCGATGTTGACGATGTTGCAGGCGGTGGTGCGCGCGCTCGCCGGCGCGGCCGTGGCCACACCGCCGGCCGCGATCCCCAGCGCGAGCAGAACCGCGGCAGTCCTCGACTTGACGCCGGTCTTCCTCATGGGTTTCCTCCCCGTCCCCCGGCGCGGTGCGCCAGGACCTGTGTGTGGTGCCGGTGTGCGTCCGTGGACCGCCGGCCGGAGCGGCGGGCCGTCCAGGACACGGCACCAGGCTGCTCGACGGGGCGTAGCAGTCCGATCGCATTCCGCTCGCAGACTGGTAGCATCCGTCCGTTCGGGCGGGGGCGACGCTGTCGGGGGGCGGGCGTGCGGTTCGAGGTACTGGGTCCGTTACGGGTCTACGGCCCGGACGGCGAGATCGCCGTGGGCGGGCCGCGGCTGCGGGCCGTACTGGCCCTGCTGCTGGTGCGGGCCGGGCGGACGGTCACCTGCGACCAACTGGCCGACGCGGTGTGGGACACCGCCGTGTCACCCCGCAGCCGGGCCGCGCTGCCCAGCTATGTGATGCGGCTGAGGCGCGCTCTGGGACCCGAGGCCGGCGGCCGGGTGGTGACCCGCAGCGGCGGCTACGCCCTCGAACTGGGCGACGGAGAGCTGGACGTCCGCACCTTCCAGGAGCTGTGCGAGCGGGCGCGGGCCCTGGAGGACAGCGGCGATCCGGGCGCGGCGGAGCCGCTGCTCGGCCGCGCCCTGGGGCTGTGGCGGGGCGAGCCCCTGGTGAACGTCCCGGAGAGCGCCGTCCTGCGGGGCGAACTCGACCTGCTCGAGAGCGCCCGGGTCCGGGCCCAGCACCAGCACATCGAGGTACGGCTCGGCCTCGGCCGGCACGCCGGCCTGCTGGGCGAACTCGCCGCGCTGACCGGGGCGCACCCGTTCGACGAACGGCTGCGGGCACGGCTGATGCTCGCGCTGCACCGCAGCGGGCGGCGGGCCGAGGCGCTGGAGGTGTTCCAGAGCGGGCGGCAGGTGCTGGTCGAACAGTTGGGCATCGAACCCGGGGCCGAACTCCAGGAGTTGCACCGGGGGGTGCTCGCCGACGATCCGGCGCTGCTGCTTCCGGCACCGCTGCTTCCGGCACCGCTGCTTCCGGCGCCGCTGCTCCCGGTCGCGGGAGCGCCGGGACCGGCCGGGCCGGGACCGCTCCCGCCGGGACCGACCCCGCCGCCCGGCGACCGGGTGCCGTCCCAGGGCGGTCCGGCCCGGCCGACCGTGGCGGCCGGACCTCCGGCCGGTCGCCTCGCCGCCCGCGGCACCCTTCCGGAGCCACGGGGCCGCCGGACCCGGCGCCCGGTCCGGCCGTCCGCCTGGGTCGGTGGCGCGGTGGCCGTGCTGCTGGCGACCGCCACGGTGTCCGACGGCACTCCCCCGGTGCTGCACGCGGCGGTCGGCGACCGGTCCACCCCGGCCTCCGCCGGGAGCCACGGCTTCTACGTCGCGCGAGTGGCCTGGGAGGGGACCCCCGTGGACCTCGTCCGTGCCAAGGGCGAGGAGCTGGAGGTCCGCAGCCCCGTCCGGGACGGGGACACCCTGGTCGTCACCGTACTGCTGGGCGGCGTCGGCCCCGGGCCGGTCACCGTGACCGACACCGTCGGCAACCGCTACCGGCTCGTGGGCTACCCGATCGACCAGGACGGCAGCCGACTGGCCGTCTTCGTCTCGGTGCGCGCCAAGGCGATGGACGAACTCGACCTGGTCCGGATCCTGTGGCCGGACGCCGCACAGGGCTTCGCGGCGGTGGACGACTTCCGGGGGATCGCCGGGGCGGGCCCGTGGATCGAGACCAGGTCCGACCCGGAATCCGTCTCGGGCGGCCGGGACCTCACACTGGGCGGCGACCTGGTCCCGTGCGAGGACGGGGACGTGCTGTTCGGCGCGGTCGGCAGCAACGGCGGCACCGCACCGGCTTTCCCCGCCGGCTGGCACCGGCTCCCGGCCGTCGACCAGCCCGGCGCGGCCCGGTCACCCGGGCCGGCGGATCTCCGGCTGACGACCACGTACCTGACCTGGGCCGGGGCGCCGGAGGCCGCCTGCGAGGGGCACGGAACCGCGAGCAGGGGCTGGCGCGCCGTCCTGTTCCGGCTCCGGTAGGCGCCTGTTCCGGCTCGGGTGGGCGCCTGTTCCGGCTCGGGTGGCCGTCAGGACGACCGCAGCGCCCGCTCGCACTCGCGGCAGCGCTGCTCGCCGAGGGCGGGCGGGTACCAGGGCTCACCCAGCCCGGCCCGGAAGTGGGCGTGCTCCATGCCCGCCGTGTCCCGCCCGCACAGGGTGCGCGGCAGCGGGTCCTCCGGCACGTCGGGGTCCGCTCCTGCCGCGTGCACAGCCAGCACGGCGGGCTCCACCCCGTCCGGGCCGAGCACCCGCCCGGGGTCCAGCTCGTAGAGGACGACGATCGAGGCCATGCCACGAGGATCGGCCGCCCGGGGCTTGCGGACACCCCGGGTGGGCTGTTCGTGGGTGACGGCCGGCAGCCGTCCGTGGCCGCATCAGTACGTCAGTAGTAGTGGCGGCGTCCGCCGACCGCGTGGCCGAGGGCGCCGGCGATCCACAGCACGACGCCGACGACGAGGAGGACGATGCCGATGGTCCACAGGATCGAGATACCTGTGAGAAAGCCGATGATGAGCAGAATGACGCCGAGGACGATCACGGAAGCCTCCCGGTGGGTTCGGGCGGGCGGGGCCGCGGGGGCCGTGTGGCCTGCCGCTTTCCGGCCGCGCCCCTGAGCTGCGTCTACCACCCGACCGGTCGGGCAAACCCGGTTCGCCCGGGCGGCGCGCACCGGCCACGGCCGGGGCGCCCGGCCGCGCTACGCGGAGCGGGCGCCCGGCGCGGCAAAGTCGGAGAAGTCGGAGAAGTCCGAGGTATCGGTGAAGTCGGTGAACAGCACCCGGCGCTCCCCCTCGGTCAGACCGCCCCACACGCCGTACGGCTCACGGGTCGCGAGCGCGTAGCGGCGGCAGGGCACACGGACGGGGCAGCGGGCGCAGACCGCCTTCGCGTGCTCCTCGCGCTCCTTGGCGGCGTTGCCGCGCTCGTTGGCGGGATGGAAGAAGATGCTGCTGTCGACGCTGCGACAGGCTCCCTCCAGCTGCCAGTTCCAATGCTCTTCGGCGGCTCCGGGAAGGCGGGACAGGTCGGTCATGGCGGCCCTTTCCTGACGAATCGGTCGGTTCCTCCGCTCGTCTAACCCGGATGTCCCGGTTCATGCCCTTCTCCCTGCCACCGTTCCTGCCGCGTGTTTCGTGCCATCGTTCCTGCCACCGCTCCTGCCACCGGGCCCGGCGCGGCCCGGCGCGGCACGGCCCGGCCCGGCCCGGCCTCCCTCAGGCGGACAGCAACCGGCGCAGCCAGCCGTCCCAGTCGATCCGGGCCGACTCGGAGCCCATCGGAACGGAGCGTCCGGTCGCGGTGAGGAACCGCGCGAGCGGCCGGGCCGGGGTGTTGAGGAGCGCGACACCGTCCTGGCCGCCCAGCGCGATGAGGATGTGCCGGCCGGTGGCGGTGGGCTCGATGTGGACGTCCCCGTCCCCCGCCGGCCCGCGCAGCCCGGCGGCCAGCAGGTCCCGGGCCAGGACCCAGACCGTCTCCTCCCCGCCGCCGAAATCCAGCCGGACCGCGTAGGGGTCACCGGCCTCGTACCGGCACTCGACGGCCAGGTCGCGGCCCCGGTCCTCGCCGGTGATCAGACGCATCGTCAGGTGTGCCGCCACCGCTTCCGACATCGGCCTCGCCGCCCTTCCTGTGCTGGACACTGTCGGCCCCCGCGTGCCCCGGACGGCCGGAATCATGCGGCGGCACGGCGTGCGCGGCGCGGCGCGGCGTACGGCGGCGCGCTCAGCGAGTACCGAGCAGCCGGGGGAGGCCGATCTCGGCCCAGATCGTCTTGCCCTGGCTGTGCGGCTCGGCGCCCCAGCGGTCCGCGGTCCGCTGCACGATGAACAGGCCGTGGCCTCCCGGCATGGCCGGGTTGTGCGGTCGGCGCAGCTCGGGCATCGCGGGGCTGCGGTCGCTGACCTCGACCCGCAGCCGGGCCGGGGTGATGTCCAGGACCAGCTCCAGCGGACCGTCGCCGTGCAGCATCGCGTTGGCTACCAGCTCGGCGACCAGCAGGACGAGGTCGTCGGCGGCGCCGTCACCGCCGGCGGGCGGCGCGGGGGCGGACGGGAACCACTCACCGAGCGCCCGGGCGGTGAAGGTCCTGGCGTGGGCGACCGGTTTGGGGAGTCCGGCCAGGGTCAGCCGCCTGCGCTGACCGCCGGCGGGTGCCTCCGGACCGGCCCGGTGGGGGTCGCCGTCCAGGGTTCCGCGGCTCATCGTCATGTGAGGGCGCCCTTTCGGATCGACGGCGATCTGTCGCGTGGTCGGTTTCCCGGCAGTCCCGGAATTATGCCCGCTGCGGGTGCGACAGGGGTACGCATCCGGGAGCGAAGGCGCGGGAACGGCCGAAGGCGGACGTTCGGCCGCGCGCGGGGAAGGGTCGCGCGCCGGGGCGCGGGCCGCCCCGGGCGCCGGCCCG
>NZ_JAXCLC010000105.1:0-17768 GCF_034043715.1 Kitasatospora purpeofusca | reverse complement strand
GAGGCGCTCCGCCGGCCGTCCCGGGACCCCTCGGTTCGCGGCCTGCGGAAGCCTGACGGCTCTGGCCGCCTGGGCGCTCCCCTGACCGCCCGGCGCTCGGACCCGGCGGTTCGAGGTTGCTTTCCTCGCCGCTCCCCGGATCGCCCGCCTCGCGGTCCTGCGGCTTGGGGCCGGCCGCCCGACTGCCCGGTCGCCCGCCTCGCTGCTGGGGGCTGGCTGCCGGGGGGGGGCTCCCCGGATTGCCTCGCGCGCCGTCCCGGCGGCTGAGTCTGCCCTCCGTGCCGCTCCCCGGATTGCCTGCCTCGCTGCCCCGGGGGCCCGATCCCGCTCGTCGACCTTCCGCACGCCGCCGCTCCCACCGAACATCCGCCCGGGCCGGCGCAGGCCGAGGCGGCACACCGAGGCCGCCCCGACCGTGGGCCGCCCGGGACCGCGACCGGGCGGGCTGGGATCCCACTCGCCCGCGCCCGCCCGCCGACGTCACCACCGCTCTGCACCCGGCCGCGCCGCCTGGCCGGTCGGAGCCGACGCGGGGCGAAGCGGGTGCCTGGTCTCTGCCGCGCGGGGTGGAGGCCGCGCGCGGGAAGTCAGCCGGCTCGACTTCTCACGCACGGTCTCCGCCGCGCGGGAAGTCAGCCGGCTCGACTTCTCCCGCACGCGGCAGTTGGTCGGCGAGGCATGTATGCGGTGGGGCCTGGTCGCAGGCAGAGGGAGACCAGCCGCTTCGAGCCGCCCCACTCGCCGCGCGGCCTGCTGAGGCCACCGGTCGGTTCCACTCGCGCCGCCCCGGCCTTCTGCTGGGCGCGATGGCGCCACGCGCGGGAAGTCGGCCGCTTCGACTTTTCGCGCGTTCGGAGCCCGCGGGTCGGTCGGTCCGAATGCCTTCGCCGGGGATGGTTCCGCTGGTGGCGCTTCCGGAGGTCGGCGGGTCCGACTTCCTGCGTGTAGTGGTTGGTGTGCGGGTCGGTCGCGCGACTGCCCGGAGGCGGATGCTCGGCCGTGGGCTCGGATGCCGGGTACAGCCGGGTACAGGAGGTCGGCGGGTCCGACTTCGAGGAGCTAACACAAGGCTTGGACGCGTCGGTAGGTGATCACGCAGCAGGCCGGTTCGAGGAAGGCCTCGTGGATGTCGTCGCGGATGTCCCAGCGGATCCGTAGGCGTCGAAAGCCCTGGATCCAGGCATTGGTTCGCTCGACGACCCACCGCACGGCTCCGAGGCCGGAGCCGCGCGGCACTGCCCGGCGGGCGATCACCGGCTTGATAGCCCGCTTCCACAGCAGGCGGCGGTACTTGTCGAAGTCGTAGCCCCGGTCGGCGAACAGCTGCCTCGGCCGATGACGTGGCCGACCGGTCTTCCCGTGGATGCGGGGGATCGCGTCCAGCGACGGCAGTAGCCGGGTCACGTCGTGGCGGTTGCCGCCGGTCGGGGTGGTCGCCGGCGGCGTGCCGCGGCCGTCCGTGATCACGTGGTGCTTCGAAGCCCGGTCGAGCGCGGTCGACCGGGCTCGGTCCCGTTCTGCGCCGCCGCGACGGGCCTGCCGGTGCGAGCCGTCGACCACCGCCCGCGACCGGTCCAGCTCGCCGGCACGGTGCAGTTCGGTCAGCAGCACCTGGTGCAGCCGGTCCCACACCCCGGCCTCGTGCCAGTCCCGGAGCCGGCGTCAGCAGGTCATGCCCGAGCCGAAGCCGAGCTCCTCCGGCAGCCACTCCCACTGGATCCCGGTGTGCAGAACGAACAGGATCCCCTGCAGACAGCCCCGGTCGTCCAGCAACGACCGGACGGACGAACAGACCTGGAAGTCACACAGTTCTGTTAGCTCCTCTTCCAGTGCATGTGGTGCTTCGGCGGGCGGGTTCGTTGCTGCGGGGTGTCGGTTCCGGAAGTCGGCCGCACCGACTTCCCCCGCGTGCACTCGTCCGGCCGTGCGATCCGTGCCGGCGCAGGAAGTCGGCCGCGTCGACTTCCTGCGCGGGAGGGCGGCGGCGGGTCAGGCGGGCTGGCCGCGCCAGCGGCGGTAGGCGGGTTCGAGGCCGGACAGGATGGTGTCGAAGCGGCGGGTGCTGGTGGTCGAGTCGACCTGGAGCCGGCTGATTTGGAGCGGGTGGGAGGGGAGCCGGGGGCCGAGGCGGTGGTCGGAGAGGAAGCCGAGCCGGTAGCCCAGCTCCTGGAGGACGCCCTCGGCCCGGACGTCGTGGCCGCCGTCCGGGTAGGCGAAGGCGATCGGCGGCTCGCCGAGCCAGCGGGTGAGGGCCTCGTGGGCGCCGGTGATCTCGGTCCGGACGGTGGCGTCGTCGCAGCGGCCGAGGCACGGGTGCCCCTGGGTGTGGTTGCCGATGGCGACGCCGCCCTCGCGGAGCGCCAGCAGGTCGGCGGGGGTGAGCTGCTCCTGGCCGGGCGGGCGGCGGTCCGCGCTGACCCGCAGTTCCTGGAGGCTGCGCCGGCGGTCCGGGTCGGGCATCGCCTTGAGCCTGCGGAGCAGCTGCGAGGGGTGGCCGCAGTCGAGCGAACGGGCCCGCCCGCCGTTCCGGGCGAGGAAGTCGGCCTCGTGCCACCAGAACGGCCGCTCCGTCCCGATCAGCTCGGAGATGACGAAGGCGGCGGCCGGGATGCCGCGTTCGATCAGCGCGGGCAGCGCGTGCGTCAGGACGCTGCGGTCGGCGTCGTCGAAGGTCACCAGCACACTGCGGGCGGGCAGCGGACGTCGTTCGGCGACGGCTTCCTGCACGGCGGCGAGCGAGACGGGTGTCGCGAGTCTTCGCAGCCGGTCGAGCTGCGCGCCGAACGACCGGGGGTCGGTGACCCCGTGGTACGCGAGCACGGCGAGCCGCTGCGCCGCCCGGGCCCGGAACAGCGGCTGGACGGGTGCGAACCGCAGCCAGTCGACCCGCGCCTTGGCCGGACCGCCGGCCGGACCGCCGGCCGGACCGCCGGCCGGACCGCCGACGGGATCGCCGACGGGACTGCTGGCGGGACCGCCGACGGGCGCGACGGCCGGGCCCTCGGCTCGCTCGGGCGGCCGACGCCCGGGCGCCGCCGCCGGTGGGGGAGCCAGGGCCCGGACGGGCCGGGAGCAGGTGCGGGTCGCCGTGGCGGACCGGGTGGCCGCGCGGGACCGCCGCTTCCGGCCGCCGGGCTGGGTGGCGACCGGCTGCCCGTCGGTCGGCATAGCACTGGCGGGGTGGGCGGCGGTCGGTCGCGCGGCGCCGGACGCGGGCGGCGGGGCGGCGGTCGGTGGCGGCCGCAGGTCCGACAGGGCGGTCACCACGGCCCTGTTGAGTGCGGTGAGGCCGGAGGTCGACGTCGTGGAATGGGACTGCGGCACGGTTCCCCCTCGGTCGCCGATGCGGCGTGGCGGTACCGCCGGAGGACAGAGCCCGGCCTCCGACTCCAGGGCGCGGCGGCTCCGCCCCCTGGGTATCTCCGGTCCACGGCGGGGACTCCCAACCCGCACCGCGGACGGCTCCTGGATCGCTCAATGTAATGGAGACAGCTACGCCCCGTTGATGGTTGTACCGGACCGGCAAGGAATTTTCGCGGCGCCGGAACAATCCCGGGACGGCACCGGAACGAACTCGGGACGACGCTCGATCGGGCACCGGAACAGGCACCGGAACAGGCACCGGAACAGGCACCGGACCGGCCCCCGCAAGCGGCACCCCGGCGCGCGCCGGGGCGCACCGGCGGAGTGCGTGCGCGCCCCCCCGGCCGACCGCGTCGGCGGTGACCCGCCGTGGCCGACCGGTCGCGTCCTGCGGGCTGCCCCGGCGGCGGCCCCGAGGTACCTTGGGCTCATGGCAGACGCGGAACGTGATCACCACCACCCGCACGGCGCGACCCGGATGACGCGGTTCTGGCACGGTGGTGCCCTGGTCACCCACCAGGTGCCGCTGGCACTGGTCGGTCTGGCCTGCCTCGCGCTGGGCATCGTGGTGGCGGTCGTGGTTCCGGACAGTGACGGACCGGCCTGGGCGATGGCGGTCGCGGGCTGCCTCGCCGCCGGAGTGCTGCTGCTCGGCCGGATCGGCGTCGCGGTGTTCCGCCGGCACCGCCGCGCGGCGGCCTGAGCCGACCGGGAGCGGACGCCCCGGCCCCCGGACCGAGTGTCCCGGCCTCTGCGCCGGCTTCCCGGCCGGGCGTTTGTCGAATTGCGCCGGAACCGGTCGCGCACCGAACTCCCGATCGGATCCATCCGGTCGAATCGGCCGGTTTTCGGCCCAACTGCCAACTCCTTCTCGCTTCTTTCACAATTCCGGGGCACCAGCCCCACAGTTCCCCCTACTGTGATGTCGGTCCGAAGCGCCAACCGCGCCGGATGCGAGGCCACTTGCCGGCGCCGGGGAGGGCGCCGCAGAGGGGGGAGCGATGAGCGGCAGCGCTGTGCCCGGAACGGCCCCGATCACCGGGGGGATCCGGGCCCAGGTGAAGCGCAGGCTGGCGCGCCGGGTCGGGAGCAGTCCCGGCGAGGGCGCCACCGTGCTGATCTACCACCGGGTCGGCGGCGGGAGCCCGGACGAGCTGGACGTCGCCACCGCCGACTTCACCGCCCAGGCCGACCTGCTCGCCGCCCTGCCGCCCGGCCGGGTGGTCTCCCTGGACGAGGCCACCGACCGGATCGAGGCCGGCCGTCGCACCCCGGGCGTCGTCCTCACCTTCGACGACGGCTTCGCGGACGTGTTCGAGAACGCCTGGCCGCTGCTGCGCGAGCGCCGGCTGCCGTTCACCGTCTACCTGGCCAGCGGCCACGTCGGCGGCGAGATGCGCTGGGAGGGATCGACCGCCAAGGCCGCCGGCGCCCCCGCGCTCAGCTGGGAGCAGCTGCGCGAGATGACCGCCTCCGGCCTGTGCACGGTCGCCAACCACACCCGCACCCACGCCCGCCCCGAACTGCTCACCACCGCCGAGCTGGACGCCTGCAACGACGAGGTCGAGGAGCACCTCGGCGTCCGCCCCAGCCACTACGCCTACACCTGGGGCGTGCCGGTCCCGCACATGGAGCCCGCGCTGCGCGCCCGCTTCCGGACCGCCGCCACCGGCGAGGTCGGCCGCAACACCCCCGGGGTCGACCCGGTACGGCTGCGCCGGGTGCCGGTCCGCCGCACCGACCCGATCGACTTCTTCCGGGCCAAGCTCCACGGCCGGCTGATCCCCGAGCGCGCCTACGCCAGGATCGTCGCCACCGCGAAGGCGGTGGGCGCCCGTGCCTGAGGACCGAATACCCCCGCGCCTGCGCGGCCCCGGCGGCCGCCCGCTGCGTGTCGCCCACCTCACCACCGTCGACATGAGCCTCCAACTGCTCCTCGCCACCGAGCTCAAGGTCGACCTGGAGGCCGGCTTCGAGACGTACGGGATCAGTGCCCCGGGCCCGTACGTGCCCGACCTGGCGGCGATCGGGGTGCGGCACGAGCCGCTGCACGCGCTGACCCGGGCCTGGGAGCCGCGGGCCGACGCCGCCGCGGCCCGCGAACTCCTGGCCGTGCTCCGCCGGATCCGCCCGGACGTGCTGCACACCCACAACCCGAAGACCGGTGTGCTCGGTCGGGTCCTCGGCCGGCTGGCCCGCGTCCCGGTGGTCGTCAACACCTGCCACGGGCTGTGGGCGCAGGCGCACGACCCGTTCGCCAAGCGCGCCTTCGTGCTCGGCGCGGAGGCCTTCGCCGCCCGCTTCTCGCATGCCGAGCTGTACCAGAACGGCGAGGACCGCCGGACCCTGGCCCGCGCTGTCCCGGCCCGCCGCTCGCGGGTGGTCGGCAACGGCGTGGACCTCACCCGCTTCGCCACCGATCCCCGCGCCCGCGGCCGAGCCCGGGCCCGGTTGCGCGCCGAGCTGGGCCTCGGGCCGGACGAGCTGCTGGTCGGCGGGGTCGGCCGCCGGGTCGCGGAGAAGGGCATCGGGGAGTACGCCGAGGCCGCCCGCGCCCTGACCGGCAAGGCCAGGTTCGTCTGGATCGGCCCCGACGACCCGGACAAGCCGGACGCCCACGGCGCCGAGTCCGGGGTCGCCTTCCTCGGTCCGCGCGCCGACATGCCCGCCGTCTACGCCGCGCTGGACGTCTTCGTCCTCCCCTCCTACCGGGAAGGGTTTTCCCGTTCCGCCATGGAGGCCGCCGCCGGCGGCCTGCCGATGGTGCTCAGTGACATCCGGGGCTGCCGCGAGGTCGGCACCCACGGTGAGCACCTGCTCCTCACCCCGCCCGGGGACGCCCGGGCCCTCACCAGTGCGCTGGACCGGCTCCTCACCGAACCCGGCCTGCGCGAGCGCCTCGGCACGGCGGCCCGCCGCCGTGCCGGGGCGGCGTTCGACCAACGGGCGGTCGCCGCCGTCTCGCTGGCCACCTACGCGGCCGTCGCCCGCGCGAAGGGGCTGCCCTGGACGGTCGGCTGAGCCCGCCCACGACCACACCACCGCATCAGGGGAAGGACCGTCATGAAGCGAGGGGGGGACCTCGCGATCACCGTCCTGACCGGGATCGTCGCGATTCCGCTGGGTCTGGTGATCGCTCTGCTGATCCGCTGCACCATGGGCGGACCGGTGCTCTTCCGACAGACCCGGACGGGGCTGCGGGGCCAGGAGTTCGAGATCCTCAAGTTCCGCACCATGCGGGACAGACGATTCCCGGAGGAGCCGGACGCTCCCCGGATCACCCGGCTCGGGGACCTGCTCCGCCGGACCAGCCTGGACGAACTGCCGCAGCTGTGGAACGTCGCGCGCGGCGAGATGGGGGTGATCGGGCCCCGGCCCACGCTCCCCGAGCAGGTCGTCCACTACTCCCGCCGCCAGCGCGGCCGGCTCGACGTGCGGCCCGGCCTCACCGGCTGGGCCCAGGTCCAGGGCCGCAACTCCATCACCTGGCCGGAGCGGATCGAGCTCGACCTCTGGTATGTCCGGAACCGCTCGTTCGGCCTGGACCTGCGGATCCTGCTGCTGACCGTCAAGGTGCTGCTGAACCCGGCCGGGATCACCGCCGCCGGCGGGGTCAACCCGGGCTTCCCGGCGCCGACCGAGCCGACCGGGCCGACCGAGCCGACCGGGGTCACCGAGCCGACCGGGGCCACTCGGGCCACCGGGGCCGCTACTACCGGTACTGCCGCCGCCGAGCCGGCTCCCGCCGTGGTCGGCGTGCCCCGGCAGGCCGCCGGGCCGAGGCCGGTCCCGCCGCTCCGCGCTCGGCCGGCCCGGCCGGCCCGCCCGGCACCGGTCGGCGCCGCCGTCGAGGAGGCGTCCTGACCGCGGGACCCGGCAGGATGGCCCCCATGCCCTCCGCCACGGACCCGCCCGCACTCTGGATCGCCGGTGCCGGCGGCGTCGGCCGCGAGGCGCTGGACACCGCGCTCGCGGCCGGCGTCCCGGTCGCGGGATTCCTCGACGACCGTCAGCACGGCGCCACCGTCCGCGGCCTGCCCGTCCGCAGGCCCGCCGATCTCGGACCCGGCGATCTCGGGCCCGGCGCCCGCTATCTGGTCGGCATCGCCGACCCCACCGTCCGGCAACGGCTGGCCGCCCTGCTGGACGGCCTGGGGGCGGAGCCGTTCACCCTCGTCCACCCCCGGGCGCTGATCGCCCCGGACACCCTGCTCGGCCCCGGCTGCCTGGTCATGGGCGGCGCGTACGTGTCCAGCAGCGTGCGGCTCGGCGCGCACAGCCAGGTCCACTACAACGCGACGGTCGGCCACGACACGGTGACCGGCGAGCGGGTGACGGTCTACCCGGGCGGCAACGTCTCCGGAGCGGTGCTGCTGGCCGACGGCGCCACCGTGGGCTCCAACGCCGTGGTGCTCCAGGGCCGCGCGATCGGCGCCGGGGCCTTCGTCGGCGCCGCCGCGGTGGTGACCAGGGACGTGGCCCCCGGCGAGGTGGTGGTCGGCTCCCCGGCCCGCCCGCTCCGCCGGACCTGAGCGCCGCGCCGGACCTGAGCGCCGCGCCGGACCTGAGCGCTCCGTCGGACCTGAGCGCCGCGCCGGACCTGAGCGCCGCGCCGGACCTGAGAGCTCCGTCGGACCTGAGCGCTGCGCCGGGGCCCACCCGTTCGGCGCCAGGGCGGGCCCGGCACCCCGATAGGCTCCGGGACATGGCGATTCCGAAGTTCCTGGCCGATCTCCGCGCGGTGGTCGGCGCCCGCAAGCTCTGGCTCAGCGCCGCCGCCGCGGTCGTCCTGGACGAGGAGGGCCGGGTGCTGCTGGTCCAGCGCGCCGACGACGGCAGGTGGGCGCCCCCGGGCGGCATCCTCGACCCCGGCGAGCAGCCGGCCGACGGAGCGGTCCGGGAGTGCCTGGAGGAGACCGGGATCGTCGCCGCGGCCGAACGGCTCGTCGCGCTCACCGTCTCGCCGGAGATCACCTACCCCAACGGCGATGTGACGCAGTACCTGGAGGTCGTCTTCCGCTGCCGCCCCGTGGGCGGGGAGGTCCGGGTGGACGAGGACGAGACGCTCGCGGTCGGCTGGTACCCGCTGGACGCGCTGCCGCCGATGGGCGAGCGCGAGCTGGGCTGGATCGACCGGGCGGTGTCCGGCCCGGCCGAGACGGCCTTCCAGTGGGACGGCGCGCAGCGCCCCTGAGGCCCTAGAGGGCGCCGAACCAGGCCGCGGTCCGCTCCAGGCCCTCGCGCAGCGGGACCGGGCGGACATCGGGGAACAGCTCGCGCAGCCGCGCGTTGTCGGCCTGCGAGTCGCGGACGTCGCCCGGCCGGGGTTCGGTGTGCGCGACCTCGACGGGGCGGCCGAGCACCGACTCCAGCTCGCCGACCAGCTCCAGCAGCGAGGTGCGGGTGCCGAAGGCGAGGTTCACCGGGTCCGCGCTCACCACCCGGCGGAGCACCGCGTCGGTGATCACCTGGGTGACGGTGCCGACGAAGGTGAAGTCCCGGCTCTGCCCGCCGTCCCCGTGCACGGTCAGCGGCCGTCCGGCGAGGGCGGCGTCCAGGAAGGCCGGGACGACCGCCGCGTAGGCGTGCCCGGCGGGCTGCAGCGGGCCGAACACGTTGAAGAACCGCAGCGGCAGCACGCCCAGCCCGTAGCAGTAGTGGTAGGCCGCCAGATAGGCCTCGGTGGCGAGCTTGCTGACCGCGTACGGGCTCATCGGCGCGGTGCGCATGGTCTCCCGCTTGGGCAGCTCCCGGTTGGCGCCGTAGACCGAGGAGGAGGACGCGGCGGCCACGTAGAGGCCCCCGGCGCGGCGGGCGGCCTCCAGGACCTCCAGGGTGCCGGTGGCGTTGGCGTGGTGACTGGCCAGCGGATCGGCCACCGAGCGCGGCACGGAGGGCAGTGCGGCGAGGTGGACCACCGCGTCGGCCCCGGCGAAGGCCGCGTCCAGCAGCTCCGGGTCGAGGACGGTGCCCTCGTGGAGGACGGCCCCGGTGCCGGCCAGGTTGGCCTTCTGCCCGGTGGAGAGGTCGTCCACGACCCGGACCTGGTCCACCTCGGGCCGGGCCAGCAGGGTCCGGACCAGGTTGGCCCCGATGAATCCGGCTCCGCCGGTGACGACCACGCGCATGGCTGAGGTTCCCCCCTCGCGACGACCCGGTCCGCTCGGCCGGCCCCGCGCCGATGGTAGCCGCGCGGTCACCCGCCGTGTGCCGGAACCCCGAGAACGGCCGGGGGAGGCCGCAGAAGGCCCGGGGAGGCCCGGAAGCGGCTGTCGGGGACCCGCCCCGTCGGCAGCCCGGCCCCGGTCAGCCCTTGGGCTGGCGGTACGCCTCCTCGGCGGCGTCCAGCACCGCCGCGAGGTCGCCGCCGGCCGTGGCGGTGGCCACCGCGGCCACCGCGCCCTCGACGAACGGGGCGTTGGCGAACCGCACCGGGAACGGCAGACCGTGCTCGTCGGCCTCGGCGAGCAGCGCCCGGACGGTGGTCACCGCGCCGCCGAGGTCGGCCAGGACGACCACGCCGTGCCCCTGGTCGACCCGGCGGGTGGCGGCGGCGACGAGCACCGCGCTGATGCCGGGTCCGGCGACGAGGTCCCCGCCGGTGCCGGCCACCGGGGCGGGGGCGGGGGCGGCGGTCAGCGCGAGGGCCAGGGCGCGGACGGCGTTGGCGAGTTCCTGGCTGTGCGAGACCAGGACGACCCCGACCCGGCCGTGGGCGGGCGGACGGCCGGGAGGGGCGGGTCGGGGCAGCGGGGCGGGTGCGGGCGGGGTGCGGGGCGCCGGCGGGTGCGCCGAGGCGGCCTCGGAGATGGGGATGACATCGGCGCGGGTGCCGTCCCGGCGGCTCATCGGTTGCTCCTCGGGGCGTTCGGTGGGGGGCTCCCCACACTCTGGCAGTTCGCCTGCCGCGCGCCCGCGCGGGACACGCGCCCCCGGGGGCGCGCCGGGGCGTGCGGGGCGGAGTCCGCACGCCGTCGACCGTCCGTTCCTCCGGTGGAGACCGTCCGCCCCTCCGGCCGGTGGAGACCTGGTGATCCCGCTGACCGGGGCTGCGGCGGTGACTAGGCTGGTCCCGTTCGGACGTCGGGAGGAGAGAGCAGCAGTGGCAGCCAACAGCGGGACCGGGGTGGAGGCGACCGAGGTGTCGGAGCTCGCCGCGAGCGGGAAGCCGAAGGTGGACTTCACCGGGGCGACCTGGCTTTTCAGCAGCCAGGGTGTCGGGGACGTCCAGATCGCTTTCGTGGACGGGTACATCGGCATGCGGGACGGCCGTCAGGAGGACGGCCCGATCCTGGTGTTCACGCCGGGGGAGTGGCGGGCCTTCGTGCTCGGCGCGCGGGACGGCGAGTTCGACCTCAGCTGACCGGATCCGGGGGCCGCGACCCTCGCCGGGTGCCGGTCCGGTCTTGCCGGATCGGCACCTCGCGGGTACCCCTCGGGGGTTCCGGGGAAGCCGGATGCCCCCGAAGGTCTCCGGTGGTCATCGTTCCGATCACATTTGAACGTGCCTCGTCATAATTTCTGTTGACTGCTGGACAAACGCAGCTCAGAGTATGAACACAGGCAGACGCCGTGCCCACCGCCCCCACGCGGCCAGACACGGCGCCTGCTGTGCGACCCGGCAGTAATGCCGAGCCTCCTCCCAGTCATCCCTCTGCGCACCGGGGGTGCGTCGGCCGGTCCCGGCCCACAAGGGGCCGGCAGTCGCCGGGAGGATGGCGCCGATCCCGAGAGCGACTCAGGGCCGGCACCGTGCTCGGGACCCGCACGCCCCCACGCGGCGGCGTCCCGAGCAGGTCTGCGGGAGCGACGGGCCGGGGCCCCGCAGACCTTGCCTGTGAAACATGGAACTGTTGGCTTGTGTGCTGTGCGGCGCGACGGCGGAGCTGGGTGCTCGGCACGACGGTGTGCACAGTGAGGGAAAACGCGTGTAGGGCCGCGTTGCGACAGGCCGTCCCCCCGGAGGGTGAAACCCAGAACGGCTGTCGTGCTGAACCGAACGTAGCCCGGACGGTTGCTCAGAGTCAACATTGGTCTCTGAGCGTGGATCTCCGTCCGGCGCCCCACCCACCCCGCGAGTGCGGTGTGGCGGGCACGTACGATGTTCCCATGTCTTTTCTCCGCCGTCGCTCCGGTCAGCCCACCGGCCCGGACTTCGACGTGCTCGCCATGGACCCGGGTGACTGGCCCGGCGACTTCGGTGCAGCCATGATGACCGGCCCGGACGGCGCCTGCCAGGGGATTTTCCTGCGCTACGACCTGTTCGGCGGCAGAGGCCCGGCGATGTTCATCGGCAACCTCCCCGAGGGCTCGCCGGCCCGCGAGACCGGCGACAGCGTGCCCTTCGAGGTGCGCCAGCTGCTCGCGGCCCTGGAGAACGAGGAACCGGTCGACTTCGTCTCGGCGGAGGACTTCCCCGTCATGCTCGGGGACGACCTGCTGATCGTGAAGAAGGTCAAGGTCAGTGAGGGCCGGGTCTTCTGTGCCCAGTTCGGTCGGAGTGACGGCGTGCAGGTCACCATCGCCTCCTGGGACCGGCCGATTTCGGACGATCTCTACCAGTTGCTCAAGCCGCTGCCCGCGGACATGTTCCAGCAGGGCTGAACGAAGCGGGCCGATGGCCCGGAGGGCGGCGTTCCGGTTCCTGTTGCGCGTTGGTCGGGACGCTCGTCGCGATCTCCGCAGAGGCGTCTGCACAGGTGTTCCGTCGAGGCGTCCGTCGCGATTTTCGCCGCCCCCCGGGCCGCACCGCCCGGTCCGTGCCTCGGGCGCTGCTTGACGGCTTCGATCACGGCTTCGTAAAGTCGCGAACATGCCGTGCCGTCTCCCGCTGCTGACCCGTCGCAGCTACCTCGACCTGCGGCGCACCGCCAGCGCGGCGTGTCCGGGTCACTGAGGGGGATTCGTCCCCGAGGCGGCGGGCGCCCGGCCGAGCGGCCGGCGCCGATCCGGGGGCGGCCCCTGTGCCGGACCCCGGGTCCCGGGGTGCGCATCGAGCCGGAGTCCCGGGCCGCCACCAGCTACCGCGCGCCCGTCCCGGCGCGCCGCCCGCCAGTCCCCGCACCAGCCGACGGGGGTGCCGGCGCCGACAGCGGACCGGCCGAGCCCCCGACGACAGCGGAGGCGTGGCCACGCCGGCCGTCGGCACCGGGGCCCGAGCCCCGCCGGCGGGTGCGGATTCCGAGCCCACGCTGCCGCCCCGGAGGCCCCAGCCCCATGAGTACCGTCGCCGCCGACCAGTCGCCCGCCGTCCCGTCCCCCGGCCCCGCTCCCTCCCCCGTCCAGGCCGCCCTCGCCGGGCTGCCCCGAGTCGTCGACCTGCTGGCCGCCCGGGCCGAGGAGCACGACCGCGACGCGACCTTCCCGTACCAGGGCATAGAGGCGGTGCACGAGGCCGGACTGCTGACCCTGACCGTCGACGCCCGCTACGGCGGCCCCGGCGGCACCCTCGCCGACACCGTCCAGGTCCTGGCCCAACTCGGGCGCGGGGACGCCTCGGTGGCCGTGGTCACCGCCTTCACCCTGCTCCAGCACGCCGAGCAGGCCCGGACGGCGGGCTGGCCGACGGCCGGCTACCGGCGGCTGCTCACCGAGTCCCGGCGCGGTCCGGCCCTGGTCAACACCCTGCGGGCGGAGCCCGGGAGCCCCGAGGGCGAGCCGCCGGCCACGGTGGCGCGATGGGACGGCGGGGCCTGGCTGCTGACGGGCCGCAAGACGTACTGCACCGGCGCCGAGGCGCTCGCCTGGATGGCGGTGACCGCCCGGACCGACGAACCGGTGCCCCGGACCGGCACCTTCCTGGTGCGCGGCGAGAGCGAGGGCCTGGAGGTCGATCCGACCTGGGACCAGCTCGGCCTGCGGGCCAGCGCCAGCCACGACGTGGTTCTCGACGAGGTACGGGTACCGGCCGAACTGGCCCTCGGCCTGAACCCGCCCGGCAGCGCCGCCGGAAAGGGAGCGGCCGCTTCCGCCGTTGCCGTCCCGGCCGCCGAACTGGCCCGGGCCTGGCACGATCTGGCGCTCTCGGCGGTGGCCGTCGGGGTGGCCCGCTCGGCCCAGGACTGGCTGGTGCGCTTCCTGCACCAGCGAACTCCGGCCAATCTGACCGAGCCGCTCGGCAGCCTGCCCCGCTACCGGAGCGCGCTGGGCGAGATCGAGGCGCAACTGATCGGTGCCGAGGAACTCGTCCACGGTCTGGCCGCGCGGGTGGACCGGGCCGAGCCGGAAGCGGTGGCCCGGACGGGGCCGGCCCATCTGCTGGCCACCCGGGCGGCGACGGCCGCCGTCCAGCAGGCCGTCTCGCTCACCGGGAACCCGGGGCTGAGCCGGCGTCACCCGCTGGAGCGGTACTTGCGGGACGTGCTCAGCAGCCGGGTCCATCTGGCCCCGGACGAGGCCGTCCTGGAGGCCGCCGGTCGGGCCGCCCTGGAGCGCGGCCTGCGGCACTGACCGGCGGGCCGCCCGGGCCGACCGGGTCTCCCGGCCGTCCCGAGCGCCGTCCGGAGTGCGATGCGCCGCGCCGCACCGACGAGCGCCGCACCGACGAGCGCGGCCCGGCGCCGGGCCGGACGGCCCTCACCTGGTCCCGACGGCGGCCCGGACGGCCCGGCGGGCCAGCGCGGCGTCGTCGTAGAGCCGGCGGATCATGATCCGCTGCTCCTCGCCGGCCCCCGGCACGTCGTACAGCCGGATCTCCCGCATCAGCACCAGCACCAGGTTCACCAGGAACGCGTCCCGGGCCATCGTGCCGCCGCTCTGCGCGAGTTGGCTGATCTGCCGACGGGCCGCGGTGTCGCCGGAGAGCACGCTCCAGAGCACCGCGAGGTCGTAGCCCGGCAGGTACCAGCCGGCCTGCTCCCAGTCGACCAGCACCGGCCCGGAGGGCGCCAGCAGCATGTTGCTGAGCAGCGCGTCGCCGTGGCAGAGCTGGAGCTGGCCGTGGCCGAGCCCGTGCATCAGGCCGCGCAGGTCGCCGGCGTCCCGGTCGGTGAGCTGGCCCACCGAGTGGTAGCGGGCGATCTCCAACTGGTAGTCCAGCCGGGGCTGGAAGACGTCGGTCGGCGGGCGCCACAGGTTGAGCGTGCGGACGGCGGTGAGCAGCGCGCGCACCTCGCCGGGCGTCGGGGCGTTGGCCGGGTGGCGTTCGCGGGCCGCCGGCCGGCCGGGGACGCGCTCCATGACCAGCACGCAGCGGTCGTGGTCGGCGGCCACCAGCCGGGGCAGCCGCACCGGCGGACGGTGGCGCACGAAGGCCCGGTAGACCGCGACCTCGTGGTGGAAGTCGGCGACCAGCTGTTCGAAGTACTCGCTCCGCACGGCCTGCGGGGCCAGGCACTTGGCCACCACCGGCGTCCGGCCGATGGTGCCCGCCACCAGGATGTGGCGGCTCCCCTCGCGCAGCACCTGGCGCGGGGTGAAGGCGGGGCATATCCGCGCGACCCCGGCGAGGGCGGCCCGGACGGCCGGGGTCTGGAGCGCGGAGGGGTCGATCCGCTCCTGCGTCATGGGCTGGCCCGGCCGGGTCGGCGGGCGCAGCAGTCGGCCGTCCCCGGGGCGGACGGCGGGGATCCGGGCGCCGGGCAGGCGGGTGCCGGCGGTCTCGGCCGGGCGCAGTCCGAGCGCGGTCCGGGCGGCCTGGCCCCGCGGGTCCCCGGACCGGCCGTCGGCGGCGCGCGGGGCGGCGGGCCGGGACGACGGCGGGACCTGCTTCGGGCCGGGACGGCCGACGGCTGCGGTGGGGGGGCGCAGCGCGGTGCGGGTCGTGGTCGGCGTCGGGGAGGTCGCTGAGGAGTACATGGGGTGAGGGTGGTCCCTTCCTGTCCGTCTGCGGGTGCGGCCCCGCAGGGGGTTGCGGGGAGGGCCGGTGCCGCGTGCTTCCTGGCGCGACGGCGGCCCCGGCCCGTTCGGTCGGGCGGTGCGCGGGCGCCGGGCACGGACGCCGGGGCCGGAGCCCCGTGCTGCGGCGGTGGACCGGCCGTCCGCACCCTGGGGAATGCGGTCGGCCGGTACTGCCGTGGCCGTGCCCGGCGCTCCCGCGCCACCCGGCCGCGCCACCCCCTCGGGTGAGGACCGGGGGTGCCCCGTGACCCGTGCGGGGGAACCCCGTACCGGCCTGGGACACCGCCCGACCCGGGGGTCGAGGTGGCGCACCTCTACATCACACCCGGATGCCGGTGGTTGGTAATGTGGCGGACCCTGGCGAAGCCTGGCGAATGCTCGCCCGGCACATGACGGAGCCTCTAGCCTCGAACCAGCCGAGGAACCTGGGGGCTTCACGTGAGCAGGGGACCCAACACCCGACTCGCCGATCTGTTCGTCCTGACCGGATGGTCGAAGGGCGAGCTCGCGCGGCTGGTCAACAGGCGCGGTGCCGCGATGGGACAGCAGCAGCTGTCCACCGACACCTCGCGGGTGCGGCGGTGGATCGAGCAGGGGGAGATCCCGCGCGATCCGGTGCCGAGGGTACTGGCAGCCGTGTTCACGGAGCGGCTCGGCCGTGTCGTCACCACTGAGGACCTCGGTCTGGAACGACACCGGCCCACCAGGACCGGAGCGGCGCAGTCCGCCACCTCGTCACGATGGGAGCCGGATCGAACGGCCGCGGTCCTCACCGAGTTCACGGGAATGGACCTCATGCTGAACCGACGTGGATTGGTGGGCGCGGGTGCCGCGCTCACGGCGGGGGCGGTCGTCGCCGACTCGCTGAAAGGCTGGCTGGGAGGGGCCGAGGTGGCGTACGCGGCCGCTGCCCCCGGCCCGCGTCCGGTGCTCGCCCAGGGCGGTGCCCGGCCGGTGGTGGACCTGTACGACCCGGGCCCGGTCGGGCTCGACGAGGTGGAGGCGCTGGAGCGCTCGGTGCAGGTGTTCCGGGCCTGGGACGCGGCCCGCGGCGGTGGCCTGCAGCGCAAGGCGGTGGTCGGTCAGCTCAACGAGGTGGGCGGTCTGCTGACGCACCGGCACAGTCCGGCGGTGACCCAGCGGCTGTGGCTGGTCGCCGCCAACCTGGCGGTGCTGGCGGGCTGGATGTCGCACGACGTGGGCCTGGAGCCGACCGCGCAGAAGTACTTCATGCTGGCGGCGGACTCGGCCAGGGAGGCCGGCGACCGGCCCCGGGCCGGGGAGGCGATCTCCCGGGCGGCGCGTCAGATGGTGCACCTCGGGCGGGCGGACGAGGCGATCGGCCTGATGGCGGCGGCCAAGGCGAGCGGCGGCCGGATGCTGCCGAGGACGCGCGCGATGCTGAACACCGTCGAGGCCTGGGCGCACGCCTCGATCGGGCAGTCGCAGGCGACCTGGCGGCTGCTGGGCGAGGCGGAGGAGCTCTTCGCCGAGGACCCGGACGGTCCGCCGCCGTCCTGGATGCAGGTCTTCGACGAGGCGGAGCTGCGCGGGATGCAGGCGCTGGTGCTGCGCACGCTCGCCGAGCACGACCGGGCGGCCGCCGAACAGGCCCGGCTGCACGCCGAGCGGGTCATCCGGCTGCGGGAGGGGACGGGGCAGCTGCGGTCGGCGCTGTTCGACCGGATCACGCTGGCCTCGGTGCACTGGCTCACCGGGGAGCCCGACGCGGCGGACACCCAGTGCAAGCTGGCGCTGAGCCTGATCGGCCAGAACTCCTCGCACCGCACCTGGGACCGGCTGCGGGAGATGTACCGGCTGACCGCGCGCTACCGGGGGGTGCCGGCGGTGGACGAGCTGCGGGAGCGGCTGGGGCGGGAGCTGCGGGCGGCGGACGCGAAGAAGCGGCCCGCGCGCGCCTGACCCGGGCCGGGCCGAGGGAAGCCGAGCCGAAACGGGCCGGGCCGGGGTCGGCGGACCGATGGGTCGGGAGGGTCAGGAGGGGTTCGCGGAACGCAGCAGCATGCGCAGTGCGGTGACGGTGCCGTCGGTGCCCAGCACGGGCTCGCCGGTGCACTCGATCATGCCGTGCCCGCCGTCCGGCCGCCGGACCTGGAGGGTGCCGAAGGCGTACCGGCCGTGCACCAGCGCGTCGGTCATCATCCGGCGCAGCTGCGGCCGGTCCGCCTCGCTCAGGCGGTCGGGCAGCCGGTCGAGGCTGAGCGGTCCGTGCCCGGGGTCGCAGCCGAGCAGCCGGTAGGCCTCGGCGGACCAGCGGACGTCGTCGGTGAGGAGGTCCCACTCGGCGGAGCCGATCACGGCCGCGCCGGTCGAGGTCCGGATGGCGCTGTCCACTCTTTCGCCCACCGGCCCCTCGCCGTCGGGGGGGGGCCGCGGGGGGGGGGGGGCGGCGGCGGGGGGGGGGGGGGGGGGGGGGGGGGGGGGGGGGGGGGGGCGGCGCTGGGGGTTGCGGTGGGGGGGGGGGGGGGGGGGCCGGGGGGGGGGGGCGGGGGGGGGGCGGGGCGCCGGCGGGTGCGCCGAGGCGGCCTCGGAGAGGGGGATGACAT
>NZ_JAXCLC010000104.1:0-18016 GCF_034043715.1 Kitasatospora purpeofusca | reverse complement strand
TGTGTCCCGACCCCCCCCCCCCCCGGCGCCCCCACCGCCCCCCACCCCCACTAGCGCGTGAACGGCTCCTCGACCGGCATCGGCATCTTCTCGTTCTTCCGCAACCGCCGCAGGACCAGTTTGCCCGTCTGCTCCGGACGGACCCAGGCGTTCCACGCCTTGATGTACATCGACACCTGGTCCCGCATGTCCGGTCGACGTTTGACCCCCCGCTTGGGAGCGCCCTTCGGCACTTCCCTCAGCACCAGTCGCGCGTCGCCCGGCTCCAGGTTAGCCCCCGATTTGAGGCCCGCCTTCCAAGCATCGACATCCACGGCCGGCGCGGCCTCCGTGGTCAGGAAGTAGCCCGCCGCCAAGGCCGTCTGACTTGCGAACACGTGCTTGGCGAGCTCACGGCCGGAGGTCACCGCCTCCCGGTAACTGTCCACGTCCACCTTGAACTCGGCCAGGATGCGGTCGTTCGACACCCTGGACCGGGCACCGGTCCAGGGCTCGTTCGGCATCGTCCTGAAGAGCAGCACGTGGCGGATGGTGGAGGACAGCAGCGTCAGGTACTTCTTCTCCCCGGTTGAGGACAGCGCATCCGCCGCACTCCGGCGCTTGACAGTGTCGAGTACGGGGAAAACGTCCTCCGGCAGCCCGTCCCAGACGAACATCTCCACGGGACGGTCGGCTTCGATGATCGCACTGAGACGATGCTGGCCATCGAGCAGGCGGCCATTCGTATCGAATCCGATGCCTTGGTGCGTCAACTTCCACTCGTCATGGAGGATGGCCTCGACCAGAGCCTGCACATGACCCTGATCCAGGCGCCGGTTGACCGAATTCCGGGACAGGAAGGACGCGGCGATCTCTGGCGTGACCTTGACCTTTCGTGGGACAGGATCCCGCTCCACCCGAAGGGAGACATCACTAGTCATTTCGCGATCCTAGAATCCCCGACACTCGGTACATCTACCAATGATCACTATTGATCATTTCTGATAGTTTTGGCGCTATCCGGACACTCCATGGCCGCTCGGCCCAGAATGGCTCAGTGGAGCGGGTTGTCAGCGGGGTCGGGGGCCGCCGGGAGGACGAGGGTGGCGACGGCGCCGCCGGTGGGGTGGTTGGTGAAGGTCAGGGTGGCGCCGATGACGCGGGTGTGGCCCTGGGCGATGGTGAGGCCGAGGCCGTGGCCGCGGCCGCGTTCGCGGACGCTGGTGCGGAAGCGCTGGGGGCCGTCGCGGAGGAGTTCGTCGGGGAAGCCGGGGCCGTGGTCGCGGACGGTGATCCGGTGGCCGTCGACGTGCAGGGCGATCGTGCCGCCGCCGTGGCGGTCGGCGTTGAGGAGGAGGTTGCCGAGGATGCGGTCGAGGCGGCGCAGGTCGGTGCGGACGGAGGCGTCGGCGCGGACCTCGACGTCGACGTCCAGGCCGGTGAGCGTGACCGTGCGGCGGACCGCGCGGTCCAGGGGCACGGCCGCGAGGTCGGGTGTCTCGGCGTCGGCGTCCAGCCGGGACACCTCCAGGAGGTCCTCGACCAGGGCGCGCAGGGCCTGCACCCGGTTCTGCACCAGTTGGGTGGGCCGCCCCGGCGGCAGCAGTTCGGCCGCCGTGACCAGCCCGGTCAGCGGGGTGCGCAGCTCGTGGGCGACGTCCGCGGTGAACCGCTGCTCGTCCTCCAGCCGCCGGTGCAGCTCCCGCGACATGAGGTCCACCGCCGCCGCGAGGTCGGCCACCTCGTCCCGCCCGTCGACGAGTTCGCCGATCCGGGTGTCGGTGCGCCCGTCGGCGATCCCCCGGGCGGCGGCGGCCGCCGTCCGCAGCCGGCGGCTGATCCGGTCCGCGACCAGCACCCCCGCCAGTACGGTGATGAACACCGAGGCGACGACGGCGATCAGGATGATCCGGTCCAGGTCGGCGATCGCCTGCCGGTCCTGGGCGAAGCCGACCCGGACCGACAGCACCTCGCCGCCGCCGCGGACCGCGACCGCCGCCCACACCGACTCGCCCTCGGGGCCGCCCCGGGCCAGTAGCGACCCGCGCCGCCCCTCGGCGGCCAGGGTGCGCAGCCGGGCCGGCAGCGCCGGGTCGTCCAGGGCGGCCTGGCGGGGGCCGCCGCCGGTGAGTTCCTCGTTGCGCTCGTAGGCGCCGAGCGCCGCGTCCAGGGCGGTGAGGGCGGAGCCCCGGGCCTGGTCGACGTGCTGACGGACCATCGCCTGGTGGACGAGCAGCCCGACCGCCACCGCGACCAGGACGGAGATGGCGGCGACGGCGGTGGCGATCTGGCGGCGCAGGGTCATTCGGTCCGCCTGAGCTTGTAGCCGAAGCCGCGGACGGTCTCGATCCGGCCGCCACCGATCTTGGCGCGCAGCCGCTGGACGTGGACGTCGACCACGCGGGTGTCGGCGCCCCACTCGTAGTCCCAGACGCGTTCCAGCAGGACGGCGCGCTCCAGCACGATGCCGGGGGCGGCGGTGAACTCCAGGAGGAGGCGCAGTTCGGTCGGGGTGAGCGGGACGAGGGCGCCGTGCACCCGGACCTCCATGGAGTCGGTGTCGACCTCCAGGCCGTCGAAGCTGCGGACGGGGGTGCGGGGGGCGGGGGCGCCCGGGGGGACCGGAGCGACCGGGGGGGCCGGCGGGTCGGCGGGCGCGGGTCCGGGGGCGGGAAGCCCGGTGACGGGCACCGGCGCGGACGTGGGCGCGGGCTCGGCCGGGACGACGCGGACGCGGCGGAGCACCGTGCGGATCCGGGCGACCAGCACGGCGCTCTCGAACGGCTTGACCACGTAGTCGTCCGCGCCCGCCTCCAGCCCGGACACCACGTCCACCGGGTCGGTGCGGGCCGACATCATCAGGATCGGCAGCTGGCTCTCCTCCCGGATCCGGCGGCACAGCCCGACCCCGTCGAGCAGCGGCAGCATGACGTCGAGCAGCACCAGGTCCGGCCGCACGGCGTGGAACATCTCCAGCCCCTCCAGGCCGTCGGCGGCCGTGGCGACCGGGAACCCGTAGCGTTCCAAGGCCATCCTGGTCGCCTCCCGGATCACCTCGTCGTCCTCGACGATGAGGATGCTCGGATGGCCGGGTGCCGTGGGGCTCATGGCTTCTTCTCCGGGAGGGGCGTGGCGGTGGGCGTGGGGCCGGGCGACCCGGGGCGGGCGGGGGTGGGCAGCGGCTGCTTGCCGACCAGCGCGTCCGAGCCGGTGGCCGGCGGTGTCCCGACGGGCCTGGACGGGGCCACGGGCTTGGCGGGCCCGCCGCCGGTCCCGGCGGACGGGCCGGTGCCGGGCGGCTTCTCCACCGCCGGCTTCTCGGCGGTCGGCGTCGACTCGGGCTCCGGGGTCGGCCCGATGCCCTCCACCCGCTGGTCGGCCAGGGCCAGCCGCACCCCGTCCCAGCGGTAGAGGCGGCCGGTCCGGGAGGAGGCGGTGGTCGGCTCGTACAGCCAGAGGTCGGTGCCGACCGTCGCGGCACCGAAGCCCTTCAGCAGGGAGACCCGGTGGATCGGCAGCAGCCGGTCGCCGGAGGCGGTGTAGACGTGCAGCACGGCGGCGTCGGCGAGGCCGACGGCTAGCAGCAGCTCGGGCCGGCCGTCCCCGGTGAGGTCGCGGTACTCGGGGGCGCGCAGCTCGCAGCCCGGGCACGGTTCGAGGACCCGCCGTTCGTCCTGGGTGACGCCGGGGTCCTTGGTGAGCAGGGCGCGGACGTCGACGGCGGTGACGTCCTGCCCGGGGACGGCGAGGTCCGGGACCGGCTGCGGCGGCGGCTCCGGGCTGCGGCTCGCGGCGGGCTCCAGCGGCGTCGGCGACGGGGCGGTGGCCGCGCCCGGCCACAGCGGCACGCTGGCCGGGGAGGGCGTGACGGGTACGGCCGCGCCGTGGTCGCGCAGTTCGCCGGGGGCGGCGCAGCCGACCGGGAGGGCGAGGGCCGCGGCGGCGAGGAGGGTGGGGAGGAGGAGGGCCGGTGCGCTGCGACGGACGGCGCGGCGGGGGGCGGTGCGGCGGCGGGCGGTGCTCATCCTCCGGGGCCCTTCCTGGTCCTGTGCGCTTCGCGTTCTCAGTGCGTGTTCGGGGCGGGTTCAGTGCGTTCCCGGGGCGTTCCCGGGCCGTTCCCGGTGCGTGTCCGGGGCGGGTCCGGTGCGGGTCCGGGGCGGGTCCGGCGTGTTCGGGGCGCCCCGGCCGGGCGGCCGGGCGCCCGGCGGGGATCCCGCCGGGCGCCGTTCGGCCCCCGTCAGCCTACGGGTGTCGCCGGATCGGCCAGGACGACGATGTTGTCCGTCCAGTGCCCGTCGGCCCCGATCCGGCCGCCGCAGGTGATCAGACGCAGCTCGGGCCCCTTCGTGTTGCCGTACACGGCGTCGGTCGGGAAGGTGTCCTTCGCGGTCTGGAGCAGCGCGCGGACCCGGAAGTCCACCGTGCCGCCGTCCTCCCGCCGGACCTGGATCAGGTCGCCCGGCTTCAGCTTCGGCACGTTGTGGAACACCGCCGGGCCGTGCGCGGTGTCGTAGTGCCCGATCAGGACGGCGGGTCCGGTCTCTCCCGGCGTCGGGCCGTTGCGGTACCAGCCGACCTCGTCGGCCCGGTCGGCGGCCGGCACCTCGACCGTGCCGTCGCCGTTCAGGCCGAGGCCGGTGACCGGGGCGTCCACCCCGGCCGCGGGGATCAGCAGCCGGGTCGGTGCCGAGGCCGCCAGCGGGCGGGCGGCGGCGGCCGTCCCCGTGCCGGTCGCCGCCGACGCGGCGGGCACGGACGGGGCGGGCGCCGCCGGGGCGGTGGCGTCGGGGGCCTGCCGGGCCGAGGTCTCCACCCGGACCACCGGCGGCTCCGCCCGGCCGGAGACCGCCACGGTCGCGCCGATCGCCAGGCAGAGCAGTCCGGCCGCGCCGAAGACGCTCCGGTTCAGCCGCGTCCCGCCGCGTCCGGCGCGCCGCCCGTGGCGGCCCTGCTGCGAACCGTCCCGGGACCGGTGGCCCCGCGCCGCCCGTCCCCCGTCGCCGCCGTCCGGACCGGCGGCGACGGGGTGCGGGGAGGACCCGGGAGCGTTGTCAGCCCCGCGCACCGGAACGCCGGCGCAGCATCGCGAAGCCGAGCGCCCCGGCACCGACGGCGGCGACGGCGCCGCCGCCGACCAGCTTGAGGCCGGAGGAGTCGCCGGCCCCGGAGCCGTCGCCGGCCTGGGCGGCACCCTTGGGCACCTCACGCACCTGCGGCTTGGCGTCGGTGGGCGACTGGGGCTTCGTCGGCTGGACGCCCTCCGGCCGCGCGGTCGGCGTGGCGGGCTGCGGCTGCCCCTTGGGCGGCTCGACCGAGGGCGCGGCGGGCCGGGCCGTCGGGGTCTGCGGCGGGTGCTCGGGCGCCTTGACGCCGGAGCCGCTGCTGGGCTCGGCCGGGGCGGCGGCCGTCGGGGTGACGGTGGGCGTGACGCCGTCGGCCCAGGCCTGCCCGCCGGTGACGGTCGCCAGCAGGGCGGCGCCGGTCAGGGCGCAGACGGCCGTCAGCCGGGAGACGGCGGCCGACCGCCGGGTGCGGTTCGTGGTCGTACGCAGAGCCATGCGAGCTCTCCTTCATCGTGGTGACGCGGGCTCCGGCACCCTGTGGCCGGTGCGTCGGGACTGACGGTAGGAAGCCCGTGTCGCGGTCCCCGACCGGTCGTGTCACAACGCTTCATCGGCTTCGTAACGGTCGCCCGGCGGCCCGTCACAGGTGCCCGCGGGCGGGTCGGGAACTGCCCGGGAGCGGGCGGGAAAACCGCTGGCCACCTGCCCTGGGCGCGTCCTAGCATCCGCCTGTGGCCGACAACGAAGACACATCGGGGACCAGTCAGGAAGTCGACGAGGCGCAGGACGCCGGGCAGGCCCGGGAGGTGTGCTGGCGGGGCAAGGACGTCGGGTTCGCGACCGTCGACGTCGACGACGCCGAACTGCTGCACCGCTGGCGCTCCGACCCCGTGGCCGTGCACCAGATCGGCTACTGGCCGCGCGCCCTCTCCGCCCTGCGGGAGCGGCTGGAGCGCCAGCGGGACGACAACGACCGGGACGACTTCCTGGTCCTGCTCCCCGACGGCACGCCGATCGGCCACATCGCGCTCTTCGACCAGGACCTCGCCGACGGCACGGCGGAGGTCCTGCTGCTCATGGACGAGCGGTACCGGGGCGGGGGCCACGGCTCGGCCGCGCTGGACGCGCTGGTCGACCTCGCCTTCGGCGAGCTGCCCCTGCAGCGCCTCCAGGCCGTCACCCACACCGGCAACGCCCCGGCGCTCGCCGTGCTGGCCGGCGCGGGCTTCGTCCAGGAGGGCGTGCGCCGCTCGGCGTGCCTCCACCGGGGCCGCCGGTACGACGTCGCGGTGCTGTCCCTGCTCAGGCCCGAATGGGAGGCCCTGGGCCGGCCCCGGGCCTGGGAGCTCTGACCCTCCCTCACGGGCCCTAGGTCGGAGGGTCGAGGGCGACCCGAACCGCAGGCGGAGGCCGGGGCGGCGTCCGGTCCGTACGGTGGCGGTATGAGCGTCGACCTCGACAAGTACTTCGCACGCATCGGGTGGGACGGCGGACGCGCTCCCACCCTCGACACGCTCCGATCACTGCAACACGCGCACGTGCTGGGCATCCCGTTCGAGAACATCGACGTGGTGGTCGGCACCGTGCCCTCGCTGGACCTCGCCGATCTGGAGGCCAAGCTCGTCGCCGGCTCGCGCGGCGGGTACTGCTTCGAGCAGAACACCCTGTTCGCCGGCGTGCTGGAGCAGCTCGGCTACGGCGTCACCCGGTACACCGGGCGGGTGCGGGTCGGCGCCCGGCCCGGGGAGATCCGGCCCCGCACCCACCTGGTGCTGGGCATCGAGGTGCCGGGGGGCAGCGAGGTACCCGGGGGCGGCGAGGTACAGGGAGGCGGCGAGGTGCGGTACCTGGTCGATGTCGGCTTCGGGTCGACCGACGCCCTGCTGGAGCCGCTGCCGATGCTCCCCGGGCTGGTGCGGGAGGGCCGGGGCCGCCGGCACCGGCTGGTGGTGGAGGACGCCGACGGCCCGGCGCCGGTGTGGGTGCTCCAGGCCGGGTCCGGGGACGCCTGGACCGAGCTGGTGTCCTTCACCCTGGACGCCGCGCCGCCGCCCGACATCGGCGTCGCCAACTGGCACGTGGCCACCCATCCGCGCTCGCCGTTCCGCCGCCTGTTCGTGCAACGGACGCGCGTCGACGGGCACTTGTCCCTGGACGGCACCACTCTCACCCGCACCGCGCGGGACGGCACGGTGACGGTGGAGCGGGTCGACGGCCCGGAGGCGCTGCGGGACCTGCTGGAGGCCGAGTTCGGCATCACCCCGCCGCCCGGCGTCCGCCCGGAGCGCTGACCTGAGCTCTCCGACCTGAGCGGCGACCGAGCGGAGCGGCGACCGAGCGGAAGGTCCACGGCGCGACCGCCCGGGTGGTCGCGCCGTCGCGGCAGGGCCCGGCCCAGGCGGGGCGCCACCACGTCACCACGTCACCACGTCACCGGGCTCCGCGCGCTCCGGCGGTCAGGCTGCGGCCCAGGTCGAGCAGGCTCAGGCCGAACATCAGCACGCCCAGCGGCACGTGCAGCGCCGGGTGGTGGGTGACGCCCAGGACCACCTGGACGGAGGCGAGGACGAGGAAGCCGGTCGCGTACAGGATCGGCCGGGCCGGGCCGCCGCCGGGCCGCCAGGCCAGGATCGCGGCGAACAGGTAGAGCATCGAGGCGCCGTACATCACCCGGGCGCCCACGCTGTGCAGCGTCTCGCCGTAGGAGGTGGAGAGCAGCAGGCCCGCGGTGGTCGCCTGGTAGAAGATCGCCAAGGTCTGCAGGGCGACCGTGGAGCGGAGGAGCGTGAGGCTGCGGCGTGCGGGCGGGGTCGTCGTGATGACCATGGTGCGGTCCCTCTTCCTGCCTGGTGGCGGTGGGTCGGTAGTGTCCCGCTGGTTCGACGAAACAGGCCCGCGAAGTGTGAGGCGGGTGGGAACGAAACAGGGGGCGACCGGCATGGGCACCGAGGGCGAGAGATTCGGACGGAACGCGGACGCGGCCGTCGGCGAGCGGCGGCAGCTGGTCGGCCTCGCCTACCGGATGCTCGGTTCGGTGGCCGAGGCGGAGGACGCCGTGCAGGAGGCCTACGCCCGCTGGTACGCGCAGCCGCCGGAGCGGCGCGCGGCGATCGCCTCGCCCGGCGCCTGGCTGACGACGGTGCTCAGCCGGGTCTGCCTGGACGTGCTGGGCTCGGCCCGGGTCCGGCGCGAGCGCTATGTCGGCGAGTGGCTGCCGGAGCCGCTGCCGGACGGGGCGCAGTGGGCGGTCGGCGCGGCCGGGACCGCCGATCCCGCCGACCGGATCACCCTGGACGAGTCGGTGGGCATGGCGTTCCTGGTGGTGCTGGAGTCGATGACCCCGGCCGAGCGGGTGGTGTTCGTGCTGCACGACGTCTTCCGCTACCCGTTCCCCGAGATCGCCGCGATCGTCGACCGGACCCCGGCCGCCTGCCGTCAGCTGGCCTCCTCGGCCCGCCGCCGGGTCGGCGCCGCGCCCGCCCCCGCCCCGGCGACCGGGAGCGCCGTCGTGGTGCGGGAGTTCAGACAGGCCTGGGAGGCCAAGGACATCGGCGCCCTGGTCGGCCTCCTCGATCCGTCGGCCGTCCTGGTCGCGGACGGCGGCGGCCTGGTGAGCGCGGTGGTCCGACCGGTCGAGGGCGGCGAGCGGATCGCCCATTACCTGGCACTCATGGCGGAGAAGGCCCCCGGGCTGGTCCTGCTGGAACGCACCGTCAACGGCCGCCCCGGCCTGGTCGCGCAACGGGACGGCGCGACGGCGACGGTGGCGGCCCTGGACGTCGTGGACGGCCGGATCACCCGGATCTGGGCGGTCCGCAACCCGGAGAAGCTCGGCCGGTGGACGGCGGCGTGAGGAGCGGGGTGGCCTGAGGGCCGGGGCGGCGCAGTGGTCCGGCGCTTGGCCCGGCCAAGAGGCATCAGCATGCGCTACGCCCCGGGGCAACGAGAAGCCGCCGCCGAAGCACGCGGGCAAGCCCGCCGAGGAGAAGCCCACCCCGCCATCGAAGTAGCAGCACCTGTCACACTGGCAGGCCCCTCGTGCGCGCGACGAGGGGCCTGCCTGCCCCCAGTTGCAAGGGAGAGCACCGATGGCCGAGCGTCTCGTCATCTCGTACGAGTCGCGCCACTTCGCCGACGCGGACTGGTCGAAGAACGCGGACCGGTGGCGGGCCAGCTTCTACGAGAACGGAGCCAAGGTCTTCGGGACCGCCGACATCACCCGCGTCATCCCCGGCGTGACCCCGAACCCCCGGGCGGCGCTGGAGGAGGACCCCGGCCTCCTCGACCGCATTCCGAGGGTGATCTTCACCGAGGCCGGAGGGCTGGCCCCGATGCTCGCCGAGCTGCGCCCCTCGCTGCTGCTTCTCCTGGAGTCGGTCCACGTCGTGGACGAGTGGCGGGGCAAGGGCATGGGGATGAGCCTGGCCGTCGAGGCCCTGCGGCGCCTGGCCGTCCCGGGAGCGCCGGCCGTCTGTTACCCGGCCCCGATCCACGGCCACGGGCCGGATGAGCCGTGCAGCTTCGACTCGGACGACCCCGAGGTCCGGCGGCCCGACGAGGAGGCGATGGACAAGCTCCGCCGGGCGTGGGAGCGGCACGGCTTCCTGCCACTCGCCGAGGGGGTGTACGTACGGCGGGTGGAGCCGCAGGAGAAGCTCGGCCGGTGGACGGCGGCCTGACGGTCCGGGCGGCGTGAGGAACGGCCCGGCCTGCTGCCCGGGGCGGCGGCGCCCGGCCGGGATCGTGAACGGCCGGTACTCGTCTGTACACGGACGCCGGCACGGTCCTAGCGTCAGGAGACCGGCGCCGTCCGACCACGGGAGTCCACGCATGAACGTTTCCAGGCGACTCGGCTCGATCCTCGGGGCCGCCGGGGCCGCGCTGGTGCTGTGCGCCGGGCCGGCCGCCGCGGGCGGGCAGCCTGCGGCATCCCCCGTGGGAGCGGCCGCGCAGCTCGACCAGCCCTCCACGATCACCAGTGCCGGCCCGGAGGCCGCCGGCAAGTGTCTGGACGCCTACGACTGGGGCCGGGGGCCGTGGGTCCAGATGTGGGGCTGCCACGGCGGCGCCAACCAGTCCTGGAGCGTCTCCTGGAACAGCACCAGCGGGGGCTGGAACATCCGGAACGAGGCAGGCCGGACCTGCGTCGACGGCTCCCCGGGCCACGGGGAGCAGCTCATCCTGAACATCTGCGGCGACGGCCTGGGGCAGTCCTGGAAGATCGACTCCTTCCCCGGCCCGGCCCGCCTCGAGAGCATCGCCTTCCCCGGCCAGTGCGCGGACATCGCCAACTGGGGGCGCAGCTCGGTGGTCATGCTGTGGGACTGCGGGAGCCAGGCCAACCAGTACTGGCTGTTCGGCTGACCGGCGGGAACGGCCGTGGCCGTGCCCGCTCGGCAGCCGTGGGACCTCGTCGGGGTCAGCCGCAGAACTCGGCCTCGGCGAGCCCGAGTTTGCCGGTGAACCAGTCGGCATTGGTGTTGAACGCGACGGTGTGCCGCCCGTCCCGGGTGGTCAGCGCCAGCGTCGACGACCCGTGGATGCCGCCGTCATGGCCCCAGACGGTGACCCCGCAGGACAGCGTCCCGCCGCCGATGCCGAGCCCACCGGGGCCCTCCGTGGTGAGCATCTCGTCCGACTCGGCCTGCGGGAGCAGCCGTCCGCGCATCAGCGCGGAGAGGAACCGGGTGAGGTCGTCGGTCGTGGAGATGATCTCCCCGGCCGCGCCGGCCGTCGACGGGTTGAGCTCGGTGGTGTCCAGCGGCGTCGGCGACCCGCCGAACAGCTTCGAGTATCCGCGCGCGTGCGGCCGGGGCACGGCGGTGGCGGTGCCGGGCACGCTGGTGCCGCCCAGACCCAGCGGCCGGACGATCCGCTGCTCGATCTCCGCGCCGTACGGGTGTCCGGTCACCGCGGCGACGATCATCCCGGCCAGGATGTAGTTGGTGTTGGAGTACTCGCGCTTCGCGCCGGGGGCGAAGACCGGCGGGTGCGACACGGCGATCCGTACCAACTCCTGCGGCGGGTAGGTGTCGTAACGCCGACTCAGGAACTGCGGCGTGAACAGTACGGTCGCCATTCCGGGGTCGTCGTCGTAGGCGAACAGCCCGCTGGTGTGGTTGAGCAGCTGCCGGACGGTGATCGCCGAGCCGTCGTTCCCGTTCCCGCTCACCACACCCGGCAGCCACCTGTCCACCGTGTCGTCGAGGTCGAGTCGCCCCTCGGCCTGGAGCTGGAGGAGCACGGTGGCGACGAACATCTTCGTCACGCTGCCGATCCGGAACCGCTCCCGGGTCGACCGGGGCCGCCCGGTCGTGGTGTCGGCGGTTCCGATCGCCGCCGTCCAACTGCCCTTCCCGTCCCGGGCGGTGGCGATCATCCCGGGCAGCCCCTCCGTCCGGACGGCCGCGTCCATCGCCGTCCTCGTCCCGCCGTGGCCGGGTCCGCCGTGACTGCTTCCGCCGGTCCCGCCGGTCCCGCCGGCCATCGCCGGGAGTGCCGTCCCCACCGCCAGTGCCGACGCCACCGCCGCCACGCCGACCCCGCGCCGAAGCGCCCGCTGCCGTGTCATACAGATCTCCTGAGGTCCGCTGCCCTCGCCCCCGCCCCCGTGCAGGTCGACGGGGCGGGGGACCCCGGAGTTCCGGCGGCCCGCCCATCCGCGCGGAAACCGTCCGCATGGACGAACGGCCCCGGAGTCCAGGAGTGCGGGGTGCCCCTAATGGGCCGATTCACCCCCCATAAAGGTGGGATGTCGCCCTACCGACCGGCGTTGCGAGCATTCGGAGTGCGGCACTGGACACCGGCCACGGGCCGGGCTCTGCACGCCGCGCCCGAGCCCCGGACGCCGGGGCGGCGGACACCGCTTCGGGAGCGCCGGAACGTTCACCGACGAGACAGCAACTCCATCGCGCGGTACGCGCGTCGCCGGACCACCCGGCTTCCGGCGTACTGGCGCCCGACGTGCCCCCGAACGCCGCCCCCGCGCGGAGCGGCATCCCGGCACGTCGCCACCAGAAGGAGGACCCCCGTGCCACCGTCCCGCTTCGCCCGCCGTCCACTGACCGCACTGCTGGCGGCGGTCGCCGCGCTCACGTGCGCGATCGCCCCCGCCGCCGCGGCCGGTCCCGGACCGGCCGCCGCCGAACTGCCGCGGCTCCGCTCGCTGTACGTCACGATGCCGGACGGCGTCCGGATCGCCGTCGACGTCTGGCTGCCGACCGGCGCCACCCCCGGCCGGCGACTGCCGACCGTACTGGAGACCGAACGGTACTGGCGCGCCCGGGAACACCCCGGCGGGCCCGAGAACGACCCCCGGGCCGGGCAGGCGGGCCGCTGGAACGACCGCGGCTACGCCTACGTCGTGACCGATCTGCGCGGTACCGGCGCCTCGTTCGGCACGCTCGAAGCCGAACTCGGCACCACCCTGATCAACGACAGCGGCTCGCTCGGCGACTGGATCGCCGCCCAGCCGTGGTCCAACGGCCGGGTCGGGACGACCGGCGTCTCCTACGGCGGCGACACCGCGATGCTCGCCCTCGGCCTGCGCAACCACCACATCACCGCCGCCGCGCCGAACTCCTACGACTTCGACCCCTACGAGGACCTGATCCGCCCCGGTGGCCTGCTGATCGAACCGCGGGTCGCCGTCTACGGCGCGCTGCTGCGGATCCTCGACCAGGCCGGCGGCACCACCTGCGCCACCAGCGAGGAGACCCGGCGGATCTGCGACGAGTACGGGCTGACCGGCGCCGCGCCGAAGCCCGTCGACGGTCCGGACGGGCCCGCGCTGCGCGCCGCCGCGCGCGCCGAGCACGCCGGGAACGCCAACCTCGTCGACCTCGCCCGCAACGGCGCGCACCGGGACTACGCCAACGGCCCGCAGAGCTGGGAGGTCACCAGCGTGGCACCTCGGAGCGGCGCGATCCAGGCGGGCGGCGTCCCGGTCCTGACCGACGCCGGCTGGCTGGACGCCGGCACGCCCAACGGGGTGCTGTCCCAGTTCACCGGCCTGTCGAACACCCAGGAGAGCTGGATCGGCCCCTGGAACCACGGCCAGGCGTACCTCGCCGACCCGTTCCTGCCCAGCCGCCCGCTCACCGGCGCCGAACGCCGGGAGATCGGCGAGCGCACGCTCGCGTTCTTCGACCGCTACGTCAAGCACGGCGAACGCCCCGACGGCGAGCGGCTCGTGCACTACTACACCTTCAACGAGGGCACCTGGCGGACCACCGACCGCTGGCCGGTCGCCGGGACGCGGAACCGGCGGCTCTACCTCGCGGACGGCAACACCCTCAGCCGGCAACCGCCGGCACCGGTCCCCGGCCGGCCCGACACCGACCCGCTGACCCTCGCTCCCACCGCCGGCACCGGCCCGCTCGACCGCTGGAACACCAACCTCAGCGGCGACCCGGTCAGCTACCCCGACCGGGCCGCCGTCGACCGCGACCTGCTCAGCTACACCAGCCCGCCCGTCCAGCAGGACACCAGGGTGACCGGCCTCGGCCGGGTGACCCTCGACGTGACGGGCGTCAGCGGCGCGAGCGACGGCGCGTTGCACGTCTACCTGGAGGACGTCGCCCCGGACGGCCGCGTCACCTACCTCACCGAAGGCCAACTCGCCCTCGCCGACCGGGCCGTGGCCTCCCGGTGGAGCAACCCCGACTGGCGCCGGCTGCGCACCCCGCGCACCTTCGCGGCCTCCGACTCCACCCCGTTCCCCCAGGGCACACCCCAGCGCGTCACCCTCGACCTCCAGCCGACCTCGGTCCTCTTCAAGGCCGGCGACCGGATCCGGCTCACCGTCGCCGCCGCCAACCCCGACTCGTTCGAACTCCGGCCCGCCGACGGCAAGGCCGCCTACACCATCGGCCACGGCACCGTCCGGCCCTCCTACGTCGACCTGCCGGTGGTCGGCTGAGGCCCCCGGGGCCGCTCCGGAGGGCGGCACCGCACCGCACCCGGCCTCGGGCCGCCGGCGCCGACCGCGCCGGCGGCCCGTCCGGCGTGCGTCGGCCGCCCGTCCGGCGTGCGCCGGCCGCCCCCGACCACCGGCCCGGAAGCCTGCCCCGGAAGATAACGCTTGCATCACGACCGGAGATCGCGTGCAGCAGTCGCGAACCGGGCTCCGTCAGGTTGGGCGGGGGAGCCAAGGGGGCTTCGGGAGAGGCGATGATGCTCAACAGGCACCAGCCGGGTGACCATGCGAACCGCTGACATCCCTGCCTTCACGGCATTCGTGCATGCGCGGTCGTCGGCCCTCTTCAGGACCGCGCTGCTGCTCACCGGCGAGCGTCATGTGGCCGACGACCTGGTGCAGTCCACGCTGGAGCAGGTCTGTCGGCACTGGCGCCGGGTTCGCTCCGCCGACTCACCGGACGCCTACGCGCGCCGGATCCTGGTGAACCTCGCCAACGACCGCTGGCGCAGACTGCGCGGACGTGAGGAAGTACCCCTGGACGACGGCATCGGGGGCGGGTCCGTCGATCCGTACAAAGGTCTCGTGGTCCGCGACGAGTTGATGCGCGAGCTGCAGTCCCTGCCGATCGGCATGCGCACCGTGCTGGTGCTGCGGTACTTCGAGGATCTCGACGATGCGGAGATCGGCCACCTGATGAACATCTCGGCCGGCTCGGTCCGGTCCCAGGTGGCCCGGGGCCTGTCGAAGCTCCGGTCGACCGTCGACACCCAGGCAGTGCACGCACGTTCGGGAGGAGCGGCATGAAGGACTACGACCTGGAGCAGGAGCTGGCCGCGGCCATGCTCGACCGTTCACGGCAGGAACCGCCGCGCAGCTACGACGTCGACGACCTCATCGGGTCGGTACGGCAGCGCCGCCGGCGCCTGCAGGCAGGTGCGGCGGCGGCCGTGGCGATCGTGGCCCTGGGCGCCGGCTTCCTGTCCCGGGCCGATCACGACCGCGTCTCGCTGCCCGTCCAGGCTCCGACCGCGCCGAGTGCCGTGCTGCCGCCTTCTCCCCCGCCCGTCGAGCCGCCCTCGCCCACCGCTTCGGCTACGGTTTCGGCATCGGCATCGGCATCGGCTTCGGCTTCGGCCTCCCCGGCCGACCCGGCCCGGACGACGACCACCCTGTTCCTCGCCGCCCTGCGCTACCAGAATCCGGCCACCCGCTCCGAGGTGGATCCGGTAGAGGTGGCGGCGCTGTTCGCCGACGAGTCCACGTACCAGCGGATCTGGGGCGCCGACTCCCGCGGTGTGACCTGCGGCGCCTCGGTCGACGGCGTGCTGGCGGCGGGCGAGATCCTGCTGTACCAGGGGGTCGAACGGCTCGACCGGGCCCCGTCCCTGACCTTCGACGGGGCCAGGGGCAAGGTGACCGACCTGACCTGCGGAACGGTCGCCGGAGGCAGCAAGGGCGGCGATCCCACGGTTTCCGGCTTCTACGGAGGGCTGGTGGCGGCCACCAAGTCCGGTGACTCCACGGCCGTGGCGAGGCTCGGGAAGCTGTTCGTGACCGCGCGCCTTCGATCCGACCAGGGCCCGACCGCCGGCACCTGTTCCTTCACCGCCCCCCCGTTCTGGCTCGCCGACAACCCCTCGTCCGGAACTCTCACCCACGGATGGACCGTGCACCTCGGCGGCCGGCAAGGCTTCCCGATCGAGATCGACGAGACCGCGAGGATCTCCGGATCCTGCGGCGGCTGAGCCGCACCGGTCACCACTGGACAACCGACACCGGGCCGAGCCCGCCCGGCGGCGCGCCCGGACACCCCCGCACGCCCTTACCCGCCAATAGGCGATGTCCGCATGCCCGGACATCGGAGAGCGAGTGCCCGCATGAAGCATCGGACGGCCTTCGTCATACCCGTACTCGTGGGCGCCGCCATGGTGGCCCACGTCCTGATCCCGACCTCGGGGACCGCCGAGGGCGCCCCTCCCGACCCACTGCCGACGTCATCCCCGACAACGCCGTCGACGCCGTCGACGCCGTCAGCGCCAAGCACGCTTTCCGGGCCGGCACTTGCCGCCACCGGTACGACAACGCCGGAACAGGCCGTACGCCTCGCGCTCGACGGGCTCGGAGTGCACCACGGCCGTTACGCGCTCGCCGTCGAGGACCTCACTTCGGGCCGCTCGGCCGCCTACGGTTCGTCCGCCGAGACCTTCACCTCCGCGAGCATCGTCAAAGTCGACATCCTGGCCGCCCTGCTGCTGCAGACGCAGGACCGCGGAGACCGACTCAGCTCCGCTCAGCGGCAGTTGGCCTCCGACATGATCCGCGTCAGCGACAACGACGCGGCGCAGAAGCTCTGGATCGAGATCGGCAGACGCCAGGGTCTGGACGCGGCCAACGCCCGCCTCGGACTCTCCCCGGCGCACGCCGGCCAAAGGGGCGCATGGGGACTGACCCGGACCACGGCCCGCGACCAAATCGCCCTCCTGAAAGCCGTGTTCACGCAGGACTCCCCCTTGAACGCCGCATCCCGGTCGTACCTGCGGGGTCTCATGGGCAGCGTCACCGACGGACAGAACTGGGGCGTCGGCGCAGCGGGAGCGCCCGGCGGCCTGCCCGTGCTCAAGAACGGCTGGCTCCCGGACGGGACGACTCGGCTGTGGGTCGTCAACAGCGTGGGCATCGTCGAACGCGCGGGACACAGCCTGCTCGTCGTCGTCCTCACCGACGCCCAGCCCACCCGGGAGGCCGGCATCGCACTCGTCGAGCGGGTCGCGACGACCGCGGTCGAGGCACTGGTGCGAACGCCCTGAGCACCCTCTCGTCCAATGGACGCCCCCGGTTCCGTTCGGTGGACGGGAGTACGGGATGCGGCTGCTGTCCGGTGCGGCAGGTGGTCAGACGACGTACTGGTCGTGGGGGGCTCGATCCCAGACGGTTTCGAACGCGGCAGAGACCATCTTCACCGTCGCAGGGCTTTCGTCGAAGGCGTGGCCGACCCAGGCGCCGTTCCCGGTGAACCAGTGGAACATGATCAACTGCTCGTCGATCAGCCACAGGTCGTTGCCCGGCAGCGCGATGTCCGAGGTCAGGCGCCGGGGCAGCCACCGCACCAGTTCACCGGCGCCCAGGTTGGGAGGAGTGACCGCGTACTCCCACCTGATGCAGTCGGTGACCGGCTCGGAGACGATCCGGGCCCGGCGCATCACGACGCCGCGAGCCACGGCTTCGCGAACGATCCCCAACCAGTCCGCCCAATAGGGGTCGTTCGGATTCAGGTCGGCCTGCCCGGTGCGCTCGAAGTCCGCGATGACGCCGGACTCGTCGCCGACCGCGTACAAGTCGCGCATCTCCGTGCTGCGCTACCCCGTGTGCGGCGCCGACACCATGGCGGCACAGCTCGGCCACCTGCTCGAAGTCATGGATCTTCCCGATGTCGCCCTGGGAATCGTCCCGTTCACGGCGCAGGCCGAGTCAGATCGATCTCTACGCGCGGGCCTTCGACCGGCTCTCCCGGGGGGCGGTGCGGGGGGCGGCGGCGCGCTCGCTCGTGGTGGGCGCCTTGAGCTGTCTGGACGGACCGTTCGGGAAGGATCGCTTGGAGCCCGACGGTTGCCGGGCGGAAGCCCCGGGCCTCGGTCCGGGGCTTTCTCGCGTTCCTGGGTTATTCGGCGGGGGTGCCGCGGAGGAGGAAGGGGAGGTGGGTGCCGCGGGTGAGGGCGTCGAGGGCGTGGGTGGTGCGGTGGTGGTGGTCGGGGTGCATGGCGTCGGCGAGTTGGGCGCGGTGGAGCCAGTGGACGGCCGTGACGGTGTGGGGCGGGCGATGGCGGGCGACGGTGGTTTCCTGGGTGGGGGTGAGGCGTCCGCCCCAGTGGACGAAGTGGAGGGCTTCGGGGAGGAGTTGGGTGGGGGTGTGGTCGGTGGCGAGGATGGTGCGCAGGGGCAGGACGAGGCCGGTCTGGGTGTCGGTGTGGCGGCGGGCGGCGTGGTGGGGGAGTTCGTCGGCTTCGGCGGGTCCGCCGGGGAGGGTGAGGCCGGAGGTGTGGGCGGTGCCGATGAG
>NZ_JAXCLC010000103.1:0-18195 GCF_034043715.1 Kitasatospora purpeofusca | reverse complement strand
GGGGGGGGGGGGGGGGGGGGGGGGGGGGGGGGCGGGGCGCGCCCCCCCCCCCCCCCCCCCGCCCAGCCGTGAGGGCCAGACCGGGGTGAGCTCGGCCGGGCGGCCGTCCTCGTCGCGGACGGTCAGCGGCAGCAGCTCGCGCACCACGGAGGCGCCGAGCCGGGCGTAGAAGTCGCCGCCGGCGTACGGGACGGCGTCCAGTCCGTCGAGGAAGTCCGCGTCCTCCTGCTCCTCGTCGAAGCCGTGCGAGCCGTCGGAGCCGTCGGAGCCGTCGGAACCGCCGAAGCTTTCGGAGCCGTCGATGGCCTCGAAGCCGCCGCTCCGGCCGCTCCCGGCGCCCTTCGGCGCCTCGGCCCGCGCGGTGCGGACCCGGACGTCCGACCAGCGCCGGAGGGCCTCGTCGAGCCGGCGGGCCGCTCCGTCGAAGACCTCGGTGCCCTGCCAGCGGGACCAGGCCGCCGACGGCGGGCAGAGCACGATCGTCAGCGGGTCCTCGGACCAGGCACGGTAGGCGGACAGGGCGTCGCAGAGTTCGACCAGGCCCCGGTCCAGGGCCGCGCCGACCTCCTCCGGGTCGCGCCGGTCCCGCACGGCACCGGCCTTGACCAGGTCCTCCCAGCGCAGCAGCACCACGTGCGCCGCGCCGGGGTTCAGGCCGAACACGCCGTTCAGCGCGCGCAGTCGGCCGGCCACCGGGCCGGGCTCGGACGACACCTCGAAGTCCAGCCCGAGGCCGGCGTGCCTGGCCCAGGCGCGGACCACCGGAACCACCGGCTCGACCGGGAACGAGGCCGCCAGCGCGACCCGTCCGGCGCGTGCCGGGGCCAGCCGGGTCCAGGGGGTGTCGGGGGCGGCGGCGACGGCGCGCGCCACAGCGGCGAACCGCCCGGTCAGGTCGGCGATCGCCTCGGCGGTGAACAGGTCGGTGTTGTAGCGGAGTTCGCCCTCGAAGCAGCCGTCCGCGCGGCGCTCCATGTTCAGGAACAGGTCGAAGTCGGTGACGCCGTTGTCGCGGGTCTCCACGGTGAAGGCCGGGACCGCGTCGTCGAAGCGGGCCGGGACGACCTCGTGGAAGCCGAACATGACCTGGAACAGCGGGTTGCGGGACGGGTCGCGCGGCGGGGCCAGGACTTCGACCACCTTGGCGTACGGGACCTCCTGGTCGCCGTAGGCCCGGCCGGCCTCCTCGTGCGCCGCGCGCAGCAGGTCGCGGTAGGTGGCCGAGGCCGCCGGGGCCATCCGCAGCACCAGGATGTCGGCGAAGCAGCCGATCATCGGCTCCAGTTCGGGACGCGTGCGCCCCGCCACCGGGGAGCCGACGACCAGTTCGGCGTCCTGCGAGGCGCGGGAGAGCAGGATCGTCAGGACACCGAGCAGGGCGACGAACGGCGTGGTGCCCTCGGACCGGGCCAGGGCGGCGAGGTCCGCGCTGGTCCCGGCGTCCAGGACCAGGGGCGTCAGGGCGCCGTTGTGGGTCTGGAGCGCCGGCCGGGGCAGGTCGGCGGGCAGGTCCAGGACGAACGGGGCGCCGGTGAGGCGGTCGCGGACCGCGGCGAGGGCGCGCTCCTGGCGTTCCCCCGCCGCGCGCTCGCGCGCCCACAGCGAGAAGTCCGGGTACTGGACCGGCAGGGCTTCGAGCTTCGGCGGGCGGTCCCCGGTGTCGGCGCGGTAGGCCTCGACGAGTTCGCCCACGAGGACGGAGGTGGACCAGCCGTCGAAGGCGATGTGGTGGACGACGATCTGGAGCAGCCGCTCGTCGCCGCCGACCGGGAACAGCGCGGCGGACAGCAAGCGGCCGGTGACCAGGTCGAGCCTGGTGCGGGCGTGCCGGAGCAGGGCCGCGTCGAGGTCCGGCGCGGTGCCGGTCCCGGCGGCAGCGGCGGTGTCGACGGCCTCGACGGCGCCGGCCTCGACGGACAGCGCGACCGGCCCGGCCGGGACGACGCGCTGGCGCGGGCCCTCGGGACCGGCGACGAAAGCGGTGCGCAGGGCCTCGTGGCGGTCCACGACCACGGCCAGGGCGCGCTCCAGGGCGGCGTGGTCGACGGCGCCGCGGATCCGGATCGAGACGGTGATGTTGAGGGCCGGGTTGCCCGGGTCCAGCAGGTCCTGGAAGTAGAGGCGCTCCTGTGCCGGGCTGAGCGGGACCAGCTCCAGGCCCGGGTCGCGGGGGCGCGGCCGGCCGGCCGCGGCGGCGGCACGCTTCTCGGCGCGCAGGCGGGCGAGGAGTGCGGCGCGGGTGTCCGCCGACATCTCCTGGGCGGGCTCACGGACGGTCTCGGTCATCGGACACCCTCGTTCCGGGGGTCGGCCGACGGATCGGCGGCGGGCTGTGACGGCGGCTGTGACGTGGACGGGGACGGTGACGGGGACGGCGGCTGCGACGGGGACGGTGACTGGCTGTCCAGATAGGCGTTCATGAGCTCCTCGTCGGCGTAGTCGCACAGCGCGGCCACGGTCGGCGCCTTCATCACGGCGCCGAGCGGGAGTTCGACGCCGAGGACGTCGAGCAGCCGGGCCACGACCCGGGTGGCCAGCAGTGAGTGGCCGCCGAGTTCGAAGAAGTCGTCGTGGACGCCGATGTCGGCGATGCCGAGCAGATCGCCCCAGATCTTGGCGACGGCCTCCTCCCGCTCGTCGCGGGGCGCGACGAAGGGGGTGGCCAGCTGCCGGGGGTGCGTGGCCGGGGCGGTGGCGGCGGCCGGTCCGGTGCCGGCGAGCGGCACGGGCGGCACGAGCGGCAGGGAGTCGGCCGCGGCGCCGTCCCCGAGGGGAACCGGGCCGGAGGCCGCGTCGGGGGACGGCGGGTCGATCCAGTAGCGGCCGCGTTCGAACGGGTACGTGGGCAGCTCCGCCCGCCCGCGCGGGTCGTGGCGCCAGTAGCCGGTCCAGTCCGGCTCCGTCCCGGTGAGCCACAGCCGGGCCAGGGCCTCGGTCACGGTCCGGTCGGCCGGGTCGGGGCGGCCGGGTGCGGGCAGGCTGTTGACCACGAGGTTCCCGGACAGTGCGGGGTGCTGCCGGGCCAGGGTGGTCAGGGCGGTGCCCGGTCCGACCTCGACCAGCGCCAGCGGTCCGGCCTCGGCGAGGGTCGCGAGGCCCTCGCCGAAGCGGACCTGCCCCCGCAGGTGCTGCACCCAGTAGTCCGGTGAGGTGGCCTGCTCGCCGGTGATCCACGTCCCGGACAGGTTGGAGACGAACGGCAGGGCCGGCTCCGCGAGCGGGACGGCGGCGACCAAAGCGCGGAAGTCCTCCAGGACCGGATCCATCGCGGGGGAGTGGAAGGCGTGCGAGGTGTGCAGCGGACGGACGGCGACCCCCTCGGCGGCCAGCTTCCGTTCGACGGCGTCGAGCGCCTCGGCCGGACCGGACAGGACGGTGAGGGACGGGGCGTTGGACGCGGCGATCGCCACCTCGCCCCCGGTGAACCGCTCGGCCTCCTCGGCCGGCAGCGCGACCGACAGCATCCGGCCCGGCGGCAGCGCCTGCATCAGGCGTCCGCGCAGGGCGACCAGTCGCAGCGCGTCCCGCAGCGGCATCGTGCCGGCCAGGCAGGCGGCCACGTACTCGCCGACGCTGTGTCCGATCATCGCCGCGGGCCGGACGCCCCAGGACTCCCAGAGCCGGGCGAGGGCGTACTCGACCGCGAACAGGGCGGGCTGCGCGAACTCGGTCCGGCGCAGCGGCTCGGCGTCGGCCTGGTCCGTCGCGGTGCCCGCCGCCCGGTCGGCCGCGGCCCCGCCGAGGACGAGGTCCCGCAGGTCCCGGCCGAGGGTCGGCCGGAGCAGGTCCGCACAGGTGTCGAAGGCGTCGCGGTACGCGGGCTCGGTGCGGTACAGCCCCGCGCCCATGCCGACGTGCTGGGCGCCCTGGCCGGAGAACATGAACACGAGGTCGCGGCGCCCGGTCCCGGCCCGGCCGGCCAGGGCCTGCGGCGATCCGGGGGCGAGCGCGGCGATCGCCGCCGCGGTGGAGTCCGCGGTCACGGCCAGCCGGTGCGCGAAGGCGGCCCGGCCGAGCTGGAGGGTGAACGCGGTGTCGGCGAGCCCGGCGGCGTCGCCGGTGCCGCCCCTGTTCCCTGTGTCCCCCGTGTCCCCCGTGTCCCCCGTGTCGCCGGTGTCGGCGGTCCCGCCCGTCTGGGCAAGGTCGCCGGAGCCGGGCCCCGCCCCCGTACGGAGGTGCTCGCGCAGTTGCTCCCTGGCGGTGTCGAGCGCGCTCGGGGTGCGGGCCGAGAGGACGAGCAACTGCCGCGCGCGGACCGGCGGACCGGCGGGCGCCCGGTCGGGCGCCTCCTGGAGGATCACGTGCGCGTTGGTACCGCCCATGCCGAAGCCGCTCACCGCCCCCAGGCGCCGTCCGCCGCGGGGCCGTTCCCAGACCCGCTCGGCGGTGGGCACCTCGAACGGGCTGCCGGCCAGGTCGATACCGGGGTTCGGCTCGCCGAAGTACGGGCTCGGCGGCACGACGGCGTACTTGAGGGCCAGGACGACCTTGAGGAACCCGGTGATGCCGGCGGCCGCGTCCAGATGCCCGGTCAGCGCCTTGACCGAGCCCAGGGCGCACCGCCCGTCGCGCTCGGGGTCGCGTCCGGCGAAGGCCTCGACGAGTGCCGCGAACTCGATCGGGTCGCCCAGCGGCGTGGCGGTGCCGTGCGCCTCCAGGTAGCCGATGTCGGCCGGGTGGACCCCGGCGAGGTCCTGGGCGGCCCGCAGGACGGCGGACTGGCCCTGGACGCTGGGCGCGGTGAACCCGACCTTGCGGCGGCCGTCGTTGTTGAGGGCGGTGGCCTTGATCACGGCGTGCACCCGGTCGCCGGCCGCGAGCGCGGCGGCCAGCGGCTTGAGCACGGCGGCGCCGACGCCGTTGCCGCTCACGGTGCCCGCGCTCCGGGCGTCGAAGGGCAGGCACTCGCCGTCGGGGGAGAGGATGCCGTTCCCCCGGCCGTCGTGGACGGACAGCTGCGGCAGTCGCACCGAGGCGCCCCCGGCCACCGCGATCTCGCAGTCACCCGCGAGCAGGGCCTGGCAGGCGAGGTGGATCGCGACCAGGGAGGTCGAGCAGGCGGTCTGCACCGACAGCGCCGGACCGGAGAGGTCCAGGTGGTAGGCCACGCGGGTGGCCAGGGTGTCGGTCATGTTGCCGAGCAACTGCTCCTCGCGCAGCTCGGCCAGGCCCGGATCGGGCAGCAGGTGGCGGATCAGATAGGTGCTCAGACTGGCCCCGGCGTAGACGCCGGTGACCGGTCGCCCGACCGGGGAGCCGTAGCCGGCGCCCTCCAGGGCGGTCCAGGCGCACTCCAGGAAGACCCGCTGCTGGGGGTCGAGCAGCTCGGCCTCACGGGGGCTGTAGCCGAAGAACGCCGCGTCGAACAGCTCCGCCCCGTCCAGTACCCCGCCGGCGCGCACGGCGGTCGGGGCGCCGGGGGCCGGACCACCGGCCCCGAGTCCGGGGGCCGGGACCGTCCGCACCGTCCGCCGCCCGGCCCGGACGACGGACCAGAACCGGTCCAGATCGGGCGCCCCGGGAAAGGCGCCCGCCATGCCGATCACCGCGATGTCGAGGTCACCGACTCCGGCGGCCCCGGCACCGGTGCCGGAATTGTCGTTCGCGTCGGAGTTGTCAGCCCGACCGTTCCCGTAAAGGTCGTCGTCGCTCGTGCCTGAGGCCTCGTGGCGCACCGCCGCCCCCTCCCTCGTGGATTGGTTTGTGGCTCGCCGAGGAAGCTATCGGAGCGCTTTGATATCGCCGCCATTCGTGCGCCATACGTGCGGCATGAGTTTCCTCCGCGACAAATACGCCGGCCTCGGCGAGGCTTTCCGGAGCCTCGTGCCGTCGGCCGGCCGGCCGTGCGAAATCGGTGGATCCACGGCCGTCGGCCGAATGCCTTTCGGGGGGAGATCACCGCTTCTCCGAATCCGGGGCAGCTGCGGGAACTGGCTGTTCGTGCCCCGTCCGCCATCTCTGCGGCCCCGTGCGGACAGTCCGGGAAATCAGTTCGCCCGAACTGTCGGAACATTGCCGCAAGTCCCTCAAAACGCCACCGGAACGGCCGTGGAGCGTGCCCTGCATAGCGGACGCATGGCACACGAATGGCGGCGATATCAAGGCGCTCCGCTAGCTTGCTGAACGAGCCGCGAACACACCTGATTTCCCGGTGCGCCTCCTGTGGCACCTCGATGTCCCTCCGATCCGGATCCCGGCCACCACTCCTCCCGATTCCCCTGCGAAGGAATGCCGTATGGACACTGGACTTGATCCTGGCGCCGTCGTCGGCCCGGTCGCCCGAGGTGCTCGGCGCGGGAGTCCCGGCACGACGCGGACCCTGCCGCCCGCCCTCCCGTACGAACTCTTCGACTGCCTCCAGGTGAACCTGGCCCTGCTCGCCGACCGGTGGCACGGCGCGGGGACGCACCTGGGCCTCGGCGCGACGCTGCGCTTCACCCCCGTGATCGGGGCCGACGGGCTGCCGACCGTCGCCCGGACCGTCGAGCAGCACCTCGCCGACGCGCGGAGCGCGCTCGGGATCGAGGTGCGCTCGCTGCACCGGACGTCCGGAGCGGCCGGCATCCCCCTGACCGAGGGGTGCTACGTGGTGGCGGACGCCTACCACCTGCCGTGGGTGCCCTACTTCCGGCGGCGCCACCTGGAGCACAGCTTCCTCGCCGAGACCGGCGGCCCGGACGGCCCGGACGGTGTGATCGGTGCGAGCGGCCCGGACGGCGTCAGCGTGGTGGACGGCTACCACAACGACACCCCGTGGGGCAGCGCGCGTCCCGGGCTGTGGACCCTGTCCGCCCAGGACCTCCTCGCCGCCGTACCCGGCCCGGCCCTGGTCGCCGAGCTGGCGCCCGCGACCGGAGGGCCGGGCGCGGTGGCGGCCACCGCGGACCTCGCGGGCCCCGAGGCCGTCGACGCGTACGTCGACGCCTACGCGCGGCACCCCGACCGGAACGCGGCCCTCGGCCGGCTCACCCTGGAAACCTGGTTCCTCGCCCGCTCCCGCAGACTGCACGCCGCCTTCCTGGCGGAGTCGGGAGCGGCCCCGGACAGCGCCGCCGACGCCCATGTGCGCGCCTGGGGCGCCCTCACCGAACAGACCTACCTGGCCGCGCGCCGGGTCGAGCGCGGCCGGACCGAGCCCCCGGGACTGCTGCCCCGCCTCCGCGAGCAACTGCACGCGGACGGCGCGGTCCTCGGTCCGGCCCCCGCCGCCCCGGCCGTCGACGGCGCCGCCGGGCCGTCCGCCGCGACGGGCGCCGAACTGCGCGGAGCGGTCGCCGGCGTGGCCGCGGCGGTGCTCGGCACGGCGGTCGGGCCGCTCCTGGCCGGCCAGTCCCTCGCGGAGGTGCCGCAGTTCAGCTCCTTCCGGATCGTGGAGATCATCGAGCGCCTGGAGGAGGAGCTGCGGTTCGAGTTCGACGCCGCCGACCTGGTGCCGGAGAACCTGCACGACATCGACGCCATCTGCGCGATCGTGCGGCGGTCCCCGTCCGCCGGGCCCGCGCTCGCCCGCCTCGGAGAATCCTCATGACCGACCGACTCACCGCCTCGCTGCTGCACGAACTGCTCGACGAGGCGGCGGCGCGCGGGCCGGACCGCCCGGCCGTGACCTGCCACGGCCACACGGTCACCTACCGGGAACTGGCCGACGCCAGCCGCCGGGTCGCGACCTGGCTGGCCGGGCTCGGCCTGCGGCGCGGGCAGCGGCTGCTGGTCAGCGCCCCGGCGTCCACCACCGTGCCCGCCCTGGTCCACGCCGCCTCGCGGCTGGGCGTGGCCTTCTCGCTGCTGCACGAGCAGGTGCGGGGCGAGCAACTGGAGCACGTGCTCCAGGACAGCGAACCGACGCTCGTCATCAGCGACTCCGTGCTCAACCGGGCGACGGCGGAGCAGCACCGCGTCGCCGCCGAGGACCTCGCGACCGCGACCGCGCGCGCCTTCGACCCCGAGGGCGCGCAGGAGCCGGTACCGACCGCGCCGCTCCCCGTCGACCCGGTCTGCCTGATCTACACCTCCGGCACCACCTCGCTCCCCAAGGCCGTCGTCAGCACCCACCAGCAGTTGGTCTTCTCGGTGCGGGCGATCCAGCAGGTGCTGGGCTACCGGCCGGACGACGTGGTCTACAGCCCGCTCCCGCTCTCCTTCGACTACGGCCTCTACCAGCTCTTCCTGGGCGCCGTCAGCGGAGCCCACGTCTGGCTGGGGCGGCCCGCGGAGGTCGGGCCGCCGCTGCTGACCAACCTGCTGGCCGTGCGGGCCACCGTGCTCCCCGCCGTCCCGGCGGTCGCCGACGCCCTGGGGCGGCTGCTGAGGCGCGCCGGGGACCGCAGGCCCCCCTTGCGGATGCTGACCAACACCGGCGCCGCGATGCCGCAGGACGCGCTGGCCGTGCTCCGGGCGAACCTGCCCGGGCTGGACGTCCACCTGATGTTCGGCCTCACCGAGTGCAAGCGCGGCACCATCATGCCCGCGAACGGGGACCTGGCCAGGCCGGGTTCCAGCGGCCTGGCGCTGCCCGGCACCGAGGTCTTCGTCGTCGACGAGGAGGGGGAGCGCCTGCCGGCCGGCGAGCACGGCGAGATCGTGGTCCGCGGCCCGAACGTCATGTCCGGCTACTGGCGGCAACCCGAACTCACCGCCCGGCGCTACCCCAGGACCGAGGGGCTGTTCCCCGAACTGCGCACCGGCGACTACGGCCGGGTCGACGAGGACGGCTACCTGTACGTCGAGGGCCGTCGCGACGACGTCTACAAGGAGAACGGCTTCCGGGTCAGCGCGGTCGAGGTGGAGGCGGCGGCGCGCCGGCTCCCGGCCGTCGCCTCGGCGGCGGTCCTGGCCCCGGACGGCTCCGCGCCGACCCGCCTGTTCGTGACCGTCACCGACGGGTCGACCGCCGCCGACGTGCTCCAGGCGATGCGCCAGGTGATCGAGGAGTTCAAGATCCCGCGCGTCTGCGTCGTGCTGCCGGCCCTCCCGCTCACCGGCAACGGGAAGGTCGACCGCAAGGAGCTGGCCGCCCTGGCGAACGGAGTGACCCATGTCCGCGGTTGAGGAGCACACCGGTGTGCTGCCGGTCCCGCTGGCCGACCTGGCGGGCGTCCCGATGCCCGCGTACGTCTACGACACGGCGGAGGTGCGCCGCAACCACGCGCTGCTGCGCGCGGCCCTGCCGGACCGCACCGGTCTGTACTACTCGCTGAAGGCGAACCCGCACCCGGCGCTGCTGACGACCCTGCGCGGGTGCGGCACCCGGCCGGAGGTCTGCTCGACGGGTGAACTGCGCGCGGCGCTCGAGGCCGGCTGGGACCCCGCGGCCGTCCTGTACACCGGGCCCGGCAAGTCCGACGACGAGCTCCGCGAGGCGCTGGCCCGCGGCGTGCGGCTGTTCTCCGTCGACTCGCCCTACGCGATCGAGCAGTTGGACCGGATCGCCGCCGGGGCCGGGGTCACGGCCGAGTGCCTGCTGCGGATCAACGACGACCAGCCGGTCCCCGGCCAGGGCCTGGTGATGACCGGCGTCGCTTCGCAGTTCGGCGCGGACACCGGCTGGGTGACGGGCGAGCCGGAGCGGTTCCGGGACCGGCCCCGGGCCGCGGTCGTCGGACTGCACCTGTACATGGGCACCAACCTCACCGAGGTCGACGCCCTGTACGGCCAGTTCCGGCGCTCCTTGGCCACCGCCCGGCAGTTGACCGAGCTGCTCGCGGGCCGGGGTTCGCGGCTGCGGATCCTGGACCTGGGCGGCGGATTCGGCGCGCCGTTCGCCAAGGCGGGCGCGGCCGTCGACCTCACCGCGCTCCGCCCCCGTCTGGAGCGGCTCTTCGACGAGGAGCTGTCCGGCTGGCGCGACGGGGCGCCGGAGGTGGTGTTCGAGTCGGGCCGCTACCTCGTCGGCACCGCCGGCACGCTGGTGACACCCGTCCTGGACGTGAAGCGCTCCCGGGACCGGGACGTCGTCGTCCTCGCCTCCGGCATCCACCACCTCGGCGGGATGTCCGGCCTGCGCCGCCTCCCACCGCTCACCCCGCACGTCGTCCGCACGGCCGGCGGCTCCGACGCCGCCCCCGAGCTGGACGCCATCGTGGCGGGCCCGCTCTGCACCCCGCTCGACACCTGGGCCCGCAGCGCGAAACTGCCCGCCCTCGCCCCGGGCGACCTGGTCGCCGTGCCCAACGTCGGCGCCTACGGACTCCACGCCAGCCTGATCGGCTTCCTCGGCCACCCCTTGCCCGCGGAGGCCGTGGTCGACAGCGACCGGCCCGGCGCCGCCCCGGTGACGACCCGGGTGTCACTGACCCGCAGCCCTGTCCCCACCGTGTCCGGCCCCACCCCTGGAACCCCTGGAGTGAACTGATGGACCCCCGCTTCACCGAACTGCTCACGCCCTTCCTCAAGTTCCTCGGCGATCAGGAGATCACCGACCGGACCGCGCTGCGGGAGCAGGGACTGGACTCGATGCAGGCCATCGAACTCCTCTTCGCCATCGAGGACACCTTCGACGTCGCCCTGCCCGACGAGGACATGAACGACGCCACCTTCGCCACCGCCGGCACGCTCTGGAACGCCATCAGCGCGGCCTCGGAAGCGGGCCCGGCGTGAGCGCGGCCGTGGCCGGGGCCGAGGTCCTGGCCGGGCCCGGGGCCGTCGCCGGTCCGACGCCGGAGCGGCTGGCCGAGCTGACCGGCCGCGTCGTCGCCGTCACCGCCGAGCACCTGGACCGGACCGACCGCGACGCCGTCTTCCCCGTCGAAGCGCTGGCGGAGCTGCGCCGCACCGGGCTGCTCGGGCTGCTCGTACCGGTCGGCTACGGCGGACTCGGCGGCAGCACCCGGGACATGGTCGAGGCGTCCGTCGCGCTCGGACGTGCCGACATGTCCGTGGCGATGATCTTCGCGATGCACTGCCAGCAGGTCGCGGCGGTGGTGCGCCACGGCAATGAGCGCCTGCGCGGCGAGCTGCTGCCCGGGGTCGCCGAGGGCCGCACCTACCTCGCCTCGGTCACCACCGAGGCGGGCAAGGGCGGCCACCTGCTCACGGCCGAGGCGGCCCTCGACGCCGCCGGCGACGAGCTGGACGTGGACCGGTTCGCGCCCATCGTCACCGGCGGCGCGCACGCCGACGGCTTCCTGGTGACGATGCTCGCGCCGGGCGCCACCTCGCCGAACCAGGTGTCGCTCGTCTACGCCCGACGCGACCAGCTCACCGTCGAGGAGTCCGGCGACTGGCAGCCGCTGGGCATGCGGGCCAGCCACAGCGTCGCGCTGCGGCTGCGCGGCCGGGTGCCGCGGCACCACGTCGTCGGCGAACAGGGCGGCTTCCGGACCGTCGTCACCTCGGTGTTCGGCCCGATGGCGCACCTGGGCTGGTCCGCGGCCTGGCTGGGCACGGCGGCCGGCGCGCTCTCCCGGGTGCTGCGGATGCTGCGCTCCCGGGAGAACCGCAACCGGGTCGACCTCGGCTCCGAGCTGCTCCTGACCAGGATCTCCGAGGCCCGCCGGCGACTGGACACGGTGCACGCCCTGCTCCTGCGGACCGAGCGGACCGTCGCCCGGAGCGCCGATCTGAGCCTGCCGAGGATCCAGCTGCAGCTGAACGCGCTCAAGATCACGGCCGCCGAGGAGTGCTTCGCGGTCGTCGACGGCCTGATCGAGGCGGTCGGCATGCGGCACGGCTACCTCAAGGGCTCCCCTACCCGCCTCGAACACGCGCTGCGGGACCTGCGCTCGGCGTCCTTGAACTACAGCAACGACCGGCTGCACCTGACGGACGGCAAGCTCGCCCTCCTCGACCCCGAGGTGCGATTTGTCTGACCTCGCGTCCGCCGACCCCGGACCCGACTCCGGCCCCGACCCCGGGTCCGCCGGCCTGGAGCTGTCACCGGACGACTGGCGGCAACTGCTCGCGCGGGCCCTGGCGGACGTTCCGGTCGGCGCGCCGCTGCCCGCCGTGTGGCGGGCGCTCGGGGAGGCCGGCGTCCTGCGCCGGCTGTACCGGGAGGGCAACGCCCTGGGGCCGGTCGCGGACCCGGCCCGGCTGGGCGCCCTGCTCCGGACGGTCGACGCCCGCGGCGACAACGGGGCGACGCTCGGCGTGCTGGTGCAGGCGGCCAGCGCGCTGCCGATCCTCGGCTCCGGCCGCTCCGGCCGCTCCGGCACCGCGGGGGCCGCGCCTTCCGCGGTCGCCGCCGCCCACGAGCGGGTCCTGACCGGGAGCGCGCAGGTGGCGCTCGCCGCCACCGACGAGGCGGCGGCCGGATCCGATCTCAGCGGGCTCGGCACCGAGGTGCGGTTCGAGGACGGCGGGCTCGTCGTCCACGGCGGCAAGCGCTGGGTGACCAACGCCCGCGGCGCCGAGTTCCTGCTGGTCCTGGCCCGGCGCCGACCCGGTCGGCACTTCACCGACTTCAGCTGGGTCCTGGTACCGGCGGGGACGGCGGGCGTCACCGTGCGGCCCGCGGCGACCGACCTGCTCGCGAACGCGGCGACCGGACACCTCGGGTTCGACTCGGTGCGCCTGCCGGCCGACCACCTGGTCGGCACGAACGGGCGCGGCATGGCCGTCTTCGCCCGGCACATGAGCACGGAGCGGCTCGCCGGGGCGCAGTGGGCCGTCGCCCTCACCGGCCGGGTGCTCGCCGACACCCGCGAGCGACTGCGGGGGCGGACCGTCGACGGGGAACCGCTGTGGCACAACGCGGTGGTCCGCCGGGACTTCGCCGAGTGCCTGGTCCGCGTCGCCCAACTGCGCGCGCTGTGCGAGGACCTCGCCGCGACCGCCGCGAAGGGACAGAACCTGTCGGCCGGCGCCCTGCTGAAGTCGGCCGTCGGCCTGACCGCCGACACCGTGCTCGCCCGGTGCGCCCAGCTCCAGGGCGCGGACGGCTTCGCCCCGGGCGGCGCGCAGACCGTCCGGGCGGAGGCCGCCGTCCTCGGCATCGGCGGCGGTGCGACCGAGCTGATGCTCGACAGCGTGGCCGACATGTCCGAACAGCTCCTGGCGGAGTGGCGGACATGACGACGACGGGGCACGCCGGGCAGCCCGGTGGCCGGTACGAGGTCGCGGACGGGGTCTGGGTCATGTACCGCTCCGGCCGGACGGCGACGGACCCGGCGCGGCTGGACCACGGCGGCCCCGACCACCGCGACCGCCTCGACCGCGACCGCCTCGACCGCGACCGCCTCGACCGTGAAGAGCTCGACCGCGACGACCTCGCCCAGGCGCGGAGCCTCCCGCCCTGGCGGGCCGAGCAGTTCCTGACCGGGCGCGCCACCCTGCGCCGGCTCATCCGCGAGGTGCGCCCCGACCTCGCGGGCGCGCCGATCCGCCCCGACCCGCGCGGACGCCCCCGCCTGCTCGGGCACCCGGACGTCGGCGTGAGCATCTCCCACGACGGCGGCCTCAGCGCCGCCGCCGTGGCGCCCGGCCGCCGGGTCGGCGTCGATGTCCAACTCCCCTCCGGCGAGCCGTCCGCCGGCATGCTCCGACGCTGTCTGAGGGAGCACGCCGCCCGGCTCGAAGAGCTGCCCGCACCGGAGCGGGCCCGCGAATTCGCCTGGGTCTGGACCGTCCAGGAGTCGTGCGTCAAGGCGGCGGGCACCGGCCTCGCCGGCCGCCCCTGGGCCATCGCCGTGACCCCGGGCCACCGGCACGGCCGCTGGGGCCGGTACCGGTGGATCAGCCTGCGCGACTCCTCCCCGGTCCCGCTCAGCTGCGCCTTCACCTCCCGCGCGGTCCCCGGCGCCGGGGCCCGCGCCCACGCCCTGCCCGCCGACCCGGAGTACTGATGTGCCTGACACCCTGACCGCCACGCCCCAGCTGAGCTGCTACACCACCAACCTGGTCCACTACCTGGCGGCGGAGATCCCCGCCGTGTCCCACCGGTTCGCCGAGGTGACCCGCCTGGCGGTGCGCACCGACCTGCCCGCGGGCGAACTGGTCTTCTCGCACCACGCCAGGGTCGACATCACGCCGGACGGCGGAGAGCTGGCCTACCGGGGCGCCTCCGACTGGAGCACGGCCAGGGAGCTGCTGCTCGCCGAACTGGAGGCCGGCGGCCGGCTGCTGGCCGCCGCCAACACCGAGCGGCTCAGCTGGGCGCCCGGGTACGGCCGGGCGGCGGCCCCGCACTGGATCCTGGTGTGCGGACAGCGCGACGGCTCCTGGGAGGTGGCCGACCACTTCGCCGCGCTCACCCCGCACGGCGAACAGCAGCCGTTCCGGGGCCGGCTGGACGACGCCGAACTCGCGCGCGCCCTGGCGCCGGTGGCGGAGCCCGGGCCCGAGACGGTCCGGCGGGACGCCATGGCCCTCGGCTCGGCCACGGCCGTTCCCGCCGGGGACCAGTACCGCTGGCTGGTGCGCACCCGGGACGGCTCCGCGCCCGCCCGGGACCCGCGTCCCGGTGCGGCGGACGGCGGGCAGTGGCTGCTCGAACCGGTGGCGGTGCTGTCCCACGTCCTCGCGACGCTGCTGGCGGACCCGGCGGCGGTCGCCCGCCACGCGGACGACCTCTGGGCCGCCGCCCGCCACTACGCGCACCGGAACGAGGTCCTGGTCACGGACGGCCTGCTGGATCCCGGGCGGGCCGCCGCCGAGACCGCGGCCTGGCAGGAGGTCCCCAGGATCCTGCGCATCGCCGCCATGTCCGCGGCGCGCGGGCGGCCCCGGACCGGCCTGGTCGAGGAGGCGTTCACCGAACTGATCACCGCCGTCGAGAAGTCCGGCACCGCCACTCCCGTTCGAGGACGACCGTGAAGCAGACCCTGTACGAGTGGTTCGCCGCCTCCGTCGCGGAGTTCCCCGACCGCACGGCCCTGGAGATCGGGGCGGAGCGCCTGACCTACCGGGAGCTCCACGACGCGGCCGAGCGCGTCGCGGCGCGACTGCTCACCGTGACCGGCGGGGTGCCGCGCCGGGTCGGCCTGCTGGCCGAACGCAGCGTCGTCGCCTACGCCGGCTATCTCGCGGTGCAGCTCCTGGGCGGCACGGTCGTCCCGCTCAACCCGGCCTTCCCGGCCGCCCGGCACGTCGCGATCGTGACCGCCGGCGGGCTCGACCTCGTCCTCGCGGAGCCGGCCGAAGGGGAGGGCGGCGCCCCGGCGCTGCCGGTCCCGGTCCTGACCCTCGCGCATCCGCCGACGGCGGCGGACGGGCACGGGCCTCCCCCGCGCGGGCGGGCTGAGCCCGAGGACACCGCCTATGTGCTGTTCACCTCCGGTTCGACGGGCGCGCCCAAGGGGGTGCCGATCCGGCACGGCAATGTCGGCGCCTACCTCGACCACGTCGTGGCGAGGTACGGGCTGGGGCCCGGGAGCCGGCTGTCGCAGACCTTCGACCTCACCTTCGACCTGTCCGTGTTCGACATGTTCGCCGCCTGGGGGAGCGGCGCCACCCTGGTCGTCCCCACCCGGCGCGACCTGCTGGCGCCGGTGCGGTGGGCGGCGGAGGCGGAGCTCACGCACTGGTTCTCCGTCCCGTCCATGGTGTCCTACGCGCGCCGGATGCGGGCCCTGCGGCCGGGCTCCCTGCCGGCCCTGCGGTGGAGCCTGTTCTGCGGCGAGCCGCTGACGCTGCAGCAGGCCGAGGCCTGGGCCGGGGCCGCGCCGCTGAGCACCCTGGAGAACCTCTACGGGCCGACCGAACTCACCATCAGCTGCGCCGCGTTCCGACTCCCCCGGGAGGTCGGTCAGTGGCCCCGTCCGGCCAATGGGACGGTCCCGATCGGGACGCCGCACCCGGGGCTGGAGCACCTGCTGCTCGACCCGGAGGGGCGGCCGGCCGAGGAGGGCGAACTGGTCGTCCGCGGCCCCCAGCGGTTCCCCGGCTATCTGGACCCGCTGAACGACGCGGGCCGCTTCCTGCTGCACGACGGCACCACCGGCACCTCGGTCCCGTACACCGGGGAGGGTCCGGTCACCCCCGAGCACTGGTACCGCACCGGCGACCGGGTCGCCCGGCAGGACGGTCGGCTGGTCCACCTGGGGCGGACGGACCAGCAGGTGAAGGTGCGCGGCTACCGGATCGAACTCGGCGAGATCGAGGCCCTGCTGCGGACCCGGCCGGGTGTCCGCGACGCGGTCGTGCTCGCCGTCCCGGACCCTCGGGCCGGGCTGTCCCTGGAGGCGGTCTGCACCGGCCTGGACCTGCGGCCGGAGCTGATCATGTCGGACCTGCGCTCCCGCCTGCCCGAGTACATGCTGCCCCGACGCATCGCCGTGCTCGACGAGTTGCCCCTGAACACCAACGGAAAGATCGACCGACAGGCCGCGGCCGCCATGATCGCCGATCGGCGCGACTAGGGGTGGTCCGACAGTTCCCGCCGCGCGCTGCTGCGACGCGAACTGTCGGACCACCCCTGGCCCGCCCGGTGCTACTGGCCCGCCGAAGGCCGAAAGGAGCGTCATGAGGACCGAGGACCGCGTACCGAGCCGGCTGAGCGTCTCCGCCGAGGAATACCGTCACGCCATCTCCCGGCTGCCGACCGCTGTCGCCGTGATCACCTCGGCCGGACCCGTCGGGTGCACGGCCAACGCGGTCATGTCCCTCTCCCTGGACCCGCCCACCGTGCTGCTGTCCCTCGCCACCACGAGCCGGACGCTGGCGCACATCCGGTCCGAGGGGCGTTTCGCGGTGAACGTCCTGTCCTGGTCGGACCGGCGGCTGGTCGCGCAGTTCGCCGGCGGCACCCCGGCGGAGCGGTTCGCCGACGTGCCCTGGCGCCGGGTGGACGGGGTGCCCGTGCTGACGGAGGCGTCGGTCGCCATGGTCTGCACCGTGCGGGAGACGGTGCAGCTCCTGGACCACACGCTGATCGCGGGCACGGTGACGTGGGCACGGGCCGACGACACACCGACGACCGTCCTGTTCGCGAAGCAGCAGTACGCCGTCGGGCCCGGCGTGCCGGAGGACGTCCGTTGACGACGTCGGCCCACCGTCCCCCGAGGCCGTGACAGGTCCGCGAAAACCCCTTACCCAGAAAGCAGGGCTCACTGTGCCCATACCCTTGCCAAAGTCGTTGAGCATCCTGCGGGACCGCCCCTTCCGGCTCCTGTGGACCGCTCGCAGCGTCTCCGCCCTGGGCAACGCCCTGATGCCGGTGACGGTGGTCTTCGCCATCCTCCACTCGGGCGGCACCGCCGTGGACGTCGGCATCGTGCTGACCTGCCAGGCGGTCGGCCAGGTGGTGATGCTGCCGGTGGGCGGGGTCTGGTCGGACCGGCTGTCCCGCAAACTCGTCCTGATGGCGACCGACGCCGTGCAGGCGCTCTGCTACGGCCTGCTCGCCGCGATGGTCTTCCTGGACCACGCGGCGGTCTGGCAGTTCGGCGTCACCTACACCGTCGCCGGCATGGCCTTCGCCTTCTTCACCCCGGCGTCCAGGGCGGTCGTGCCCGAGCTCGTCGAATCCGGGAAGCTGCAACCGGCGAACGCCCTGCTCGGCCTGACCGACCACAGCACCAAGGTGCTCGGCCCGGCCGTCGCCGCACTGCTGCTGGCGGTCTCCACCCCGGGCATCGCGCTCCTGATCGACTCCCTCAGCTTCCTGCTGAGCTTCGTCCTGGTCTCCCGCATGCACCTGCGCGAGCCGCTGGAACGGCCCGAGCAGCAGCACTTCTTCACCGAGCTGCGCGAGGGCTGGGCGATCGTGGCCGAGCGCCGCTGGTACCTGGCCAACCTGTTCGCCTGGGGCGTGTGGAACTTCGGGCTCGCCTTCTTCTTCGTCCTGGGTCCGGTCGTGATGGAGAACGGCCACGGCGGCGCCACCGGCTGGAGCATCGTCCTGATGACCGGCGCGGTGGGCTCCATCCTCGGCGGCCTGGCCGCGCTGCGCTACCTGCCGCGGCGCCCCCTGGTCACCACCAACGCCCTCGCCCTGCTCGGCATCGTCCCGCTGGCCCTGCTCGCTCCCCCCGCCCCGGTCTTCGTCGTCGCCGTCGGCGTGGCCGTCACCTTCGCCGTGACCGCGCTCGGCGGGGAGGTCCTCGCGACCACCCAGCAGCAGCTGTTCCCCAAGGAGATGCTGGCCCGGGTGAGTTCGCTGGACTGGATGATCTCGTTGATCGCCATGCCCGCCGGCTTCGCCGCCGCCGGTCCGCTCTCCGAGCTCCTCGGGCTGCGCACCACCCTGCTGGCGGTCGCGGCGCTCATCGCTACGCCGTGCGTGCTGCTGAACCTGTCGCGCGGCGTGCGCTCGGTCCA
>NZ_JAXCLC010000102.1:0-18383 GCF_034043715.1 Kitasatospora purpeofusca | reverse complement strand
CTCCCCCCACCCTCGTTTTTCCAGGCATGACAGGAGCCGCACGATGGGACGCCTCGCACAGACCGACGGCCTCACCGAGATCCAGCGGGACATCCTCGCCACCGTGCGCGAGTTCGTCGACAAGGAGATCATCCCGGTCGCGACCGAATTGGAGCACAAGGACGAGTACCCGACGGCGATCGTCGAGGGCATGAAGCAGCTCGGCCTCTTCGGCCTGACCATCCCCGAGGAGTACGGCGGCCTCGGCGAGTCGCTGCTGACCTACGCGCTGGTGGTCGAGGAGATCGCCCGCGGCTGGATGTCCGTCTCCGGCATCGTCAACACCCACTTCATCGTCGCGCACATGATCAACGCGCACGGCACCCAGGAGCAGAAGGAGCACTTCCTGCCGCGGATGGCCGCCGGCGAGATCCGCGGCGCCTTCTCGATGTCCGAGCCCGGCCTCGGCTCCGACGTCGCGGCGATCAGCACCAAGGGTGTCAAGGACGGGGACTCCTACGTCCTCAACGGCCAGAAGATGTGGCTGACCAACGGCGGCACCTCCAGCCTGGTCGCGGTCCTGTGCAGGACGGACGAGGGCGGCTCCACGCCCTACCGGAACATGACCACCTTCCTGATCGAGAAGACGCCGGGCTTCGGCGCCAACCCGACCGTCCCCGGCCTCACCGTCCCCGGGAAGATCGAGAAGATGGGCTACAAGGGCGTCGACACCACCGAGCTGGTGCTCCAGGACGTCCGGATCCCGGCCGACCGGGTCCTCGGCGGCGTCCCCGGCCGGGGCTTCTACCAGATGATGGACGGCGTCGAGGTCGGCCGGGTCAACGTGGCCGCGCGCGGCTGCGGCGTCGCCCGCCGCGCCTTCGAGCTGGGCATCTCCTACGCCCAGCAGCGCTCCACCTTCGGCAAGAAGATCGCCGAGCACCAGGCGATCCAGTTCAAGCTCGCCGAGATGGCCACCAAGGTCGAGGCCGCGCACCAGATGATGGTCATGGCCGCCCGCAAGAAGGACAGCGGCGAGCGCAACGACCTGGAGGCGGGGATGGCGAAGTACCTCGCCTCCGAGTACTGCAAGGAGGTCGTCGAGGACGCCTTCCGCATCCACGGCGGCTACGGCTTCTCCAAGGAGTACGAGATCGAGCGGCTCTACCGGGAGGCCCCGATGCTGCTGATCGGTGAAGGTACTGCGGAGATCCAGAAGATGATCATCGGGCGCCGGCTGCTGGAGGAGTACCGCATCGCGGGCTGACCCCCTCGCTGCGGGCCTCGCGGCCGGCCCGCGAGACCGCCGGACGACGGGCGTGCGGGCCCGTCCCGGCACCGTGCCGTGTCCCGCCCCGGTGGCCTGGTCCGCCCCGGGGCCGGCACGGCCGCTCCGGAGCGGCCGCAGGGCGTACGGCTGCTGTCACACGCCCCGCGGCCGCTCCGGTCCACCGTCCCGCGCCCTCGGAGGGGCAGTCCTACAGGGCCGACCGGGCAAGGTTGAGACAAGAGTCACCAGCTTCGCCGGGTCCCTTGGGAACCGGAGCGGGGCGAGCTACGGTCGTACACAAGGGGGCGCGTCGGCGCCTCTGGCAGGTCACATGAACGAGCAGGCGGGTTGCCCACCCACCGTGTGCTCCCGATAGCATCCACCGGGACAGCAGACGTCCCTCTATTACCCGATCCCGCGGTGGCCCCCGTCCAGCGGCCATGATCCCCCGCGACAAAGGTCTTCGATGCCCATCAGCCCGTCCCCTCACACCTCCGTCACGGACCGCGATGCCCTCGCCGCCACGACGGCCGGTCGGCGACCCCGCGTGACCATCGCGCGCGGAGCCACCCCCTGGTTCGTCCCCACCCTCGCCACGGCCGCCGTGACCACCGCGCTCACCCGGCGCAGTGGCAAGTGGGCCCTGGCAGCGGTACCCGCCTGTGCGCTCGGCGCCGGCATGCTGTGGTTCTTCCGCGACCCCGAGCGTGAGACCGGCACGGGCAGAGTGATCTCCCCCGCCGACGGCGTGGTCCAGAGCATCGACGCGTGGCCGGACGGCCGGACCCGCGTGGCGATCTTCATGAGCCCCCTCAACGTCCACGTCAACCGGGCGCCCCTGCCCGGCACGGTGACCTCCGTCGAGCACGTGCCCGGTGGCTTCGTGCCCGCGTTCAACAAGGACAGCGACCAGAACGAGCGGGTCGTCTGGCACTTCGACACCGAGCTCGGCGACATCGAGATGGTCCAGATCGCGGGCGCCGTGGCGCGCCGCATCGTGCCGTACGTCGACGCCGGTACCAAGGTCGAGCAGGGCGAGCGGATCGGTCTGATCCGGTTCGGGTCCCGGGTCGACACCTACCTGCCGGCCGGCGTCGAGGTCGGCGTCGAGGTCGGCCAGAAGACCACCGCCGGGGTGACGCGCCTTGACCGTGACTGATCCTGAGACGATCGTCGGCCTGGACGACGAGGAGACGGCCCTGCGCCGCCGTCGCTGGGCCCGCGACCGCGAGCTGCGCGCGCCGCGCTCGCCGCAGCACCTCTCCACCGCCGACTTCCTCACCCTGGGGAACGCCGTCTGCGGCTTCCTGGCGATCTACTCGATCACCACCGGGGTGCTCGTCCCGCACATCACCAACCCGGACGCCGCGCCGGACAAGCACAGCGCCGCCACCGCGGTGACGCTGCTGCTGATCGGCTCGATGTGCGACCTGTTCGACGGCCTGGTGGCGCGCAAGCTGCGCTCCTCCGCGCTCGGCGCCGAACTCGACAACCTGGCCGACCTGATCAGCTTCGGCATCGCGCCGGCCTACTTCGTCGCGGTCTGGGGCATGGTCTCGCCCGGCTCCAACAGCCGGCTGTCCGCGCTGATCGCGCTGACCGTGCTGCTGGCGGTGGTGCTGCGGCTCGCCCGCTTCTCCACCGTGAAGATGCGGCCCGGGGTGTTCCAGGGCATGCCCTGCCCGATGGGCGCGATGACGGTGATCGCCATCGTGCTGCTCGACCCGCCGTTCCTGCCCGGCCTGCTCGCCATCTTCGCCGTCGCGTACCTGATGGTCAGCCGGATCGAGTACCCGAAGCCGCAGGGGCTGCTGGCCACCGCCACGCTGTGCTGGATCGTCGTCTCGATCGGCTGCCTCGCGGCCTGGGCGACCGGTCTGCCGGGCGGCGACAACCTGCTGCACATCGGCGCGTTCGCGCAGATCACGCTCGCCGCGATGGCGCCGCTGCTGGTGATCCGCCGCAAGGTCGGCCAGAAGGTCGGCGACGTGCGGGCCCGCCGCGCGGAGTCGCGGATCGGCTGACGGCCGCCGCCGGACATGCGGAAGGGCCCGGCTCCCCGAGGGGAGCCGGGCCCTTCCGCATGTCCTGGTGCCTGGTGCTGCCTGGTGCTTGGTGCCGGCCGCGGCTCAGGCGCCGCCGCGGTGGACGCTGAACGCCGAGCGGCGGGCCGCCCGGGCCACCGCCGGGTCCGGGTGGACGCCGGAGACGGCCGTCAGCACCGAGGCCGCCCTGGGGTGCCCGGACTGCCGGGCCCGGGCGAACAGCCGCACCGGGTCGCCGGCCGAGGCACCCTCGACATGGCCCACCAGAAGTTCCGTTTCCCCGTGGTCCAGCACGGCCGCGGCGGTGTCCACCCAGAGCCAGGCGGCGTCCTCCGCGCCCAGCACGTCGGCCGGGGAGACCCCCTCGTCCGAGCGCTCGGCCAGCCACAGCAGCGCGTACGGGCGCAGCACCGGCTCGTCGACGGCGGCCCGCACGGCCTGCTCGGCGGTGGATCCGGCCACCCGCAGCGCCTCGAAGGCCAGCCCGCGCACCAGCGCGTCCTCGCCCTGCGCGGCCTCCAGCAGCTCGGCCACCGCCCGGTCGGCGGGGCGGGCGGCCAGCCAGGCCCGGTACTCGGCGCGGGCCGGGCCCGGCGAGTAGTCGGCGCAGGCGCTCAGCAGCTCCATCGCGCTCTGCTCGATGTGGCCGGCGGCGGTCTGCGCGACGGTGCAGATCTCCTCCAGCTTGGCCCGCACCGCCCAGTGCCCGAGCGGGGAGAGCTCGGCCGCGTTGTCCTCGCGGACCAGCGCGCCGACGGCGGCCAGGCCGTCCAGCATCCAGTCCAGGACGGCGGCGACGTCGGCGGGCGAGGCCGGGGTGTCGATCTGCGGCTCGCGGCAGGTGCCGCGGACGGCGGAGACGGCGGAGGCGGCGTGCGGGACGGGCGAGAGGCCGAAGGCGCCCTCGCCGCCGCCGACCCGGCGCTCGTCCAGGCCGCGCCGGAGCAGCTCCAGCAGCTCGACGTCGGCGACCGGGCCGTCCACCAGGTGCAGGAAGGAGAGCAGTTGGGGTGCCTGGTCGACGGCCTGTCCGGCGAGGACCGCGAACACGCCGCGCAGGGCGGCGGGCGGCACCGGGGCGAGCAGGGTCCAGGCGTCGAACAGGGTCGACCAGCCGCGGATCACCGCCTCGTCGTCGTGCTCCCAGGCGTGCAGGCGCCAGCCGGGGACGGCGCCGCCGTCGCGGGGCTCGACCAGGCCGACCAGCAGGGCCTGGCCCCAGGCCCTGGCGGCGGCGCCCACCGTCATGGCGAGGGCGCGGCCGGCCGCGCGGGCGTCGTCGGGGAGCAGTTCGCCGCGCTTGTCGACCTCGTCGAGATCGCCGGCCCAGCGGGCGATCCGGACGGCGTCGACCAGCATCCGGCGGGCCAGCGGGGCCAGCTCGGCGGGAGCGGGGAAGCCCTCCGGCACGGGGACCCGGCCTCGGCCGGGGGCGGGGGCGGGGCCTCGTCGGCGGGGTACGCCCTGGCTCCCCGGCCTCGCGCCGGCGGGGCGGTGGGCCGTTCCGGGGAGACGGGTCACCGTCGCACCGGAACCGATCGTCGGCGGGAGCGGGGCATCACGGTCGCGCGGATTCCGAGACGTCACGTCGAGCAGTCTTCCCCTTGTACCGGCCTTCTGTCACATCCGGTTGTCCCGGCGGGGCGGGGCGGGGGTCCGGGGGATCGACAAGATCGGGCAACAGAGCCCAAACCGACTGGCCTGATCTTTGTGGCGGGTTCATGCCAGGTCCGGGCGGTGGAAGGGGCCGGTGGTCCGCGCGGGGTACCGGGCGGCCCGCGCGCCGACCGCCGTCCGTCGGCCGCTCACCCGGTTCCCGGGGCACCCCGGCTCCCCCGGGCCCCGCGTGACGCGGCGGGGCCGGGCGGGCGGGGAGCGGGCCGGGCGGGGAGCGGGCCGGGCGGGGAGCCAGGGGCTCAGCAGAAGGGCGTGAGCCAGCGGCGCAGGGTCTCGGAGTAGCGGTCCGGGTCGGTGTTCCACAGCGCGGCGTGGTCGCCGCCGGGGAAGGTCTGGAGGTTCACCAGCGACGGACGGCTCGCGGCCAGCCGTTCGGCGGCCCGGAACGGCGCCACCGGGTCGTCGGGGCCGTGCAGCACCAGGGTGGGCACCCGCAGGTCGGTGCCGCCGGCCAGGCGGGCGAAGTCGGCCAGATCCACGCCGGTGCGGCCCTGGGCGGCCAGCGCGCCGAGTTCGGCGGCCGGGCCCCGGTATCCGGCCCTGGCCGCGCCCCGGCGGGCGGTGGCCGGCCAGTCCAGCACCGGGGAGTCCAGGACCAGGCTGCTGATCGAGGAGGCGAGGTCGGACCGGGCGGCGGCCTGCAGGGCCATCGTGGCGCCGAGCGACCAGCCGTAGAGGATCACCCGGCCCGCGCCGCCGTCCAGGGCCAGCCGGATCGCCGCCTCGATGTCCCGCCACTCCGTCTCGCCGAAGTGGCCCAGGCCGTCGGGGGAGGCCGGCGCGCCCGGGTCGCCCCGGTAGCTGACCGCCAGCGCGGGCAGGCCGAGCCGGCGCAGGACGGGGAGGACGGGCAGGACCTGGCCGCGGTCGGCGTCCGGGCCGTGCACCAGGATCACCCAGGTGCCGCGCTTGCCGTCGAGCCACCAGGCGGGCAGCGGGCCGAGTTCGCCCTCGACGGCGGTCTCGCCGAAGGTCAGGCCGAGCGCCTGGGCCGGGTCGCCGAGGTACACCCGGGGGGTGAAGCGGACCTGGGTGCCGGGGGCGAGGGTGCCCCGGTCGGCGCGCACCAGGCGGCGGGTGACGCCCTGTTCGTCGCGGTGCAGGACCTCCTCGACGACGGCGTGCCCGTCCTCGCCCCACTCGACGGCCCAGCGGCCGGGGCGCTCGCTCGCCGCGTTCCGGGTGAAGGTGACCCGCCCGGCGCCCAGGCTCCGGACGACGACCGGACCGGTCCGCTCCCGGGCGGACCCGGCCGGGCGGACCATCCGCTCCGAGGCCCGGCGGCCGATCACCAGGACGGCCGCCCCGGTGCCGACCGCGGCGGCCGCCACGGTGGCCGCGATTCCCCAACGCATACTCGCTCCCCGCTGCTCGGTTCTGGGCCGACCGGTGTCCGGACCCACGTCACAGCCCAGTCCACTGGCCGGGACCCGGCCGGGCCAGCAGGACACGGCCGTACGGGTTGCCACGCGAGGAAGGTCACACCGGGATCGTCGGTAGTCGTCAGAACGAGAGTGCCAGAACGGACGGGGGATCACACGGGGATCGCGGCGGATCGCAGGGGATCGCGGGGGACCGCGGGGGACCGCGGGGGATCACACCGGGATCGCGGGCTGCCGTCGGGCGAGCAGCTCCCAGAAGCGCTCGACGGGCGGGACCGCGGCGGCGGACGGCGCGGCCGCCCCCTCGGCCGGCCCCCAGCCGCCGGCCCCCCAGTGGCCGGACACCTGCCGCTCGTCCTGGAGCACGGCCAGGACGGCGTCGAGGTCCGTCCGGTCCACCGGCACGATCCGGCCGATCGCACCGGTCTGCGCCTGCGGGCGGCCGTCGACGCAGCGCCGCAGCCGCCGCTCCAGCTCCTCCCGGCGGCCGGTGGCCGCGACCAGCTCCCGGAGGGTCAGGCCCAGCACGTGCGCGAGTGCGGCCGTCGGCCCGGCGTCGGCGTCCCACCGCCCGGTGGCCTCGGCCCGCCGGTACTCCCCGGCCGGGACGCCGATCCGGTGGGCCGCGCCGTCCGGGCTCAGCTCGCGGGCCAGCCGGAAGTCCCGCAGGCTCGCCGGGCGGACGCCCATCAGCCGCTCGGGCGGGCACCACAGGGCCCGGGCCAGGGCGAGGAACTCCTCCTCGCCGGGGGGCGGCCCGCCGTTCTCCCAGCCGAGCACGCGGGCCGGGGGCAGCCGGACGCCGTGCGCGGCCATCCCCTCGGCGACCTGCTCCGGGGTCAGGCCGAGGGCGGCGCGGTGGGCGCGGACGGCGGCCGGCGAGTAGGGCACCGGGGGCGGCGGGGCAGGCGGGGCAGGCGGGGCGGGCGGGGCGGACCGGGCCGGGCGTGCGAAGAGGTGGGGGCGCTGGGGTCGCATGGGTCCCGACGGTAGGCGTGGCGCCGGGTGGTGCCCCAGCCGACGAACGCACGAAGCGGGGCGGGCGCGCCGCCCGGCGGCGGTGGAGGATCGCACAGCGGGGCGCGGTCCGGCGGCGGGCGGCCTCGGAGGTAGCGACGGGGAACGGCGGGCGACCGGGCGGGCACGGGGGCAGGCGCGGGGCGCGCACGGGGGCGGGAGCGGGAGCGGGGCCGCCCGGGCGCCGGTCGGGCCCCGGCGTGTGACCAACCCCTCCGCGACCTCGGTTGACTCCCCCTTCAGGCCCGTGATGGGATCCTTCAGCCATTACGGAGGCAAGCAGAGGAAGCCGGTGCGAGTCCGGCGCGGTCCCGCCACTGTCACCGGGGAGCACGACCGGAGTTGAGCCACGGAGGGCCGTCAGCGGCCGCCGGAAGGCCCGGGAGCGCGTTCGACCCGGGAGCCAGGAGACTCTCGCCCCCGGTACGTCGATCCAGGGCGCGGACCCTGAGTGAGGACACGCACGCGATGCAGGCTGCCCCGCCGGGCCGAGACCTACCCCCGACCGTGCCGCGTTCGGCGCGCACCTCGCCGCGCGCCCTGCCGTGCGACCCGATGTGCGCCCCGACGTGCGCCCGCTGACCCGGGCCGCCGCCTTCGGCGCGGGCGCCGTCGCCGGGTACCTGGCCGACGCCCGGTTCGGCGATCCGCGCCGCGGCCACCCGGTGGCCGGCTTCGGCGGCGCGGCCGGCCGGCTGGAGCGGCTGCTGTGGCGCGACCACCGCGCGGCCGGCACCGCCTTCACCGCGCTGTGCGTGGGCACCGTCGCGGCCGGCGCGGTGGCCGCCGACCGGCTGCTGGCCCGCCGTCCGCTCGGCCGGGCCGCGTTCGCCGCCGCCGCGACCTGGACGGTGCTCGGCGGCACCTCGCTGACCCGGGAGGCCCGCACCGTCGGCCGCGCGCTGACGGCCGGTGACCTGACGGCGGCCCGGGAGCGGCTGCCGCACCTGTGCGGACGGGACCCGAGCGGCCTGGACGAGCGGCAGCTGGCCCGCGCGGTGGTCGAGTCGGTGGCCGAGAACACCGCCGACGCGGTGGTCAACGCCCTGGTCTGGGGCGGCCTGGCCGGCACCCCGGGGCTGCTGGCGTTCCGCGCGGTGAACACCCTGGACGCGATGGTCGGTCACCGCTCGCCGCGCTACGCCCGGTTCGGCTGGGCCTCGGCCCGGCTGGACGACGTGGCGGGCTGGCCGGGCGCCCGGCTGACCGCGCTGCTGACGGTGGCCGCCGCCCCGGAGCCGCGCACCGCCTGGCGGGTCTGGCGGCGGGACGGCTCCGCGCACCCCAGCCCCAACGCCGGGCAGGCCGAGTCGGCCTTCGCCGGCGCGGTCGGGGTCCGGCTGGGGGGGACGCTGCAGTACGGCGATCGCACGGAGCACCGGCCGGTCCTCGGCGAGGAGCTGCGGCCGGTCGGGGTGGACGACATCGAGCGGGCCTGCGTGCTCTCGCGGCGGGTGGGCGCGCTGGCCCTGGGTACGACGGTCGCCGGGCACCTGCTGCTGCGGGCGGCGCTGATCAGGAAGCGGAGGTACCGGGCATGAGCAAGGCACTGCTGGTCGCCGGGACGACCTCGGACGCCGGGAAGAGCGTGGTCACGGCGGGCATCTGCCGCTGGCTCGCGCGGCAGGGGGTCTCGGTCGCGCCGTTCAAGGCGCAGAACATGTCGCTGAACTCCTTCGTCACCGCCGACGGCGCCGAGATCGGCCGCGCCCAGGCGATGCAGGCGCAGGCCGCCCGGGTCGAGCCGGAGGCGGCGATGAACCCGGTGCTGCTCAAGCCCGGCGGGGACGGCCGCAGCCAGGTGGTGCTGCTGGGCCGTCCGGTCGCCGAGGTCGGCGCGCTGGACTACCGGGAGCGCAAGCCGCTGCTGCTGGAACGGGCCCTGGAGTGCCTGGCGGACCTGCGCGGCCGCTTCGACGTGGTGGTCTGCGAGGGCGCGGGCTCGCCCGCCGAGATCAACCTGCGGGACCGGGACATCGCCAACATGGGCCTGGCCACCGCGGCCGGCCTGCCGGTCGTCGTGGTCGGGGACATCGACCGGGGCGGCGTGTTCGCGGCGATGTACGGGACGCTGGCGCTGCTGTCGGCGGAGGACCAGCGGCACGTGGCCGGCTGGTTCGTCAACAAGTTCCGCGGCGACGCGCGGCTGCTGGCCCCCGGGCTGGAGATGCTGCGCGAGCTGACCGGGCGTCCGGTGCTCGGCACCCTGCCGATGCTGCCGGACCTGTGGCTGGACGCCGAGGACTCGCTCGACCTGTCCACCGTCGTGGACCGGACCGCCGCGCGCGGCCCGCTGGGCGCCGACGTGCTGCGGGTGGCGGTGCTCCGCTTCCCCCGGCTGTCCAACTTCACCGACCTGGACGCGCTCGCCCAGGAACCCGGCGTGCTGGTCCGCTGGGCCACCCGGCCGGAGGAGCTGGCCGACGCCGACCTGGTGGTGCTGCCCGGCACCCGGGCCACCGTCGCCGACCTCGGCTGGCTGCGCGAGCGCGGCTTCGAACCGGTGCTGAGGGCCCGGGCGGCGGCCGGGCTGCCGGTGCTGGGCGTCTGCGGCGGCTACCAGATGCTGGCCGGCTCGATCGTGGACGAGGTCGAGTCCAAGGCGGGCCCGGTGGAGGGCCTCGGGCTGCTGCCGGCGCGGGTGCGGTTCGGCGCCGCGAAGGTGCTCGGACGGCCCGTCGGCGAGGCCCTCGGGGAGCGGGTCGAGGGTTACGAGATCCACCACGGGATCGTCACCGTGGAGGGCGGCGAGGCGTTCCTCGACGGATGCCGGGCGGGTTCCGTGCTGGGCACCACCTGGCACGGCGCGCTGGAGAACGACGGCTTCCGGCGCGCGCTGCTGCGCGAGGTCGCGGCGGCGTCCGGCCGGGCGTTCGTCCCCGCGCCGGACACCTCCTTCGCCGACGCGCGGGAGGCCCGGCTGGACCGGCTGGGCGAACTGATCGAGGAACACGCCGACACCGACGCGCTGTGGAAGCTGATCGAGGGCGGGGTGCCGGCGGCCGGATCGCTGCCGTTCCTTCCGCCCGGAGCCCCTGGGGAGCATGCATGAGTGACGTCCGATACCCGTTCACCGCGATCGTCGGCATGGCCGACCTACGACTCGGCCTGCTGCTGAACGCGGTGTCCCCGGCGGTCGGCGGGGTGCTGGTGCGCGGCGAGAAGGGCACCGCCAAGTCGACCATGGTGCGCGCGCTGGCCGGGCTGCTGCCGTCCATCGCGACCGTCGACGGCTGCCGCTTCGCCTGCGACCCGGCCGGCCCGGACCCGCAGTGCCCGGACGGCGCGCACACCGGCGCCGCGGCGTCCGAGCGCCCGGCCCGGCTGGTCGAGCTGCCGGTCGGCGTCTCCGAGGACCGGATCGTCGGCTCGCTGGACCTGGAACGCGCGCTGGCCGAGGGCGTCAAGGCCTACGAGCCGGGGCTGCTGGCCCGGGCGCACCGCGGCGTGCTGTACATCGACGAGGTGAACCTGCTCCAGGACCACGTGGTGGACCTGCTGCTGGACGCCGCCGCGATGGGCCGCTCGTACGTGGAGCGCGAGGGCGTGTCGGTGCGGCACGCGGCGCGCTTCCTGCTGGTCGGCACGATGAACCCGGAGGAGGGCGAGCTGCGGCCGCAGCTGCTCGACCGGTTCGGCCTGACGGTGGAGATCGCCGCCACCCGGGAGCCGGTGGAGCGCGCCGAGGTGGTCCGCCGCCGGCTGTCCTACGACGCCGACCCGGCCGCCTTCGCCGACCGCTTCGCCGCGGAGGAGCGGGCGCTGGCGGGCCGGATCACCGCCGCCCGGGAGCTGCTGCCGCAGGTGGAGCTGACGGACGCGGCGCTGCGCCAGATCACCGCCGTCTGCGCGGCGTTCGAGGTGGACGGGCTGCGCGCGGACATCGTGATGGCCCGGACCGCCGTCGCCCTGGCCGCCTGGGCGGGCCGCACCGAGGTGCTGGCGGAGGACGTCCGCAAGGCCGCGCAGCTGGCGCTGCCGCACCGGCGGCGGCGCAACCCCTTCGACGCCCCCGGGCTGGACGAGGACCAGTTGGACCGGGTGCTTGAGGAGCACGCCGAGCCGGAGCCCGAGGAGCCGGGGCAGCCGCAGGAGCCCGAGGAGGACCCGGACCCGGAGGGCGGCCCCGAGGGCGACGGCCCCGAGGGTGACGGCCCGCAGGACGGCGGCCCCGACGGCGGCGGTGGCGGCGCGCCCGAGCCGTCCGGCCAGGACGGCCCCGACGGCCCGCCGGCCGAGGTGGCGGACGGCCCGGCCCAGGACGACGGCCCCGCCCCGCAGCCGGTACCGCTCCAGCCGCCGTCCCCCGCCCGGGAGACGGCCCCGGTCGCGGCCGGCGACCCGTACCGGACCCGGCTGTTCGCCGTGGACGGCACCGGGCGCGGCGCCCAGGGCCGCCGCTCCCCCGCCGAGACCGACAGCGGCCACACCATCAGGGCCCGCCGTCCGCGCGGCCGGCTCGCCCGGCTGCACCTGAGCGCCACCCTGCGCGCCGCCGCGCCGCACCAGGTGGCGCGCGGCCGGTCCTCGCGGGCCCTGGTGCTGCACAAGGACGACTTCCGCGAGCAGGTGCGCCAGGGGCGGGAGTCCAACCTGGTGCTGTTCGTGGTGGACGCCTCCGGCTCGATGGCGGCCCGGCAGCGGATGACCGCCGTCAAGGGCGCGGTGCTGTCGCTGCTGATGGACGCCTACCAGCGCCGGGACAAGATCGGCATGATCACCTTCCGGGGTGCGGGCGCCGAGCTGGCGCTGCCGCCCACCTCCTCGGTGGAGGTCGGCGCGGCCCGGCTGGAGTCGCTGCCCACCGGCGGCCGGACCCCGCTGGCCGCCGGACTGCTGCGGGCGCACGAGGTGCTGCGGGTCGAGCGGCTGCGCGACCCGGACCGCCGCCCGCTGCTGGTCGTGGTGACCGACGGCCGGGCCACCGGCGCGCGGGACGCCGTCGCGCAGTCGCACCGGGCGGCCGGGCTGCTGGCCGGGCAGGGTGTGGCGAGCGTGGTGCTGGACTGCGAGTCGGGCCCGGTCCGGCTCGGCCTGGCCCGCACCCTGGCCGACCGGCTGCGGGCCACCGCCGTCACCCTGGACGAGCTGCGCGCCGACGGCGTCGCCTCGCTCGTCCGCGACAGCCGCGGCGGCGGCCACCGCGGCGAGCACCGTCCGACCGGCTCTGCTCCGCGCACTTCTGCTTCTGCTTCTGTTTCTGCTGCTGCTTCTGTTTCTGCTTCGCACACCTCTGCTTCGCGAAAGGCGGCCTGAGCCGACATGCCCAAGGGTGTCCCCGAAAGCGTCCCCGACGACGGTCTGACGACCCGTCAGCGCCGAACCCAGCCGATCACCGCCGTGCACACCGGGCCCGGCAAGGGCAAGTCCACCGCCGCGTTCGGGATGGCCCTGCGGGCCTGGAACCAGGGCTGGTCGGTCGGGGTGTTCCAGTTCGTGAAGTCCGCCAAGTGGAAGGTCGGCGAGGAGAACGCGCTGCGCGTGCTCGGCGCCTCCGGCGAGGGCGGCACCGTCGACTGGCACAAGATGGGCTCCGGCTGGTCCTGGATCCAGCGCACCGGCGAGATGGAGCTGGACAGCGAGGCGGCGGCCAAGGAGGGCTGGGAGCAGGTCAAGCGCGACCTCGCCGCCGAGACCTACCGCTTCTACGTGCTGGACGAGTTCACCTACCCGATGCACTGGGGCTGGATCGACCCGGCGGAGGTGGTGGCCGTGCTGAAGGACCGTCCGGGCAGCCAGCACGTCGTCATCACCGGCCGGTACGCACCGGAGCTGCTGACCGGCGCGGCCGACCTGGTCACCGAGATGACCAAGGTCAAGCACCCGATGGACGCCGGACGCAAGGGCCAGCGCGGCATCGAGTGGTAGACCGCCCGGCCCGCCGATCGTCCTGGTAGCAACAGCGAGAGAAGCAGCAGCACCGTGAACATCCCCCGCCTCGTCGTCGCGGCGCCCTCCTCGGGCGCCGGCAAGACCACGATCGCCACCGGCCTGATCGCCGCGCTCGCCGCCCGCGGGCTGGCCGTCTCGCCGCACAAGGTCGGTCCGGACTACATCGACCCGGGCTACCACGGCCTGGCCGCCGGCCGCCCGGGCCGCAACCTGGACGCGTTCATGTGCGGGCCGGAGCGGATCGCGCCGCTCTTCCTGCACGGCGCGGCCGGGGCGGACGTGGCCGTGGTCGAGGGCGTGATGGGGCTGTTCGACGGCGCTTCCGGGCGCGGCGAGCTGGCGTCCACCGCGCATGTGTCGAAGCTGCTGCGGGCCCCCGTGGTGCTGGTGGTGGACGGCTCCTCGCAGTCCCGGTCGGTGGCCGCGCTGGTGCACGGCTTCGCCTCCTGGGACCCGGAGGTCCGGCTGGCCGGGGTGATCCTCAACCGGGTCGCCTCCGACCGGCACGAACTGCTGCTGCGCGAGGCCCTGGAGGAGGGCTCGGGGGTGCCGGTGCTGGGCTCGGTACGGCGCTCGGCGGCGGTCGCCACGCCCTCCCGGCACCTGGGGCTGATCCCGGCCGCGGAGCGCTCGGCGGAGGCCCTGCGGGCGGTGGCCGACATGGGCGAACTGGTGGCCGCCTCGGTGGATCTGGACGCGGTGCTGGCGCTGGCCCGCACCGCGCCGCCGCTGACGGCGCAGCCGTGGGACCCGGCCCGCGAGGTGGCCCCGGCCGGCTCCGGTGGGGCTCCCGGTTCCGCCCCCGGTGCGACGCCGGATTCGGCCCGGCCGAGGATCGCGGTGGCCGGGGGCGCGGCGTTCTCCTTCTCGTACGCCGAGAACACCGAGCTGCTGGCCGCCGCCGGCGCCGAGGTGGTGCCCTTCGACCCGCTGCACGCCGACGCCCTGCCGGAGGGTACGGCGGGTCTGGTGATCGGCGGCGGCTTCCCCGAGCTGTACGTCCGGGAACTGAGTGCGAACGGGCAACTGCGGGCAGCGATCGCCGCGTTCGCCGCCTCGGGCGGGCCGGTCTCGGCCGAGTGCGCCGGACTGCTCTACCTCGGGCGGGAGCTGGACGGCCTGCCGATGTGCGGGGTACTGGACACCTCGGCCCGGATGACCGAGCGGCTGACGCTCGGGTACCGGGAGGCGGTCGCGCTGCACGACTCGGTGCTCGCACCGACCGGTGCGCGGCTGCGCGGGCACGAGTTCCACCGCACGGTCTGCGAGCCGGGCGCCGGCGAACGGCCCGCCTGGGGCTGGCGACTGCCGGACGGCCCGCGCACCGAGGGATTCGCGGGCACGCCGGGGGCGGCGAACATTCACGCTTCGTATCTGCACCTGCACTGGGCGGGATACCCGCAGCTCGCCGCCGCCTTCACCTCGGCAGCCGCCGCGCACCGGGCCGGCTGAGCGGCCCGGCGGCGGATCCGACGGCCCTTCGGGTCTGGTGCTTTGGCCGTCCGGAGCGTCAGAATAGGGGCAAACAACCGCATATCGTACTTTTCGCAACCGGTACCGGCCAGACCCGACCGCCTTTCGACGAGCCGACCGTTTGCCGGCGACCGCCTACTCGACGGGGCGCCGAACACGCCCCCGCGGCGCCGCACACGCCCCGGCGGGGTGAGCAGGCTCGAAGGAGCCGTCACCATGCGTCACACCTTAACCCCGCTGCATCACCACCCCACCCCCGTCGCCTCCCTCCACGACCGTCCGCACTCCTGCCGTGTCCCGCTGTCACCGACGGCGCTGGACGAACTCCACGACGAGTACCGGGACCTGGTCGCGTCCCAGCGCCTCCCGGAGGGCATCTCCTTCGGCCAGTACTACCGCGTGCTGCGCACCCAGTGGCGCGGCGAGAACGTCGTCGGCCTCGACGACGGCGCCCTCCGCCCCGGCCCGCGCAGCGACGCCCAGCTCATCGACCACCCCTCGGAGAAACTCAAGGGCGTCGTCCCCACCCTGGTCCTGCTCGTGGACTTCCCCGACCACCCGCACGACCCGGCCCACACCGTCGAGCACTTCGAACAGTTGCTGTTCAGCTCCGGAACGTTCCCGACCGGCTCGATGCGCGACTACTACCACGGCGTCAGCGGCTTCGACCCCGCCGCTCCCGCCGACGGCGGTATCGACGTCCAGGGCAAGGTGCACGGCTGGTTCCGGCTGCCGCACCCGCTCTCCTTCTACGCCAACGGCCTGTCCGGCCAGGACTCCGACGCCTTCCCCAGGAACGAAGTGGGCATGGCCGCCGACACCCTGGAGATCGCCCGCCAGCAGGGCGTGACGTTCCCCGAGGAACTGGACGTCCTGGGCGAGGGCATCGTCACCGCGCTGTTCATCGTCCACGCCGGCCCCGGCGCCGAGGCGGTCCCGAAGGTCCAGCGGCCGGGGGCCCTGTGGAGCGCCAAGTGGAGCTTCACCCCCGGCTTCCCGACCGATTCGAGCCTGACCGTCCAGACCTTCCTTACCGTCCCCGAGAACTGCCGGGTCGGCGTCTGCTCCCACGAGTGGGGCCACCTCGCCGCCCGCTGGGCCGACTTCTACGACACCGGGAACCCGAACATCGAGGCGGTCTCCAGCGGCCTCGGCGACTACTGCCTGATGGCCTCCGGCTCCTGGGGCGGCCCGGACCGCGACCACGCCGGCGACCGGCCGGTGTACCCGAACGGCATGCTCCGGATGTTCCACGACTGGACCAGGCCGCAGAAGGTCACCAGCACCGTCAAGGACGTCGTGCTGCGCCCCGTCTCCGAGGGCGGCGACATCCTGCTCGTCCGCAGCCCGCGGATGCACCCCAAGCAGTACATCGTGGTCGAGTACCGCCGCCAGAGCGGCCAGGACGCCTTCCTCCCGGACCAAGGCGTCGCCGTCTACGCGGTGGACGAGTCCATCGACAACGTCAACGACGAGAGCCGCCTCGCCATCGAGCTGATGCAGGCCGACGGTCGCCGCGACCTGGCGGACGCCGTCGTGCCCAACCGCGGCGACGAGGACGACCTCTACCCGTCGCTCGGCAACAACCTCCTCGGCGAGCACAGCACCCCGCCGCTGAACGAACCGGACGGCCACTGGAGCGGCGTCACCATCGAGGTCGCCGGAACGCCGGGGGCCGACCGGATGGAGGTGAGCGTCACCGTCGAGTGAGGCGGAGCCTCCCTTCCCGATCGGACCGACTGCGTGTCGGGCGGGCCTTCCTGAAGGACATTCACGATCACGGTCGACCACTCCGGGCATCCGCGGCGGGGCCTGCGGTCCCGCCGCGGAGCAGGACGATCGCCGCCCCGCCCACCGTGCCGCGCGGCCCCGACGGTGGCTCCGGCGGAGCCGCGCCCGGCACGTATGGTGAGGCCGGACCGGACCGGGCGGGGGCGGCGATCGGTGACTCGTCGACCTTTTTCACCGCGGCTGTCAATTACGCACCGGAACCATCACTCGACGCACGGTGGCGATCTCCTCATTGGCCATGCTTCAATACCGCACGAAGCAGTGGCATGGAGATTCCGATGAACGCAGCAATGGTGACGGCCTGCGCCAGTGTTCTGATTGCTGTCCTCGTCTACTGGCTGAACCACCATGGAGAGACCCGCAGGTCGTTGCGGAGAGCCCGAACCGACTGGGTGAGCAGCCAGCTGAGGGAGCTCTACGCCCCTCTTCTCGTGCTCGCGGAAACCAACGAGAAGGCATGGGGCGAGTACCGGCGCCGATTCATGGCACACGCCGGTCCGGGGCTGTGTAGCCATCCACTTCCGGAGCTGGACGAGGCACGGTGGCGCACCTGGGTGGAGACAGTGTTCGCGCCGAACGCCCGGAAGATGCGGGAGATCATCACCGCACGGGGAGACCTGATCATCGGGGGCGAAATGCCGGCCGTCGTCCTCGACTTCTGCGCGCACGCCGCGACTTACGACGCCCTGCTGTCCGACTGGGACGGCGCTGGCCCGGACAAGTCCGTCCTGATCCGCCACCCGGGCAGCCGGTTCCTGTCGTACGTCCGCGAGTCGCACGGCTCTCTCAAAGCGGAACAAGCGCTGCTGCTCAAAGCCGCGCGTGGGCGTGGCCGAGTCTGACTCGATCTTCCGACGCATCGAATACGACCAGGGGAGACCGCGATCAAACTGTTTCTGAGCTGGTCCGGACAGCGTGCCAGGATGACGGCGGAGGCGCTTCGATCGTGGCTTCCGGATGTTCTCCAGCACGTCGACCCCTGGCTCTCGAGCCAGGACATCGCCGCTGGCGGCAGAGCGACGCAGGAGATCGCCACGAAGCTTTCCGAGGCGAACTTCGGGATCATCTGCACGACTCCGGAGAACCAGCTGTCCCCTTGGCTCAACTATGAGGCCGGAGCCGTTTCCAACCAGGTCGGGGGCTCTGTCGTGCCATTCCTCATCGGCATGAGGGTCGCCGAACTCACCAGTCCGCTCAGCCAGTTCCAGGCCGTCCTGGGGGACGACGAGGCCGAGGTGCTGAAGTTCCTCACCGATCTCAACAGTGCCTCGGGTGATCCGGCGATCCCCCACGACCGGCTGAACCGCGCCTTCCGGAGGAGCTGGCCGGAGTTCGCGAGCATGATGCGGGAGATCCGCGAGCGTCCTCCTGGCGGCGGCTCATCCGGCACCGTGAAACGATCAGAGGCCGACATGACGGAGGAGACTCTTCTCATCGCCCGCTCCCTCGACCATCGGATGGCGGAGCTCGAGAAGCACGCCCTGCGGGCCGAGGGGGCACCCCTGCGGCCTGTCCGGGAGGTCCGCCGAATCAGTGAGGAGAAGTTCATCTCCTCCTCGTTCGCGAAACTCGGCTGGGAAGTCGTCCGGTCCTCCTGGGAGGGCGCGAGTGTCGACATCGTCGCGAAGAGTACGGGTGATTCCTCGGCGCCTGTCTCCCGCGAGTTCGCCGAGCGGATCGCCAAGTCCCTCAGGAGGAACGTGACCGTACGGGGGGAGGCCGGAAAAGTGATCGTCCGCGGCGGTCTTCCCTGACTTCCCTGCGGACCGCTAGTGGTTGTGTGGCAAATGACCGCCCCCGGCGGGCCATTTGACTCCACCCCCAGCCGGGGGACCGCGCCCCCCCCCCCCGCGGGCG
>NZ_JAXCLC010000101.1:0-19245 GCF_034043715.1 Kitasatospora purpeofusca | reverse complement strand
GCCACCCCCTCCCCTCCCCTCCCCCCTCCCGCCCCGGCCCCTTCCCCGTCCCCGCCCTTCCCGTCGCCCCGTCCGCCCTTCACCCTGCCTGTGCCTTGCCCGGGCGGGCCGCCCGGGCGAGGAAGGCGCTCGACAGCCCTCCCCGCACCGGCGGCCGTAGCCCGGGGCAGGCCGCCGCGGCAAGTCCGGGGTCACCCGGGCGGCCTACCCGTACCGGCGGTCGGACCGCATCGAGTGGCGGCCGGTGACCGCGCGGCGGGGTGTTCGTTGGTTGCAGCGGCGGGGCCGCGTCCGGCCACCCGCCAACCGCTCCCCACCGCACCACCGATCCGCAGAGGTCCCCTCATGCCCGAGCCCTGGTCCGAGGTGTCCACCACCTCCCCGCGTCCCACCGCCGACGGGGCGGCGGCGCCGGCCGCCCCGAAGATCCTGCTGGAGCAGACGCAGGAGCCTGCTCGCCTCGGTGACCGCGGACCTCGCCGACCTTCAGGCCATCGGTGCCCGTACCACCTCCCCCGCCCTGGCCGCTTCCGCCGCCGGCGAGGACGGCGGGCCCTCCGCCGCCCGCTGACCCGGCGGGTCGAGCCGGAGCACCAGTAACCGCTTCTCGTGTTCCGCCGCCGGTTCGGGGAGCCGTCGGGCACCGTCCGGTCCGAACGGCTCCCCGGGCCCGCCCTCCGCCGCCCCGCACGGCTCCGCGTCGTACTCCTCGGGCCGGTCGCCCGCCGTCCGCCGCACGGCGTCGAGCAGTTGGTCGACCAGCTGGGTGCACTCCGCTCCCGCGTCGACCCCGTCGATGCAGGCCCAGTAGAGGCTCTCGGTGTCGGCCCCACAGGCCAGCACGACCAGCGTCTCCCCCATGTCCCGCAGCAGACGGCCGAGTTCGTCGAGCATCGGCCCGAACTCGCCGAGCTCGGTGAGCCTTCGGGCCCGGCCGCCCGGCCCGAAGGCGGACGCCGAGGAGGCGCCCTCCTCCGGATGCTCCAGGCAGCAGGCCGCATGGGTGGCCGCCTCGGCCAACAGCTGCCCAAGGCCGGAGAGCCCCTCCTCCGCCGACCTGGCGAGCCGGGTGGCCACCGCCTCGGTGAGCAGCGCGGCCTGCCGGGCCTCGGCCAGCACGTCGGGAACGTTCCTGGTCTCCGCCAGGGCGTGCCGGGCGGTCTTGATCAGTCGCAGCGCTTCCACGGCCGGAACCCCTTCCGTCGCCCGCGCGGCGCCCTGCCGCGCGGTCACGGTGAGAGGGTGCGACGAGGCGGCGGGGTGGCGCATCCGGACTTCGGGAACCTGTGGACAACCCCGGGGCTGTGGACGACTTCCGTCCCCCGCAGGGGTTAGGTGTGCCCCTACGGGTTGACTTCCTCGCCCTCGGCGGGAGTGCCGGGGACCGGGAAACGCAGTTCGTTCCGCTCGATCTTGGCCGCCAGGGCTGTCAGCGGATCGACCCCGACGGCCGTGCAGAACTGGAGCAGGTAGGCGAGTACGTCGGCCACCTCGTCCCGCACCCGGTGGGCGCGGTCCGGGTCGGCCATCACGACGGCCGCCTGCTCCGGGGTGAGCCACTGGAAGATCTCCAGCAGCTCGCCGGCCTCCACGGTCAGGGCCGAGGCGAGGTTCTTGGGGGTGTGGAAGGGCTCCCAGCGGCGGGCCGCGGCGAAGTCGACGAGCCGTTGCCGCAGCTCTTCCAGGGTCGGCCCGACGGATTCCGTGCGTCGTTCGTTCACCCGTCCAGGTCTACCGCATCGCCCGCCGTCCGGTCGGCCCGGGGGCTTGGTACCCCGGGCTCCGGCGCCCCGGGCTCCGGCGACGCCGGCCCCGCCCCCGGGCCCGAGAGCGGCCCCGAGCCCGCCGTCGCGCCGTCGCGCACCACCTGCACCGGCACCCGCGCCGTCTCCGTCCGCAGCACCGTGAGCCCCGAGCCCGGATCGCGCCGGCACTCCACCACCGCCACCCCGGCCGGCAGCTCACCCGGCCCGCCCAGCGCGTCCCGGGCCGCCGCCGGCTCCTGGAGCGTGGCGAGCACCCGCAACTGGTTGCGCCCCGACATGTCGCGGGCGAGCCGCAGCAGCGAGGCGGCCTGGTCCGTGGAGAGCCCGGCGCCGAGGTCCTCCGCCAGCACGGTGAGCTGCCGTTGCGCCCACGGCACCTCGACGGCCACGTCGAGGTCCAGCACGCCGGCGCCGGTGAGCAGCACGGCGGCGAAGGCGAGGTGGCGGAGCATGCCGTCGGAGGCCTGGTCGGCCCCGGTGCGGCCGAGGACGCCCTCGTCGAACACGGCGAGCACCCGCCGGTCGGCGCCGGTGCCGCGGTGGGCGAGGTCGAGGCCGAGCAGCGGGTGCGGGGCGGCGGACTGGACGACACGCAGCAGCTGTCCGTACCGGCGGCCGCACTCGTTGCCGAGCCTGGCGACGACGGCGGAGATGTTGGCGGCCGAGCTGAGCAGCCTGGCCTGCGGGTGGGGGCGGGCCCAGCCCCGCATCAGGGCGGGTACGGGGCAGACCGGGAAGACCTCGCGCAGCGCGGTGAGCAGCTGTTCGGCGGCCGCGAGGACCTTGCGTTCGCCGGGCGAGGATCCGGCGACGCGCAGCGGGATCTGGGCGGTGACCAGGGTGCCGCTGGGGAAGGGGGCGCGGATGTCGCCCTGCCGGGTGTCGTTGTGCCAGCTGACGTTGACGCGGTGCTGGCGCAGGTCCTGTTCGCCGGTCTCGACGAGGGTCCGGCCGTCGAGGGTGAGCTGTTCCCTGGCGATCCGGACGGGGCCGTCGGTGCGGATGACGACCTCCAGCCCGATCGGCCCGTCCGGGGAGCGGACGGTGCAGCCGAGGATGAGGGCGTTGCGGCCGTGCGGCACGCATCCGGTGAGGCCGCCGCGGACGGGGGCGGCGAGCGGCCCGGTGGTGCCGGGCCGGCCGTCGAGGGAGTCGCCGATCTCCTCGCCGAGGGCGAGTCGGGAGAGGACGGCGAGGGCGTCGAGCGCGTTGGACTTGCCGACGCCGGCGGGGCCGTGCAGCACGGTGAGCGGGGCGAGCGGGAGGGTCGCGCGCCGGTAGGACTTGAAGGAGGTGAGTCGGAGCTCCTCGACGATCGGGCGCCGGGCGGTCGCGGCCTCCGGGGCTGGTTCCGGGGTGCGCTGCTGCGGGTGGGCCGGCACGGCGGGCCGGGTGGCGTCGCGGTTCACCCGTCGGACGTTAGCCGCCGGTCACGCGGCAGAAACGTGCCTGCCCGGCAGATTCATCCCATCGGGGTGGCCCCGGCACGAGGCCGGGACGCCGGGTGGGCCGCCCCCGCACCGGCGGCCGCCGCACCGGGGCCGCCGCACCGGGGGCGGTCCGCCGTTTCAGCGACGGTAGGCGGCGACGGTGACGGACGCCGTCACCTCGACCGGGTCTGGCAGTGCCGCGAGCCGCTCCCCGAGCCGGGCCGGGTCGGTGTGCCAGGCGCTCGGCCCCATGCCGACCACGGTCCGCACGTCCTCGGCGGACAGTCGCATGGTGAACTCGACCTCGCGCCGTCCGGCGGGCGCCAGGTAGGGCCCGAGCTTCTCGTCGATGCGTCGCTGCTTCTCCTCGTCGACCGACAACAGGCCGAGGGTGGCGACGAGTTCGCGCAGGTGCCGGGCGGTGGGCGAGACCAGCAGCAGGGTGCCGCCGGGCCGCAGCACACGGCGGATCTCGGGTCCGTTGCGCGGGGCGAACACATTGAGGACGAGTCCGGCGGAGGCGTCCAGCAGGGGCAGCGGCCGCCAGGCGTCGCAGACCACGGCGCCGATCCGGGGGTGGGCCCTGGCGGCGCGGCGCAGCGCGTACTTGGAGATGTCGAGGGCGGCGCCGGGCCGGCCGGGCAGGGCGTCCAGGACGTGGGCGAGGTAGTGGCCGGTGCCGGCGCCGAGGTCGGCGACCAGTCCCCCCGCCGCGGCATCGGCATCGGCGACGGCCGCGACGGCGGCCTCCGCGAGCGCGTCGGCGATCGGCCGGTAGTGGCCGGCGGCGAGGAAGTCGCCCCGGGCGGCGACCATGTCGGCGGTGTCCCCGGTGCCGGTGTGGGCGTCACCCGCGAGCAGGCTGACGTAGCCCTGCTTGGCGAGGTCGTGGCTGTGCCCGCCGGCGCAGCGCAGGGTGCGCCCGTCGAGGGTGAGCGGCCGCGCGCAGTGCGGGCAGGCCAGATAGGGCTCGATGTCCTGCAGCAAGGGTCCGTCTTCTCTCGCGGCCCGGTCGTGTGCTCGGGCCGGGAGTGCCAGCCTAACCAGCGGCGGTGCCCGGTCCCGCATCCGCCGGCGCGGGCGTCCCCGTGCCGGAGCCGGCACCGGTACTGGCACCGTTACCGGTGCCGGAGCCGTCGGCCCGCGGGCGGGGGACACCGGGCGCCGCCGCCCCTGCCGCCGCCCCTGCCGCCGTCCCCACCGCGCCGACGCGCAGGGCGAGCGCGGCGAGCGCCTCGGGCGCCCCGGCCTGCCCCCGGATGCCCGGGAAGGCGTTGACGTCGACGACGACCGGTTCGCCCGGCCCGTCCAGCAGGTCGACGCCGTAGACGTCGAGGCCGAACACCTCGCCGGCCCGCAGCGCCACCGCGGCCCGCTCGGCGGACAGCTCGGCGGGCCCGAACCCGTCCGCTCCGTCGGGGAGTTCGGCGTGTTCGGGGCCGGCGAGCTCGGAGCGGCGGCGGGCACAGAACAGCTGCCCGGCGACGACCCACAGCTTCTGGTCCCAGCCGGTGCTCGGCAGGTAGGGCTGGGCGACGACGGGCTCGTGCGGCCATTCCTCGGCGAGGGCGCGCAGCCGGGCGGTGTCGTCGACGCGGGCGACGAGGTCGTGGCGGCGGCTGTGCCGGCTCTTGACGACGATCGGCAGGGAGAGTCCCCCCGTCTCGACCGCGGCGAGCAGTTCGGCGAGGTCGGCGGCGGCGCGGGTGGGCGCGAAGGGCAGTCCGGCCCGCCGGGCGAGTTCGGCCATGGCCAGGCGGTCCTGGCAGAGTTCGGTGGCGGCGACCGGGTTGACGACGGGTACGCCGCGCTCCTCCAGCCCCCGGGCGAGGGCGAGCGCCGCCGCTGTGTGCGCCTTGAGCAGGTAGACGTCCGCGGGCGGATCGAACGGTCCGTCCGGACCGGCCGCCGGGTCGAGGGTCTCGATGTGGTGACCGTGCGCGGTCAGCAGCGCGGCGGTCGCGGCGAGCACCGGGTGGTCCGGGGCGGAGGTGATCAGACCGATCCTCATATCGCGCCGCCGACAGGCGCTGCCCCGATGCCGCCGACGCCCACGCCGACACCACCGATACCGCCGACGCCGCCGACCGCGACACCACCGCCCCCGAGGCCGCTCGCGACACCGGCCCCGACGGCCGCCCCGCCACCCTGCACGGGCATCCGGACCGCCCCGGCCCCCAGCCCGACCGCCTCCAGCCCCGAGGCGTCGAGCGCCACCGCGGGAGCCGTGACCGCCGTGCCGGTGCGGGCCAGCCGCAGCACCGCCCGCGCCACCCGCGCGACCGCGTCCGGCACCTGCCGGAAGCTCGGGAAGTCGTTGATGTCGACGACCACCGGGCCGTCCGGCCCGAGCAGCACGTCGACGCCGTAGAGGTCGAGCCCGAACACCTCGCCGACCTGCGCGGCGATCCGCGCGACCTCGGCCGGCAGCGGCACCTGCCGCTCCCGCACCCCCTGGTCGGGGTTGAGCGGCGAGCAGCGCTCGGTCGCGTACAGCTCGCCGTCGACGCAGTACACCTTGAGATCGGTGCCGGAGTTGGGCACATAGGGCTGGGCGATCAGCAGGCCCTCGCCGGCCAGCAGGGGGCCGAGTTCGGCGAGGTGCCCGGGGTCGCGGACGAGCCGCACGGCCCGCCCGGAGCTGCCGTCGGCGGGCTTGACGACCAGCGGGTACTCGGCTGCGGGGATCTCGGCGAGCCGTTCCCACCGGGCGGCCGCGTAGGTGACGGGGACGGGCAGCCCCCGGGTGCGGGCGATCACGGAGGCGAGGGCCTTGTCGCGGACGCCGCGGATGGACCTGACGTCGTTCACGGTGGTGAGGCCGACGGCGGCGGCGGCCTCCAGCAGGGTGAGGCCCGGTCCGCCGGAGACGGTCTTGAGCACCCAGGCGTCGTGGCTGCCGGCCCGGACCGCCTCGGAGATCGCCATCAGCGAGTCGCCGGGGCGCAGCACGTCCACCCGGTGCCCCCACGCGGTGAGTTGGCGGACGACGTCGAGCGGCATGCCGTCGTGCCGGTAGTGCTCCTCCACCAGAAAGCAGAGCCTCATGAGCCAGTCATCCCCCTCGCTTCGCCCAGCGCGGACGTCCGCCGTTCACGTCCGGCAGAGCTGTAAAGGCCCCAGGATGCCACGCGGCCCTCACGCAAGATCGCCCGGCCTGTAAGCGTTGGGCAACAATCGCGGTGAAATGCCCGGGCCGAACGGCCGCCGGATGCCCCGCGGGTCACGTCCGCGCGGGAGCGGACGGGGGCCGGGCGGGGCGTCCGTAATTCCCGCGCGGGAACGCGGCGGGCCTGCTTTGATGCACCGCGTGACCTCCCACGATCCCGCAGCCGCCGCCCGCGCCGCCATCGCCACCACTCCGACGACCCCGACCGCCACCGCCGCCGCCCCGGCGCAGCCGGACCCGGCCCTCCTCGAAGCGATCGAGGGCTACTACGACGCCGTGCCGCGCAGCTCCGCCCGGGTCGAGGACTTCGGCCCGCTCAGCCTGTTCGTCGCGGAGGGCGCCGGCTGGCCGTACTACGCCCGGCCGTCGCTGGGCCACGAGGGCCCCGCCGTCACCGCGGCGGACGTCCGCCGGGTACGGGCCCGCCAGCGCGAGCTGGGACTGCCGGAGGCCTTCGAGTGGGTGGCGGAGCACGACCCGCTGCTGCGCGCCGCCGCGGAGGAGGCGGGGCTGACCGTGCACGAGCACCCGCTGCTGGTGCTCGGCCCGCAGGGCGGACACCCGGACAAGAACAGGAACGAGCACGGGGACGGGGACGAGCACGGGAACGAGCACGGGGGCGCCGCCGGACCGGACGGCGTGTCGGTGCGGGTGCTGGCCGCCGACGACCCGGCCCTGGCCGAGGCGCTGGCCGTCCCGCACCTGGCGTTCGGCGAGCCGGGCACCGGTAGGGGCAGCGCCGGTCCGGCCGAACTGGCCGTGCGGGCCGAGGCGTTGAGGGCCGACGGGACGGCGGAGCGGCTCGCCGGGCGGATCGCCGCCGGGAGGACGGTACTCGCGGCGGCGTTCGGGGGCGGCACGGCACTCTGCGCGGGCCAGCACAATCCGGTCGGCGAGGTCACCGAGGTGGCCGGGGTGGGCACCCTCCCCTCGGCACGGCGGCGGGGCCTCGCGCAGGCGGTCACGGCGGCCCTGGTCGCGGACGCCCGGGCCGGCGGGGTGCGGACGGTGTTCCTGTCCGCCGCGGACGAGGACGTGGCCCGGATCTACCGCCGGGCGGGTTTCCGCTCCTTCGCGACGGCACTGATCGCCGAACCGGGAGCCGGTCCCCACTGACCCCGCCCCTTCCCCGCCCCCGCCGCTCACTCCGCGTCGTCGTCGTCCTCGCCGCTGACCTCCTCGTCCTCGGCCTCGTCCACCACCCAGGCGGCCAGCCGGTCCGCCACCCCGGAGACGGTCAGCCGCCCCTCGCGGATGGCCCGGGCGAGGCTGCGCACCTCACGGGCGGTGGTGGCCACCGTGCAGCCGCTAGCCACCAGGTAGGCGTAGGCGACGGCGGTGGCGAACAGTTCGTTGGTCTTCTCCAGCGCCGGCACCCGGATCAGCTGGTGCATGAGGGCGGCGGCGCGGTCCTGCGGCTCGGGGTAGACGGCGATGTCGAAGATCTCGGCCTGGTGCCGGGCGACGGCGGCGAGCAGCGATCCGTAGTCGGTGACCTGCGGGTCACCGGGCGTGTACTGCTCGGCGGTCATGAGCAGCCACGAGAGGTCGACCTCCAGTTTCAACGGCGCACGTCCTGGAGGTCGGCCTCGCCCCGCTGCTCGCCGAACTCGGCCAGGAAGGCCGTCTCGTACTCCTTCATGAACTGCGCGGCCGCGTCGACGAACACCCGCCCCGCCTCGCCCATGTCCTGCTGGACCAGGCGTTCGATGTACTGGTTCATGCTGATCCCCTGCTGCTCCGCCCGCTCCCGGGCCATCTCCGCGGTGGTGGCGTCCACCCGGACGTTCAGCTGCTTCTTACCCATGAATTCAAGCTAGCGCCGAAGTGCTAGCACATCAAGGGCTCGCGCATCCCGCCGCACGCCCCGCCGGTAGGCCCGCCCCGCGCCCCTACGGACTACCCGCTCCCCCGTCGTCCGACGCGCCCGGGCCCACCGGGAGTGAGACTTGAAGAGTTCTTCACCTTCGGAGACTCTGAAGTGCCCTGAGCATTCCCTGGAGCGGCACCGACCGGTTGTGGAGGCCGGCAATGACAGCGATGTTCGACCAGGAGCTGCGCGAGCAGCTCGACCAGGCCCGCAAGGAACTCGCGGCCGCCCGGGCCGAGGGGGACGCCGACGGCGTCCAGGCGTACGAGGGCCGGATCGCCGGACTGCTGCGGCTCGCCGCCCAGCACGGGGTCCCCCTGCCGCACGACGCCCGGGAAGAGGAGCACAACCTGCCCTGAGCCGCCGCACCGGCCCTCGGAACGACGGAGGCGGTACCCGCGCGAACGCCGGGTACCGCCTCCGTCCTGTGCCGGACCGCCCTGCCGGGCCCGTGCCCGTGTGTCGCGACGCCTACGCGCCCGCGACCGGCTCCAGGATCGCCACGCACTCGAAGTGGTGCGTCATCGGGAACAGGTCGAACGCCCGCAGCGACACCGGACGGTAGCCGCCCTCGCGGAAGAACCCGAGGTCCCGGGCCAGCGCCGCCGGGTCGCACGCCACGTAGGCGATCCGGCGGGCACCGAGACCGGCCAGGTGCGCGACGGTCTCCCGCCCGGCGCCCGCACGCGGCGGGTCGAGCACGACGAGGTCGGTGGCGGTGATGCCGGTGCGCGGCAGCAGCACCTCCACCCGGTCGCACTCGATCCGGACGTTGTCCAGCGCGGCCAGGTTGTGCCGGGCGTCGGCGACCGCCTGCTTGCCGGACTCGATGCCGAGCACCGCGCCGTCCTCGCCGACCCGGTCGGCCAGCGCGCCCGCGAACAGGCCCACCCCGCAGTACAGGTCGAGCGCGTTCTCGCCCCACTGCGGGTCCAGACCGTCCAGGACGGCGTCGACCAGCGTGTCCGCGGCCTCGGGGTGGATCTGCCAGAAACCGCCGTCGCTGACCCGCCAGGTCCGCCCGGCGGCACGCTCACGGACGAAGTTCCGGCCGTGCACCCGGTGGAAGTCGCCCTGCTCGTCGATGCGGCTGATGGAGACCGGCCGGTCCAGCTCGACCAGCGGCAGCTGGGCGCCCGGGGCCGGGGTGAGGACCACCTGGCGGTCGGAGGAGCCGGCGGCGGCGATGACCTCGACCGAGGCGACGCCCGGCCAGTCGCGCGCCTCCACGCCCAGCTCGGTGACGCCCTCGGCGGCGATCAGGCAGCGGTCGATCGGCTGGATGTCGTGCGAGCGGTGCTTGCGCAGCCCCACCTTGCCGGTGCCCGGGTCGACGGCGTACTGGATCCGGGTGCGCCAGGCCGGCACCTGTCCGGCCGGCAGCTTGTCGCCGACCGGCTCGACGCTGCCGTCCCAGCAGGCCTCGGCCGGGGTCAGGCCCGCCAGCTTGGCCAGCTGCTCGGTCAGCACCTGCACCTTGAGCTTGCGCTGGCCACCGGGCGTCACGTGCTGCCAGTCGCAGCCGCCGCACTTGCCGGGCCCGGAGAACGGGCACGGCGCGGCGATCCGCTCCTTGGCGGGCTCCAGCACCTCGACCGCGTCGGCGCGCAGGAAACGCGAGGCGGAGGTGCCCTCGGTGACCTGGGCGATCACCCTCTCGCCCGGCAGCGTGTGCCGGACGAACAGGACCCGGCCCTCGTGCCGCGCCACGCAGTGCCCGCCGCCGTGGGCGACCGCACCGACCTCGACCTCGTAGCGCTCGCCGATCAGCGAGTCGCCGGCGGGCACCCTGGGCGCGGACTCGGCGCGGGGCGCGCGGGCGGTGGAGCGCAGCGCGCGGGGCGGGCGCACGGCCTGCTTGCGCGGGCGCGCGCCCTCCTTCGACCGGTCGCCCGGCTGCCCCTGCTGCCCCGAACGGTCCGAACGGCCGTCACGCTCGCCGCGCGGCGCACGCTCGGCCCGCTCCGGCCGACCCGCACCTCCGGCGTTCCCGGAGCGCTCAGCACGCTCGGCGCGCCCGGCCCGCTCCGGCCGGTCGGTGCGCTCAGTACGCTCAGTACGCTCAGCGCGCTCCGGGCGCTCCGGAGCGCGCTCCTCCGGCGCGAGCGGCGCCGTCCGCGCGGTGAATCCCTCGCGGTCGGTCGCCTCCGGCCGCGACGGCTTGCCCCAGCGGGGCCGGGCGACCTGCCCCGGCCGGCCGGACGAACCGCCCTTGCGGGCACCCTTGCCGGAGGAGCCGTTGGAACGAGACGGGGTGTTGCGGGTCACTGGGAGGAGTCCTTCTTGCCGCTGTCAGCCGACCCGGCGGGCTTCGCCGAGACTTCCGACTTTACGGCCTTCGGCGCCCGGGGCTCACCACGTCGCACCGCACCCGGCGCCGACCAGGCCTTCTGCGGCTTGCGCCGCTCGGACGACTCCAGCTGCCACGGCACCGAGGTCACCATCACCCCCGGCTTGAACAGCAGCCGGCCCTTCAACCGCAGCGCGCTCTGGTTGTGCAGCAGGTGCTCGTACCAGTGACCGACCACGTACTCCGGGATGTACACCGAGACCACGTCGCGCGGGCTGCTGCGGCGCAGGTTCTTCACGTAGTCCAGCACCGGCGCGGTGATCTCCCGGTACGGCGAGTCCAGGACCTTCAGCGGCACCTCGATGCCGCGCTCGTCCCACTCCGCGCGCAGCGCCGCGGTGTCCGCCGGATCGACGTTCACGGTCACCGCCTCCAGGGTGTGCGCCCGGGCGAGCCGCGCGTACGCCAGCGCGCGCAGCGCCGGCTTGTGCAGCTTGGAGACCAGGACGATGGCGTGCACCCGGGTGGGCAGCACCACGTCGTCCGGCTCCTCGGCGGCGACCAGCTCCGCCGACACCCGGTCGTAGTGCCGGCGGATCGCCTTCATCATGACGAACAGCACGACCATCGCCGCGATCGCGATCCAGGCGTGGCTGATCTTGGTGGCGAGCACGACGATCAGCACGGCCATGGTCATCACCAGGCCGAAGGTGTTGATCGCCCGGCTGCGCTGCATGTGGCGGCGCTTGGCCGGGTCGGTCTCGGTGCGCAGATGCCTGGTCCAGTGCCGGATCATGCCGGACTGGCTCATGTTGAACGACACGAAGACGCCGACGATGTAGAGCTGGATCAGCCTGGTCGGGTCCGCGTCGAAGGCGATGATGAACAGGATCGCGGCCAGCGCCAGCAGGATGATGCCGTTGGAGAAGGCCAGCCGGTCGCCGCGGGTGTGCAGCTGGCGCGGCAGGTAGCGGTCCTGGGCCAGGATCGAGCCCAGCACCGGGAAGCCGTTGAACGCGGTGTTCGCGGCCAGCACCAGGATCAGGCCGGTCACCGCGGCGACGAAGTAGAAGCCCGGCGTGAAGTTGGAGAACACGGCCTCGCTGATCTGCGCCAGCGCCGTCTTCTGGTGGTAGTCGCCGGGCACGCCGGCCAGCTGCTCCGCGGGCTCCTCGGCCATCTGGACGCCGGTCAGCCTGGCCAGCCAGATGATGCCCATGAACATCACGACCGCGATGCTGGCCATCATCAGCAGGGTGGTCGCCGCGTTCTTGCTCTTCGGCTTGCGGAACGCGGGCACGCCGTTGGAGATCGCCTCCACGCCGGTCAGCGCCGCACAGCCCGAGGAGAACGCCTTGAGCAGCAGGAACACCATGGCGAAGCCCGCCAGGGACTCGTTCCCCGCGGTCGGCTGCAGCTGGAAGCCGGAACTCTCGGAGGGCATGTCCTGCCCCAGGCCGAAGTGCCGGACCACGCCGTACACCACCATGCCGAGCACACCGACCATGAAGGCGTAGGTCGGGACGGCGAACGCCGAACCGGACTCCCGGACGCCGCGCAGGTTGATGCCCATCAGCACGATGACCACGACCACCGACAGGGTCAGCTCGTGGCCGCGCAGCGACGGCACCGCCGACACCACGTTGGCCACGCCCGAGGTGGTGGAGACCGCGACGGTGAGGATGTAGTCGACCATCAGCGCGCTCGCGACCACCAGGCCGGAGTTGGGGCCGTGGTTCACGGTGGCGACCTCGTAGTCGCCGCCGCCGCTCGGATAGGCATGCACGTTCTGCCGGTAGGAGGCCACCACGGCGAGCATGACGATGGCGACGACGACGCCGATCTGCCACGAGAAGTGGATGGCCGAGGCACCCGCCAGGGAGAGCGTCAGCAGGATCTCCTCGGGCGCGTACGCGACCGAGGAGAGCGCGTCCGAGGCGAAGACGGGCAGCGCGATGCGCTTGGGGAGCAGAGTCTCCCCCAGCTTGTCGCTGCGCAACGCACGGCCGATCAGGATGCGTTTCGGTAGGTCAGTCGGCATAGGCACGTTAAGGAATCGTAGGGGTAGTCGGCGCCGGGGTCCGAAGGGCCACCCCTTTGCCGCCCGTCGGGGTGCCCCTTCGTCGCGACTGTGTTCGGTGGACCGGCTAGCGTGTCGGATACGAGCAGGGCGGCAACACTCAGGTTGTCGTACCGAGCCCCACGAGGACGCCCGCCCCGGGAACCAGGGCGGGGAAACGGAGATTGAGCGGTGTTTGCGCAGGTCATGGCCCCAACGGGACGGGTGAGGTAGCGCCGGTGCACATCGTCATCATGGGCTGCGGCCGGGTGGGCTCCGCGCTCGCCCGCGCACTGGAGAAACAGGGTCACTCGGTGGCCGTGGTCGACCAGGACCCGACGTCCTTCCGCCGGCTGGGCGCCGGGTTCAACGGGCGCCGGGTGACCGGCGTCGGCTTCGACCAGGACACCCTCAAGGAGGCGGGGATCGAGGAGGCCGGCGCCTTCGCCGCCGTCTCCAGCGGTGACAACTCCAACATCATCGCCGCCCGGGTGGCCCGCGAGAACTTCGGTGTGGAGAACGTCGCGGCCCGGATCTACGACCCCCGCCGCGCCGAGGTCTACCAGCGCCTGGGCATCCCGACCGTCGCCACCGTGCGCTGGACGGCGGACCAGATGCTGCGCCGACTGCTGCCGAGCGGCTCCGAGCCGCTCTGGCAGGACCCGAGCGGCGCCGTCCAGCTCGCCGAGGTCGCCTACTCCCCGGAGTGGGTCGGCCGCCGGCTGAGCGAGCTGGAGGAGGCCTCCGGCACCCGGGTCACGTTCCTCACCCGGCTCGGCGAGGGCGTGTTGCCCTCGCCCCAGATGGTGGTTCAGGAGGGCGACCTGGTGCACGTGATGCTGCGCCGCGCCGACCTGACGACGGTCGAGGCCGCGTTCGCGCGGGGCCCGGAGAAGGAGGGCCACTGATGCGAGTCGCCATTGCCGGAGCCGGCGCCGTCGGCCGCTCGATCGCCGGCGAGCTGCTGGAGAACGGCCACGAGGTCCTGCTGATCGACAAGAACCCGAACTCCATCTCGGTGGAACGGGTGCCCATGGCGGAATGGCTGCTGGCCGACGCCTGCGAGATCACCTCGCTCGACGAGGCGGCGCTGCAGCGCTGCCACGTGGTGATCGCCGCGACCGGCGACGACAAGGTCAACCTGGTCGTCTCGCTGCTCGCGAAGACCGAGTACGGGGTGCCCCGGGTGGTCGCCCGGGTGAACAACCCGAAGAACGAGTGGCTCTTCAACGAGTCCTGGGGCGTGGACGTCGCCGTCTCCACCCCGCGCCTGATGTCCGCCCTGGTCGAGGAGGCCGTCAGCGTCGGCGACCTGGTCCGGCTGATGCGTTTCAGCCAGGGCAACGCCAACCTGGTCGAGCTGACCCTCGCCTCCGACACCGAGCTGGTCGGCACCCGGGTCGGCGACGTGGCGTGGCCGCAGGACACCGCCCTGGTGACGATCATCCGCGAGGGCCGGGTCCTGGTGCCGGGCAAGGACGACACCCTGGAGGGCGGCGACGAGCTGCTCTTCGTGGCGGCCCAGGAGCGCGAGGAGGAGCTGGAGGAGCTGCTCTCCAGCTCCCCCGCCCCCCAGTAGCACCGCCGTACGGGAACGCCGCCGTACGAGAACGCCGGGGGCCCGCACTCTTCGTGAGTGCGGGCCCCCGGCGTTCCGTGCGAGTACTGTCCCGGCCGGTCCGGCCGGTCCCCGGCCGGGTCAGTTCCCCCGGGCCGGACCGCCCGCGGAGTGCTCGTGGCCGGGCTGCTCCTGCCCCGCCTCCGGCTCCTCGTCCAGCTGCGCCTTGATCGGCGGCGGCGCCTTCAACAGGATCTGCCAGGTCACGTACATCGCCAGCAGCAACGGCGGGATGCCCAGGGCGACCTTGAGCCAGCCCAGCAGGTTGACGTTGTGGGTGAAGTACAGCGGGAAGAGGATCAGAGGCTTGATGCCCATGATCACCACCCAGGCCCAGGTGGCCTTGATGTAGGCGGCCAGCCGGCCCGGGTTCTCCTTGCGCCAGGTGAACATCTCGCCGGTCACCGGGCCGAGCATGATGCCGATCAGCGGCCAGCGGACCAGCGCCGACACGGCCAGGCCCACGCAGTAGCCGACGTTCCAGAGCAGGCCGGGCAGGTAGAAGTTCTCCGCCTTGCCGGTCTTCATCGAGATCCAGGCACCGATCGCGACGCCGAACACCCCGCTGAAGGCGTGCTGGACGGTCTCCCGCTTCAACAGCCGCGCGACCACGAACAGCGCGCTCAGGGCGAGCGCCGCCCAGGCGGCCGCCGGCACCTTGTGGGTGATGTTGTACGTGACGATGAAGACCAGGCCGGGCAGGGTCATGTCGATCATGCCCCGGACCCCGCCGAAGGCCTTCATCACGGTGTCCGCGGCCTCCCGCGAGGCCTGCGCCTGGCGGGCCGCCTCGTCGGCGTCCACCTCCACCAGACCGAGCTGGGCGGCGGAATCGCCGCCGGACTGCTTGCTCACGCTCATTCGCTCCCGTGTCCGACCGGACGCAGCTCGTAGCGGGGGTTGAACAGCACCCGCCGACCGCGCGCATGACTGATCCGGCCGCTGGCGACCAGACGACGCCCCGGCTCGATGCCCATGATGGAGCGGCGTCCGAGCCAGACCACGTCCAGCGCCTCGGTGCCGTCGAAGAGCTCCGCCTCCAGGGCCGGCACGCCGGCCCTCGGGCGAAGCGTCACGGTGCGCAGGGTGCCCGCGACGGTGACCAGTTGCCGGTCCCCGCAGCTGGCGATCGGGGTACAGCCCGACTCCGCCGCGCTCTCCTGACGCAGCTCCTCGGCCTGGAGCTCCTCCGCGGAGGAGGTAAGCCGACTGAGCATGCGGCGGAAGCGCCCCTGTGGCTGGCCGCTGCTGTTGTCACCACTCATGCCGGAAGGGTACCGGTTCCGGGGCCCCGGGCGGCAGGCCGCGCAAGCCGCCCGGGGCCCTCACGGGGCTTCTCCGGGCGTTCCGCGGCGGCCGTCGGCCGCACCCGGACCGCAGGCCGGTCACGCCTCGAAGCGGTAGCCCATCCCCGGCTCGGTGATGAAGTGGCGCGGGTGGGAGGGGTCCCGTTCGAGCTTGCGCCGCAGCTGGGCGAGGTACACCCGCAGATAGTTCGTCTCGGTGCGGTAGGCCGGCCCCCACACCTCCTGGAGCAGCTGGGTCTGGCTGACCAGCCGGCCCGCGTTGCGGACCAGGACCTCCAGCAGATGCCACTCGGTCGGGGTAAGGCGGACGTCGCCGCCGTCCCGGTTCACCTTCTTCGCCGCCAGGTCGACGGTGAAGCTCTCGGTGACCACCACCGAGTCGTCCTCCCCCGCGACCGGCTCGGCCCGGCGGACGGCGGCGCGCATCCGGGCGAGCAGCTCGTCCATGCCGAAGGGCTTGGTCACGTAGTCGTCGGCGCCCGCGTCCAGGGCCTCCACCTTCTCGTCGGAGGCGTGCCGCGCCGAGAGCACGATGATCGGCACCCGGGTCCAACCGCGCAGGCCCCTGATCACCTCGACCCCGTCCATGTCGGGCAGGCCGAGGTCGAGGACGACGACGTCGGGATGGCGGGCGGCGGCGAGTTCCAGGGCGCTCGCGCCGTCGTGCGCCGCGTCGACCTCGTACTTGCGGGCCTTGAGGTTGATCACCAGCGCGCGGACGATCTGCGGTTCGTCGTCCACGACGAGGACCCGGGTCATGCGGGCTCCGCCTTTCGGGGCTGTCGGATCGGGAGGTGGTCGTCGGGCAAGCGGTCGTCGGGCAAGCGGTCGTTCGGGGCCCGGCCTACGGGAAGTCGGCCGGGGGGATCCCGGTCGTCGGGATGCCGGGCGTTCGGAGGAAGCGGTCCGGCACCGGGCGCTCCCTGGGCGGAGGCGGTCATGCGGGAGCCGCGGGAAGCTCGGGCCCCGGCGCGTCCCCCGGCCCGGGCACACGCTCGGCGGCCGGCAGGGTGACCACCATGGTCAGCCCGCCGCCCGGAGTGTCCTCGGCGGTCACGGAGCCGTCCATCGCCTCGACGAAGCCCCGCGCCACCGCGAGCCCGAGCCCCACCCCGGCCCCGCGCGGCGCGTCGCCGTAGCGCTGGAAGGGCGCGAAGATCCGCTCCTTGGCCTCCTCCGGCACCCCCGGCCCCCGGTCCACGATCCGCAGCTCGACCCGGCCCGGCTCGCCCGGCGGTCGCAGGGCACCGGCCTTGACCAGCACCTTCACCCCCTCCGGGCTGTACTTCACGGCATTCTCGATCAGATTGGCGAGCGAGCGCTCCAGCAGCCCGCCGTCCGCCCGGATCATCGGCAGGGTCTCCGGTACGTCCAGCCGGACGGCGCCCGGCGGGACACCGCCCAGCGCGAACGGCACCACCTCGTCCAGATCGGTCTCCTGGATCAGCGGGGTGACCGTGCCGGTCTGCAGCCGGCTCATGTCGAGCAGATTGTTGATCAGGTGGTCGAGCCGGTCCGCCCCCGCCTCGATCCCGGCCAGCAGCTCCGCCTCGTCCGCCTCGTCCCACTCCACGTCCGCCGAGCGGAGCGAACTCACCGAGGCCTTGATCCCGGCCAGCGGGGTCCGCAGATCGTGCGAGACCGCGGCCAGCAGCGCGGTCCGGATCCGGTTGCCCTCCGCCTCACGGCGCGCGGCCGCCGCCTCTCCCGCCAGCCGCCGGCGCTCCAGCACCACGGCCGCCTGGGCCGCGAATGCCCCGAGCAGCCGCCGGTCCTCGGCCGGCAGCACCCGGCCCCGCAGCGCCAGGGCCAGGTGCTCCCCGACCGGCACGTCGACGTCGGCCGTCTCCGGCCGCTCCGGCGGACGCGGGCCCGCCGTCGCCACCGGCTGCCACGCCCCCAGCGGGTCGGGCCGCTCCAGCAGCGCCGCCGATTCCTGCTGGAAGGTCTCCCGGACCTGTTCCAGCAGCGCGGTCAGCACCCCGTCCCCGCTGGGCGCCCCGCGCAGGACCGTGCCCGCCAGGGCGCTGAGCGTCTGTGCCTCGGTCTGGCTGCGGGCCGCCTGATGGGTCCGCCGGGCCGCCAGGTCGACCACCGAGGCCACGGCGATACCGACGGCGGTGAATATCGCCACCGCCAGGATGTTCTGCGGCTCGTCGATCGTGAAGGTGTGTATCGGTGGAGCGAAGTAGTAGTTCAGCGCCGAGGAGCTGACCAGCGCGGAGGCCACCGCCGGGTACAGCCCGCCCACCAGCGCCGCGCACACCGTCAGCGACAGGAACAGCAGCATGTCCGTGGTCAGGCCGAGACCGTCCACATTGATCAGCAGCAGCGCCAGCAGCGGCGGCCCCGCCACCCCGATCAGCCAGCCGCCGACCGCCCGGGTCCGGCCGAGATCGGTCACCCGGCGGATCGGAATCCGCCCCCGGCCCTTCGCCTCGTGCTCGTGCGTGACGATGTGCACATCGATGTCGCCCGACTCCCGGGTCACCGTGCCGCTCACACCGGGCCCGTAGACGTACTGCCAGGCCGGACGGCGGCTGGTGCCCAGCACGATCTGGGTCGCGTTCACCCCGCGCGCGAACTCCAGCAGGCCGGCGGCCGGATCGTCCCCGAGCACCGCGTGGTACGAACCCCCCAGGCTCTCCAGCAGCGCCCGCTGCTCGATCAGCGTCTGCGACGACCCCGAACCGGAACCGGCCAGCCCGTCCGAGCGGGAGATGTGCACGGCCAGCAGTTCCCCGCCGGATCCGCGGGCCGCGATCCGGGCCGCCCGGCGGATCAGCGTGGCGCCCTCCGGACCACCCGTCAGACCGACCACGATCCGCTCACGCGCCTGCCAGGTGCCCTTGATGCCCTGCTCGGCCCGGTACTTCTGCAGGTACTCGTCGACCCGGTCGGCCGTCCACAGCAGCGCCAGCTCCCGCAGCGCCGTCAGGTTCCCCGGCCGGAAGTAGTTGGCGAGCGCCGCGTCGACCTTCTCCGGCGCGTACACGTTGCCGTGCGCGAGCCGGCGCCGGAGCGCCTGCGGCGACATGTCGACCAGCTCGATCTGATCCGCCCGGCGCACCACCTCGTCCGGCACGGTCTCCCGCTGCCGCACCCCGGTGATGCCCTCGACGACATCCCCGAGCGACTCCAGGTGCTGGATGTTCACCGTCGATACGACATCGATCCCGGCCGCGAGCAGCTCCTCGACGTCCTGCCAGCGCTTCTCGTTCCGGCACCCCGGCACATTGGTGTGCGCCAGCTCGTCCACCAGCGCCACCTGGGGCCGACGCGCCAGCAGAGCGTCCAGGTCCAGCTCCGTGAACACGGCCCCGCGGTGCGTCAGCTCCCGCCGCGGTACCAGCTCGAGTCCCGCCGCCCGGGCCGCCGTGTGCCGGCGCCCGTGGTCCTCCACGAACGCCACCACGACGTCAGTGCCACGCTCCAGCCGCCGGTGCGCCTCCGCGAGCATGGCGTACGTCTTGCCGACCCCGGGGGCCGCCCCGAGGTAGATCCGTAGCCTGCCGCGTCCCATGTGCACCATTCTTGATCCGACCGAAGCTGGCGGCCATCCCGGACACCAGTTCCCTTCGCCTTCGAGACTACGGCGAAGACGTCGCTCTGCCAGCGATCCGGGGCTTGAGCTGGGAGTTTTAGCGCCATTTTGATGGGGCCCCGCAGGCCGCCGGGGCGGCACCGGCCGGCACGGCGACCGGCTGGGCCACCGGCTGCGGGCCGAATTCTCCGG
>NZ_JAXCLC010000100.1:0-23422 GCF_034043715.1 Kitasatospora purpeofusca | reverse complement strand
GGTGCAGGGTGATCGTGGTCCAGGCGCCGATGTGGACGCGGTCGCCGTCGCCCAGCGGGATCGCGGTGTGCGGGGAGACCGGCTCCGCGCCGCCGTTCACCGTGGTGCCGTTGGTGGAGTCCTGGTCGACCAGCACCCAGGTGCCGTCCGGCTGTTCGGCCAGCAGGGCGTGCTGGTGCGAGGCGCCCGGGTCCTCCGGCGCGACCGAGAGGTCGATCTCCGGCACGGTGCCGCGGTGCTGGCTGCGCCGGCCGATCCGCAGCTGGCCGCGCCCGGTCAGCGGGATCCGCCGCTCGGGGCAGTACGGCGGGAAGAACAGCCCGGCCGCCTCCGGCCCGCTGCGGGCCATCATGTCGGTGAAGTACTGGCGGTCGGCCGCGATCACGGCGAACCAGGTGGTCCGCACCGGCTCGGCGGCCGGGGTCTGCGGCGGCTCGGCCTGCGGGGGCACCGGCGGGGGCACCGGCGGGGCCAGGTGGAACGAGGTGCCGAACTCGTCACCGCGCCGGGCCGGTCCGGGCTGGGCGTAGACCGGGCCGGAGTCCTCGCGCGGGACCGGCGGCCGCTGCGGCTCCGGCTGCGCGGGCGGCAGCCCGTACGGAGCCTCGGCCGGCGGGCCGTACGGGGCTTCGGCCGGCGGGCCGTACGGCGCCTCGGCGGGAGGTCCGTACGGCGCCTCGCCGGCCGGCGGTCCGTACGGCTGCGCCCCGACCGGGCCGGGCGCCGCGGCCTGCCGGCCCTGGGCGGGCGGCGGGTAGCCGTAACCGGCGGGTGCGCCGTGCTGCTGCTGCGGCGGCAGCGGCGGGGCCTCGGCGAGCTGCGGCGCGGCCGGTGCCGCCGGTGCCGCCGGGGCGCCGCCGTACGCCGCCGGGATGTTCAGCGGGGCGGGTGCGGGCGGCGGCGCCGGGGCCGGGAACGGCTGCTGCTGCGCACGCTGCGGCGAGGACAGGTCGTAGTCGTACCCGCACTCCTCACAGAACCGCCCGGTCTGCGGGCTGCGGCAGATCGGGCAGATCACCAGGCCCTCGGTGAGATCGGGGAAGCCCTGCGGCGCCGGTGGCGGGGGCGGCGGCGCCGAACCCGGAGCCGGCATCGCGCCGGGCGGCGGCGGGGGCATCGCGCCCGGGGGGAGCGTGGCACCGTACGGCGCGCCGGGAGCCCCGTGCGCCCCCTGCATACCGGGGTGCGCGCCGGGCGGCGGCGGCAGCGGCTGCGGCGGTGTCATCGGGAATCCGCAGAAGTCGCACCAGTCCTCGGCCTGCGACTCGTGGCCCCTCGGGCAGATCGGCATCAGGTCCCCCCTCAATTCCAGCTCGGCCGGGGCTGGGCCCGGCCGGTTCGCGGCCCGGTCGGCGCTTCGGCGGTCACTTCTTCACGCGGACGGTCTTGGTCGACCGGGTCTCGACGATCATCGAGTCGGCCTCGCTCACGTTCTTACGGAACCGAACGGTACCCTCCCCCGGGTCCACCACGTCCACCACCTTCTGCAGCAGCTTGAAGGTGCCGTCGTTCCCGGTCGCGTGGGCGATCCGGACGGCGGCGCCCAGCTTGGCGGTGGCGAGGTCGACGTTCCCGGCGCGGTGCGCTTCCATGCCTTCCTGGACCGCCGCGGCCAGCTCCGCCTGCCCGGTGTAGTGGGCGACCTGCGGGCTGATCCGGGTGGAGGAGGCGAGGTCGTCGGTCCAGAGCGCCTTGACCAGACCCTGGGACAGCACCTCGGGCATCCCCCCGGCGACCGAGGGCGGCAGGACCAGGCTGATCCGGGCGGCCAGCATCTCGTTGCCGACGGCCGCGGCCGGGACCTCCACGCAGACGTGGTAGTCGCGGCTCTCGTCGCCCCACGAGCCGGTCGGGTAGTCGCCGGCCCTCGGCCCGGCCTCGGCCCGGCGGCCGGTGAGGTCCTCCAGCGCGGGGGCGACCTGCTTGACGAACTTCACCACCGCGTTGGCGGGCGTCCAGATCCGCAGTGCGACATCGGCGACCTGCTTGCCCATCGCGCCCGTCATCATCATGCGGAAGTCCTCGGCCAGGCCGGAGGGTTCGGGGACGATGTCGACGGTGCCGAGCAGCGCGGAGGCGATCTTGCGCAGCTCCTCGACCTTCCAGTCGGTGCCGACGCCCCGGCAGTCGGCGGTGAAGTGGCCGGTGACCCGGCCGATCGCGCGCTCCAGCTCGGCGGCGGTCTCGTGCTCGTTGTTGCCGTCGGTGAGCAGGATGGCGTGCCGGATCGGGATGTCCCGGCGGGTGAGGAAGAGCTGGTCCGCCTTGGTCAGCCAGCTGCCCATGGCGGTGCCGCCGGCCGCGGTGAGCCGGCGCAGCGACTCCCGGGCCCGGGCGCGGGTCTCCGGCGAGGCGATGGCGAGGGTGCCGTCGCCGGGGAAGACCTCGCGGGCCTCGTGGGTGCCGGCGACCACGGCGAACGCCACGCCGTCGCGGACGGTGTCGACGGCGGCGGCGGTGGCCTCGCGGGCGCCGCGCATCTTGCTGGACGGGTAGTCCATCGAGCCGGAGCAGTCCACCAGGATCACCACGGCGGCGGACTGCCCGTCGCCGCCCGCCGAGGCGTCGGTGACGCCCAGCGGGCGGCCGCCCGAGGTGCCGCCGCCGGTCGCGGTGACGGTGACGATGGCGTTCACCTCGCGGGCGCCGTCCGCCAGGTACTCGTTCTGGAAGATCTCCACATCGAACCTGGGCAGGTTCGGCTTCGCCAGTGTTGCCATGGGCCGGTGGCTCCCGTCGGATCGTCGGGTGGTGCGCGGGTGGTGGCCGCGCCGGTGGGACGGGGCGCGGGGGTCGCTCGGTGCTTGCGGTTCGGTGCGGTGCGCTTCGGTGCCGGCGGCCCGAGCGGGTCAGTCGGGCGGGCGGCCCGCCGTGGACCGCGCGCCGGGGCCCGCGCCGAGGGGGCGCGGGCCCCGGCGGCGCGGGCGGGTCAGCGGGCCGGAGGCACCGGCGGGCGGGGCGGCACGGCGGGCGGCGGCGGGACCGGGGGCAGCGGAGGCAGCGGGGCGGCGGGCGAGCCGATCACCGGGATGTCCGGCAGGGTCGGCGCGTGGTCCTCCTCCTCGTCCGCCGGGTCGCTCCCGAACGCCGTGCCGGTCGCGGTGATCACCGGCAGGTCCAGCGCGGTCGCGGTCCGGGCGTCCTCCCCGGTGCCCCCGGCCGCCGGGGGCGGGTCGATCGGCAGCACGGCGACGGTGATGTTGTCGTGCCCGCCGGCCCCGACGGCGAACTTCACCAGCGACTGCGCGGCGGCCAGCGGCTCGGTCCGGGCGTCCGGCCGGACGTAGTACGCCAGGTCGGTGGCGGCCTCGGCGTAGTTCCAGAGTCCGTCGGTGCAGACCAGCAGGACTCCGGGCACGTGCGGGGTGAAGTCGAGGGTGTGCGGCACGACCTCCTCGGCGTCCGCGCCGAGCCAGCCGGTGATGGCGTGGGCGCGCGGGTCCGCGTAAGCCTCGGCCTCGCCCATCAGCCCGGCCTCGACCATCCGGGCCGCCCAGGAGTCGTCCTGGGTGAGCCGGAACGGCTCGGCGGCGACCCGGTCGTCGGGGATCCAGTAGGCCCGGGTGTCGCCGACCCAGCCGATGGTGATCCGCCCGCCGGACGCGATCGCGCTGACGTAGGTGCAGGCCGGCGCGTTGAGGTCGGGCCGGGGCGGCCGGGTGCCGTCGGTGGCGAGGGCGGCCACGGCGTCGGCCGCGTCGGCGATCGCCCGGCGCATCGCCCGGGTCGGGTCGGTGCCCGCCTCCAGCGAGCTGAGCAGCGACTCGGAGGCGGCGTCGACCGCGGTCTCGGACGCCTCGTCGGGCCGGTCGGAGGAGGAGACGCCGTCACAGACCACGGCCACCACGACCGGTTCGCCGCCGGGCAGCGAGGAGGCGGCGATGGTGAAGGAGTCCTCGTTGCGGTGGTGCCGCAGGCCCCGGTCACTGACGCCGGCGACACCGGCCAGCGCCTTCTCCATGTGGTCGCGGGGGCGCGGCTGGGCGCGGCCGCAGGCCTCGCAGTAGCCGTCGGGGGTGACCTGGTGGAGCCCGCAGTGCGCGCAGCCGACCGCGCTCCGGTCGGCCTGGGCGGGCACGGAGGGGGTGTTGGGCAGGGTCGGCGGGTGGTCCTCCCCGCCGCCGGGCCGGGCGGCGGACCAGCCGGCCGGCATCGCGCCGGGGGCGGGACGGCCGTCCCGGCCGGCCCCGCAGGACCCGCAGAAGACGTCCTCCGGGTCCATCGGCTCGGCACAGCTCTGGCACACGGTCTGCTGCGGCATCAGTTACACCCACGTCCTGGGACGGGCCCGGTTGGCCCGTTCCACCATCTCGATCCTGGTCTCGGCCCGGTCGGCCAACCGGGCGAGTACCCGGTAGGACTGCTCCAGGGCGAACCGCAGTTCCCTTTCCACCGCGGGCCGTCCCAGCACGCTGACCTCGCCCGTCGCCGGGCCCGCGGCGTTTCCCCCGGGGGATCCGGCGGTGACCCAGCCGAGCGCCGCGCCGAGTACCTCGACGGCGAGTTCCTCGCGGCGGCGGTCGTCCAGGCGCAGTGCGGTCAGCTGTGCGGAGCTCGCGCCGAGGTCGGCGCCGAGCGGGTCGGTGGTGGGCCGCTCGCGCAGCCGGGCCCGGACGGCGGCGATCCGGGCGGCGGTGTACTGGCTGGAGGTGGCCGGGACGGTCTCCAGGACGGCGACGGCGCCGGCCCGGTCGTCCTCGGCGAGCCGGACCCGGGCCAGCCCGAAGGCGGCACTCAGGTAGCTCTGGTCGGTGCTCCACACCAGGCGGTAGAACTCGGCCGCGTCGCCGCCGTCGCCGAGGAGTTCGGCGCAGACGGCGAGGGCCAGCTTGGGGGCGGCCTCGCCGGGGAAGGCGTCGTAGACGGCGTCGAAGGCCTCGGCGGCGGCGCGCAGGGCCCGTTCGCGGGCCGAGACGCCCTCGGGGGCACCCGTACCCGCGCCCGCACCAGCACCGGCGCCCGCACCGGCTTCGGTATCGGCTTCGGAGGCGGTGACCAGCGAGGCCAGGCCCCGGTACCAGACCACCCGCCAGTCGTCCGGGTGGTCCTGCTCCAGCGCGGCCAGCGCCTCGGCGGACTGGTGCGGCCGGCCGAGTTCGAGCAGGGCGCGCAGCGCCCGCAGCCGTCGTTCGACCGAGTCGGTGGGGGCGCCGTCCAGCGCGGTGAGCGCCTCCGTGGGGTCGGCGGCCAGCAGGGTGGCGAGGAAGCCGGCGTTCGGGTCGGCCGGGTCGACCCGGGGGACGGGCAGCGCGAGCGCGGCGGCGGCCGGGTCGACGGCGGTCAGCCGCAGTTCCCCGGGGCGCACCGTGGCGGCCACCAGTTCGGTGTCGACGACCCGGAGTTCGGGGCCGAACAGGGTGGACTGCGCGGGGCGGGCCCGGCCGTCCTGGAGGGCGAGCACCTCGCGCAGCACGCCGGTGAGCTGGTCGGCCATCTCCTCGGCGGAACCGAACCGGCGGGCCGGGTCCGGGTCGGTGGCGCGGACCAGCAGGCGGTAGTAGGACTCGTAGGCGGCGAAGACCGGGACCGACTCGGGGCCGGGCAGGGTCTCCCGGTAGGTGGTGGAGTAGCCCTGGAAGTCGAAGCTGAGGACGGCCAGGGTGCGGGCCACCGTGTAGAGGTCGGAGGCGGGGGAGGGGCCGTCGGTGGCGATCTCGGGCGCCTGGTAGCCGATGGTGCCGTAGATCGGGCCGTCGTCGTCGAGGCGGCGGACGGCGCCCATGTCGATGATCTTGAGCGCGTCGCCGCTCTGCAGCACGTTGTCGATCTTGAAATCGCAGTACACCAGGCCCCGGGAGTGCAGGTAGCCCAGCGCGGGCAGCGCCTCCAGCCCGTACGCGATCGCCTGCTCGACCGGCAGCGGGTCGCGCCGGCCGTCCGCGGCGCGGCGCTCGTTGGCGATGTCCTTCAAGGACTTGCCGCCGACGTACTCCATCACGATGTAGCCGTCGGTGGCGCCGGTCCGCAGGTCCGGGTGCTCGACGAAGTTGATGATGCGGACGATGTTCGGGTGGTCCACCTCGGCCAGGAAGCGGCGCTCGGCCACGGCCACCGCGAGGGCGTCCTCGTCCCCGGTGTCCAGCAGGCCCTTGAGGACCACCCACTTGTCGTTGACCCGCCGGTCGACCGCCAGGTAGATCCAGCCGAGCCCGCCGTGCGCCAGGCAGCCGACCACCTCGTACTGCCCGCCGACCAGGTCGCCGCGGCGCAGCTTGGGGGTGAACGAGTACGGGGTGCCGCACTTGGTGCAGAAGCCGTCCGGGCGGCCGGGCCGGCCGTTCCGGTCCCGGCCCACCGGGGTGTCGCACTTGGAGCAGAAGCGCTTGCGCTCCGGCACCTCCGGGTTCTCCAGGACGGCCAGCGACGGATCGGCGGCCGGGACGGTCGGCACCGTCACCAGGCCGGCGCCCAGCCGGTGCCGGCCGGCGGAGCCGCTGGCGCGGCTGCTGCGCACCGAGACCGAGCGGCCGCTGCCGGTGCGGGTGGAGCGGTGCGAGCGGGACCGGCCGGACAGCGAACGGGCCGAACCGCTGCGGACGGAGGAGCTGCGGACCGAGGAGCTGCGGACGGAGGAGCTGCGGGCCGGGCCGGTGTCGCGGTCGTCGCCGGTCGGAGGGGCCGAGGCGGCGCCGAGGCCGCACTCGTCGCAGTAGCCGTCGGGGTCGACCGTCCCGGCGCAGTCGCGCGGGCAGGGGTCACCCGGTCCGGCGACGGACCTCCGGCCCGCGGCCGTCCCGCCGCGGGGCCCCGTCGCCGTGCCGGTCCCGGTACGGCTCGACCCGGTGCCCGTACGCGTCGAGGTGGTGCCCGCCGGGGCGAGCCCGCACTCGTCGCAGTAGCCGTCCGCGTCGATCGTCCCGGTGCCGCACTCCGGTCGTACGCACGTCTCGCCCATCACCGTCAGCCCCCCTGTACCCGTCCGTCGACAGCCTGTCCGTCGGCCGGCTCCCCGCCGGCCGCCGCCCCGCCTCGCCCGATCCCGTCCCGTTCGATCCTGTCCTGCACCGCGCCGCCGCCGTACCCGGCCGAGCCGTACCCGGCCGCGCCGGACCCGGACCCCGGCCCGCCCCGCTCCGCCGTCCCCGCGCCCGCCCCGGGCTCGCCCGGCGCCGGTCGGAGCGCCTGCTGGAACCGGGCCACCGCGCCGGCCGCCGCCCGCAGGTCGCACGGCGCGCTCCACAGCAGCCAGCGCGCCTTCTCGTAGCGCTCCAGCACCTCAGGGTCCTCGGCCACCCGGAGCCGGGCCGCCATCGCCTTGTACGCGTCCAGGCGCCCGCGCAGTTCGGCCCGGACGGCCAGCGGCTGGGTCACCTCGGTGAGCGACTGCCGGGCCCGCGCCAACTCCTTGGCGGCGGCGTCCTCCAGTGCGTCGAGCAGCGGCGCCAGCCGGTACCACTGCCCGTTCTGCCGCAGGTCCAGGGCCAGCACGATCCGTTCCCGCAGCGCCGAGGCCGGTCCGGGGACGGCCGGGACCTCGGTGGCGGCGATCTTCGCCAGCACCTCGCCGCGCGCCCGGCGGGCCTCGGCCAGGGTGGCGTCGGCCCGCTGGAGCAGGTCGCCGACGCCCTGCAGCCGCTCCTCGGCGTCGTCGCGCAGCCGCAGCAGGTTCTCCAGCTCCTGCCGGACGCCGTCCAGCGCCCGGCCGGCCCGGTCGAAGCGCTCGGTGTCCACCACTCCGGAGGGCAGGCCCTGGGCGCCGCCGTCCGGCACGGTGCCGCGCTGGGCCGGGACCCTGGCGGGCCGCCAGAGGGCGAGCGGATCGGCGCGGACCTCGGTCCGCAGCCTGTCCAGGTCGGCGTCCAGCGCCTCCAGGTCGTCGCCGAGCGGGTGGGTGCCGGAGCGCACGCCGAGCGAGGCCGCCAGGGTCTGCACCCGGCGCAGTTCGGCGATCAGCAGATCGATCCGGGCCGGCAGCGCCGTCCAGACCGCGTCGGCCGCCGAGACCACCTCCAGCACGGTGGCGTACCAGGAGTCCATCCGGTCCATGAGCTCGTCCAGGCTGACCCGCTCGACCAGCCGGGCGGGTGCGCCGAGCCGCTGCGGGCCCTCCGGAGCGCCGCCGGGCACGGTGACCGCGTCGCCGGTCAGCAGCTCGCTGAGCTCGGCGAGTTCGGGTCCGCCCGGCCTGGCCTTGCGGGCCCGGACCGCGCGGGCCGAGGCCAGCGCCTCCGAGTAGCGGTCGAACAGCCCCCAGAGCAGCGGCAGGCCCTGTCCGACGACGGCCCAGCGCTCCTGGGTCCGCCCGGTCAGTCCGGCGCCGTCGAGCAGGCGCAGGCCCGGGTGGTCCTGGAGCGAGAGCAGCGCGGACTCGACCGCGTCGCGTTCCGCGCCGAGGCGCGCCAGCGCGCGGTCCACCTCCTCCCGGCTCAGTACCGGGCCGGCCGAAGCCGCCATCGTCCCCTCCCCTCCTCCGCCGGCCGTGTGCCGTGCTCCGCTGTGCCGTGCTCCGCCGTGCCGTGCCGTGATCTGCCGTGCTCCGTGGTTCCGGGTCCCGCGGTTCCGGTTCCCGGGGAATCCGCCCCGACCCTAGCGCGCGCCCCTGCCCCCGGGCCGGGCCCGGTCGTCCGGCCGGCCGTCGCCACCGCACCGGTTCCGCCCGTCCGGCCGCCCATCGGGCCCGTCACCGGGCCGTCGGCCAGTGCCGGTCGGCGTCGTCCAGCAGGTAGGGCTTCAACCAGGTGTCGTACGCCCGCCGCCAGCTGCCGCCGGTGTAGTAGTCGTTGAGCACCTGGTTCACCCGGGCCGTCAGATCGGTGCTGGTCTTGAGCATCGCGATGCCCATCACGCCCGGCCGCACCTCGCCGTCGAGCACCCGGACGGTCTGGTCCTGCGCGGCCTGGCTGGCCGCCAGCCCGTCGTCGGTCATGGTGGCGTCGACCTTGCCCAGCTGCATCAGCACCAGGCAGTCGAGGTGGTTCTGCACGGTGACGAGCTGCTTGACCGGACGGGTCTTCAGCTCCTCCTCGGCCGACGAGCCGGAGGCGGCGCAGGCGGTGACGCCGTTCAGTGCCTCGTCCATGGTCTTCGCGGGGGAGGACCTCGGCACCAGGACCCGCTGGCTGGTGGTGAAGTAGGGGCGGGAGAAGGCCACCTGCTCCATCCGCTCGCAGGTGATCGACATGGTCCGGACGATGATGTCGACCCGGCCCTCCTGGATGAACTTGATCCGGTCGGCGGTCGGCACCGCCTTCAACACGACCTTCTCCGGATCGCCCATGATCGCGGTGCCGATCGCCCGGGCGAGGTCGATGTCGAAGCCCTCCACCTGGCCGGTGTTGGGGTTGCGCGAGCCCCACCGGTAGCTGTTCAGGTCGACGCCGACGACCAGGCTGCGCTTGGCCTTGACGGCCTTCACCGCCGGGCCGTCCTCGGTGCTCGGCGGGACGCTGCGGTACAGGTCGCAGTCGGCCTGCCCGCTCTGCTCCGACTGCCCGGCCTGCTCCTGCTGGGCCGCCAGCGGTACCTGGCGCGGTGCGCCGGCCGCGGGGGAGGACTCCCGGGGCCCGCCCGTGCCCAGGACCAGGGCGCCGCTCGCCAGCAGTGCCAGCGCCACCGCCGTCCGGGCCCCACGCAGCGCGGCCGCCCGGCCCCGGCCCGGGTTCCGATCGGTGTTCGTGCTCGTGCTCGTGACCATGTTTCCGTCCCCCCTCTACCGGTACTCGGCCAGTCGGCGGCCGAGGCCGCGCAGGGCCGCTGCGGCGGCCACCAGGCCCAGCAGTGCGACCGCCGCGGCCGCGGTGCGCAGATCCTTGTCGACGCCCAGCGCGGCGTCCCGGAACTCGGCCTCCTCCAGCACCGCCGCGTCGGCGAGCTGCCGGTCGGCGGCGGCGAACGCGGCCTCGGCCGTCTTCGGCGCGTCCGCCTCCCGGGCCGTCACGGTGAAGTCCAGCGCGCCCTGGTAGTCGCCCTCGTTCTCCAGCTTGCTCGCGGTGGTGTGCCGCTCGCGCCACCGCTGGTAGTCGGCCAGGGCCTGGGCGAGCGACTCCCGGGCCGCCGCCGGTGCCAGCGACTGGGCCTGCACGAGGGTGCCGGGCCCGGTGTCGCGCCCGGGATCGGAGGTGAACAGGTGCTCGGTGGTCTTCGACCACAGGTCGGCGTAGACGCCGCTGGAGCCGCGCGCCACGTAGTGGAGGTTCTCCGCCAGGCGGGCCGTCAGCACGTCCACCCGGGCCGCGTTGAGCGCCCGCAGCGGTGCTCCGCCCTCGCGGTCGCCGCGCGCCAGCGCCGAGGCGGCGCCGGTCGCGGCCACCGTCAGCCACAGCACCGCGGCCAGGACGGCGGCGGTGGCGGCCACCAGCCCGATGTTGAACACCCGGTTGGTCCGGCGGAACAGCGTCATCTGCACCCAGACCAGTCCGGTCAGCGCCAGCAGGCCCAGCGCGTACCCGGCCCACGGGGTGGCCCTGGCGGCCTTCATGTCCTCGGCCAGCAGCGCGTTCTCGGCGGCCGAGAACCGCGCGGCGGCCGGCAGCAGCACGGTGCGCATCTGCTCGGAGGCGTACCGCTGGTAGGCGCCGCCGAGCGGGTAGCCCTGCCGGTTGTTGGCCCGGGCGGTCTCCACCAGCCCCGCGTAGACGGGCACCTGCTGGTTCAGGCCGGAGAGCAGTTCCCGGAGCGGCGACGAGGCGGGGGTGCGGGAGGCGGACTCGGAGATCAGCTGGGAGGCCGTCCTGAGGTCCTGCTCGTAGCGTTCCCGGACGGCCCGCGGTTCGGCGCCCGCCAGCAGGAAGCCGGTGGCGGCGGTGGCGTCCGCGTCGGCCAGCGAGCGGTTGATGTCGGCGGCGGCCTGGCTCAGCGGATGGCTGTTGTCGACCACCCGCTGCGCCGCCGCGGCCCGGGAGTTCACCTGGACGGCGGTCAGCGCGCCGAACGCCAGGGTCAGGACCGCGAGCAGCGCTCCGGCCAGCCGCAGCCGCCCCGGCGCCGTCCGGGTGGCCCGTCCCAGCCGGGCGAGCGGCCCGGTCGGCAGGACCACCGCCCCCGTACCGCCGGCCCGTCGCTGGGCCGGCACCGTACCCGCGGGCCGTCCCGGCGTGTGCGCGCCCGGCCCCTCCGTGCGTACCGGTGTCGCCACCAGCCACCCCCTCCCCTGTGGCCCGCCCCCCGTCTCGGGAGCCCGGCCGTTGCCAGCAGTATGGCCGTCACTCCCCGCGGCCACACCCGAGTTGCGCGGATCTTGAGCTGTCCGTCCCCGCTTCGCCCGCCGGGCCCGGGTCCGCCTCGGGCCGTGCGGCGAACGGGTCGACGCGGCACGCACCCTACGCGGTTCCCGGGTTGACCGGAGGATCGGGGTCCGTTTGTGTGGAAGCGGTCCGTCCGGGCGGAAGCCCTGCCCCGCGTCCGGGCGTCCCCGGCGGCGTGAACCGGTCGGGCGCGCTCCCCGGGCGCGGGCGGTGCGGGCCCGATCCACCGCCCCGGTCCTTCGTACGATGGCGCCATGCGCCTTCTGGGAACGATCTCCGCCGACCGTCCGCTGCTCGTCGTCGCTGTCCGGGAGGAGGCCGCCCACCTCGGTGACCGCCTTCCGGTGCTGCTCACCGGTATCGGCAAGGTCAACGCCGCGTCCGCGCTGGCCACCGTCCTCGCCGGGGGGCGGCACCCCTCCGAGGTGGTGAACCTCGGCACCGCCGGCGCCCTGCGCCCCGGCTGGGAGGGCACCCACACCGTCACCCAGGTGATCCAGCACGACCTGGACACCCCCACCCTGTACGCCCTCACCGGCCGCACCTACGGCGCGCCGCTGGTCGTCGGCAAGGGCGGCGACGGACCGGTCCTGGCCACCGGCGACCTCTTCGTCTCCGACCCGGCCGCCCGTGACCGCCTCGCCGAGCACGCGGACCTGGTGGACATGGAGGGCTACGCCGTCGCCGCGGTCGCCCACCGGGCCGGCCTCCCGGTCCGCCTGGTCAAGCACGTCAGCGACGAGGCGGGCGACGGCGCCGCCCACACCTGGCGGGAGTCGGTCGACGACTGCGCCCGCCACCTGGCCGACTGGCTGCACGGACAGGGCTGGTGATGGTCCGGAAGGCGCGGTGTCGGCGGCCCGTCCTAGGCTGGCGGCGTGACCGATGACACCGACGCCCCCGCGCCCGTGCGGGCCGAACTCCGGCCGCCGGGGCTGAACGCCGACGAGCACACCACGCTGCTCACCTTCCTCGACTACCTGCGCACCTGTGTGATCGCCAAGACCGACGGACTGTCCGACGAGGACGCCCGCCGGCCCGGCGTCGCCTCCGGGACCAGCCTGCTCTGGCTGGTGCGCCACCTCACCGCCGTCGAACTCAACTGGTTCCTCTGGGCCTACCGGGGGGACGACGTCGAGCTGTGGGACGACGACGCTCCCTCGCCCGGCGACGAGACGGTGGCCGGGTCGGTGGCCGCCTACCGGGAGGCGATCGCCCGGGCCAACGAGGTGATCGTGGCGGCGGCGGACCGGCCGGACCTTCCCGGTGCGCGCTCGCTGCGGCCCAACGCCGAGGCGCCGTCGATGCGTTGGCTGCTCGTCCACATGATCGAGGAGACCGGTCGGCACGCCGGTCACGCCGACATCCTGCGGGAGTTGCTGGACGGTTCGGTCGGCCGCTGACGGGGGTGGGGGCCGCTGACGGGGGCGGGTGGCCGCCACCTTGACGGGGAGTGGAATACTCCCCCGCGCAGTACCCGGTGCCGCTCCGGCGGCGCCGGGTGTTTTTCACACAGGGGGAATACAAGTTCATGTCATTTTCTGACAGAAGCAGCGGGCGTCGTCGCACCGCGCACGCCGCCAGGACGGCTCTCGGCGCCTCGGCGCTCGCGCTGACGCTGCTCACCACCGCGGCCTGCGGCCCGGACAACAGCTCGGCCGACACCGCCGCCACCGCGGGCGCGGGTGCCGGTGCGGGTGCCGGTGCGGCGCCGAACATCGGGCTGCCGGCCAATCTCGAAGATTTGAAGAAGTGGAAGTTCGACGACTGGGAGAAGTGGGCGAAGGACTACGCCCTCCCGGCCGCCGCCAAGGGCTTCTGGACGCTGGACAAGCTGCTCAAGGCCAAGCCCAACGAGCCGCTCCCGCCGCCCGCGGCCCCGCCTGCGGCCCCGCCCGCCGCACCGGCGCAGCCCACCCAGGCTCCGGCGCAGCCCTCGCAGCCCGCCCAGCCCGCTCAGCCCTCGAAGCCGCCGGCGCAGCCCGGGCAGCCGACGCCGCCCGGTGCGCCGACGGCCCCCGCCACGGCGTCCGGCAAGCCGCCGGCCGGCCAGCCCACCCAGCCGGGGCACCCGACCCCGCCGCCCGTGGCGCCGAAGCCGTCGAACACCCAGCAGCCGGCCTCGCAGGCCCCGGCCCCGCCGGCCCAGCCCACCCAGGCCCCGGCGCAGCCCGCCCAGCCTGCCCAGCCTGCCCAACCGACCCAGGCCCCGCCTGCCGCACCGGCGCAGCCCACCCAGGCCCCGGCCCAGCCCGCGCAGCCGCCGGCCCCGCCGGCCCAGCCCGCGCAGCCGGCCGACAACGGCAACGACCCGCTGCCGAAGACCGTCGACGCCCAGCCGCTCCCGCACCCGTACACCAAGCTCGCCGTGCACGGGAAGCTGTTCGCGGACGCGCCGGGCAGCGGTGCCGAGGCCGCCGCCGGGCTCAGCCACTACCAGTGCTCCGCCACGGTGGTCGCCGACCCGGCCCACCCCGGCAAGAGCAACCTGGTCTGGACGGCCGGCCACTGCATCCACCAGGGCAAGGGCGGCAAGTACTTCAGCAACATCTCCTTCATCCCGGCGTTCAACAGCACCGGCGCGCTGAGCGGCGGCAAGCAGGCCGAGGAGTCGCAGTACGCGCCGCTCGGCATCTGGAACGCCACCCAGGCGGTCACCTCGCCGCAGTGGAAGGCCGAGGGCGGGGACGGCGGTTCGCCGGCCACCCAGTACGACTTCGCGATCATCCGGGTGCAGCCCGGTGAGGGCGGCAAGTCGCTGGAGGAGACGGTCGGCGGCGCCGTGCCGGTCTGGTTCAACGCCCCGCGCGAGCAGCTGAACGTCACCGAGTACGGCTACCCGGCGGCCCCGCCGTTCGACGGCATGGAGCTCAACCGCTGCGAGAGCGGCAAGCCGACCCGGCTGTCCTACGACCCGGCCCGTCCGCCGATGCTCACCATCGGCTGCACCATGACCGGCGGTTCCAGCGGCGGTGGCTGGCTGGCGGTCAAGGACGGCCGGCCGGCGCTGGTCAGCAATGTCTCGGTCGGCAAGCACACCGGTGACCCGAAGTTCCAGGCCGGCCCGTACCTGGACGACGTCGCCGCCGGTGCGTACGACTTCATCTCCAAGAAGGGCTGATCGAAGAAGGGCTGATCCAAGCAGAGCTGATCCGGGAAGGGGCTGACGCCCGCCGGACGCACGACGGCCGCCCCCGCACACTCCGATGTGCCGGGGGCGGCCGCATGCCCGCCCGCCGCAGTGGCTCAGTCGGCGAACGCCGTGAGGTCCAGCGCGGCCAGCCGGTCCGGGTCGGTGAGCACGTCGATCGCCACGATCACGCCGCCCACCACGGTGAACGCCATGATCGACATCGGTCGGCCGTTCGCCCCGATCACCACGACCCCCGCCGCGCCGTTGACCAGCGCGGGCCGCGCGTACGGCGACAGGCCGCGGAACATGACCGCCTGGCCCGCGACCGTCCGGGCCCCGTTGAGCACCACCGGACGCCGCTGCTCCCGCCCGGCGGCGGCCCCGTCGGCGCGCAGTACCACGTCCGGGGCCAGCACCGCGAGCAGTGCGTCGAGGTCCCCGGTGCGGGTGGCGGCGAAGAACGCGTCGACGGCCACCCGCTGGCAGGCCAGGTCCCGGTCCGGTGCGGGCGCGCGGCCCTGAACCTTGCGGCGGGCCCGGCTGGCCAGCTGCCGGGTGGCCGCCGCCGTCTTCTCGACCAGCGGGGCGATCTCCTCGAACGGCACCGCGAACATGTCGTGCAGCACGAAGGACACCCGCTCGGCGGGCGCGAGCGACTCCATGACCACCATCAGCGCCAGCCCGACCGAGTCGGCCAGCAGCACCTCCTGCTCCGGGTCCGGCGCGTCCGCCCGCCTGAGCAGCGGGTCCGGAATCCGCGACGGCTCGATGTCGCCGCCCCCGCCGCCCGCCGCGAGCCGGGACTCGAAGGACTCCTCGCGCCGCTGGGCCCGCGAGCGCAGCTGGTTGAGGCAGATCCGTCCGATCACCGTGGTCAGCCAGCCGCCGAGGTTCTCCACCTCGGAGGTGTCGGTGCGGTCGTAGCGCAGCCAGGTGTCCTGGACGGCGTCCTCCGCCTCGGCGATCGAACCGAGCATCCGGTAGCCGACGGCCCGCAGGTGCGGCCGGTGCGCCTCGAACGAGTCCACGTCCCCCGACCCGGCGCCCCCTGCGGTACCGGCGTCCTGTGCGGTCCCGGCGTCCTGTGCCGCGCCCGCCGCGCCCGCCGGGTCCGGCGCGTCCGCCGCTTCCGCCGCCAGAAAGTTCTCGTCCACCCGTGTCACATTCCTCTGTCGCCGTGGGTCATAGCTCCGGAAGCACGAAGCTAGCGGGTCCGCCGGAAGGGCGGCCTCCGCTCGTCCAAGGAGTGACGATCATGACTCTCCCGACCCACGCCCCCGTTCTCGTGACCGGCGGCACCGGCACCCTCGGCCGCCACGTCGTACCGCTGCTGCGGGCGGCCGGCCGCGACGTCCGGGTGCTCACCCGCAACCCCCGCCCGGCCGCCGACGGGGTCGAGTACGTGGCCGGCGACCTGCTCACGGGCGCCGACGGGAAGGGCGCCGGCGGCAAGGGCGTGGACGCCGCCCTCGCCGGGGTCGAGGTGGTCCTGCACCTGGCCGGCGACGCCAAGCACGACGAGGCCACCACCCGCAACCTGGTCGCCGCCGCCCAGCGGGCCGGGGTGCGGCACCTGGTCTACATCTCGGTGATCGGCGCCGACCGGGTGCCGCTCGGCTACTTCCGGGCCAAGCGCGCCGCCGAGCAGGCCGTCGCCGGCTCGGGCATCCCGTACACCACGCTGCGCGCCGCCCAGTTCCACGACCTGACCGCGAAGACGGCGGCCGCGATGGGCAGGCTGCCGCTCGTCCCCGGGCTGGGCGGCATGCGCTGGGAGCCGGTCGACGCGCGGGACGTCGCCGAGCGCCTGGTCGAACTGGCCCTGGCCGCGCCCGCCGGGCTGGTCCGGGACCTCGCCGGTCCGTCGGTCCGCACGCTCGGCGACCTCACCCGCGACTACCTCGCCGCCGCCGGCAAGCGCCGCCCGATGGTGCCGCTGCGGGTGCCCGGCAAGGTGGGCCGCTGCTACCGGGAGGGCGCCAACCTCGCCCGGCCCGGCGCCGACCGGGGCGCCCGCACCTGGGAGGCCTTCCTCGCCGAGACCCTCCCGGCGGGCGCGGCGGCGGGCGCCACCGGCCGGGTCAGGACCAGTTGACGGCGGCGGGCGCGCCGGTCTTCGCCGCCGTGGCCACCGCCGCGGTCGGCACCACCTTCGCGAACCGCATCGCGTGCAGCACCGTGGCGGTGGCCCGGGCGAGTTCGGCGGCGGGGAGGGTCACGCCGTCCGGGCCGGTCATGTCGAAGGCGTGCATGGCGTCGATCGGGAAGACCGTGTCGTAGCCGAGGTTGCCCGCCATCCGGGCGGTGGTCTCGTTGCACACATTGGTGATGATCCCGGTGACCACCACCTGTCGGGCGCCGCGCTCCTGGAGCCAGGCGTGCAGGTCCGGGGTGCCGTAGAAGGCGCTGTTCACCGTCTTGGTGATGTGCAGCGCGGGCTCGACCGCCGCCACGAAGTCCTTCAACTCGTAGCCGGGGGTGCCCGGTTCGAGCGGGCCGGTGGTGGAGGCGTGCTGGACGACCACGATCGGCCGTCCGGTGGCCTGCCACACGTCGATCAGTTCGCCGATCCGCTGCTCGGCCCCGGGGTTGTCCCGCCCGCCCCAGAACGCGGTGTCCTCGAAGCCCTTCTGGACGTCGATGACGACCAGGACGGCGTCGGTGTCGATGGTGAGCGGGGCGTCGAAGGCGCTGGTGTTCGTCATGCGTCCATGGTGCGGCGGGCCCGGGGGCACCCGTGAGCGGCGGTGGAGCCACCCATCGATACGATCCTGCCATGCGTACGGTGGGGTGTCTGGTCTTCGACGGGGTGCGGGCGTTCGACTACGCGGTGATCGGCGAGGTCTGGGCCGACCGGGCGGGCCTCCCCGGCGTTCCTGACTTCGAGCTGCGGGTCTGCGGCCCGGACGGCGCCCGGGTGCGGCTCGGCGGCGGGCTGGAACGCGTCCCGGACTTCGGGCTGGACGCGCTGGCCGCCTGCGACCTGGTCGTGGTGCCGGGCGTGCAACGGCCGGACGAGCCGCGCGACCCGGCCGTGCATGCCGCGCTGCGCGCCGCCCACGGGCGCGGCGTCACCATCGCCTCCCTCTGTGCGGGCGCCTTCGTCCTGGCCGAGGCCGGCCTGCTGGACGGCCGCACCGCCACCACCCACTGGGCCCTCGCCGACCGCCTGGCGGAGCGCTTCCCGGCGGTGGACGTGCGGCCCGAGGTGCTGTTCACCGGCGAGGGCCGACTGTGGACCTCGGCCGGGGTGGCGGCCGGCATCGACCTCTGCCTGCACCTGGTCCGCGCGGCCCACGGCGAACGGGCTGCCGCCTCGATCGCCCGCGCGATGGTCACCGCGCCCTTCCGCTCCGGCGGCCAGGCCCAGTTCATCCCCTCCCCGGTCCCGGAGCCGGCGCCCGCCGGGGACGACCCGCTCGCCCGCGTCCGCACCGAGGTCCTCGCCGCCCTCGACACGCCCTGGACCGTCCGCCGGATGGCCGCCCTGGCCCTGATGTCCGAACGCACCTTCGCCCGCCGCTTCGCCGCCGCGACCGGCACCACCCCGCTGCGCTGGCTGCTCGACCAGCGCATCCTCACCGCCCAGCGCCTCCTGGAGGACACCGACCTCCCGGTGGACGCGGTCGCCGTCCACTGCGGCTTCGCCTCCGCCGTCTCGCTGCGCCCGCCCTTCACGGCCCGCCTCGGCGTCCCACCGCGCGAGTACCGCCGGACGTTCCGGGGGCGGGACGGTATGTGACCGGCCCTCGGGCGGCTGAGGACCTGGTCGGCCGGCCGCACCGCGCTTCTCGGCGACGCGGGCTACTGCGCCTCGCCGCTCTCCGGCCAGGGCACCGGCCTCGCCCTCGTCGGCGCCTACGTCCTCGCCCAGGAACTCGGCCGGGCCCGGGACGCCGAACCGGACACCGGCAGGCCCGGGGCGGGGTGCACGTGACGGGGACAGGTCCCCGGCCCGATACCCTTTGGTTCCATGACCGAGGTTTCCCGTCCCGTCCGCGTCCGTTTCGCTCCGAGCCCCACCGGCATGTTCCACGTCGGCGGCGCCCGCTCTGCGCTGTACAACTGGGCGACGGCACGACAGCAGGGCGGTGTCTTCGTCCTGCGGATCGAGGACACCGACGCAGCCCGCAACAAGCCCGAGTGGACCGACGGCATCATCAGCGCCCTCGCCGCGATCGGCATCCACGAGGGTGACCCGGCCTTCGAGGGCCCGTACTTCCAGTCCGCCAACGCGGGCATCCACCGCGCCGCCTCCGAGAAGCTGTACGCGGCCGGCCGTGCCTACTACTGCGACTGCACCCGCGAGCAGACCGCCGAGCGCACCGGCTCCGCCCAGACCGGCTACGACGGCTTCTGCCGCGAGCGGAGCCTGGAGTACGCCGAGGGCCGGGCGCTGCGCTTCCGCACCCCCGACGAGGGCGCCACCGTCGTGGTGGACCTCATCCGCGGCGAGCCGGCCTTCCCGAACTCCGCGATCGAGGACTTCGTGATCGCCCGCGGCGACGGCAGCCCGGTGTTCCTGCTCGCCAACGTGGTCGACGACCTGGAGCAGGGCGTCACCGAGGTCATCCGCGGCGAGGAGCACCTCTCGAACACCCCGAAGCAGCAGCTGCTGTGGGAGGCCCTCGGCGCCACCCCGCCGGTCTGGGCGCACCTGCCGGTGATCGTCAACGAGAAGCGGCAGAAGCTGTCCAAGCGCCGCGACAAGGTCGCGCTGGAGGACTACCTCGCCGAGGGCTACCTGCCCGAGGCGATGGTCAACTACCTGATGCTGCTGGGCTGGGGCCCGAAGGACGATGTCGAGATCCGGCCCTACGCCGAGCTGGAGCAGCTGTTCCGGATCTCCGAGGTGAACGCCGCCTCGGCCTTCTTCGACGTGGCGAAGCTGCGCTCGTTCAACGGCGAGTACATCCGCGCCCTGACGGTGGACGCGTTCATCGCCGCCTGCGCGCCGTACCTGGCCGCCGACCGCGCGCCGTGGCCCGCTGAGGCGTTCGATGCGAAGGCGTTCGCCGAACTCGCCCCGCTGGCGCAGTCCCGGATCGCGGTGCTGGGCGAGATCGTCGAGCAGGTCGACTTCCTGTTCCTGCCGCAGCCGGTGGAGCACGAGCAGTCCTGGGCGAAGGCCATGAAGGACAAGGACGGCGCGCTGGCCCTGCTGCGCACCGCCCGCGAGAAGCTCGCCGCCCTCGCGGACTGGAAGGCCGAGCCGTTGAAGGCCGAGCTGGAGGCCGTGGCGGCCGAGCACGGGTTGAAGCTGGGCAAGGCGCAGGCGCCGATCCGGGTCGCGGTCACCGGCCGCACCGTGGGTCTGCCGCTGTTCGAGTCGATCGAGGTGCTGGGCCGCGAGCGGACCCTGGCCCGCCTGGACGCGGCGGCGGAGCGCCTGGCCGGCTGACGCCGGAGCCGTTCCGCACGGGCCGCATCCCCGAGGTCGGGGGTGCGGCCCGTCGCCGTTCCCGGGGTCTTTTGCGCGCTCGAATTGACCCATGATTCTGGCAACGGAATGCACCCCTCGGCAGGTCGATCGGGCTCATAGAGTGATCATCACAAGGCCACGGCAGGGGAGCCGGAGCCACCCGAGACGGGGGGAACCACCATGAACGCCAGCTCGATCAAGCCGATCCTGACCCGCGCCGCCACCGCCGAGACCACCAGCGACCCGAGCAGCGTGATGACCCTGCTCGCCGACTCCGGCACCGACGGCAGCCCGGTCACCAGCTACCGGTCCACCTTCGCCAAAGGTGCGGTCGGCGCCCCGGCCCACTTCCACACCCGGGCCTCCGAGCTGTTCTTCGTCATCGGCGGCAAGCTCCAGGTTCTGCTGGACGAGAAGGTCGAGACCCTGGAGAGCGGCGACTTCCTGCTCGTCCCCCCGCACACCCCGCACGCCTTCGCGGCCGCTCCCGGTTCGGAGGCGGACGTGCTGTTCGTCTTCACCCCGGGCATGCCGCGCTTCGACTACCTGCGCCTGCTCGGCCGGGTGATGCGGGGCGAGGCCAGCCCGCAGGAGATCAAGGACTCCTCCGAGCTCTACGACAACCACTACGTCGACAGCCCGCTGTGGCGCGCCACCCTGGAGGCGGCGGCCGGGGCGTGACATTCCGGCGCCGGGTGTGGCAACGCCTGGTCTGGGCGTAGCATATTTGATACGCTTCGGGCCAGGCGAACGGACGGAGTGGGACGCGATGACTCAAGGCGCCTTCTGGGACGACCTCGTCCAGGATCTTCAGGACCCCGAGTTCCTCCGTGAATACGTGGTCGAGTCGATGCGCATCGCCACGATCGACCGCATCGTCAATGAGCTCGACGAGGCCCGTGAAGCAGCGGACCTCTCCAAGGCCGCGCTGGCGAGGGCCATCAGCGCAGAGCCGGCAGTGATCCGACGCCTGTTCTCGGCGGGTCACGTGAACCCGACCTTGGGCACACTGGCCGAGGTCGCGGCCGCTCTGGGGATGCGCATCACCCTTGAGCCGCTTCCCGAGGCCGAGCGGAGGTCGATCACTGCTCCGCTGTTGGAGGGGCAGGCGGCGGACGTCCTAATGCTGGCGGAGCACCTGGCAGCCATGCGCGACACGAAGGCCCGGTCCCGCGCCGCCGCCTGACTGCTTCGCGCTGTCAGAGCTTCGAGCGGGGGTTCCGCTTCAGGTATTCGGCCCCGAGTTCGCGGACCCCTTCGTAATCCGCGGCGGACAGCACGGTCCTGAAGGGCTTGTCCAGACCGCAGACGACCACGAGGAGGGGCTTCGCGGCACCTGCGGCCTCGTAGTCGAGCAGGCAGAAGAGGCGGTAGTGGCGCCTCTTCGGCCCGTCCACCCGGACCTCGAACCAGCCGGCCATGTCGCCTTTCATGGCCTCCCAGTAGCCGCCTCCGGCGAATCGCTTCGGGGGCGCGGCGGCGACGGCGACGAGTACTGCCCGCATCGTGGCCCTGACCTTGGTCGGGCAGATCTCGTTCAGGAAGATCCGCCCAGGGGTCTGCTGTCCGGGGTCGTCATCAGGGTGGTGACGGAAGAACACCACGTCGTGCGCATCATCGCTGGACGCCCCGGTCTTGACCTGAGGGCGAACCGGAGCGGTTTTCGGACGGCGCCGATCTCGGGGGTCGGGAGTCATGGGCGGATTATCGCGTAACAGTCACGGCGCTGTGGGTGTTTCCCAGGGGGATGTGTCTCCCCTGCCGGCCCGGCCGTGCGGGTTCGCTGCACGGTCGGGTCCGTCCGAGTGCGAGGGGCGGTCGGGCACTGGCGCAGATCACGTGCACGGATCCGCGCTCGGAGGTTCATCGGCCGCGGGTCGGTGGAGAGTTGGGCGGATACCTCGCAGGGGGAATCTCAGACCGTCACGAGTCTCGGCGACCGGCCGAAGACCAGTTCGGTGAAGCCGGGTGCGGGGAGGATCAGCACCCAGACGAACTTGCCGATCCCGCCGGCGCGGGGGCAGCAGCCCCAGCGCTCGGCGAGTTCGTCGACGAGGAGGAGGCCCCGCCCGCACTCCTCGTCGGGACCGGCCGAGGGGCGGAGCGTGGGGCGCCCGCCACCGGCGTCGTGCACTTCCAGTCGAAGCCGGTCGGCGACGACGGCGAACCGGACCTCGACCAGCCGGTCCGGCGGCGCGTCGGAGTGCCGGACGGCGTTGGTGACGAGTTCACCGAGCAGCAACTCGCCGATGTCGGAATAGCGTTCGCCGCGCGGCAGGCCCGCGAGGTAGGCGCGGAGGAAGGACCGGGCGAGGGGGGCGGACGCGTCCCGCGAGGGGAGCCGGGCGGCGAACTCGCGGGGCCGGCGGACGGTACGGAGAGAGGGCATGGCGAAGCCTCCGGGGGAGAGGGGGGAGTGGAACAGGCTCGCGAATGGGGCGCGATATTCACGCTGTGCAAGCGAATAACTGCGTTCCGGTGTCAATCATCGCCGGTCTCTGGGTACGGTGACTGCCGATTCGTGGTGCAGCGGGCCATGGCACAAGAGGGGTGGCGGACGTGTCACATCGGAAGGCAGATGCGGGACCCACGGCGAGTCCGGCGAAGCTGTTCGGGGAGGCGTTGCGGTTCGCCCGGGAGCGAGCGGGCCTCACGCAGGAGGCCCTGGGCAAGCTCCTGCACTGTGATCGCACCGTGGTGACGCGGTACGAGGGAGGCCACCGGCCGATGCCTGTCGATTCGGTCATGGCCTGCGACGACATCCTGCAGACGGGCGGAATGCTCTACCTGCTCTGGAAGCGGGTTGACTGGCAGGCCGATGTGGAGCATCCGGACTGGTTCCAGAAGTACGTGGATCTGGAGGCCGAGGCGTTGGCGATCCGGGTGTATCAATCCGCCCGAGTCAATGGCCTGTTGCAGTGCGCGGACTACGCGCACGCGTTGTTCCGGTTGGGGATTGACGGCGGTAGCCCGGCGTTGCTGCGGGATCGTGTGACCGCCCGAATGGGTCGGCAGAAGCGGCTGCTCGGGCCTGACGGTCCGCTGCACATCGCAGTGCTGGACGAGAGCGTGATCCGCAGCGTTGTCGGTGACCCGGGGGTGATGAGGCGCCAGATGGAGCACCTGCTGGAGGTCGGCGAGCGCCCCAACATCAGTATCCAGGTGGCGCCCTTCGACTGCGTCCGAGTGAGGCGTCCCGGAACCTCAATGTTCTTGCTGGAGATGCCGGATGGGAGCGAATGGCTCTACTCGGAGAGTCTCTGTCGAGGGCACTTCAGTGATGCCGCATCCGTCGTTGCCGAGCATCGGGGCGACTATGATCTGCTGCGCGGGCACGTACTCTCGGTGAGCGACTCTCGGACGCTGATCGCCGATGCGATGGAGGAGTACCGATATGAAGAGCGTCGACCTCAGGGCGGCCACATGGTGCAAGAGCAGCTACAGCGGGGACAACGGGGGCGAGTGCGTCGAGGTGGCCCTCGCGTCGCCCTCCCCCGGCGTCGTCCCGGTACGTGACTCCAAGGATCCCTCCGGGCCGGTCCTCCTCTTCCCCTCCGCCGCCTGGGGTTCCTTCCTCTCCGCCCTTCGGGACGGCACACTCCCGGTTGGTTAGAACCACCCCTGGGTATGGGCTAGTATTTACCCATCACCCAGTTGCGCGGGTGGCGGAATAGGCAGACGCGC
>NZ_JAXCLC010000010.1:0-144943 GCF_034043715.1 Kitasatospora purpeofusca | reverse complement strand
CCCGACCCGAACCGTCAAGCGCCCTGCGGCGTCTCCAGTACCTCCTTCGAGCGCGGCGAGTCCTCGGCGCAGACCGCCGTCACGAACTCCGCCAGCCGCGTCTGCGGCATACCGCGCGCGATGTCCGCCTCGCTGATCATGCCGACCAGCTCGTGCTCCGGGTGGTTGATCACCGGCAGTCGCCGCACCCGGTACTGCTCCATCACCCGCAGCACCTGTTCGACGTCCTCGTCCGCCTCCACCGTCATCGGCCGCCCCTGGGCCACCTCGCCCGCGGTCACCTGCTCCGGGTCGAGGCCCTCCGCGACGCACTTGAGCACAATGTCCCGGTCGGTGAGGATCCCCAGGAGCTTCTGCCGCTCACCGCAGATCGGCAACGCCCCGACGCCGCGTTCCTTCATGAGCCGGGCCGCGGTGGCGAGCGTCTCGTGCTCGCGCACGCACTCGGCTCCCTGATGCATGATGTCGCCCGCACTGGTCATGATCGGCCTCCTGACCTGCCTGCCACTCCCGTCACTCCATCGTGGTCCGGTCGCCGGGGCCCCGCCACCGGGCCTACCCGGCGGCGCCCCGCCCGCCCTCGGAACCGTCCGACGACTCGGCCGGCACATCGGCCGAGCCCTCGTCCGGCGGGTCCAACGGCGGGGCCGGCGGCACATCGAGCGGCAGGCTCTCCAACACCTCTTCCAACGGCGGGAGCTCGTGCGCCTCGGCACCGCTCACCGGAGGCGTCCCAGCTCCCGCGCCCGGCACCCCGGCCGGCTCCCCCGCCCCCTGCGCCGCGCCCGCGGCCTGGTCCTCCGCCGCGCCCGCAGCCTCGCCCGCCGCCCGCCGATGGGTCTCCGCCGCGCTGTCCAGGAAGCGCAGCAGTTCCACCGGGAACGGCAGCACCAGCGTCGAGTTCTTCTCCGCCGCGACCTCCACCACCGTCTGCAGCAGCCGCAGCTGGAGCGCCGCCGGGGTCGCGCTCATCACCGCCGCCGCCTCCGACAGCCGCGCGGACGCCTGGTACTCACCGTCGGCCGTGATGATCCGCGCACGCCGCTCCCGCTCGGCCTCCGCCTGCCGGGACATCGAGCGCTTCATCGACTCCGGCAGGGCGACGTCCTTGATCTCCACCCGGTCGATCTCGATGCCCCAGCCGAGGGCCGGACTGTCGATCATCAGCTCGAGCCCCTGGTTGATGGGTTCGCGGTTGGCGAGCAGGTCGTCCAGCTCGCTCTTGCCGATGATCGACCGCAGCGAGGTCTGCGCGACCTGGGAGATGGCGAAGTTGTAGTCCTGCACATTGATGATCGCCTTCACCGGGTCCTCCACCCGGAAGTACACGACGGCGTCCACCCGGACGGTCACGTTGTCGCGGGTGATGCCCTCCTGCGCCGGGATCGGCAGCGTCACGATCTGCACGTTCACCCGGCGCAGCTTGTCCGCGACGGGTATCAGCGCGACCAGTCCCGGTCCGCGCACCTCGTCCCGCACCCGGCCGAACCGGAACACCACGCCCTGCTGGAACTGCTGCACGACCCGGACGCTCAGCCCTGCCACCACGGCCGTCAGCATCAGCACGACGACCACGACCGCTATCACCACATCGACGACCATCACGGCCTCCTCGCGCGGCAGCGAGCCCCGGCCGCCGCCGACCCAGCCGGCCGACGGCCGCCGGAACAGGGCTGGTTCCACGCTACGCCTGTCCCGTCCCGACCGGGACGAACCCCCGGCAGCGCCTAGGATCGTCGCCATGCCGCAGCCCCCCGCCGAGGAACCGGCCCCGGCCGACGCCCCCGAGGCCGTCGAGGCCGTCGAGGCCGTCGAGCGCGCGGACGACCCCGCCCGCGCCCCGGACCACCCGCACCATCCCGCCGCAGCCGCCGCCCGGGCCCCGGACCTCACCGCCCTCGACCGCGTCGTCACCGGCTGCCGGGCCTGCCCCCGCCTGGTCGAGTGGCGCGAGGAGACGGCCCGCGTCAAACGCCGCGCCTACCTGGACTGGGACTACTGGGGCCGCCCGATCCCCGGCTTCGGCCCGCCCGACGCCCCGCTCGTCCTGGTCGGCCTCGCCCCGGCCGCGCACGGCGCCAACCGCACCGGCCGGATCTTCACCGGCGACCCCTCCGGCGACCTGCTCTACGCCGCCCTGCACCACCTGGGCCTCGCCAACCGCGCGCTCTCCGTCCGGTACGGCGACGGCCTCGCCCTGGACGGCGTGCGGATCACCGACCCGGTCCGCTGCGCCCCGCCCGACAACAAGCCGAGCACCGCCGAACGCGACACCTGCCGGCCCTGGATCGCCCGCGAGTTCGAACTGCTCCGCCCCACCGTGCGGAGCGTGGTGGCACTCGGCGGCTTCGCCTGGCAGACGCTCCTCCCGGTGCTCGACACGGCCGGCTGGACCGTTCCGCGCCCCCGGCCGCGCTTCGGCCACGGCGCGCACGTCACCCTGGCCGCCCGCGACGGCGGCCCGCCGCTGGAGCTGTACGGCTGCTACCACGTCAGCCCGCGCAACACGAACACCGGCCGGCTCAGCACCGTGATGCTGCGCGGGCTGCTCCGCACCGCCGCCCGTTCCGCCGGGCTCGACCCGGCGGAGGAGTGACGGCACGGCGAAGCGACGGCACGGCGAAGCGACCGCGCGGAGGAGTGACCGCCCGGAGGAGTGCCCGCCCGGAGGAGTGCCCGCACGTGGGAGTGACGGCCGCGCGCTCGCCCGGACCTCAGGCGAACCGGGTCAGCTCCGGCCGGGCCGCCCGCTCCCACACCTCCGGCAGCGCGAGCCGCGCCCGCTCCGCCTGCGCCAGTTGCCGCCCGTACAGCACGCCGTAGCCGAACGGCTCCTTCGAGGCGCGTGCCTGTTCGCGCAGCGCGGTCGAGGCCACCACCGCGTCCTGGTGCTCGCCGAGGACCTCCTGGACGGCCTTCATCCGGGCGACGTACCGCTCGGCCGCCCGGCCCGCCACCGGCAGCGCCGTCTCGCCCGCGTACCGGGCGCGCTTGGCGGCCTTGCGGGCCTCGTGCAGCGCGATGTCCTGTTCCGCGCCCCCGTCGGCCAGCGCGGTCCGGATCCGGTCGGCGGTGCGCCGCTGTTCCCGGGCGGCGACCCGGGTCAGCTCCGGGCCGGCCGCCCGGTCCGCCCGTCCGCGCAGCGGCGGGGCGGTGAGCAGCGCGGCGAGTCCGTCGGCGAGTGCACGGCGGCGGGGGCTGTCCAGGGCGGCGACGACCTCCGGCCAGACCCGCCGGTACTCGGCCCTGCCCCGGCGTTCCAGTTCGGCGGCGACCTGCTCGGGTCCGCACTCCTCGGGCAGTTCCCGGGCCTGCGCCGCCAGTCGCTCGCCCAGGACCTCCTGGTCCCGGGCCCGGCCGAGCGCCGCCGCCAGCCAGCGCAGTTCGGCCACCAGTTCGTCGGTGGCTCCGGGGGCCAGCAGCCGCCGGTAGGTCCGGAACGCGCTGCGCAGGCGCCGACAGGCGACCCGCATCCGGTGCACCGCGTCCGGTTCGTCGGCGCGCACGGCCTCGTCCAGGCCCGCCAGCACCTCGGCCTGCGCCCGGATCCGTCCGAGCACCACCTCACCCACGGTGACCATGTCACCGGTCATCCGCCTGCACCCCCTTCCGGGGCGTCCGGGAATCGCTCCCAGGCTAGCCCGCACCCCCGCTCCGGGGCAGCGCACCTTTCCGCCACGTACCCGGTCCCCGCGGAGCGGGAAGTCGGCGGGTCCGGCGTCCTGTGCACCGAGGTGGGGCGGGTGGGGTCAGGGGCGCAGTTGGATGGCGAGGGACATGGTGTAGCCGACGAGGGCGGCGAAGAAGGTGACGGCGGTGGTGTAGCGGGGGGTGAAGGGGAGGCCGGCGAGGGCGGGGTAGAGGAGGACGGCGGTGCCGGCGGCGACGTCGGCGAGGTAGAGGCCGCGGGGCGGGAGGATGCCGGTGGTGCGGGCGGCCCAGCCGGTGGCGACGAGGAAACCGGTGAGCAGTATGAAGCCGGAGAGCAGGCCGGAGCCGATGCTGGAGAGGACGGGGTGCGGCTCGGGTGGGAGTTCGCCCTCGGGGACGGCGGGGCGCAGTCGGTGGGCGATCGCCAGGGCGCCGACGGCGAGGGTCACGCAGGCGGCGGCGCTCAGCAGCGGGACGGGGTTCATCGGCGGCTCCGGGAGCTGGTGCGGTGGTGCTGTCCGAGGGCTGCGGCGAGCGCGGCCGGGACGAGGACGGTGAGGAGGAGGACGGTCGTCCAGGTGGTGGCGTCGAGGCCGGCGGCCGGGGGTGCGGTGGGGGGCGGGGGTGCGGCGACGACGGCCGTGAGGGTGGCGGTCGGAGCGGGGGGCGGGGGCATGGGCGGGGGCGGTGCCGTCCAGTTGGGCGGGGCCGGTACGTGCGGGGCGGAGGGGGACGGTTCGGGTCCCGGCCGGAGGGTGACGGGGGCGTGCGGCGGGAGTGGTGGCGCGGCGGACTTCGCGGGAGACGGTGTGGACGGCTCGTGGGGCGTGGCGGCGGACGGCGCGGTGGGGGCCGGAGCGGACGGTTGGGCGGCGGACGGTTGGGCGGCGGGCGACGGCACGGAGGGCACCGACGGCGACGGAGAAGCCGAGGGGGAGGGCACGGAGGACGGCGTGGGCAACGGCGTGGGTGTGGAGGAAGGCGTGGCAGAAGGCGAAGGCGAAGACGGCGGGCAGGGCGTCGCGGAGTGCGAAGGGTACGAAGGGTGCGGGGCAGGCGGCGGGAACCACGGCCACGGCCACGGCGGTGACGGCACCGCGGGCACCTCCGGCACGTCGGGCACCCCCGGCCCCGGGCCACGGGCATAGTCCATCGCCCGATTGTCGGACCGTCCCACCGCCCCTGGCAGCCGCTGACGGGTCCTCACCCGCCGTCGCGCCGTCAAACCCATCGCCCCGGTGAACTCCCCGCCCCCGGACCGCGAACGAACGACCGACGCGGGACAATCTGTGCGCCGATCCGGCCACCGCCCCCGACGCACCCTCGTGCCCGGCGTAAGGGCCGTGACATACTCCCGAGCGTGACGACCTCCACCCACGCGACGAGGGCCCTGCGGGCCGCGGTGTTCACCGCGCTCGCCGTGCCGCTGTCCGCGCTGGGCCAGGTGGTCATCACCGGTCGCCCGCTGCCGCTCACCCTGGTGGTGGTCGCGACCGCCGTCGTCTTCCTGGTCGCGGCCGCGCTGTCCGGCGGGGAGCGACGGTTGGCGCAGATAGCGGCCGTGATGGTCCCGGTCGAACTGCTGCTCAACACGACGTTCAATCTGGGCCAGACCAGTTGTGGTCCGGTCCTCGGCGCCGACCTCCCCGCCCGCGGCATGAACCTGCTGGTCTGTGGTGGCGGCTCGGTGGACGGCTCCTCGCTGCTCTACGGCCAGTTGGGGCACTCCGGGCGGCTGGCGCCCGCGGCCACCCAACTGCTGCTCCTGCTGGTGCACCTGGTGATCGCGCTGGCCGCCGCGGCCTGGCTGCGGCTGGGTGACGCGGCCCTGTCCGGCCTGGTGCGGGCGCTGCGCGCGCTGCGCCAGGCGGTCGCGGCGCCGCTGCGGGCGCTGGTCGCGCTGCTGGTTCCGGCACCGGTCCGGCCGGTGCTGCGGGTGCCGCTGCCGGTCCCGGACCGCCGCCGCCCGCACCGCGAGGACGTGGTGCTGAGTCCGGCGCCGCGCCGCGGCCCGCCGCTGTTCGCGCCTGCCCGCTGACGACGTCCTGACGACTGCCCCGTGACGGGCTCCCAGGTGTCCGGCGGGCGGCGCGCCACCCCGCCTCCCGCCCAGTAGTCCCCTCCGGCCCCGTACCTCCGCCGGCGCCCCCGCGCGCCAGTGCAGTACGCCGCGCGCCGGAGTGGGGACACCTCCGCGCGCCCCTTGGCGCGCCCCATCACGGAGTTGAACCGACATGGCTCACCCCAACCAGAAGCCCTCCCGCAAGCAGTCCCAGAAGATCGGCGCCCGTGAGCGCATCCAGGAGGCGCAGCGCCTGGAGAAGCTGGCGAACGCCCGCCGGCGGCGGATCGTCATCGGTGTCTCGCTCGTCGTCGGTCTCGCCCTGGTCGGCGGCACCGCGCTGGCGATCAGCGCGGCCGGCGACAGCAAGTCCTCCTCGACGGAGGCGGTCGAGCCGACCGCGATGGTCGTCCCGGCGAACACCTCGGGTGCGGACGGCACGGTCATCACGTACGGCAGGACGGACGCCGCGCACACCCTCCAGGTGTTCGAGGACTTCCGCTGCCCGGTGTGCAAGAACTTCGAGGCGGCCAACGGCGATGCCGTCCGGAAGCTGGTGGACGACGGCACGTTCAAGGTCGAGTACCACCTGGCCGCGTTCCTGGACAAGAACCTCGGCGGCAAGGGCTCGCGCACCGCGCTGGCGGCGATCGGCGCCGCGGTGAACGAGGGCGCGGACAAGTTCAAGGCGTACCACGACGTGCTGTACGCCAACCAGCCGGACGAGCGCGAGGACGGTTTCGGCGACGTCAACCACCTGCTGGAGCTGGCCAACAAGGTGCCGGGTCTGAAGACCGACGCCTTCGTCAAGGCGGTCACGGACCGGACGTACGCGCCGTGGGCGAAGAAGGTCGCGGACGCGTTCAACGACAGCGGGGTGACCGGGACCCCGACGGTGAAGGTGGACGGCAAGCCGCTGACGCTGTTCAGCGGCAACAAGGCGCTGACGTCGGAGCAGTTCACCGCGCAGGTGAAGCAGGCCGCGGGCTTGCAGTGAGCACCACCGGCCCGGCCGATTTCCCGGCCGGGCCGGCCCTTCCTCACCCACGGAGTGCTCTGCCATGACCGCATCGACCGCTCTGCCGTCCCACTCCTCCCCCCGTCCCGCTCCCGCCGGTCCGGTCGTGGCCGGTCCGGGGCCGGTCGGCGCGGGCCGCGCGTTCTCACTGTTCCTCCTGCTGTCCGCGCTGGTCGGGCTGGCCGCCTCGGCGGTGCTGACCTTCGACAAGCTCCGCATCCTGGAGGATCCCTCCTACATACCGAGCTGCAACATCAATCCGGTGATCAGCTGCGGTTCGGTGATGCGCACCGCGCAGGCCGAGGTGTTCGGCTTCCCGAACCCGCTGCTGGGGCTGGCCGCGTTCGGCGCGCTGGCGGCGGTCGGCGCGGGTCTGCTGGCGGGGGCCGCGTACCGGCGCTGGTTCTGGCTGGGGCTGCAGGCCGGGACGCTGTTCGGGGTGGGGTTCACGCACTGGCTGATCGGCCAGGCGCTGTACGACATCGGCGCGCTGTGCCCGTACTGCATGGTGGTCTGGGTGACGGTGGTGGCGCTGTTCTGGTACACGACGCTGCACAATCTGCGGTCCGGGGTGATCCCGGTCGGGCCCCGGCTGCGGCCGGTGGTCCGGGAGGCGGCCCGCTACCACTGGGCGCTGCCGGTGCTGTGGGCGGCGGTGGTCGCGCTGCTGATCCTGAACCGGTTCTGGTCGTACTGGTCGACGCTGATCTGACGCCCGGCGCCGTTCCGGGATGCGCCGCCGGGCCGTCAGCCGAGGACGGTCCGGCGGAAGGCGTTGCGCAGGTCGGTGAGCGGCCGGAAGTCGCGGCCGTAGTGGACCTTGTTGGTGAGCAGCAGCGCCCAGCGGCCGCGGCGGCGGGAGACCCAGACGCCGGTACCGGTGAAGCCGTAGTGGGCGAAGGTGCCGGCGGCGGGGTCGGTGCCGGCGGCGCAGAGCCAGGACAGGCCGCGGGCGGGGGCGAGTCCGCCGGTGTGGACGCGCAGGGACTCGGTGATCCAGGGTTCGCCCCAGGGGAGTCCGGTGCCGGCGGGCGGGGCGAGCACGGCGGTGAGGAAGCGTTCCAGGTCACGGGCGGTGGAGAAGGCGCCGGCGTTGCCGGAGACGCCGCCGAGCAGCCGGGCCGAGGGGTCGTGCACGGTGCCGCACAGGATGCCGCCGGCGGTGCGCTCGTACCCGGTGGGTGCGGTGCGGTGTGCGGTGTCCGGGCCGAGCGGGCCGTAGTGGGTGTCGGTCATGCCGAGCGGCTGCCAGACCTGCCGGGCGGCGAGCCGGTCGAGCGGTGCGCCGGCGAGGTCCTCGACGAGGTGTCCGAGCAGGACGGCGGCCCGGTCGGTGTATTCGACGGCTGCGCCGGGCGGGCGGTGCAGCGGGGCGGCGAGGAGGCCGGCCCGGATCGCCGCCGGGTCGTCGCCGTAGAGTTCGGCGAAGCGGGTGCGCAGTGGCATTCCGGCGGTGTGGGTGAGCAGTTGACGGGCCGTCACGATGCCGACGGGCTGCCGCGCGGCGGGGGGCCAGTAGTCGGCGAGGGGGCGGTCGAGGGGCAGCCGGCCGGTCTGCCGGAGGGCTCCGGCGCACGGCCAGAGGGCGATGATCTTGGTGATGCTGGCCAGGTCGAAGACGGTGTCGTGGTCCATCTCCCGTGCGGCCCAGGGGCCTCGGCCGAGGGGGCCGGTCCGGCCGCGGGCCCGGACTCCGCCGGCGTCGCCCACCGACCAGACGCCACCGGTCCCGGCGGCGCGCAGGCCCTCGGTCATCAGGCGGGCCAACGGACCGTCCGGGTCGGCGAGTTCGGCGAACTCGGCAGGTTCAGTGGGTTCGCCGGGTTCAGCGGGTTCGGCGCGCGCGGCGAACCCGGCGGCCTCGGCGGGTCCATTGCGTGCGGCGGGCAGTACCGGTCCGGTCATCCGCGGTTCTCCCCCGCCCGTCACCGGCCGTCGGCCGGCGCCCCTCCCGAGGGGTCCGGTCGGTCCCCCTCGGGAGGTTACCCGGCCGGGGCCCGGTTCAGACGGCGGACCCGCCGTCGAACTCCTTGCCCAGGCAGATGCTCTGCGGGTGTTCGCGGTAGAGGCCGAACTTCTCGATCGCCGCGTACCCCTCGGACGCGTACAGGGCGATGGCCTCGGGCTGCTCGCTGCCGGTCTCCAGGACGAACCTGGTCCGGCCCGCCTCGGCGGCGGTCCGCTCCAGGTGGCGCAGCAGCGTCCGGGCCAGGCCCCGGCCACGTGCCTCGGGGCGGACGAACATGCGCTTCACCTCGGCGTCGCCGTCACGGAGTCCGAACGGCGCCGCCGCCTTGGCGCGCCAGCCGCCGCAGGCGACCGGCCGGCCGTCGAGGTACGCGATCACGAAGAGGCCGGCGGGCGGCTCGAAGTGGTCGGGGTGCAGCCGGGTGAGGTCGCCCTCGCCGTAGCGGACGACGTACTCCTGCTGGACCTCCGCGGCGAGGAGCTGGGCGTCGGGGTGCCCGAAGCCGGTGACGCGCAGCTCGATGCGGTCACCCGTGCGGTCGTGTGCGAAGGTTCCGCCGGTGGTGGTGCTCTCCATGGTCGTCCAGCCTACGGCCCTCGCTCAGCCCGCCTCCGGTCGGCCCTCGAACCGGGCGACCAGCGCCGCCTTCTCGAACATCCGGGCGGTGTCGACGGCGGACGGGGTGCCGGCGGAGGGGTCGGCACCGCCGGCGAGCAGGGCGTCGAGGACGTCGTCGTTGCCCTTGAAGACGGCGCCGGCGAGCGGGGTCTGACCCCGGTCGTTGGGCCGGTTCGGGTCGGCGCCGCGCTCCAGCAGGGCGGTGACCGCGACGGCGTGGCCGTGGTAGGCGGCGAGCATCAGCAGGGTGTCACCGCGGTCGTTGGTGAGGTCGGCCGGGGCGCCGGCGTCGACGTAGGCGGCGAGGGTGGCGGAGTCGCCGGCCCGGGCGGCGTCGAAGAGCCTGCCGGCCAGGGCGATCACGTCGGCGTCGGGGGTGTCGGTCATGTCTCGGCCTTTCTCCGCGGAACGGCCCGGACCGGGGCCGCTCCGGCGTGGTCGGTGGTCGCGCCGGACGCACGGTAGCGCACGACACGCGGGCGGGAAGGTTGCGCGCCCATTCGGGGGAACTTTCCACCACCCCTGGAAACTTCCCGCCCGGGGGCAGGAATGGCCGGGCGCACCGGAAATGCGGCACCCCCGGGCCCCGGCGTGGTCGGTTCGCATACCGCCGTCCGGATCACGGAGTGGGGTGACTCCCGAGATCCACCCATTTGCGCCGTTCCATCATCTATTACTTTTTGTCACGATTATGGCACTTTCCGTGACACTGTCCCCGTCCCCTCCCTCGAGGAGCAGAACGTGATCCTCTCGATTTCCGGCATCGTCCTGTTCGGCACCATCACCTTCCTCTTCTTCCGCAGGGACGGACTCAAGGTCTCCCATGCGATCGTCTGTGCCCTCCTCGGTTTCTACATCGCCGGCTCCTCGATCGCGCCGAGCATCACCGCGGGCGGCGCGACCCTCGCCAGCCTGCTCGGAGGCATCAAGTTCTAGGAGCGGTCGCCCCGACCGCCAGGGCCCGGGTCGGATCCCACCGCCCCGGGCCCGGCCGTTCCCGCCGGAGCCGCCGCCGCACCGGCCGCCGCAGCAAGCCCCGTTCCGCCCGATCGTCCCACTCGCCCGGGGAGCCAAGGAATGCCGCTCAACCGCCACCACCTCAGCAAGGGTCGCGACCTCGCCCGCACGGCCGGCGACCACGCCTCCGACATGTTCGCGCCGCTCACCGTCGTCGGCCGGGGGCTGCGCCACCACGCCGGCTGGGCCAAGGAACGCTGGCAGGCCACCCCGAAGGAGCGGCGCGGGCCGACGGTGTTCCTGGTCGCCGCGATGCTGGTCGGGATCTTCCTGCTGCCGCACGGCCTGCTGTTCGCCCTGGTCGCGCTGATGGCCAGCGCCGCCTGGGCCGGACGCGCGCCCAAGGCCCCGCCCGGCCCGCCCGAGCCGGACGTCGTCGAAGTCAAGCTCACCGCCCTGTACGCGGCGCTCACCCCGTACCTGGCCGGGCCGGGCGAGTTCGTCCCGCTCTACCACCACGAGGGCAGTTGGAAGGACGTCTTCTCCGGCTGGGAGTTCGACGCCGGGGGGCGGCTCTCCCGGCTGGAGATCGCCTACCCCGCGTACTTCACCGACACCGAGCCGGCCGCCCGGGCCCGGATCGAGCAGGTCGTCCAGGGCAAGGCCGGCCGGGCCCGCGAGTACCGCTTCGACTGGGACGAGGAGTCCAACCGGCTGCGGATCGCCGCCCTGGCGCCGCTGCCCACGGACATCGCCGCCCAGCGCTTCGTGGCCGCGCCCGGTGAGATCGTGCTCGGCTTCACCGACGAGGACGGCAGCGCCAGGACCATCCCGGTGCAGCAGGGCGGGGCACCCGCCCAGCAGCCGCCGGTGGTGTGGCGCACCGGTCCGCGCTCGGCCGAGCCGCACCTGCTGGCGCTCGGCGTCAGCGGCTACGGCACCTCCAGCCTGATCCGCTCGATCGCCCTCCAGGCCCTGCCGTACGCCGACCTGATGGTGATCGACGGCGCCGGCACCGGCGAGCACGCCTGCCTGGTCAACCGGCCCGGCGTGCACACCGTGGAGACCAGCCTGCACGGCGCGCTGGCCGCGCTGCACTGGGCCGCCCAGGAGACCGAGCGCCGGCTCACCGCGCTGAACGCCGCCCGGCACACCGGCACCGCGCCGCCCGCGGACGTCACCCGGCCGCTGTGGCTGCTGCTCGACCACCCGACCGAACTGACCGAGCTGGCCCACGCCGAGGGCCGGCCGGACCCGCAGGACCTGCTGGAGCTGCCGCTGCGGCACGGCCGCGCCGCCCGGGTCACGGTGGTCGTCGCCGACGACATCGAGGCCCGGGACCGGATCTCGCCGAGCGTCCGGGCCACCGCCCGGGCCCGGGTGGTGCTCGGCCCGGCCGGTCCCGAGGAGAGCCGCGCCGCCCTCGGGGTGCCGCTGGACATCGTGCCCGCCGCGCACGCCCCGGCCGGACGCGGCTACGCCCGGATCGGCACCGGCACCCCGGTCCGGCTGCAGCTGCCGGCCACCGTCGACCCCCTGGACGAGGAGGCGCCGGCCGCGCTGCGGGACGCCGTGATCGCCCTGCTGCCGCACCGCGACACCCGCACCGAGGCACCCGCGCCGGCCCAGTCGGCCCAGTCGGCGCAGCCGCTGCCCGCGCTCCCGGACGGCCTGCCGCCGGTCGCGGTGGAGCTGGATCCGGCCGCGCACGCCGGGGTGGACCTCGCCAAGGGCCCGGCCGCGCTACGCTTTCGCCCACTCGCCTGACCGGCGGCCACACATCCGAAGGGGAGGGGCGGCTCCGACCGTCGAATCCCGGCCCGGTACGCTCGTCCGGGAAAGGCCGACCGATCACCAGGTGTGAAATAGGTGACACCTGGGGTGATATCACCGGTCAGATGTGACAAATCGGGCGCCGGTGGGTACAAACAGGGACGGCACAACAGACGACGCATGTCCCGGGACGGGAATCTTCGTCGGAAGCCGAGCGTTGACCGAACGACGAAGAACAGCGACCACTAGTCCTGTGGGCCATAAGCCCGGGAGGCACGATTCATGAGCGAGCGAGCTCTCCGCGGCACGCGACTCGGGGCCACTAGCTACGAGACCGACCGCGGTATTGATCTGGCTCCCCGCCAGACCGTCGAGTACGCATGTCAGAACGGACACCGATTCGAGGTTCCTTTCTCGGTCGAGGCCGAGATCCCCTCCGCCTGGGAATGCCGCTTCTGCGGCCAGGAGGCGGTACTTCTCGACGGTGACGAGCCCGAGGAGAAGAAGACCAAGCCGACGCGTACCCATTGGGACATGCTGATGGAGCGCCGGACCCGTGAGGAGTTGGAGGAGGTGCTGGCCGAGCGGCTGGCCGTGCTCCGCTCCGGTGGGATGAACCTCGCGGTCCACCCGCGGGACACCCGCAAGAGCGCCTGACCCCGCTCCCGCCGGTCGGCGGGGGCACGCGAAAAGGGACCCTGGTCACCAGGGTCCCTTTCGCGTTGCCCCCCGGTAGCGGGGCCGCCGGTGGTCCGGCCGGGACGGGCCCTGGCCGGGACCACCGGCGGCGGGCGCCGGCGGGGGCGGGTCAGCCGTTGAGGGGCGGGCGGTAGCCGGTGTCCGGGCCCTGCGGTCCGGCCGCCGGGCCGGCGCCCGGCTCGACCACCTCGCCCTGGATCACCTTGCCGTCCGGGCGGTGGATCCGCAGCTGCTCCTGCAGCCGCATCGCGTCCGCCAGCGGGTCGGCGCCCGCGGTCGCGGCGGAGCGCAGCACCTTGTCGGCCGCCCGGCGCCCGGCCGCCCGCCACAGCGCGCGGGTGGGCGGGAACAGCAGGGTCAGCGCCAGCCCGTCCGAGAGGAAGCCGGGCAGGATCAGCAGCAGGCCGGCCAGCACGGTGAGGCTGGTCCCGGTCTGCGGCTGCTCCGGTCGCGGGTCCCGGGTCTGCTCGAAGGCCGCCGACAGGGCGCGCGCGCCGGCCCGCTTGATCAGCGAGCCGCCGATCAGCACGCCCGCGATCAGCAGCAGCACCACGGTCAGGCCGCCCAGCCAGGAGCCCACCTGCACCAGCAGCCAGATCTCCAGTACCAGCCAGGCGGTGACCAGCAGCGGCAGCGCGCGCCGCAGCTTCGAGCGCGGGGCCGGACGGGTGGGGGTGTCTTGCCGGGTCACGGTACGAATCCACTCCAGGCGGTGCTCTGCGCGCCGCACGGGAGGTCCGGGCCGGCTACGGCACCACCTGGTCCAACGGTCGACCGGCGGCCGGTGTTCCACCGGGCGCGGGCCCGGTGGAACAGCGGGTCATCCGCCCGTGGTGGGAGCGCTGTCCGGGGCGGTGGCCGTGGCGTCCGCGGGGGCCGTCGCACGGCGGCGGCGGGCCACCAGCAGGCCCCCGGCGCAGGCCAGCAGGCCGGCCACCGCGAGCGTCCACTCGGGGGCGGGGCCGACCCGGTCGGCGACGGTGGTGCCGTCGCGCAGCGGGACGGTCGCGGTCAGCTCGGCGGCGGTCAGCTCCTCGGTGCGCTGGACGACGGTGCCGTCCGGGGCGATGACCGCGCTGATGCCGCTGGTCGCGGCGATCAGCACCGCGCGGCCGTGCTCGACGGCGCGCAGCCGGCTCATCGCGAGCTGCTGCTCCGGCTGCCCGGTCCTGGCGTAGGTGGCGTTGTTGGTCTGCACGACGAGCACCCGGGCGCCCTGGTCGACGGTGTCGCGGACGATCTCGTCGTAGGCGACCTCGAAGCAGATGACGTCCCCGATCCGGGCCGGGCCGAGCTGCATGACGCCGTTGTGGTCGCCGGGGTAGAAGTCGCGGGCGACCCGCTGGAGGCGGGTGATGACCTTGGAGAGCTGGTCGCGGAAGGGCACGTACTCGCCGAACGGCACCGGGTGCTGCTTGGTGTAGGAGGCGCCGGGGCCGGTCTTCGGGTCCCAGACGATGCCCTCGTTCTGCACGTGCTGCTCGTCGGGGCCGTCGACGAGGGTGCCGACCAGGGTGGGCACGCCGATCGCGCGGACGGCCTCGTCGATCCGCCGGTAGGCCAGCGGGTCGGAGAACGGGTCGAGGTCGGAGGAGTTCTCCGGCCAGATCACGATGTCCGGCTTCTCGGCCCGGCCGGCCCTGATGTCCTCGGCGAGCTTCTCGGTGGCGGCGGCGTGGTTGTTGAGGACCATCATCGGGCGGCCGAGGAAGTCCATGCCGGGGTTGGGGACGTTGCCCTGGATGACGGCGACCTTGACGGTGTCGGCGGGCGCGGTGGGCACCGGCACCAGGAAGCCGGCGAGCATCGTGGCGACGGCGCCGAGCGCGGCGAGCGCGGCCGCGACGGGGCGGCGGTCGGTGCCGCGGCCGGCCGCCCGGACGGCGGCCCAGGCCAGCAGGGTGCCGGACAGGGCGACGGCGAAGGTCACCAGCGGGGCGCCGCCGAGTGCGGCCAGCGGGGTGTAGGGGGTGGCGGTGTTGGCGAAGGCCAGCCGGCCCCAGGGGAAGCCGCCGAGCGGCAGCCGGTCGCGGGCCCACTCCTGGGTGATCCACAGGCAGGCGCCCCAGAGCGGCCAGCCGGGCAGCCGGGAGGTGACGGCGAGGCCGGAGCCCATGGCGGCCAGGAAGAGCGCCTCGATGACGGACAGGCCGACGGTGGCGTCCCAGCCGACCACTCGCAGCCAGCTGAGCAGCATCAGGAAGAACGGCAGGCCGAAGGCGAAGCCGGTCCAGGCGGCCTGGCGGGCGGTGCGGCCCCGGGTGAGCAGGGACAGCGCGGCGACGCCGAGCAGGGACAGCGGCCACAGGTCGAAGGGCGGGAAGGCCAGCGCGAGCAGCAGCCCGGCGAGCGCGGCCAGCCCGGTGCGGGGCAGGCCGGCCCGGATCCTGGCGAGGGCCCGGGCGGCTCGGCCCGGGCCGGGTTCCTCGTCGGGGGTTTCGGGTGCGGGACCGGACCGCTCCTGGGTGACGGGCATGACCACCGTCGCACCATCTCTCTCGACGCCGTCCCGCCGTGGTGTACGGGGACGGCAGTTCGGACGCTGTCCGAAGAAGGTACCCCGTCCGGACACCCTGCCGTGAGGTGAGGGTCGCCTTGCGCCGTCCCGCGGGCCGCTCGGCGGGCGGTGGACGTCACCTCGGCCGGTCGCCCCGGCCCGTCAGCGCGGGGCGTACGCCACCTCGGCGAACGGCCAGGCGGTGGTGAGCCAGGCGGAGACCGCGCGGTGGAGCGGGGCGTCCAGCTCGGCCCGGTCGGCCCGGACCCAGGAGCTGACATCGGTGGCGCCGGGCCGCTCGTCGTCCGGGTAGATGTAGACGCACCCGACGACGGTGTCGCCGGGGACGGCGCGGACGCTGTAGGTGAAGCCCCGGCGGGCCTCGAAGTCGGCGGCGTGCCGGCGCAGGTCGGCGAGGTTGCGGTCGAGGTCCATGCCCTCGGCCGGGGGCCAGGTGCCGTCCGTGAAGCCGGGGGTGGCCCGGATGTGGGCGATGCTGCCGGTCCAGGCGGCGTGGTCGGCCTCGTTGTGCTGCTCGCCGAGGGGTTCCAGGCGGAACCCCTCGGCGTCGAGGGCGCGGGGGACGGTGAAGTCGGCGGGGACGAACGGCTGATCGGTCATGGGGGCCAACCTAGGGCCGCCGACCCGCTCCGATCATCCGGTTTTCGCGCCGGGTTACGCGCCGGTTTCTGTGCCGGTCCACGCGCCTGTTTCCGTGCCGGTTTCCGTGCCGGCTTCCGCGCCCGGTCCGGCCTCGGCGAGGTGGACGGTGCGGCCCCGGACCACGGTGCGCAGGCAGCTGGGCAGCGGGTGGCCCGGGGTGAGGTCGGGCAGGCCGGGGGTGCCGGAGCGCGGGTCGGTGGACCAGCCGGCCACCCGGTCGTCCGGCGCCTGCACGACCAGTTCGGTGGCGGCCCAGACGGCGAAGCTGGCGACCGCGCCGGGGACGAGCACGCCGTCCTGGTCGCGGCCGACCGCCCGCCAGCCGCCCCGGGTGTGGGCGGTGAACGCGGCCCGGACCGAGATCCGGTGCTCGGGGGTGCGGTGGAAGGCGGCGGCCCGGACGGTGCCCCAGGGGTCCAGCGGGGTGACCGGGGCGTCCGAGCCGAAGGCCAGCGGGACGCCGGAGCGCAGCAGCGCGGCGAACGGGTTGAGCGCGGCGGCCCGCTCGGCGCCGAGGCGCTGGACGTACATGCCGTCCGGGCCGCCCCAGGCGGCGTCGAAGGCGGGCTGCACGGAGGCGGTGAGGCCGAGTTCGGCGAAGGCGGCGACGGCCTTGTCGTCGAGGGCCTCGGCGTGCTCGACCCGGTGGCGCAGCGCCCGGACGCGGTCGGCGCCGACCCGGTCGCCGGCCGCCCGCACGCCCTCCAGGACGGCGGCGACCGCGGCGTCCCCGATGGCGTGGAAGCCGGCCTGGAGGCCGGCCTCGGTGCAGGCGGCGACGTGGTCGGCGACCTGGGCGGCGGTCAGGTAGGAGGTGCCGGTGTGCGTGGCGTCGGCGTAGTCGTGGCGCAGGCAGGCGGTGTGCGAGCCGAGGGCGCCGTCGACGAAGAGGTCGCCGCCGGCGCCGACGGCGCCGAGCCGGCGGGCGGTCTCGACGCCGCCGCGCTCGGCGAGCTCGCCCCAGTAGCCGAACACCTCGGGGCCGTCGCCCTCGGCCGCCAGTTCGAGCAGGGCGGTGAGGTCCTGCTCGGAGGAGATCTCGGGGCCCGCGCACTCGTGCAGGGCGCCGATGCCGAGTTCGGCGGCGCGGGCGAGGGCGGCGCGCTGGGCGTGGCGGCGCTGGGCGGGGGTGAGGCCGGCGAGCGCGGTCGCGCGGACGGCGTGGTGGGCGTCGCGGGTGAGCGGGCCCTCGGGGTGGAAGCCGGGCCGTTCGGCGAGGCCGTCGGTGAGGGCGCGCAGCGCGGTGGTGGCGAGCGCGGAGTGCACGTCGGTGCGGGAGAGGTAGACCGCGGCGCCGCCGGCGGCGGCGTCCAGTTCGGCGAGGGTCGGCGGGCGGCCCTCGGGCCAGCCGGTCTCGTCCCAGCCGTGGCCGATGAGGACGCCGCCGGGCTGCTCGCGGGCGGTGAAGGCGGTGACGGCGGCCAGGGCGGCGGCCAGCGAGGGGGTGCCGGTGAGGTCGAGGCCGGTGAGCGCGAGGCCGGTGGCGGTGGCGTGCGCGTGGGCGTCGACGAAGGCGGGGGTGACCAGGGCGCCGTCGAGTTCGACGATCTCGTCGGCGGTCCGCGCGTAGGCCTCGGCGGCGCCGTCGCTGCCGACCCAGGCGACGTGCTCGCCCTCGACGAGCATGGCGGTGGCGAAGGGGTCGGCGGGGCTGTAGACGGCGCCGCCGCGCAGCAGGACGGTCCGGGTGATGCGTTCGGTCATGGGGCCCAGTCTGCACCCCCTGGAGGGCCGGTCAGAGCCTCGGGGGCCGGGCCTCGTAGGGGGTGGACAGGACGACGGTGGTGCGGGTGGAGACGCCGGCGGCGCTGCGGATGCGGGCCAGCAGGTCCTCCAGGTCGCCGGGGGCGCCGACGCGGACCTTGAGGATGTAGTTCTCCTCGCCGGCGACGCTGTGGCAGGCCTCGATCTCGGGCAGGTCGGCCAGCCGCTCGGGTGTGTCGTCCGGGGCGCTCGGGTCGAAGGGCTTGACCGAGATGAACGCGGTGAGTGCCAGGTCGACGGCGTCGGGGTCGACGATCGCGGTGTAGCCGCGGATCACCCCACGCTGTTCGAGGCGGCGCACCCGCTGGTGCACCGCCGAGGTGGACAGGCCGGTGGCCTTGCCCAGGTCCGTGTAGCTCATCCGGCCGTCCTGGAGAAGCAGTCGGACGATGCGTTGATCGAGATCCTCCACAACGCGCAAACCTACCCTCTCGGGGGCGCGCGGATCACGGCGGCGGGGGGGCGGGCGGCGCCGGGCCGGGGGGCGCACGCGGGGCCGGGAAGGGGGCGCGGAGTGGCATCCGGCGCGCCCCGGGGTGCCGTGCGGGCACATGCCGGACGAATGTGGCGAAGGACACACCCGGTGCATCACAGTGCGCCGAACTGCAGGGTTATGAGTCCGCGCCGGCGGGAAGTGCTGGTTGTGGCCCCGGGTGACCACACCGGGCCCGATCCGAGGGGGATCACGATGCGCGTTACCGACCAGCGCCCGACGGGCGCGGACGACGCCCACGATACGACCGACCGCGAGGACCTCGCGGTCCCCTACGACGCCGCCCCGGGGGTGGATCCGGGCGAGGCCGAGCTGTGGGAGATCGTCCGGGTCGACTGCCCGTCCTGCCGGCGTCCGATCGCCCTGGTGGGCGACGAGGAGCGGCTGCCGCAGCACGCCGTGCTGCCCCGGGCCTGGCACCCCTTCTCCCCCACCCTGTGCCCGGGCTCGGGCGCGCCGACGGACGACCTGGTCGAGGTGGAGTGCGCCGAGGAGGCCGACCCGACCGGCCTGGGCGCGCTGTTCTCGCCGCCGGGCGAGCACGACTGGCGCACCCAGCCGTTCTCGCACGCGACGGTGCACCGCCCGGTCCGCTCGGGCTCCGCGCCGGTCATTCCCGAGCAACGCGGCCGGTTCTCCCGGCGCTGAGCGCCGGCCGCGCGCCCGGGCATCGCGCGTCGGCCCCGATGATCGGCAGAACGGCCCCCGGTCCCGCTCCGCACCCAGGAGCGGGGCCGGGGGCCGTCCGCGTGCCGTCCGCCGGGCACCCTCGGGGGGCGGCGGCGGACGGCCGACGGCGGGCAGGTCAGCCCTTCGTAAGGTCAGCCCTTGGCGAGGTCAGCCCTTCGTAAGGTCAGCCCTTGGTGAGGTGGCGGCCGATCACCAGCCGCTGGATCTGGTTGGTGCCCTCGACGATCTGCAGCACCTTGGCCTCGCGCATGTAGCGCTCGGCCGGGAAGTCCTGGGTGTAGCCGTAGCCGCCGAGCACCTGGACGGCGTCGGTGGTCACCCGCATCGCGGCGTCGGTGCAGAACAGCTTCGCCATCGCCGCCTCCTTGGAGAATGCCTGGCCGGCGTCGCGGCGGCGGGCGGCGGACAGGTAGAGCGCGCGGCCCGCCTCGATCTGGGTGGCCATGTCGGCGAGCATGAAGGACAGGCCCTGGAAGTCGGCGATCGGCCGGCCGAACTGGTGGCGGCCGCGCGCGTAGTCGACCGCGGTGTCGAGCGCGGCCTGGGCGACGCCGATCGCGCAGGCGGCGATGCCGAGCCGGCCGGAGTCCAGCGCGGCGAGCGCGATCTGGAAGCCCTGGCCCTCGCTGCCGATCAGCCGGTCCCGGGAGACCCGGGCGCCGTCGAAGTGCAGCTGGGCGGTGGGCGAGGACTTCATGCCCATCTTGTGCTCGGGCGGGGCGGCCGAGAGGCCGGGCTGGGTGCCGGGCACCAGCAGGCAGCTGATCCCCCGGGCGCCCTCCTCGCCGGTGCGCACCAGGGCGCTGTAGAAGTCGGCCTCGCCACCGTGGGTGATCCAGGCCTTGGTGCCGCGGACGACGTACTCCTCGCCGTCCAGGTCGGCCCGGGTGCGCAGGGCGGCGGCGTCGGAGCCGGACTGCGGCTCGGACAGGCAGTAGGCGCCGAGCTGCTCGCCGGAGAGCATCCCGGGCAGCCAGCGCCCGCGCTGCTCGTCGGTGCCGAAGGTGGCGAGCGCGTGGCAGGAGAGGGTGTGCACGCTGACGCCCAGACCGACGGCCAGCCAGCCGGACGCCAGCTCCTCCAGCACCTGGAGGTAGACCTCGTACGGCTGCTCGCCGCCGCCGTACTCCTCGTCGTACGGGAGGGAGAGCAGGCCGGCCTCGCCGAGCGTGCGGAAGACCTCGCGCGGGAAGCGGCCGGCGGCCTCGTCCTCCGCGGCGCGCGGCTTCAGCTCCCGCTGGACGAGGTCCCGGGTGAGGCTCAGGAGCTCGCGGGCCTCCTCGCTGGGCAGCTGGCGGTCCACGGACTTCGCGGGGGAGGTGGTCATAGCGGCTGGTCGCCTCCTCGATCGTGCGCCGGGCCCCGGGGTGTGATCGGGCCCGCGCGGGGTGTGGCAGCTTCGGCCGGGCGGCACCGGATCGCGGTGAACGGCCGTTCACAGGCATGGCGATGCGAGTATGCCTGATCAAGGCGCTGCCGTCACGGGGAGGACTCGAACACTGTCCGAACCGGTGCGGAGTCCGCCGTAGGGTTGACGTTGTGGCTTCTTCCGAGACTTCCGCCGCCCCGGTAGTGGGGCCCCTCGCCCGACCGGTGGTGCGGCCGGCCGTGCGGCCCGTCGTGCGGCCCGGCCCGGACGGGCCCGTGGGCGCCGGTACCGCGGCCCCACCGGCCGACCCCGACGCCCTCGCCGCCCTCGCCGCCGAGTTGCTGGCGCTGCCGCCGTCCTGCGGTCCGGTGCGGCTGGTAGCGGTGGACGGCCACGCGGGCTCGGGCAAGACGACCTTCGCCGCCCGGCTGGCGACCGCGCTCGGTGGCGCCCCGGTGGTGCACCTGGACGACCTGGCGACGCACGCCGAGCCGTTCGGCTGGACCGGGCGGCTGCGCGGCCAGGTGCTGGAGCCACTGGCGGCGGGCCGGGACGCCGAGTACGAGGTGTACGACTGGACGCTGCGCCGGTTCGCCGGGACGGCCGCGGTGCCGCTCGCGCCGGTGGTCCTGGTCGAGGGGGTCGGCGCCGGGCGGCGCGCGGTGCGGCCCGAGCTGGCCCGGCTGGTGTGGATGGAACTGGACGCGGCGGCGGCCCGGCGGCGGGGCGAGGAGCGGGACGGTCCCGGGCTGGCGGAGTTCTGGGCCGGCTGGGCACTCGCCGAATCGGCACATTTCGCCGCGGACCCGAGCCGTCCGCACGCCGGCACCCTGGTCGACGGGGTGACCGGGCGGATCGCGCCGGGCACCGTCGGTGAACCTTCAACAAGGGCCTTGACCTGCGACGTCACCAGGAAATAGGTTCTCCCTCGTTCGCGGAATTGTTGATTCCGCAACTTCGGACCCGGCATCCCCGGCTTGTTCCCCCGTGAGCCGGGGGTGCCGTCCGACTCCCCCGCCCCGGGGCCGGCCACCCCCCAACGGCCTTCCGCCCGATCGCTTTTGACATCGTGCGGCACCCTTCCGGATCAGCTCCGCGCCGGTACGATTCCAGGCAGGCGCAGATGCGCCCCGGGGGCAGACGACCGCCGGCGGGTCCGCACACCGCCGCACCGGCCGGGCCCGAGCCACATCGCGGGGGGCGTTGAGTGGAGAGTTCCGACAGCAACACCGCGGGCGGCCCGGCCCCGAACCGGCTCGCCGACCGCGCCTGGCTGCGTGCCATGGACGCCTACACGGCCGGGGCGTACACCCGGGCCGAGGAGGAGTTCCGCGCCGCCGTCCGGCTCGACCCCGGCATGGCCGACGCCTGGCTCGGCCTGCACGCGCTGCGCAGCGACACCTCCGGCGCGCTGCTCGCGATGCACCGGCACCAGAAACGGTTCGGCGAGCAGCGCCGACGGCACGGACGCCCGCTCAGTTCCTGGTACTGGCTGGGCTGGTGGGTGCAGCCGGTGCTGGAGACCGCCCGGGACCTCGCCCTCGCGCACGCCTCGCACTGGCTGGACGGGCGCCACCTCACCGAGCTGGACCACGCCCTGGAGCAGTGCCCGGCTCCCACCGAGGACCCGTCCGCGCGTTTCCTGCACGCCTGCCGCTCCTATCTCCTCAAGGACTGGGAGCAGCTGATCCGGGACACCGACCGGCTGCTCGACGACCCGCTGCTCGGCATCGAGGCCGGACTGTTCGCCGGCATGGCCCGGGTCCGGCTGGACATGTGCGCGCAGGCCCAACCGCCGCTCGCCGCCTCGCTCGCCCGCTGCCGCTCCGAGCAGCCGCAGCGCAAGGAGCTGCGCTACTGGCTGGCCCGCGCCTACGAGGGCGCCGGGCGCAGCGCCGCCGCGCTGCCGCTGTACCGGGCCGTGCACCGGGCCGACCCGGCGTTCATGGACACCGCCGCCCGGCTCGCGGCGATCTCGGCGGAGGACGGCCTCGCGGACGCCCTGCTGGACGGCGTCGAGGCCGGCGGCCGGGACGCGGGGCGAGGCGCGGAGGACGACGCGATCGACGCGGCGCTGCTCGACGCGGCCGTCCTGGAGCAGGCCGGCTTCGAGGCGCTCGGGGCAGAGTTCGGGGCGGAGTTCGCGGCGGGCGCGGAGTTCGGGGCGGAGCAGGCGGGGTCGGAGCAGGCGACGGCCTTCGCGGGCGCCGAGCTGTCGGGTGCGCAGTCGCCGCCGGGCACCGAGTTGCTGGGGTCCGAGTTGCTGGGGTCCGAACCGCTGGGATCCGAACTGTCGGGAGCCGAGCTGTCGGGGTCCGGTGCGGTCGGCGGGCCGGGGGTCACGGATCCCTTCGGGAGCCCGGCCCCGGGCGGCCCGGTCGAGACCGACGGCGACGAGGCCGACGACGGCTACCCGGCCGTGCCGACCTCGGCCGGGCCGGGTGCGGGCACGGGCAGCGGCGCCGGGAACAGGCCCGGTGGCGGAGCGGGCGCGCCGCCCCCGCCGGTCACCAACGGGCGCTCCGGCTCGACCGCCCCGCAGCCCGCCGCCGCCTCTCCCGCAGCCGCCGCGGCGGCACGCGGCGAAACCGCCCTGGCCCAGGTGGCGAGCACCAGTCCGACCTCCGAACCCGAGGACCACCGCGCCGAGTTGGACGCGGCACTGGCCGAACTCTCCCGGATGGTCGGCCTGGAGCCGGTCAAGCGGCAGGTGCGGGCGCTCTCGGCGCAGCTGCGGATGGCACGGCTGCGCGCCGAGCAGGGCCTGCCGGTCCAGCCGCCCAAGCGCCACTTCGTCTTCTCCGGCCCGTCCGGCACCGGCAAGACCACCGTCGCCCGGATCCTCGGCCGGGTCTTCCACGCCCTCGGCCTGCTCTCCGGGGACCACCTGGTGGAGGCCCAACGGGCCGACCTGGTCGGGGAGTTCCTCGGCCAGACGGCGGTGAAGGCGAACGAGCTGATCGATTCCGCGCTGGACGGCGTGCTCTTCATCGACGAGGCCTACAGCCTCTCCAACTCCGGTTACAGCAAGGGCGACGCGTACGGCGACGAGGCGCTGCAGGTCCTGCTCAAGCGGGCCGAGGACAACAGGGACCGGCTGGTGGTGATCCTGGCCGGCTACCCCGAGGGCATGAACCGGCTGCTGGCCACCAACCCCGGGCTCAACTCCCGCTTCACCACCCGGGTCGACTTCCCCAGCTACCGCCCCGGCGAGCTGACCGCGATCGGCGCGGCGCTCGCCGGGCAGGACGGCGACGGCTGGGACGAGGACGCGGCCGAGGAACTGGCCTCGATCTGCACCCATGTGATCCGCGAGGGCTGGATTGACGAGCTCGGCAACGGCCGCTTCATCCGCACCCTCTACGAGAAGTCCTGCGCCTACCGGGATCTGCGGCTCACCCTGCTGCGCGAGCCGCCCGGCCGGGAGGACCTCGCCACGCTGCGGCTGCCGGACCTGGTGCAGGCGTACGGAGAGATGATCGACGGCCGGGCCTGAGCGCGGGTCGTCCGGACCCCGGACCCGCCCGGCCCGGCCCCCTCGTCGGGCACGGGCACAGGGACGGGCACGGGCGCCGGGACGGTCATCCGCGCAGGCCCGGGCGTCAGCCGGCCAGCGCCGCGGCCTCCAGCTCCGGGTCCAGGCCGACGGTCGGGCGGTCCGGGCGCTGCGGCGCGACGCCGCCGATCGACCGCAGCCACGCCCAGGTGTCGGCGGCCGTCTCCGCCACCGGCCGGCAGCGCAGACCGGCGGCCAGCGCCTTGCTCACGTCCGCGCCGTGCACGGTGTCGTACAGCTCGCCCGGCGGGACCCAGAAGGGCAGTTGGACCCAGGGGGCGATGCCGGCCGCGGCGATCGCCTCCGGCGCCGTCCAGCGCAGCTCGGGCTCGGCTCCGGTGGCCTTCGCACAGGCCTCCAGCAGCTCGCCCATGGTGCTGTGTCCGCGCGGGCCGACCAGGTCGTACGGGCCGCCGAGGCCGGCCGCGAGCGCGTCCAGGGTCCAGGTCGCGAGGTCGCGGACGTCGATGAACTGCAACCCGAGGTCGCGCGGGCCGGGGGCGAGCACGGGGCCGCCGCGGGCGATCCGGTCCAGCCACCAGGGCAGTCGGCCGATGTTCTCGTACGGTCCGACGATCAGCCCGGCCCGGATCAGCAGCGCCCGGTCGCCGAAGGCGTCCAGCGCCGCCAGCTCGCCGCCGCGCTTGGACTCCGCGTACGGCATCTCGCCGTCGTCCGGCGAACCCTCGACCAGCGGCGCGCTCTCGTCCGCGCCGGCCGCCGTCGGGTACGCGTACACCGACCGGCTGGAGACGTACCCGTACCGGCCGACCCGGCCGGCCAGCAGCCGGGCGCTGTCGCGCACCACCGACGGGGCGGCGGACCAGGTGTCCACCACCGCGTCCCACTCCCCCTCGGCCAGGGCCGCGAGCCCGTTCTCGGCCGTCCGGTCCCCGTGCAGCACCCGCGTTCCCGGCGGTGCGGCGTGCGTGCCCCGGTGGAAGACCGTCACCTCCCAGCCCCGCTCCAGTGCCGCCTCCGCGACAGCCCGTCCCACGAATTCCGTCCCACCCAGCAGGAGAAGTCTCATGCCGACCACCCTGCCCGGGGACGGTCGGCAGGGGAACCACCGCACGCTCAGAGCGGAATCGCCGAGAGCGAAGCGGCCCCGGGAACCCCGGGCGGAACCGGGGTTCCCGGGGCCTCCCGGGGGGCTCGGGGCCCAACTGGACCACCTGGACCGCGTGGGCGGCCCGGACTGCCCGGCCTACGCGGCCGAGCGGTGGTCCGGGTCGTGCACCTCGCCGACCAGCTCCTCCAGCACGTCCTCCAGCATCACCACGCCGAGCGTCCGCCCGTCCTGGTCGAGGACGGCCGCGAGGTGGCTGGTGGCCCGGCGCATCGCGCCGAGGGCGTCGTCCAGCGGCAGGGTGCCGCGGAGCACGGTGATCGGCCGCCACAGCCGAGCCGGGACGGGCACCGACGGGTCGTCGACCTCCAGGATGTCCTTGAGGTGCAGGTACCCCAGGTAGCCGTGGCCGGCCGGGTCGCCGTCGGTGACCGGGAAGCGCGAGAAGCCGGTGCGCAGCGCCAGCTCCTCGACCTGGGCGGCGGTCACCTTGGTGTCCACGGTGACCAGCTGCTCGGGGGTGAGCAGCACCTCGGTCAGCGGGCGGCGGCCCAGCTCCAGGGCGTCCTCCAGCCGCTCCTGGCGGTCCTTCGCCAGCAGTCCGGCGTCACCGGAGTCGGCGAGCAGGTAGATCAGCTGCTCGGTGGTGAAGACCGACTCGACCTCGTCCTTGCCCTCGACCTTGAACAGTCGCAGCACGCCGTTGGCGAAGGCGTTGAGGAAGGCGATCACCGGGGCCAGCCAGCGGGCCAGCCGGTCCAGCGGCGGGCCGAGCCAGAGCGCGGCCTTCTCCGGGCCGGCCAGCGCCATGTTCTTGGGCACCATCTCGCCCATGACCATGTGCAGGTAGACCACGACGGCCAGGGCGATCCCGTACGAGAGCGGGTGCATCAGGCCGGTGGGGACGCCGAGCGCGTGGAACGGTGCCTCCAGCAGGTGGGCGATGGTCGGCTCGGCGAGCGCGCCCAGGCCCAGCGAGCAGACGGTGATGCCGAGTTGTGCGGCGGCGAGCATCGCGGAGACGTTGGACAGCGCGTGCAGCACGGTGCGGGCGCGCTTGTTGCCGGCCTCGGCGAGCGGTTCGATCTGGCTGCGCCGGACCGAGACCACGGCGAACTCGGCGCCGACGAAGAAGGCGTTTCCGAGCAGCAGTACGAGGGCGACGACGAGTTGGAGCGCGGTCATCGGGTCCGGCCCTCTTCCTCGGTGCCGTGCGGGTGGTCGTGCCCGGAGGTGCGTTCCACCCGGACCCTGCTGGTCCGGTGGCGGTCCACGGCCTCGACGGTGAACCGCCAGCCGGGCAGTTCGACCCGGTCGCCGGGGGCCGGCATCCGGCCGAGCAGGTCGGTGACGAGACCGGCCAGGGTCTCGTAGGGGCCCTCCGGGGCGTGCAGGCCGATGGCCTCCAGCTGGTCGAGCCGGGACCGGCCGTCGGCCGCCCAGACGGGCTGCCCGTCGACCGGCGGCAGCGGCAGCAGTTCGGGGCCGTCGGCCGGGTCGTGCTCGTCCTGCACCTCGCCGACGATCTCCTCGACGATGTCCTCGACGGTGACCACGCCGGCGGTGCCGCCGTACTCGTCGACCACGATGGCCATCGGCTGGAGGCGGCGCAGCTGGTCGAGCAGCCGCTCGGCGGGCAGGCTCTCGGGCACCAGCAGCGGCGGGACGGCGAGGTCGCCGACCCGGACGGTGCCGCGCCGGGCGGCGGGGACGGCGAGCGCGTCCTTGAGGGTGACGGTGCCGGTGACCTCGTCCAGGGTGTCGGTGTACACCGGGAAGCGGGACAGGCCGGTGGCCCGGGTGAGGTTGAGGACGTCGGCGGCGCTGGCGCTCCGCTGGAGCGCGGAGACGTCCACGCGGGGGGTCATCACGGATTCGGCGGTGAGGTCGCCGAGGCCGAGGGTCCGCACGAACAGGGTGGCCGACTCCTCGTCTATGGCGCCGGCCCGGGCGGAGTGCCGGGCGAGCGAGACCAGCTCGGCGGGGGTGCGGGCGTGGTCCAGCTCCTCCTGCGGCTCGATGCCGAAGGCGCGCACGGTGCGGTCGGCCGAGCCGTTCAGGACCCGGATCAGCGGGCGGCAGGCCCGGGAGAACGCCATGTGCGGGGCGGCGACCGCGCGGGCCACCTGGAGCGGACGGGAGATCGCCCAGTTCTTCGGGACCAGTTCGCCGATCACCATCTGGACCACGGTGGCGAGCAGCATGCCGATGACCACGGCGACGCCGCGGGCGGCGCCGTCGGCGAGGCCGACGGCGGTGAACAGGGGCTTCAGCAGGGTCGACAGCGCGGGCTCGGCGAGCATGCCGACGACCAGCGAGGTGACGGTGATGCCGAGCTGGGCGCCGGAGAGTTCGAAGGAGAGGTGGCGCAGGGCGCGGGAGACCCGGCCGGCCTTGGCGTCCCCGGTGCCGGCGGCGCGCTCGACGGCGCCGCGCTCCACGGTCACGAAGGCGAACTCGGCGGCCACGAAGAGGCCGTTGGCGAGGATGAGCAGGATGGCCGCGAGAAGCAGCAACCAGGCCGTGATCACAGTGCCGCCTGCCGTCCGTCGGTCGGAGGGTGGGCGGCGCGGGTACTACCGGACGGATCGTCCATGGACGGGAAGTGTCACTCCTCAGGTCGATTTCGGGCAGGGCGATGCCTTTGCCCCGCTTTTGCCAGCGTAGACCATACCCGTGCGACCGTAGGATTCACGTTCGGGCACGGCCGGGCGTCGGATTTCGGTCACCGAGTGCCGCTGACCGGGCACGGCTCGTCGGGCGAGGGCCGGCGGGCGCCGGGCACGGCCCGCCGGGCGCGGGGCGAGGGCCGGCGGGTGTCAGCCGCCGTGCCGCGCGACCAGGTCGCGCAGGGCGCGGGCGTCGGCGATCGCCTGGTTCCTGCCCACGCCGGGCTGGATGCCGACAGCGGCCAGCGAGGTGCCGTCGGCGAGGTCGAGGGTGGCCCACGGGTCGCCCTGGCGGAAGTTCACGCCGACGATCTCCGCCCAGGCCAGCCGGCGGCTGCGGACGAAGTTGACCACGGTCACACCCTCCGCGTCGGCGCTGACCCGCGGCCGCGCCAGCATCAGGCCGACGGAGGCGAAGAGCACCCCGCTGAGCACCATCATGATCCGGTCGTTGAACTGCCAGTTGGCCGGGAGGGCGACCGCGATCACGGCGAACAGCACGACCAGCACGACGCAGACCGGCAGCAGCACGGCGCGGGTGCGGCGCGGGGCCCAGGTGACGGGGAACTCGGCGGGGGTGGACACGAGGGGCTCCGGGGTGGTTCGAGGGGTGGGGCGGTCGGACGGCGGACGGGTCGGACAACGGAAACGGGGCGGGGACGCCGACGGCGGCCCCACCCCATTCAACCGGTGCTTATGCCGGCGCCGCTCAGAGGCGGCAGGCGTGGATGTTGGTGACCAGGATCGCCCGGGCGCCGATGCCCCACAGATCGTCCATGATCTGCTGGGCCTCCTTGCGGAGCACCATGGAGCGGACGGCCACCCAGCCCTCGGTGTGCAGCGGGGAGACGGTCGGCGACTCCAGCCCCGGGGTCAGGGCGACGGCGGCGCCGACCTGCTCGGCGCGGATGTCGTAGTCCATCAGCACGTAGCGGCGGGCCACCAGCACGCCCTGCAGCCGGCGCAGGAACTGGTCGACGGCCGCGTCCTCGCCGGCGCCCTTGGGGCGGATCACCACGGAGTCGGAGATCAGGATCGGCTCGCCGAACACCTCCAGGCCGGCGTTGCGCAGGCTGGTGCCGGTCTCCACCACGTCGGCGATCACATCGGCGACGCCCAGCTGCACCGCGGTCTCCACCGCGCCGTCCAGCTTGGTGACGGTGGCCTTCACACCGCGGTCGGCCAGGTGCTGCTCGACCAGGCCGGTGTAGGAGGTGGCGATCCGCAGGCCCTCCAGGTCCGCGACCTCCTCGACCGCCGCGCCGACCGGGCGGGCGAAGCGGAAGGTCGAGCCGGCGAAGCCGAGCGCGAGCACCTCCTCGGCGTTGGAGTGCGAGTCCAGCAGCAGGTCGCGGCCGGTGATACCGACGTCCAGCCGGCCGGAGCCGACGTAGACGGCGATGTCGCGCGGACGCAGGAAGAAGAACTCGACCTGGTTGCCCGGGTCGACCAGCACCAGTTCCTTGGAGTCCTTGCGCTGCCGGTAGCCGGCCTCATGGAGCATCTCCGCCGCGGGACCCGAGAGCGAACCCTTGTTGGGCACGGCGATGCGCAGCATGGAGGTCAGTTCCTTACCTGTTCGGTGGGGGTGGGGTTTCCGGGCGGCCGGGGCGGACCGGAGGTCCGGTCGTCCGGCAGTCCAGAGGTCCGGCAGTCCAGAGATCGAGCGGTCCGGCGGTCCAGAGGTCGAGCGGTCTCTAGAGGTACTTGTAGACGTCGTCGAGCGTCAGCCCGCGGGCGACCATCATCACCTGAAGGTGGTAGAGGAGTTGCGAGATCTCCTCGGCGGTCTGCTCGTCGGACTGGAACTCGGCGGCCATCCAGACCTCGGCGGCCTCCTCGACGACCTTCTTGCCGATCGCATGGACGCCCTGCTGGACGAGCTGCGCGGTACGGGAGGACGAGGGGTCGCCGGTGGCGGCCTTCTGCTGGAGCTCGGTGAAGAGCTCCTCGAATGTCTTCGAAGCCATGATGGGACTCACCATACGGCGTGCGGGCTCAGGGGTGGTAAGCGGTTCCGGACCGTGGACAGTCCGATGGACATCCACGGTCCGGGCCCGGCGGCTCAGGGGGCGCGCAGGGCGAGGGCGGTCGCGACGGCCGCGGTGACCGCCTCGTGGCCCTTGTCCTCGGTGGAGCCGGGCAGACCCGCGCGGTCCACCGCCTGCTGCTCGTTGTCGCAGGTCAGCACGCCGAAGCCGACCGGGACGCCGGTGTCCACGGAGACCTGGGTGAGGCCCGAGGCGGCGGCCTGGCAGACGTAGTCGAAGTGCGGGGTGCCGCCGCGGATGACCACGCCGAGGGCGACCACGGCGTCGTAGCCGCGCCCGGCGAGGCGCTTGGCGGCCACCGGCAGCTCGAAGGTGCCGGGGACGCGCAGGACGGTCGGCTCGGTGACGCCCAGCTCCTTGAGGGCGCGGTGGGCGCCGTCGAGCAGGCCGTTCATCACCTGCTCGTGCCACTGGGCGGCGATCACGGCGACCTTGAGGTCGGCGGCGTTGTCGATGGTCAGCTCGGGGGCTCCGTGGCCGCTCATGTGCGGTGCCTTTCGGTGGTTCGGGTTGCGGATCGGTAAGGGACGTGGGCTGCCGGTGCGGCCGGGTCAGCCGTCGAGGCCGGGCAGGTCGTGCCCCATCCGGTCGCGCTTGGTCCGCAGGTAGCGCGCGTTGTGCTCACCGGCCGGGATCTCCACCGGCTCGCGCCCCTTCACCTTGAGCCCGTGCTCGGTGAGCGCGGTGAGCTTGTCCGGGTTGTTGGTCAGCAGCGTCAGCGAGCGGACGCCGAGGTCGCCGAGCATGTGGGCGCCGATGCTGTAGTCCCGGGCGTCCGCGGGCAGGCCCAGGTCGAGGTTGGCGTCGACGGTGTCCCGGCCGCGCTCCTGGAGTTCGTAGGCGCGCAGCTTGTGCGCCAGGCCGATGCCCCGGCCCTCGTGGCCGCGCAGGTAGAGCAGCACGCCCCGGCCGGCCTCGGCGATCCGCCGCATCGAGGCCTGGAGCTGGGGGCCGCAGTCGCAGCGCAGCGAGCCGAGCACGTCGCCGGTCAGGCACTCGGAGTGGACCCGGACCAGGACGTCCTCGCCGTCGGGGAGCCGGCCGTCCTCGGCCAGTCCGCCGGCGACCAGCGCGATGTGCTCGACGCCGTCGAGGGTGCCCCGGTAGCCGACGGCGGTGAACTCGCCGTACGCGGTCGGCAGGGCGGTGACGGCGGCCCGGTCGACGTGCAGCTCGGTGCGGCGGCGGTAGGCGATGAGGTCCTCGATCGAGATGATCGCCAGGTTGTGCTCACGGGCGAAGGCCACCAGTTCGGGCAGCCGGGCCATGGTGCCGTCGTCGTTGACCACCTCGGCGATCGCGCCGGCCGGCGGCAGGCCGGCCAGCCGGGCCAGGTCGACCGCGGCCTCGGTGTGGCCGGGGCGGACCAGCACGCCGCCCTCGACGGCGCGCAGCGGGAAGACGTGCCCCGGCCGGGCGAGGTCGCCGGGCTCGGTGCCGGGCGAGGCGAGCAGGCGTACGGTGCGGGCCCGGTCGGCGGCGGAGATGCCGGTGTCGACGCCCTCCCTGGCGTCCACCGAGACGGCGTAGGCGGTGCCCTTGCGGTCCTCGTTGACCTGGGTCATCGGCGGGAGCTTGAGCCGGTCCAGCTCGGCGCCGGTCATCGGGGCGCAGATCACGCCGGAGCTGTAGCGGACGGTGAAGGCCATCAGCTCGGGGGTGGCGGTGGAGGCGGCGAAGACGATGTCGCCCTCGTTCTCGCGGTCCTCGTCGTCGACGACGATCACGGCGCGGCCGAGCGCGATGTCGGCGACGGCCCGCTCGACCGGGTCGAGGACGAACTCGCCGGCGGGGCTCCCGGCCGGACGCGCGGTGGGGTTCTCGGTCATGCGGAGGCTCCCTGGAGGGCGGGGTCGGTCTGGAGGGCGGGGTCGGTCACGGGCTGTGCGGTGCGGCCTCGCTGCCACCAGGCGCGCAGGCCGAGCAGGACCAGGACGAAGTACACGGAGTAGGTGAAGCCGGAGAAGACCAGGCCGTTGTTGAAGGCGAGCGGCACGCCGACCAGGTCGACGGCGATCCAGGCGAACCAGAACTCGACCCAGCCGCGGGCCTGGGCGACCATCGCGGCCAGGGTGCCGACGAAGATGTAGGCGTCCGGCCAGGCGTCCCAGGACAGTTGCGGGACGGCGGTGAAGAGCGTGCCGACCGCCAGGGTGCCGAGCGCGGTGCCGCCGATCAGCACGGCGCGCTCGCGGCCGGTGGCGAACCGCACGGCGACGTCGCCCTCACCGCGCGCGCCGCGCTGCCACCTGGTCCAGCCCCACACGGCGGCCACGACCACCACGATCTGCTTGCCGACGCCGCCGCTGAGGTGGGCGCTCCAGTAGGCGCCGACCAGGACCAGTCCGGAGAGCAGTTGGACCGGCCAGGTCAGCCGGGACCGCTGCCAGCCGAGGGCGAGTGCGGTGAGGCCGAGCAGGTTGCCGATGATGTCGGAGCGGTAGACGTCCTGGCCGAGCAGGTGGAAGGTGCCGTTGAGCCAGTTCACCGCTCCTCCCCCGGGGCGTTGTCCGGCGCGTCCGCCGCAGGCACCGCGTCCGCCGCGGGCAGGGACGGGAGGGTGCGGGCCTCCAGCAGCCGCTCGACGTACTTGGCGAGGACGTCGACCTCCAGGTTGACGCTCTCGCCGACGGCCCTGGTGCCCAGGGTGGTCAGCGCGAGGGTGGCCGGGATGAGGCTGACGGTGAAGCTGTCGCGGGCGGCCTCGACCACGGTGAGGCTGACGCCGTCGACGGTGATCGAGCCCTTCTCGACCAGGTAGCGCGAGACGGAGTCGGGCAGCGAGAACCGCAGCACCTCCCAGCGGAGTTCGCCGGCCGCGTCGCGCTGCCCCGGTTCGCGGCTCAACAGCCGGCCGGTGGCGTCGACATGGCCCTGCACCAGGTGCCCGCCGAGCCGGGCGCCGAGCGCCATGGCGCGCTCCAGGTTGACCCGGCCGCCGGGCTTCAACTCGCCCAGACTGGAACGGTTGAGCGTCTCGGCCATCACATCGGCGCTGAACTCACCGGTGCCGGAGGCGAGTTCCTCGGGGGTGTCGACGACGGTCAGGCAGACGCCGTTGACCGCGATGGAGTCGCCGTGCCGCGCGCCCTCGCAGACCACCGGGCCGCGCAGACGGATTCGCGAGGAGTCGCCGATCTCCTCGATCGACACGACCTCGCCGAGCTCTTCGATGATGCCGGTGAACACCCGGGTTCTCCTCGCGCTTGGGGCGCGGACTCCGGGGCGTGGCACGGGAGAAGGACGCGGACAGGTGTGGGGACGGGGGTACGCGGACCGCCGGACGGCAACGGGACCCGTCGCCGGGCTGCCGCCGAACCGGGCGCCGGAACGAGGGGGGACCCCGTCCGTCGCCGCACACCGCCTCCCGAGGTCCACCGGGGGACCACGGGCCCTGCTCACTCGTCCGCCGCGCACGCCTCCCATCCGGACTTTAACCGTCGGTCCAGGAATTTCACCTGGTCAACCGGCCGCTGGCTGCGGACGGGTCGCGGACTGTAACCGCCGGTTCGGATTTTCACCGACCCCGGAGTGCGCTGAACGTCACTGCTGATTCTGCCGTCATTCTGCCACGGTCCGCGCGGAGCCAGGGAGAGGCGTCCACTGTGGTCTCTTTCACTCGGCGCGGGGGAATGGACGGCGCGGGGTCGGAAGGGGCCGCCGTCGGGTGGTCCGGTGGCGGCCCGAGGGCGCCCGGTGGCGGGCCGGGGTGCGTCGGGCGCAGGCTGGTGGTACCGGGGCGGCGGCCCGCGCCGCCGCGGGCGACCGCAGGAGGTGCGGGAGCTATGGCCAAGTTCATGGACGTCCACCACGGGATGGCCGGCATCACCGAGGAAGAGTTGCGGATGGCGCACCAGGCGGACCTGGCGATCCAGGCCGAGGAGGGCGTGACCTTCGAGCAGGCCTGGGCCGATCCGGAGTCGGGCCACGTCTACTGCCTGTCCGAGGCTCCGTCGAAGGAGGCCGTGCAGCGGATCCACGAGCGCACCGGGCACCCGGCGGCCGAGGTGCACCCGGTTCCGCTGATCGTCTGAGCACGACCCGGCGGCGGGCCCCGACCGATCAGGGCGCGGGGACCGGCGTGAAGTGGGTGACCTCCGGCGGGTGGGCCAGGTAGCGAAGTTCGCCCTCCGACCAGACCGGCCGGATCCGCCACATCGGCCCCGCGTAGCCGAGCAGCGCCGCCTCGTCGCGCCAGCGGCTGACCACGAGCACCCGGTACCCGCCCTCGGTGACGGAGCGCAGCAGCTCGCCGCCGAGGCAGCCGTCGGTGCGCCCGAGTTGTGGGAGCACCTTGCTGGTCAGCACCTCGCAGAACTCCTCGATGTACCCGGCCATGACCTGTCCGGCCCAGATTCTGACGATCACGGCGACCACCTGCCCAGAAAGCGTCCTGGCCCCATTATCGACGCGAAAACGCTGGTGGCGAGGGGTTCGGAGGGGATTTCCCGGCGGCGAACGGCCGCTCCGGCACGGGCTCGGCTACCTTGATCGGTATGACCAGCACACCGGAGTCCGTTGTTCCGTCAACCCCCGGACCGGAGCTGCCCTCCGGCCTGTTCGAGGCGCTCGCCGCCACCTCCGTCCGTGACGCGGCCGGGCTGCGGGAGGTCTACGAGCAGCCCGGGGACCACGCCCACCGCAAGCAGGTGGACCGCATCCACGAGGTCGCCCGGCAACTGATCGCCTGCTCCTCGCTGGTCTTCCTGGCCAGCACGGACGCGGACGGGCGCTGCGACGTGTCCCCGCGCGGCGGCCCGGCCGGACTCGTGTCGGTGCTCGACGAGTTCACCCTGGCGATCCCGGACGCGACCGGCAACAAGCGGCTGGACACCCTCCACAACATCGTCGGGACCGGCCGGATCGGGCTGCTGTTCGTCGTACCGGGCCGGGACACCACCCTGCGGGTCAACGGGCGGGCCTGTGTCTCCACCGACCCCCGGCTGCTGGAGCAGCTGACGGCGGTCGGCAAGCCGCCGCGCAGCGCGATCGTGGTCGCGGTCGAGGAGGTGTTCGCGCACTGCCCGAAGGCGTTCCTGCGCGCCTCGGCGTGGAAGCCGGAGAACTGGCTCGCCAAGGACGCCCAGCCGAGTTCGGCCGAGGTCACGCTCTCGCACCTGGCGGACCCGACGCTGACCGTCGAGGCGATCGAGCAGAACGAGCGGGAGGCCCTGCTCTACCGCTACGAGTAGCGGCGCGGGGGCCCGAAGGTCGGGCGCGGGGGCCTTGCCGGACGGGGGCGGGGCCGGAACGACGACGGTTCGGGGCCGGCCGGGGCGCTCGTGCAGCCCCGGTCCGGCCCCGCACGGACCCGCCGGGGTCAGGCCGCTGCCACGGATTTGGCGACGTCCACCACGCTCGCGCCGTTCGCCGCCCGCTGGACGGCGTCGACGCCCTTGTGGGCGGCGTCCTTGCTCGCGTAGCCCTGGCCGGTCGCGACGATCTCGCCGTTGCCCGCCTTGAGCCGGAACCGGTACTTGCCGCCGGCGTCCTCGTACACCTCGAACTTGCCCGCCATCCGGGCCACCTCCTCGTCGACGGGACGCGCCGCGCGTCCCCTCTGCACGGTGCGCCCGGCCGCCGCCGGACCGCACCCGCTCGGGGTCCGGACGGGTGACCCGGGCGGGAGCGCGTGCCGGGACGGCCCGGGGCCGGTTGAATGGACGGATGGACTGCGTCTTCTGCGCGGTGGTCGCCGGTACGGAGCCCGCGCACCGGGTGCTGGACGACGAGGTGGCGGTGGCCTTCCTGGACCGTCGGCCGCTCTTCCCCGGCCACGTGCTGGTGGTCCCCCGCGACCACCACGCCACCCTCACAGACCTGCCGCCGGCGGCGGTGGGCCCCTTCTTCCTGCGGGTGCGGCGGGTGGCCGCGGCGGTGGAACTCGGGCTGGGGGCGGCGGGGAGCTTCGTCGCGGCGAACAACCGGGTCAGCCAGTCGGTGCCGCACCTGCACATCCATGTGGTGCCGCGCAACCCGAAGGACGGGCTGCGCGGCTTCTTCTGGCCGCGCCGGGCGTACTCCGACGAGGCGGACGCGGCGCTGGTCGCCGAGCGGCTGCGCGGCGCGCTCGCCCTCTGAGGCCGGTCGGGCCGGCCGGGCGGCCGGGCGGCCCGGCGGCCCGGCGGCCCGGCGGCCGGGCGGCCCGGCTCAGCCGACCCGGACGTTGTCGAGCACCCAGTACCAGTTGTTGCTGCCGGTGTAGCGGAAGCGCAGCCGCAGCCGGCTCGCGCCCGCCGGGACGGCGAGGTCCAGTCGCTGGCGGCCGTTGGTGTCGGCGGTGTAGCTCTTCACCTCGACGGGCGTGCCGCCGTCCCAGACCGCCAGCACCCGCGCGGTCTGGACGCCCTCCGGCCGGTAGAAGGTGTTGAAGGCGACCGGGACACTGCTCCGGCCCGCCACCGGGTACTCGGGGCTGACCAGGGTGGAGTCGTAGTTCCCCTGGAAGGTCCGGTCGGCCCACTCGTCGGAGTCGGCGACGGCGAAGACGTTGCGGGAGCGGACGTTGAGTTCGCGGTTCTGGTCGCGCTGGGCCTTGGTCCAGAACTCGTCGGTGGTGAACGACCAGCCGCGCCACTCGGTGACCCCGCCGGTGCCCATCGCCGAGTTGTCGACGGACCAGCCGGCCGGCGCGGTGCGGGTGAAGCCGAGGACCCCGGCGGCGATGCCGGTCTCGTCGACCCGGCCGGTGAGCTGCGGCCGCAGCGCGTCGAAGTCGTCCGGAACCAGGGCCGGGACCGGGGCGCCGTCGAGGCCCCAGGCGGGGTCGGCGGCGATGCCGAGGTGGGCCAGGGCGGTGGGCGCGATGTCGACCATCCGCACGTCGTGGCGGACCGAACCGGCCGGGAACGCCGAGCCGTTGGCGATCAGGAAGGTCTGCCGCTCCTCCCAGGTGGAGCCGCCGTGGCCGCCGGTGGGGGTGTGGCCGTGGTCGGCGGTGATCATCACCAGCCAGTCCTCCTGGGCGTAGCCTGCCCGGCCCCGGACGGCGGTGAGGATCTGGCCGACCTGGGCGTCCACGCCCCGGATCGCGTCCAGGTAGGCCTGGCTGGCGGAGCCGCTGCTGTGGCCGGCGTGGTCGACGTTGTCGAGCTGGACGAAGACCGCGTCGGGGTTGCCGTCGCGCAGCCGGGCGACGGCGCGGGCGGTGGTGCCGGTGTCGTACTCGGCGGACGGGGTGGCGACCCGGGTGTCGACCCGGCCGGAGTAGATGGTGTCGGCGATCGGCGCCCAGGAAGCCACCACGTAGGTGGCGAGCGCCGGGTTCGCGGTCTCGACCCGGGTCAGGAAGTCCGGGTAGGCGGCGAAGGCGGGGGCGGTGAAGTCGTTGTCGCGGACGTTGTGCTTGTCCGGCCAGACGCCGGTGGCGATGGTGGACCAGCCGGGGCCCGAGGAGGTGCCCGCCATCGGGTTGGCGTAGAGGCTGCTCGCGGCGGTGAGGCCGCCGGCCATCAGGGCGGCGAGGTTCGGGGCGCCGGAGTCCTTGACGCGGGTGAGCATGGTGCCGTCCAGGCCGATGACCAGGACCTTGGGGGTGCGGGCGGTGGCGGCGGTGACCGTGCGGGCGGCCGGGGCGGCGGTGGCCGCGTGGGCGGCGGTGGCGGCCAGCGGGCCGGCGGCGAGGGCCGCGGCGGTGCCGAGGAGCAGTCCCCGGCGGGACAGGCCCGGGGCGGCGGGGGCGGGCGGGGCGGTGTGGCTCGGCGGGGTGGCGTGGCTCTGCTGCGCGGCGGGGATCCGGGGGGTCACGTCGTTCTCCTGATGCGTCGTCATGGCGCGGAACGGGGCGGTGACTACGGTCGGAGCAGCGGGTGTCCAAGGGTCGCCGGATTTCCGACCCGGGTGTGAACAACGCCCGAATTCGGTCCAGACCCGTTACCTTCTCGTGATCATGAGCGGCCCGCCGAGGGGGTGGGGGGCGGTCAGTCCGCTTCGAGCCGGGTGGTGAAGCTGAACCGGTCGCCCCGGTAGAGCGAGCGGACCCGCTCCACCGGCCGGTCGGCGTCGTCCCTGGTCAGGCGGTGCAGCAGCAGCATCGGCAGCGCGGGCGGGGTGCCGATCAGCAGCGCCTCGCGCGGGGTCGCCAGCACGGTCTCGATCCGCTCGTCGGCGGCGCCGAAGGAGATGCCCACCTTCTCGCCGAGGTACGCGTACAACGAGGACCCGGGATCGAACTCCTCCTCCAGCCCCGGCACCCGCCCGACCGCCAGATAGGTGCTCTCCAGGCCCACCCGCTCACCGTCCGCGAGCAGCACCCGCTCCAGGTGCCAGACCGGATCGCCGGGACCGATCCGCAGCTGTCCGGCCAACTGGGGGTCGGCGCCGAGCCGTTCGAGGCCGATCAGGGTCCGACCCGGCACCCGGCCCTGGCGCCGCACGCCCTCGGTGTAGCTCGCCAGCGAGAGCGGCTGCTCCAGCTTGGGGCCGGCCACCACGGTGCTGCGGCCCCGCCGCCGGACCCGGCCCTGGATCAACAGCTCGCGCAGGGCCTGGCGGAGGGTCTCCCGGGCCACCTCGAAGCGGGCGGCGAGCTCGCGCTCGGTCGGCAGCACGCCCCCTTCGCCGAGCTCGTCGAGCAGCGCCTCCAGCCGGCCCTTGACGGCGTAGTACTTGGGCACCCGGCCGTGCTCCGGGATGCCCGACCTGATCGGTGCGCCGGGGCCCGACCGGGCGTCGGCGTCGGGGGTCTGGTCCACCCCGGCATCCTCGCAGACCCGGCGGCGGGGCCGCGACAGACCGTCCGGTGCCCCCTCGGCGGGCGTCGCCCCGGCCCCTTTCCGGGCGATTCGCCCCGACCCCCTTGACAGGTATAGACCACTCCGCTTGAGTCTGGGACAGCCCCGCACCCGGCCCGCACCCCGGTCGGCCCGTCCCCCACGACGCGGCCCCACCGCGGGGCCCGGCTCCCCTGCCCCGACCTCCCGTCCTCCACGACCGTGCGGCCCCCACCGCACAAGGGGTGATCAAGTGTCCACGAAACGCCTGCTCGCACTGCTCTCCGCCGTCCTCACGGCGCTCGCGGTGATCCTGCTGCTGCCCGCCGCCAACGCCAGCGCCGCCGTCTGCGCGACGCCCTGGAACTCCTCCGCCGTCTACACCGGCGGGGCCGCCGTCTCGTACAACGGCCACAACTGGCTCGCCAAGTGGTGGACCCAGAACGAGCCGCCGAGCACCGGCGGTTCGGGCGTCTGGTCCGACCAGGGCGGCTGCGGCACCGGCCCGAACCCGACCGGCACGCCCACCCCCACGGGCACCGTGAACCCGGGCGGATTCCCGGTCAGCCAGGCGCAGTTCAACCAGATGTTCCCGAACCGGAACCCCTTCTACACCTACCAGGGCCTGATCGACGCCCTCTCCGCGTACCCCGCGTTCGCCGCCACCGGCACCGACACCGTGCGCAAGCAGGAGGCCGCGGCGTTCCTCGCCAACGTCAACCACGAAACCGGCGCGCTGGTGTACGTGGTGGAGCAGAACACCGCCAACTACCCGCACTACTGCGACACTTCACAGCCCTACGGCTGCCCCGCCGGACAGTCCGCCTACTACGGGCGCGGGCCGATCCAGCTGAGCTGGAACTTCAACTACAAGGCCGCCGGCGACGCCCTCGGCATCGACCTGCTGCGCAACCCCAACCTGGTGCAGACCGACCCGGCCGTGGCCTGGAAGACCGCGCTCTGGTACTGGAACACCCAGAACGGGCCCGGCACCATGACCCCCCACAACGCCATGGTCAACGGCGCGGGCTTCGGCGAGACCATCCGCAGCATCAACGGCTCGCTGGAGTGCAACGGCGGCAACCCCGCGCAGGTGCAGAGCCGGATCGACGCCTACCAGCGCTTCACCCAGCTGCTCGGCACCGTCCCCGGTAACAACCTGGGCTGCTGACGGACCGGCGGGACGGCCGCGCCGTACGTCCCGGGGACGAGCGGCGGGTGCCGAAATCGTCGCCTCGGTGGACGCCACTGCCGTCCCGCCCCTCCTAGGCTCGTACTCATGAACGATCTTGGCAGCCTCGTCCAGCAGACCGCCGACCGCCTCGCCGGCCAACAGGTCGGCGCGGTGGTCGCCGGGCTCGCCCGCGGAACAGTGGAGATCCGCGGCGCCGGACGCACCGGCCCCGGGGCCGCCGGCGGTCCCCCCGGTCCCGACACCCTCTTCGAGATCGGCTCGGTGACCAAGGTCTTCACCTCGCTCGCGCTCGCCCGGCTGACGCTGGCGGGCACCGTCACCCTGGACGACCCGCTCGCCGACGTCCTCGCCGACGCCCTCCCGGCCGGCGTCACCGTCCCGGCCAAGGGCTCGGAGCCGCTCGCCCTGAGGCACCTCGCCACCCACACCTCCGGCCTGCCGAGGCTGCCCGCCGGCATGCTGCTCTCCTCCCTCCTCAGCCCCAACAAGCCCGACCCGTACGCGCACTGCACCGCCGACTCCCTGCTGGCCGGCCTCGGCCGGACCAGGCTCCGGGCCGCCCCCGGCCGCAGCTTCCGCTACTCCAACCTCGGCGCCGGACTCCTCGGCCTCGCACTCGCCCACCGGGCCGGCGTCGGCTACGGGGAACTCGTCCGGCGGGAGGTCTGCGAACCGCTCGGGCTGGCGGACACCGTCCTGGAGCCCGACCCGGAGCAGACGGCCCGCCTCGCCCCCGGGCACACCCCCGGCGGACGGCCGGTCCCCGCCTGGCACCTCGCCGACCTCGCCGGCGCGGGCGGACTCCGCTCCACCGCGGCCGACCTGGCGGTCCTCCTCCAGGCCCAACTGACCGGCGACGCCGAGGACACGCCGCTGGGGCCCGCGATCGCCCTCACCCGCGAGGTGCGGCACCGGGTCAACCCGGTCGCCTGGATGCACCTCGGCTGGCTCGGCCACCGCCTCCACTCACGCCAGGGCGGCCACCTCCAGATCTGGCACAACGGCGGCACGGGCGGCTACCGCTCCTTCATCGCCTTCGACCCGGAACGCCAGGTCGGCGTGATCGTCCTCGCCAACACCCGCCGCTCCGTCGACACCCCCGCCGTCCGCCTCCTGCGCACCCTCCAAACCACCCGCGCCACCTTCCCTGGCCGGTAGCGGGACGGGACTTTGCAAAGTCCCCGCTGACTTTGCAAAGTCCCGCTCCGGCCCGGGCGGGACTTTGCAAACACCTCGGGCGACTTTGCAAAGTGGCCAGGCGGGCCGGCGGACCACCACGCCCGGGGCTCCTCCCGGCCGCCGCTGTCCGGCGGCCGGGAGGCGGACGCACGGGCACGGCCGGGGCAAGGGGCCGGGAAAAGGGACCGGGTCAAGGGGCCGGGGCCCGGGCGGGACCGCCGGCCGTCGCCCCGGCCACGCGTCCACCCCGCCCGTTCACCCCACCCGCCCCGTCCACCCCGGCCCCCCCCCGCCCGCCCGGGCGGCGGGTGACCGCTCCGCGGAGCGGCTGTGCCGTGCGGGGGTGGTAGGGGGCATGGGAGGATGGCAGGGCTGATGGGACGACCTCCGGGCGGTGCTGGCCATGGTGACCGAGCATGGTGAACGAGCGTCGTGAGAGCGAGGCCGACGCGCCCGGGCGGGTACCGCCCGGCGACGGGGTGCGCCCCGAGCCGGCCGAGGGGCCGGACGCGCTGCTGATGGTGCCGATCGCCACCGCGCTGATCGAGGCCGACGGCCGGATCCTGCACTGGAGCAGCGATGCCGAGGCCCTGCTCGGCTACTCCGCGGAGGAGGCGATCGGCGCGCGGGCCGCCCAGTTGCTGGCCTCGGAGGAGCAGCGGCCGGAGGTGTTGGCGCTGTTCCAGAAGATCCTGGACGGCCGCGGCTGGTCCGGGGTGTTCCCGGTGCGCCACCGGGACGGGCACCACGTCAACCTGGAGTTCCGCACGCATCCGGTAGTCGGTCCGGCCGGCAGGCCGCTGGTGCTCGCGGTGGCCTCGGACGTGACCACACTGCGCCGGATCCAGGCGGACCTGGCGGTGCTGGACGGCTTCTTCTCGCAGTCGCCGGTCGGGATGGCCGTCTACGACTCCCAGCTCGCCTTCGTGCGGATCAACGAGGCGCTGGCCCGGGTCAACGGGCTGCCGGTCGCGCGGCACCTCGGGCACCGGCTGACCGAGCTGCTGCCCGGGATCAACGGCGCGGAGAGCGAGGCCGTGATGCGCCGGGTGCTGGAGACCGGCGAACCGGTACTGGACGCCCGCTCGCACGGCCGCACCCCGGGCGACCCGACCCACGACCACGCCTGGTCCGCCTCCTACTTCCGGCTGGAGGAGCCGGGCGGCCGGGTGCTCGGCGTGAGTTCGACCATCATCGACATCACCGAGCGCTTCCGGGCCGACGCCCGTGCCGCCCGCGCGCAGGAGCGGCTCGCCCTGCTGGTCGAGGCCACCGCCTCCATCGGCACCACCCTGGACCTGCGGCAGACCGCCCGGGAGCTGGCCGACGCCATGGTGCCCGAGGTGGCCGACATCAGCGGCGTCTTCGCCCTGGAGGCGCTGGCGGCCGGCCGGAGCGTCGAGCCGCTGGACCCGGCCGCGCCGCAGCACGTGCGCCGGCTGGCCCTGGCGACCTCCGATCCGCTGTACCCGGCGGAGGCGCTGCCGGTCGACACCGTGTACGAGCTGACGCCGGACTCCCCGTACGCGCGGGCGCTGGCCACCGGGCGGACGGTGGTGGTGCCGTCCTGGGAACTGCCGCCGCTGAGCGACACGATCACCGAGAGCCGGCGGCAGGCCTTCCTCGGCGACCGTCCGCGTTCGGTGCGGATCACCCCGCTGGTGGCGCGCGGCACCACGCTCGGCATGATCGTCTACTCCCGGCGCGGCGAACGGGAGTCCTTCGCCGCGGCCGACATCACGCTGGGTGACGAGCTTGCCTCCCGGGCCGCCGTGGCCATCGACAACGCGCGGCTCTACCTGCGCCAGCACCAGATCGTGCTCGCCCGCCAGCAGGCGCTGCGCGAGGCCAAGGCCGCGCAGGAGCGGCTCGCGCTGGTCAATGTGGCCTCCGCCCGGATCGGCACCACCCTGGACCTCGCGCAGACCGCCGAGGAGCTGGCCGCGGTGGCGACCCCCCGGCTGGCCGACACGGTGGTGGTCGAAGTGCTGGACGACCTGGTGCGCGGCGAGCGCGAGGCGCGGCCGTCCGGCGACGGCTCGGCGCTGCTGCGGCGAATGGCCTTCCATTCGGCGGACCGCTCCACCCTGCGGCCGATCGACCGGAGCGGCGGGGTGCACCGTTTCCCGGCCTCCTCCCCGTACGCCTGGGCGCTCCGCCACCGCCGTCCGGTGCTGGTCCCGCGGATGGACGAGGCCGGGATGGCCTGGTTCCGGGACGATCCGGTGCGCGCCGCGGCGGTGCACGAGCAGCAGGTCCGCTCGTTCATGGTGGTGCCGCTGATCGCGCGCGGTTCGCCGGTCGGCGTCGCGGCGTTCTACCGGACGGTGGTGGAACGCCCGTACGAGGACGACGACCTCGCGCTGGCCGGCGAGTTGGCGGTGCGGGCGGCCGTGTCGATCGACAACGCGCTGCTGTTCACCCGGGAGCGGGACGCGGCGGCCGCCCGGCAGCGCGCGCTCGACGAGGCGTGGGCCGCGCAGCAGCGGCTGTCGCTGCTCAACGAGGCGTCCAACCGGATCGGCACCACCCTGGATCTGCACCGCACCGCCCACGAGTTGATCGAGGTGGTGATCCCCCGGTTCGCCGACTTCGTCACCGTCGACCTGCGCGAGGCGGTGCTCGGCGGCGAGGACCCGGCGCCGGTGCCGCCGGACGGCTCGGTGCTGATGCGGGCGGTGGCGGTCGGCGAACTGGACGCCGACGGGCTGATGTCGGACGCCGCCGACGCGGTCGGCGAGACCTCGCAGTCGGCCCAGGTGTACGCGGAGAGCCTGCGCACCGGGCGGTCCATCCTGGTGTCGGAGGTCGACGAGGCGGGGCTGCGCCGGATCGTCGCCTCGGAGGACCGGGTCCAGCCGGGCCTGGACGCGGGTGTGCACTCGTACCTGATGGTGCCGTTGATGGCGCGCGGACTGGTGCTGGGCGGCGCGGAGTTCATCCGGACCCGCAATCCGCTGCCGTTCGGCCCGGCGGACCGCGCGCTGGCCGAGGAGCTGGTCGGGCGCACCGCGCTGGCCATCGACAACGGCCGGCTCTACCGGCGGGAGCGGGAGACCGCGCTCACCCTCCAGCGCAGCCTGCTGCCGCAGGAGATCCACCGCACGCTGGGGCTGGAGATCGCCTACCGCTACCTGCCGAGCAGTGTGGTGAGCGAGGTCGGCGGGGACTGGTTCGACGTCGTCCCGCTCTCCTCGGGCCGGGTCGCGCTGGTGGTCGGCGACGTGATGGGGCACGGCATCAGGGCCGCCGCCACGATGGGCCAACTGCGCACGGTGGCCCGGACGCTGATCACGCTGGAGCTGGCGCCCGACCGGGTGATGCAGCGGCTGGACGAGGCCACCACGGCGATCGGCGAGGGCCAGTTCGCCACCTGCGTCTGTGTGGTGTACGACCCGGTCGACCGGAGCTGCACCGCCGCCTGCGCGGGCCACCTGCCGCCGGTGGTGGCCGACACCGGGGGGAACGCCCGGCTGCTGGAGCTGCCGCCCGGCGCGCCGCTCGGGGTCGGCGGAGTGCCGTTCGAGAGCGTCGGGTTCACCCTCCCGGAGGAGGGCCTGCTGGCCCTGTACACCGACGGCCTGGTCGAACGGCGCGGGCGTGACCTCGACGAGGGGCTGCGGCTGCTGTGCCGCACCATCGCGGACCGGCGCGGCTCGCTGGAGCAGACCTGCGACGCGGTGCTCTCCGAACTCACCGGCCGCAGCAGCGAGGACGACATCGCGGTCATCATGGCGCAGGCCCGGCCGGCCGGTTCGGACCGGATCGCCACCCTTCCGCTCGACGACGACCACGCGATGGTGGCCCACTCGCGCCGGTTCACCCGGGAGACGCTCACCGGCTGGGGGCTGGCGCAGCTGGCCGACTGGGCCGAGCTGTTGACCAGCGAACTGATCACCAACGCGCTGGTGCACGCAGGTTCGCCCACGCAGCTGCGGCTGCTGTGCAACCGCACGCTGACCGTGGAGGTGGCCGACCGGGACGCCGGTACGCCCCGGATGCGGCGCGCCGACGAGGAGGACGAGGGCGGGCGCGGCATCCACCTGGTGAACGAGCTCGCCCACCGGTGGGGCACCCGGCGGACACCGGACGGGAAGGTGGTGTGGTTCGAACTGGAGCTGCCGCCGGGGCTGTCGGAGCGCTGAGCGCCCGGCGCGTTCCCGGCGGTGACGGGCCCGGGGCCCGTCCCGCCGAGGGTCGGTGGTCGCGCCGGCCCGGGCCGGGCTACCAGGACTCCGGGTCCGACCAGGCCGCCAGGGTCCGGCGGCTCTCGAAGCGGCATGGACGGCCGGTCAGCGGGTCGGTGAACTCCATCGCGGCGGAGAGCAGTTGGAGCGGGCGGCGGAAGTCGTCCGGGGCCGGCTCCGGCAGCACCACCGGGTACACCGGGTCGCCCAGGATCGGCAGGCCCAGGCCGCTCATGTGCAGCCGCAGCTGGTGCGTCCGGCCGGTGGACGGCCGCAGCAGGTAGTGGCCCAGCCCGTCGCGCCGCTCCAGCAGCCCGATCAGGCTCTCGCTGTTCGGCGGCGCGTCCAGCTCCTGGGCGGCGATCACGCCGCGCTCCTTCACGATGTGGCTGCGCACGGTGCGGGGCAGCTCCACCGCCGGGTCGTGGGCCGCCACCGCCCGGTACTCCTTGCGGACCAGCCGGTCCCGGAAGAGCGACTGGTAGGCGCCCCGGTCCTGCGGCCGCACCACGAACATCGCCAGCCCCGCCGTCAACCGGTCCAGCCGGTGCGCCGGGCTCAGCGCGGGCAGGGCCAGCGTGTGCCGCAGCCGGCTCAGGGCCGTCTCGACGACGTGCCGCCCGCGCGGGGTGGTGGCCAGGAAGTGCGGCTTGTCGACCACCACCAGGTGCTCGTCCCGGTGCAGCACCTCCAGCTCGAACGGGACCGGCACCTCGGCCGGCAGCTCCCGGTAGAACCACAGGTGGGCGCCCGGCCGGAACGGGTCGGCCGCGCCGACGGACCGGCCGTCCTCGCCGACCACCTCCCCGGCCCGCAGCAGCCCGTCCACCCGCTCCACCGCCACCGCGGGCAGCCGCTCCACCAGGTACTCCCGCACGGTCTCCCACGGCCCGCCGGTGACCGGCAGCCGCAGGTGCACCGGATCCACCCCCCGCCGCTGCGGCAGGGGGGAGGTCGGGGCCGCGCTCCTACGTCTCATCGCGTCGGTCAGCCTAGTTCGTCCCGGCCCCCGGGCGGACGGCGGGCGGACTCGGTACGGCGGGCGGGCGGACCCGTACGGCGGGCGTACAGAGGCCGGTACGGCGGGCGCCGGGATGCCGGTGGGGCGGGCGGCGGTGGAGAGTGGACGGAGGGGGCGGCGCCCCGGTGGGCGCCGCCGTCGAGTCGTCGGACCGTCGAGTGTCCTGGAGGCGGGTGCGTGAGCGCGAGCGGCGAGGGCCCCGAGGGCGCCGCGGCACCGGAGGCCGTGCCGCCGCCCCGGCTGCCGCGGCGGACCAGGCTGCTGCTCGGCGGTGCCTTCCTGCTGCTGGTCGGGGCCGTCCTGACGGACCTGCTGACCGGCCCCGGCAGCACCCTGTCGCCGGTGCTCGCCGCGGCGCCCGTCCTGGTCGGGGCCACCACCCGCCGGGCCCGGGTGCCGCTCGCCACCGGTGTGGCCGCCGTCGTCGTGGCCGGTCTGCTGGAGGAGTTCAACTCCCACCTGCCGCTCTCCGTCCACCTCGCCTCGCTGATCACCATCACCGCCACCACCCTCGCCAGCACCGCCAACGTGGTGCTGATCGCCGCCCGCGAGCGCGAGCTGTTCCAGGTGCGGACCGTCGCCGAGGCGGCCCAGCGGGCCCTGCTGCGCCCGCCGCCCGAGCGGATCGGGCCGCTGCGGATCGCCGTCCGGTACGTGGCGGCGGCGGCCGAGGCGAGGATCGGCGGCGACCTGTACGAGGTGGTGGACACGCCGTTCGGGATCCGGATCCTGCTCGGGGACGTCCAGGGCCACGGCCTGTCGGCCGTCGAGACCGCGGCGGACGTGCTCGGCGCCTTCCGCTCGACCGCGCGCACCGAGCCGGACCTCGCCCGGCTCGCCGAACACCTGGACGCCGCGCTGGCCGGGCGGCCCGCCGAGGGGCGGTTCGTGACCGCGGTGCTGCTCGGCGTGGACCGCGGGGACAGCGCGGCCCTGCTGGTCAACTGCGGCCATCCGCACCCGCTGCTGCGCCGCGCCGGCCGGGTCACCGAGCTCGTTCCCACCCGGCACGCCCCGCCGCTGGGCCTGCTGGGCCTGCTCGGGGACGGCCGCTACACCGCCGAGCCGGTCGACCCGTGGCCCGGCGACCTGCTGCTGCTGTACACCGACGGGGTCTCCGAGGCCCGTGACGCGGCGGGCGAGTTCTACCCCCTGCCCGCCCGTTTCGCCGAGCTCCCGGCCGGGACCCCGGACGACCTGATGGACGCCCTGCTGCCCGACCTCGCCTCCTGGGTCTCCCCGGGCGGCCTCGCCGACGACGCCGCCGCCCTCGCCGTCCGCTGGGACCGCTGACCGCTGACTGCTGACTGCTGACTGCTGACTCTCGGACCGCCGGCCGTTCCGGGGCGGGTTGTCAGTGGGACGTGCGAGGGTGGGCCCGCGGTCGGTACTGACCGGGCGCGCGGGCTTCGTCGAGGGGACGGTGCGATGGGCGGCAGGGCGAGTGGGGCCTTCGAGGTGACGGCGTTCGAGCCGGAGGAGACGGACGAGCAGCCGGGTGCGACGCTCGGCCGGGTGCGGATCACCAAGGAGTTCACCGGCGGGCTGACCGGGGCAAGCGTGGTGCGGATGCTGTCGGTGCTGGACGGCGCGGGCGGCCCGGCCGCGTACGTGGCGGTGGAGCGGTTCACGGGCGCCCTGGACGGGCGGCAGGGGTCGTTCGTGCTGCAGCACTCGGCGCCGGGCAGCCACGGCGAGCGGCTGGCGATCCGGGTGGTCGCGGGCACGGGCTCGGGCGAGCTGACGGGGATCACGGGGGTGTTCGAGCTGGAGGTGGACGAGGAGGGCCGGCACACCTACGTCCTGGAGTACGAGCTGGGCTGAGGCGCGGCGCCGGTGCGGTACGTCCGACTGCTGTCACGATGATGCGATCAATACACGGTCGACATCGGAGAGTGACGGATGGCCGGGGTATCGACGGAGAGTGACGGATGGCCGGGGTATCGACAGGGCGCACGGACGGGGCGCGGGGGATCGACGGCGTGCTCCGGCGGCTGCGGGCGATCGGGGCCGGACTGCCGCCCACCGACGGGGTGGCGGTGTTCAACCGGATGTACCTGACCGTCACCGAGGGCGTCCGGACCGGACTGGGCGGGTTCGCCGATCCGCCCGCCGTGGCCGCGCTGGACGTGCTGTTCGCCGGGCGCTACCTGCTGGCGGTGGACGCGGTGGACGCGGTGGCGGCGGGCCGGCGGCCACCGGCCTGCTGGCGGCCGCTGTTCGAGCTGCGCGCCGATCCGGAGGTGCACCCGCTGCAGTTCGCGCTGGCCGGGATGAACGCCCACATCCAGCACGACCTGCCGCTCGCCGTCGTCGACACCTGCCGGCGGCTCGGCCGCGAACCGGAGCAGTTGGAGGACGACTACCACCGGATCAACGCCCTGCTGGCGGCGGTCGAGACGGCCGTGCGCGAGCAGCTGATGCCCGGGCCGGACGTGCTGGAGCGGCTGGAGCCGATGACGCACCGGATCGGGGCGTGGTCGGTCGGCACCGCCCGGGAGGCGGCCTGGGGCTCGGTGCTGCTGCTCTGGGGGCTGCGCGGGCGGCCGTCGGCGGCGCGGGCGTGCGCGACGGCGCTGGACGGGGCGGTCGGGCTGCTCGGCCGCGCGCTGCTCCTGCCGCTGGGCCTGCGGGCCCCGGCGGTCGGGCCGCCCGCGGCCGGGGTGCCGGGCACGCCTGTCGCCGGGGCGCCCACCGCGGCCGTGCCGGTGGCCGTAGCACCGGTGGCCGGAGCGCCGGTGGCCGGCCTGCTCCCCGTGGCGAGGAGCGGACCGGCCACCGACGCGACGCGTACCGGGCGGTGATCAGGCCCAGCTGGTGTGCAGCGGCTTGCCCTCGGCGTAGCCGGCCGCGCTCTGGATGCCGACCACGGCCTTCTCGTGGAACTCCTCCAGGCTGGCCGCGCCCGCGTAGGTGCAGGAACTGCGCACGCCCGCGACGATGGAGTCGATGAGGTCCTCGACGCCCGGGCGGGCCGGGTCGAGGAACATCCGGGAGTGCGAGATGCCCTCCTCGAACAGCGCCTTGCGGGCGCGGTCGTACGAGGAGTCCTGGGCGGTGCGGTTGCCCACGGCCCGCTTGGAGGCCATGCCGAAGGACTCCTTGTACTGGCGGCCGTCCGCAGTGGTCTGGAGGTCGCCGGGCGACTCGTAGGTGCCGGCGAGCCAGGAGCCGACCATCACGTTGGACGCGCCGGCGGCCAGCGCCATGGCGACGTCGCGCGGGTGGCGCACCCCGCCGTCGGCCCAGACGTGCTTGCCCAGCCGGCGGGCCTCGGCGGCGCACTCCAGCACGGCGGAGAACTGCGGGCGGCCGACGCCGGTCATCATCCGGGTGGTGCACATGGCGCCCGGGCCGACGCCGACCTTCAGGATGTCCGCGCCGGCCTCGACCAGGTCGCGTACACCGGCGGCCGAGACGACGTTGCCGGCGACGATCGGGACCTGCGGGTCCAGCCCGCGCACGGCGCGCAGCGCGCTGATCATCGACTCCTGGTGGCCGTGCGCGGTGTCCACGACGAGGGTGTCGGCGCCGGCCTCCAGCAGGGCCTTGGCCTTGCCGGCGACATCGCCGTTGATGCCGACGGTGGCGGCGATCCGCAGCTTGCCGGCGGCGTCGACGGCCGGGGTGTAGAGGGTGGCGCGCAGCGCGTTCTTGCGGGTGAGCAGGCCGACCAGGCGGCCGTCGCGGTCGATGACGGGGGCGAGCTTGCGGTGTGCCTCGCTGAGCCGGTCGAAGGCATCGCGCGGGTCGATGTCCTCGTCCAGCAGCAGCAGGTCGCGGGACATCACCTCGGCGAGCGAGGTGAAGCGGTCGACGCCCTGGCAGTCGGAGTCGGTGACGACGCCGACGGGGCGGCCGTCCTCGACCACGACCAGCGCGCCGTGGGCGCGCTTGTGCAGCAGCGAGAGCGCCTCGGCGACGGTGGCGCCGGGGTCGAGGGTGATGGCGGTGTCGTGCACCAGGTGGCGCTGCTTGACCCAGCCGACGACCTCGGCGATGACCTCGGTCGGGATGTCCTGGGGGATGGCGACCAGCCCGCCGCGGCGGGCGACGGTCTCGGCCATCCGGCGGCCGGCGATGGCGGTCATATTGGCGACGACCAGCGGGATGGTGGTGCCGGTGCCGTCGTTGGAGGAGAGGTCGACAGCCTGGCGGGAGCCCACGGCGGATCGGCTGGGGACCATGAAGACGTCGTCGTACGTGAGGTCGTACGAGGGCATGAGGTCGTTCAGGAAGCGCATGAAACGGGGCTCTCTGGCTGGGAGAAATTACATCTCGGGTGCGGGTGCGGCACGGCCGCAGGGCGCACTCGGGAGCCCCTGCACCCAACGTTCGATTCTCCGGCACCGGTAGGACAAACGCCAGCTGGCCGCCGTTTGCTGGGTCTGCGTACAAGCCATCATCAAAGCTCCGCGCGTAGATATGGAGGATCGTCCAACTCCCCGGCTTTCGCCCCGGCCGGGGCCGCTCCCGTAGCATTCACGCGGTAGACGCGGCGGACGCCGTGATCGCGAGGCGAGCGGGAACGGCAGAGGCATGGCGGCGGGATTGACGGCAGCGGCGGGCGTGGACACCGGGCAGCAGCGGGGCGAAGAGGACATCGAGGCGGTCCCGGAGGCCGACGCGGTCCCGGAGGCCGATCTCGCCGGGGCGGCCGAGGACATCGACTACGGCCCCGGCCTCGACCCCGAGCGGCTCCGGCTCTGCCTGGAGGTGCTGGCCGAGCTGGACGAACTGCATGTCGACCACCCGGACGCGATCACCGTCCGGCAGGCCGTCGGCGGCGTGTTCCGCACCCTCAAGCAGCGCCGCCGCCAGGAGACCCGGGCCCGAAAGACCGCCAACGACCGCGAGGTCACCGCGCGCACCGCGACCGGCGCGCCGAGCCGGATCGACGACGAGACGGCCGGCGCCTTCGGCCTGACCACCGTCACCACCACGGAGATCGCCGGGATCCTGGAGCGCCCCCGCTCCTGCTACATCTGCAAGCAGCGCTACACCGAGGTCGACGCGTTCTACCACAACCTCTGCCAGGGCTGTGCGACCAAGAACCGGGCCCGGCGCGACGCCCGCGCCGACCTGACCGGAAAGCGCGCGCTGCTGACCGGCGGCCGCGCCAAGATCGGTATGTACATCGCGCTGATGCTGCTGCGCGACGGCGCGCACACCACCATCACCACCCGCTTCCCCAGCGACGCGATCCGCCGCTTCACCGCGATGCCGGACAGCGCCGAGTGGCTGCACCGGCTGAAGATCATCGGCATCGACCTGCGCGACCCGGCCCAGGTGATGGCGCTGGCCGACGAGGTCGCGGCGGACGGCCCGCTGGACATCCTGATCAACAACGCCGCGCAGACCGTGCGCCGCCCGCCGGAGTCCTACCGGGAGCTGGTCGCCGCCGAGTCGGCGCCGCTGCCGGCCGGCGAGCTGCCGCAGTCGACCACCATCGGCCGGTTCAACAGCGGCAGCGTCGACCTGCCCGCGCTGCCGCACCAGGCCTCGGACCCCGCCGAGCGGATCTCCGCCGAGGACGTCACCTCGCTCGCCCTGGTCACCGGTTCGGCCACGCCGGAGCGGATCCTGGCCGGGACGGCGATCGACGCCGGCGGCCTGGTCCCGGACCTCGCGGACACCAACAGCTGGGTGCAGACCGTCAACGAGGTCGGCCCGGTGGAGCTGCTGGAGGTGCAGCTCTGCAACTCCACGGCGCCGTTCATCCTGATCAGCCGGCTCCGCCCGGCGATGGCCGCCTCAACGTCCCGCCGCAAGTACGTGGTCAACGTGTCCGCCATGGAGGGCGTCTTCTCCCGCGGCTACAAGGGTGCCGGCCACCCGCACACCAACATGGCCAAGGCCGCGCTCAACATGCTCACCCGCACCAGCGCGGTGGAGATGTTCCAGACCGACGGCATCCTGATGACCGCCGTCGACACCGGCTGGATCACCGACGAGCGCCCGCACCCGGACAAGATGCGCCTCGCCGACGAGGGTTTCCACGCCCCGCTCGACCTGGTCGACGGCGCGGCCCGGGTCTACGACCCGATCGTGCGCGGCGAGCAGGGCGAGGACCTCTTCGGGTGCTTCCTCAAGGACTTCGAGCGCGCCGCCTGGTAGCCGTCCGGCGGGACGTCGCGTCACCGTGCCGTCCCGCCGACCCGTCAGCCCGTTCGGAGGAACCGACGTGACCCACGCACCGCTGCTCGGCGCCGGAGTGATCGTCCCCACCGGGGACGGCCGGGTGCTGATCGGCCGCCGCACCACGGCCGGCGAGCCGCCGACCTGGAGCCTGCCCGGCGGCAAGGTCGACCCCGGCGAGTCCTTCGAGCGGACGGCCGCCCGCGAGCTGGCCGAGGAGACCGGGATCGTGCTGCCCGTCGAGGGGATGCGGGTGCTCGCGGTGCTGCTCGACCACGAGCTGGGCCGCCCCCGGCTCACCGCCGCGGTGCTCGCCCCGCCGAGCCTGGCGACCGCGGTGGTCACCGAGCCGCACTCCTGCGGCGGCTGGGAGCGGCTGCCGCTGGACGCGCTGCCGGAGCCGATGTTCTACCCGTCCGGGCTGGTGCTGGGCGCCTGGCGGGCGGAGCTGGGGTTCGCGCCCCGGCCGGGGACGCACGCGTACGCCGTCGTCCGCTGACCCACCGCCGTCCGCAGACCCGCCGCCGGTCCGCACGCGCGGAACCCCGCTCCCCCGGTTCCTAGGTCCGAGGGGGCGGGGTTCACGCTCGTCCGGCCGGGCGTCAGCCGTTGCGGGCCGCCTCCGGGCCGGTGATCCGCTTCAGCAGCGGCAGCGTGGAGGCGATGATCCCGAGCGAGGACGCCAGCCCGAGCAGCACCAGGCCGAAGTACACCGCGCCGGGCGACACCAGGTCGTACGCCATCTGGGACTTGAGGAACATCGCGGCCGCGCCGAAGCCCGTCCCGATCGCGATGGCCGACACCACCAGCAGCGGCAGCGCGCTCTCCAAGCCGATCACCACCCGCAGCATCCGCAGCGGCGCCCCGGTGAGCCGGAGCATCGCGAACGGCCGGCGCCGGTCGGACAGGCCCGCGACCACACTCACCGCCAGGCTGCAGCCGGCGATCGGCAGGGTGGTGAGCAGCACCACGTCGGCCAGTTGCCGCCAGCCCGCGAGCTGCTTCTGCTGGCTGGAGGCCCAGTCCTGCACCATCCGGGCGTGCTGGTCGGGGAAGGTCCGGCTGAGCAGGGTGCGGACGCGTTCCTTGGCGGCGGTCGTGCCGTCCGTCGTCACGTAGAGCGACAGTACGGGCAGCCGGTCGACGGCCTCGGCGGTGACCGGCGCGGTCGGCCATTCCTTCGCGGCCTGGGAGGTCAGGCTAAGGAAGCCGAACGGCTCGACGGCGGCGACGGCGGCGCCGGGGGCGCAGTGGCCGACCACCGGGGCCTGGGCGAGGTCGGCGCAGGTCACCAGGGAGGCTTCGGGCCAGTCGGGCGGGGTGTCCGGGTCGTGGGCCAGGCGGTCCGGGTTGGCGTGGGCGACGGCGACGGCCCGAAAGCCCGGGACGGCGCGCAGTTCGGCGAGGAAGCGTTCCGGGAGGGCGCCGGCCATCACCGGGTCGCCCGGCCGCGCGCCGTGCTCCACCGCGACCCGGGTCTCCGGATCACCGCCGAGCACACCGCGGTTGGTGTCGATGGTGCCGATGATGGCGACCGTCGCGGTGGTGACGAACAGGGCCAGGATCAGGCCGGCCACCGAGCGGAACCCGGCCCTCGGGTCGTCGGCGAGCCGCCGGACGGCGATCAGGGTGGCCGGCCGGCTGGTCCGGGCGGCGACCAGGCGGGCCACGGCCATGGTCAGCCAGGGGCCGGCGATCACCAGGCCGAACATGACCACCAGGAAGCCGGTCAGATAGGCGGCGGTCTGGCCGTTGGTGGTGTGCGGGCGGCGTCCGACGAACCAGGCGAGTTCGGCGAGCCCGGCCAGCAGCGGCGCCACCCGCCAGGCGGACGGCGGCTTCGGGGTGGTGCGGCGGGTGACGCCGAGCGGGGAGACGGTGACCCGGCGCAGGGCGAGCCGGGCTGCGACGGCCGCCGCCACCGGGACACCGAGCAGTACGGCCGGCCCCTGCGGCAGGGTGAGGGTCAGGTCGTCCACGAAGAAGCGCTCCCCGGTGAACGGCACGCCCGCGACCAGCGGGCGCAGCACCAGGAAGAGGCCGAAGCCGAGGGCGGTGCCGGCGACGGCGGCCACGGTGGACTCGGCGGCCGCGATCAGGGTGATCTGCCGCGGTGTCGCCCCGACCAGGCGCATCGCGGCGTAGCGCTGTTCGCGAGTGGCGGCGGACAGCCGGGTGGCCGTGCCGATGAAGATCACCACGGGGAAGAGCAGGGCGCCCGCGACCACCGAGAGGATGAGCGTCATGGCGTCCCCGCGAACGCCGGTGCCCGGGCAGTCCGCTTCGCAGTTCGGCGGCAGGGCGGTGGCGATGGTGGTGACCTGTCGGGCGCCCGGCCGGGCGGCGAGGGCCGCCGGGTCCTGGCCGCTCACCATGACCAGGGAGTCCGGGGAGGCGAGGGCGGCCTTGCCGACCTCGCCGGCGAGGTGGCCGGGGAAGCGGTCGGAGAGCTGGTCGGCGGGCCGCTCCCGGAGCAGCGTCGCCAGGGCGGGCGAGGCGTAGTACTCGCCGGCCGCGGGCAGCTTCGACAGCCCCGGGGGCACCGGCGAGGTCGGTCCGGTGGCGGCGACCTCGACGAGGAGGAGTTCGTGGCCGTCGTAGTACTCGGGGGTGTGGTCGCGCCACCAGAGCGGATCCACGGCCGCGCTCCCGGTGCCGCTCTCGGTGCGGCTCTCGATGGGGCTCTCGGTGCGGCTCTCGGTGCGGCTCTTGGCGCCGCTGTTGGCCCAGAGCACCCGGTCGTTGGCGGCCCCGACGGCGTTGACGGCGGCGAGCGTGGAGAGCAGCAGGCCGACGCCGACGGCGGTGGCGGCGGTGATGGTGAGCAGTCGGGCGACGGCCTGGCGGCCCCCGCTGACGGCGAGGCGCAGCGCGAAGGCGATCACGGGGCGACCCGCTCGGCCGCGCCCGGCGCGTACCCGGTGGAGAGCACCCGGGCCCGGCCGTCCCGGACCACGGCCTCGCGGTCGGCGTAGGCGGCGACCCGGGGCTCGTGGGTGACCAGGACGACGGTGGTGCCCTGGTCGCGGGCGGCGCCGACCATCAGTTCCATGACCTGTTCGCCGGTGAGCGAGTCCAGCGCGCCGGTCGGCTCGTCGGCGAACAGCACCCGGGGGCGGGTGACCAGGCCGCGGGCGAGCGCGATCCGCTGGGCCTGGCCGCCGGAGAGTTCGCCGGAGCGGCGGCCCCCCAGGCCGTCGAGGCCGAGCCGGGCGAACCAGGGGCGGGCCTCGGCGAGGGCGGTGGTCCGGCGGACGCCGCCGAGCAGCAGCGGCAGGGCGATGTTCTCCTCGGCCGTCAGTTCCGGGACGAGCTGGCCGAACTGGAACACGAAGCCGAAGGCGTCCCGGCGCAGGGCGCTGCGCCGGTTCTCGTCCAGCCGGTCGATCCGCTGTCCGTCGAAGTGCACCTCGCCCGCGTCGGGGACGAGGATGCCGGCCAGGCAGTGCAGCAGGGTGGACTTGCCGGAGCCGCTGGCGCCCATCACGGCGAGCACCTCCCCGGCCTCGGCGGCCAGGCTGGCGCCGCGCAGGGCCGGGGTCTCGCCGAAGGCGAGTTCGACGTCGCGGGCTTCTATCAGGGGGCTCATGTGCGTACCTCCGCGGCGAGGGCGTCCAGGCGGGCCGTGGTCAGGTCGATCCAGCGGAGGTCCGCTTCCAGGTGGAAGAGGCCGTGGTCGGCGAGCAGGGCGTCGACCAGCGGGCCGGTGCGGCGCAGTTCGGTGAGTTCGCGCATCCGGCGCAGGTGGGCGGCGCGCTGGGTGTCGAGGTACGCCTCGGCGTCGCGGCCGAGCAGCAGGGCGAGCACGACCTTGGTGAACAGCACCGACTGGAGGGTGGGTTCGGGGGCGACGGGCTCGGCGAGCCAGTGCTCGAACTCGGTCACCCCGGCCTCGGTGATGACGTAGCGCTTGCGTTCGGGTCCGTCGCCGGGCTCGGCCTCGCCGGCGACGACCTTGCCGTCCCGGGCCAGGCGGCCGAGCGTGGAATAGACCTGACCGTACGGCAGGGGCTTGCCGCGTCCGAAGAAGGCGTCGTAGTCGCGCTTGAGGTCGTAGCCGTGGCTCGGCTCGCGCTCCAGTAGCCCGAGAAGGGTGAGGGGGACACTCATGGGAGGAACATACACCAGGGATATACACCGAGTGTATAGCTTGCGAGAATACCGCGCTGACCTGCGGAAATTGAGTGTCGTACGGCCGGCAGGGTCGAGCCGGTCGAGCCGGTCCTGAAACGCGGCGGGCGGGGGACAGCGGCCCGGCCCCTGTCCCCCGCCCTGCACGGCGGCCCGGCGAGCCCCCACAGCGGGCCGGACCACCGCGCCCCCGGCACAGGGGGCGCGGCCGGTGCCAGCCTGCCCCCTCGACCCCCGGCCCGCCGAGGGCCGAACGTCCCGGCCCCGGCGTCCGGCACCGGGCCGGGAGTCCCGCGCACCGGCCGCCCGACCGACTCTTGTGCCCGGGGGCGGTGCCGGGGGAAATTGGAGTCCGACGGGGCCCACGCACGCCAACCGCCGTGAGGAGCACGCATCGTGTCCAGGACTCCCCGCCCGGCCCGCACCGTGCCGCCGCCCCGGCGGGCCGGCCGCGCGCTGCGCCTCGCCCTCGGCCGCCGGCGCACCGTCCGGGCCCGCGAACCCCTCGCCCGCCCGGTCGACCGCGCCCGCAGCCGCGCCTGGCTCGCCGCCGGCCTCGCCCTCGCGCTCGGCCTGGCCGGGATCGCCGCCGCCGCCGTCCTCGGCCACCGCGCCGCCGGGCGCACCGCCGAGGCCGAACGCGGCCGACTGCACCGCACCGAGGCACTCGTCCTCGGCCGGCTCCGCGCCGAGGACACCGGCGCCGGCCGGTGGAGCGGCGGCTACGAGAAGCGGGTCGACACCTCGGTCTCCTGGACCTCCCCCGACGGCCTGGCCCGCACCGGCACCGTCGAGGCCCCGCGCAGCGCCGCCACCGGATCCACCGTCACCCTCTGGGTCGACGACGACGGGCGGCCCGCGACGGCCCCGGCCACCACGATCGGCCTGGCCGTCGGGGTGGTCTGCACCGGCCTGGCTTCCACGGCCACCCTGACCGCCCTGCTCGGCGGCCTGCTCGCCCTGCGACTGCGCGCCCTCGACCGGCGGGCCGCCCGCGACTGGGAACGCTCCTGGGCCCACTGGGAGCCCCGCTGGTCCGGCCGCGCCAGCCAGCCGCAGGACGACTGAACGGCACCGAGAACCCTCGATCACCCGAATCATCCGAACCACCCGAATCACCCGATGGAGACACCCTTGTTCAGCACCGAACGGCTGACCGCCCGCCTCTGGCAGCACGCCGACGCCGAGCGCGCGTTCGACACCTACTCCCGTTGGGAGGTCGCCCAGTGGTTGGGCGCCACCCCGAAGGCCCTGGAGTCGCCCGCCGAGGTGCCGGCCATGATCGACCGCTGGCGGCAGCGCTCGGCCGACCCCCGCTACGGGATCTGGGCCCTGGAGCGCAAGGACACCGGCGTGGTGGCCGGCTCGGTGATCCTGATCCCGCTGCCGGACCCGGACGGCACCGGCAACGGCGAGATCGAGGTCGGCTGGCACCTGCACCCCGACTCCTGGGGCCACGGCTTCGCCACCGAGGCCGCCACCGCCGCCCTCGCCAAGGGCTTCGCCGACGGCCTCACCGAGATCCACGCCGTGGTCCGCCCCGGCAACGACCGCTCCGCCGCGGTCTGCCGCCGCCTCGGCATGACCCCGCGGGGCCGCACCACCCGCTGGTACGGCGCCGAGTTCGACGCCTTCCTCGCCACCCGCCCCTGAGCCCCGGCCGGGGCCGGGCCCACCCCGACAGCCGACAGCCGACAGCCGTCAGCGGCCGGGGTCCGGGTGGGTCCAGGGGGCGGCGGGATCGGCGGAGGCGTGGTGGGTGAGGGCGGCGACGGTGAGGAGGAGGGCGAGGGCGGCGGCGAGGGCGACCGGGACGGCGGCGTGCAGGACGAGCACCGCGCCGAGCAGGGCGCCCGCGAACATCCAGGCGGCCGAGGCCAGGCGGCGGGGGCCGGCGCGGTCGGCGGCCAGGGCGGTGAGGGTCATCGTCAGCACGGTGGTGGTCAGGTCCGGCACCTTGAGCGCGCGGGCCACCGCGTTCTGCAGGCCCATCGCGCCGGCCAGGACACCGATCAGGGTGTAGCGGACCGGTTCGGCGGTGTGGCCGAGGGTCGCGGCGAGGAGGGCGCAGGCGGCGAACAGCGCCGACTGGACCGTCACGGCGAGGACCAGCAGCCGCCCGCGGTGGGCGGGGCGGCGGCGGGCGAGGTGGCCGCCGGCGAGCGCGCCGGCCAGGAAGGCCGCGAGGGCGGCCAGCGAGGCCGGCGCGGAGAGGCCGGGCGCGCCGGCCAGGGCGAAGCCGAGGAAGACCACATTGCCGGTCATATTGCCGACGAAGACGTGCCCGAGGGCGAGGTAGCTCACGGCGTCGACCAGTCCGGTGACCACGGTGAGCACCAGCAGCATCGCCACCAGCGGCCCGTGCCGGGGGTCGCGCATCCCGACCCTCCCGCCGCTCGCCCTCGCCTCCCGGCAGCCTAGCCGGAACGGACCGGTGGGGCCCGACACGCGTGTGTCGGGCCCCAGGGTCGGAGGGTGTGTCAGACCGCGAGCGCCGGGCGGTGGTGGTCCAGCCAGAGGGCGAGGTCGACGACCCGCTCCAGCCGGAGCCGGTGGCCCCACTCCAGCTGGTCGGACGGCGTGTCCAGGCTGGCCTTGATCACCGTCTCGTCGGCGATGTCGCGCACGTGCGGCGCGTCCAGCGCCTCACGGGCGAGCCGCTGGAGCCCGCTGTTGTACTCGGCGTGGTGGGTCGCCGGGTAGTGGTTCTTGGGCCGCCACAGCACCGAGTCCGGGGCGATGCCCTGGCCGGCCGCGCGCAGCAGGCTCTTCTCCCGGCCGTCGTAGCTCTTCATCGCCCAGGGGGCGTTGAACGCGTACTCGACCAGCCGGTGGTCGCAGTACGGCACCCGCACCTCCAGGCCCTGGGCCATCGAGAGGCGGTCCTTGCGGTGCAGCAGCTGGCGCAGCCAGCGGGTCAGCGACAGGTGCTGCATCTCGCGCTGGCGGTGGTCCTCGGGGCTCTCGCCGTCCGCGTGCGGGACGGCGGCCAGGGCGCTGCGGTAGGTGTCGTCGCGGAACTCGGCGATCCGCAGGTGGGCGGCGAGGTCCGGGTTGATCGGCATGGCCGCCTCGTCCCCGGTGACGAGCAGCCAGGGGAAGGTCTGCGCGGCGAGCGCCTTGGGGTTGTGGAACCACGGGTAGCCGCCGAACACCTCGTCGGCCGCCTCGCCGGAGAGCGCGACCGTGGAGTGCTTGCGGATCTCGCCGAACAGCAGGTAGAGCGAGGTGTCCATGTCGCCGACACCGATCGGCGAGTCCCGGGAGACGACGACGGCGCGGCGGTGCTCCAGGTCCAGCAGGGTGCGCGGGTCGAGCACCACGGTCGAGTGGTCGCTGCCGATGAACGCGCCGGCCTCGGCGGCGAACGGGGTGTCGTGGCCGGTGCGCAGCACGTCGCCGGTGAACTGCTCGGCCTGGTCGCTGTAGTCGACGGCGTAGGAGCGCAGCTTGGCCTGCGGGCCCTCCTGGAGGCGCAGTTCGTCGGCGACCAGGGCGGTGACGATGGTCGAGTCCAGGCCGCCGGAGAGCAGGCTGCAGAGCGGGACGTCGGCCTCCAGCTGGGCGCGGGCGGCGCGGTTGACGAGCTCGCCGATCCGCTCCTTGGTGACGTCCAGGCTGTCGGTGTGGGGGCGGGCCGTGAGCTCCCAGTAGCGGGTCTCGCGGATGCCGCTGCGGTCGAGGACGAGCAGGGCGCCGGGGTGGACCTCGCGGACGCCGGCCCAGACGGTGGGGCCCGTGTTGAAGAGCAGGCTGTACGCCTCGCGCAGGCCGTCGGCGTCCACCGTGGGGGTGATCTCCGGGTGGGCGAAGAGCGCCTTGGGCTCGGAGCCGAAGGCGAGGCCGCCGTCGATCTCGGCCCAGAACAGCGGCTTGACGCCGAGCCGGTCGCGGACCAGCAGCAGGCGCTGCTCGCGCTCGTCCCAGACGGCGAAGGCGTACATGCCCTCGAGCCGCTCGACGAGGGCGTCGCCCCACTCCTGGTAGGCGCGGAGCACCACCTCGGTGTCGCTGCGGGTCTCGAAGCGGTGGCCCTTGGCGCGGAGTTCGGCGCGCAGCTGGTGGTGGTTGTAGACCTCACCGCTGTAGGTGAGGACGACGCCCGGCTCGTCCCGGCGGTCGGGCATGGGCTGGGCGCCGCCGTCGATGTCGATGACGGCGAGGCGGCGGTGGCCGAGGGCGGCGTGGCGGCCGAGCCAGACACCGCCGGCGTCGGGGCCGCGCAGGGTCATGGTGGCGGTCATCGCCTCGATGACGGGGGCGCTGTGGCGGACGTCCTGGTGGAAGGACACCCAGCCGGTGATTCCGCACATGCGCGAGTACTCCTTGGGCGAGCTTGGGCGAGCAGACGATCGGATCCGGACCACCAGTCGGGTGAACGCCGAGGGTGGTTCCACGGATTCGGACACATTTCCGGCCATGTCCTGGCGCCAGCAGCATTTTGAACACGTTCAGGTCGACCGCTAGGGTGCGCACGACCAATCGTTTCGAGGGGGGACCGCGATGAGGATCGTCATACCCGGTGGAACCGGCCAGATCGGGCGCATCCTGGACCGGGCGCTCACCGAGGACGGCCACGAGGTGGTGGTGCTGACCCGCCGGCCCCGCCGTGACCAGGAGATCTTCTGGGACGGCCGCTCGCTGGGCCGCTGGACCGCCGCGATCGACGGCGCCGACGCCGTCGTCAACCTCGCCGGGCGCAGCGTCGACTGCCGCTACACCGAGGAGAACCTGCGCGACCTGGTGGACTCCCGGGTGCACTCCACCCGGGCCGTCGGCCGCGCGATCGCGGGCGCCCGGCGCCCGCCCCGGGTCTGGCTGCAGATGAGCACCGCCACCATCTACTCCCACACCTACGGCGCCCCGCACGACGAGGACACCGGTGTCATCGGCGGCGCCGAGCCCGGCGTCCCCGCGTACTGGGAGCGCAGCGTGCGGATCGCCCGCGCCTGGGAGCGCGAGCAGACCGAGGCGGCCACCCCGCACACCCGGCGGGTCGCGCTGCGCACCGCCATGGTGATGAGCCCGGAGGCGGGCGGCGCCTTCCACCAGTTGCTGCGGCTGGCCAGGACCGGCCTGGGCGGGCCGGTCGACGGCGGCGGGCAGTACCTGTCGTGGATCCACGACCGGGACCTGGTCCGTTCGGTCCGCTTCCTGCTCGACCGGGAGGACATCGCCGGACCGGTCAACATCGCCGCTCCGACGCCGCTGCCGCAGCGGGAGTTCATGCGGACGATCCGGCGGGCCAAGGGCATCCCGGTGGGGCTCCCGGCCACCCGGTGGATGGCCGAACTGGGCGCGTTCGCGCTCCGCTCGGACACCGAACTGCTGCTGAAGAGCCGCGCGGTGGCCCCGGGGCGGCTGCTGGCGGCGGGGTTCGGCTTCGAACAGCCGCACTGGCCCGCGGCGGCCACGGACCTGCTCCGGCGGATGCGCCGCTGAGCCCGGCGGCGGCGAGCGGGCGCCTTGCCCGGGCAGCCGGACCCCCGCGCCCCCGCGCCCCCGGCGCGCGCCGGGGGCGCGGGACCCTCCGCCCGCGCTCTTCCGAGCGGGTCGGGAGGAGACCGCCGACGGTCCGCGAGCCGTCCACGCGCCGCCCGTGCACTGGGCGCGCCGCCCGGCCCGCACCGCCCGCCGCACCGCCCTCCCGAGCCCCGGCGGCACCGGTAGTGCAACAGAGTGCACAGAGAGGGCAAGGTCACACCCTTCGCCTCTCCTGCGCCCCCGCGACCGGGCGCTAACCTGCGGGGCATGACGGTCCCGCCCGAAGGGCTTCCCCTGGCCGCCGAGTTCCCGGCCGCCCACCGCGAGCAGTGGCAGACCCTCGTCGAGGGTGTGCTCCGCAAGGCGGGGGCCCAGCCCGAGAACGGCGCCGCGGCCGAGCACGCGCTCAGCACCGCGCTCCAGGACGGGCTGCGCGCCCGCCCGCTGTACACCGCCGAGGACGCCCCGGCCGACCCCGGCCTCCCCGGCTTCCCGCCGTTCGTGCGCGGCGCCCGGCCGCAGGGCGCCTCGGTCTCGGGCTGGGACGTGCGCCAGCGCCACAGCGACCCCGATCCGCGCCGCGCCAACCAGGCCGCGCTGGCCGACCTGGAGCACGGCGGCGGTTCGCTCTGGCTGGAACTCGGCGGGGAGGGGCTGCCCGTCACCGCGCTGGGCGAGGCCCTCACCGGCGTCTACCTCGACCTGGCCGGCGTGGTCCTCGACGCGGGCGCCGAGTTCCCCGCCGCCGCCGAGCAGCTGTTCGCCCTGTACCGGGAGCGCGAGGTCTCCCCCGGCTCAGCCGTCGCCACCCTGGGCGCCGACCCGCTCGGCCTCCAGGCCCGGACCGGCGACGCCGCGCGCACCGACGCCCTGCTCGCCGAGGCCGCCGCGCTCGCCACCCGCTGCGCCGAGGGCTTCCCCGGCCTGCGCGCGCTGGCCGTCGACGCCCTGCCGTACCACGGGGCCGGCGCCTCGCCCGCCCAGGAGCTGGGCGCCTCGCTGGCCACCGGCGTCGCCTACCTGCGCACGCTCACCGCCGCCGGCCTCTCCGTGGACGCCGCGCTCGGCCAGCTGGAGTTCCGCTACGCGGCGGACGCCGACCAGTTCCTGACGATCGCGAAACTCCGCGCCGCCCGCCGGCTCTGGGCCCGGGTGGCCGAGGTCTCCGGCGCCACCCCGGCCGCCTCGGCGCAGCGCCAGCACGCCGTCACCTCCAACGTGATGATGACCGCCCGCGACCCGTGGGTGAACATGCTGCGCACCACCATCGCCTGCCTCGCCGCCGGTGTCGGCGGGGCCGACGCGGTGACCGTGCTGCCGTTCGACACCGCCGTCGGCCTGCCGGACGCCTTCGCCCGCCGGATCGCCCGCAACACCCAGGCGATCCTGCTGGAGGAGTCGCACCTGGCCCGGGTCGTCGACCCGGCCGGCGGCTCCTGGTACGTGGAGCGGCTGACCGACGAACTCGCCCACGCCGCCTGGGCCTGGTTCCAGGAGATCGAGCGGGCCGGCGGCCTGCGCGCGGCACTGGAGTCCGGCCTGGTCGAGGAGCGGATCGCCGCCACCTGGGCCGAGCGCTCGGTCCGGCTCGCCAAGCGGCGCGAACCGGTCACCGGCGTCAGCGAGTTCCCGAACCTCGACGAACGGGCGCTGGTCCGCGAACCGGCCCCGGCCGGCCCCGGCGGCGGACTGCCGACAGTGCGGCGCGCCGAGGCCTACGAGGCGCTGCGCGACCGCTCGGACGCCCACCTCGCGGCCACCGGCGGGCGGCCGGCGCTCTTCCTGGCGTCGATCGGCACCGCCTCCGCGCACACCGCGCGCACCACCTTCGCCGCCAACCTGTTCCAGGCCGGCGGCATCGCCACCACCGCGCACGAGGGCACCGACCCGGCGGCCTTCGCCGAGGCGTTCACCGCCACCGGCGCCGCGGTGGCCTGCCTCTGCTCCAGCGACGCCCTGTACGGCGAGCACGCCGAGGCGGTGGCCGGCGCACTCAGGGCGGCCGGCGCGCGGCGGGTGCTGCTGGCCGGCCGGCCGGGCGAGAACCCGCCCGCAGGCGTGGACGGCTTCGTCTTCGCCGGCGGCGACGCCGTCGCCGTCCTGACCTCCCTGCTCGACGAGATCGGAGTGGCCCGATGATCCCCGACTTCACCGCGATCGGGCTGGACCCGGACGCCGACGGCGCCCCCGCGCGTCCGGACACCACCCCCACCGCCACCGCCACCGAGGGCCAGTGGCGCGCCGCCTGGCGGCAGGCCACCGGCAAGGACGTCGACGAGCAGCTCTGGGACACCCCCGAGGGCATCGGCGTCAAGCCGCTGTACACCGCCGAGGACCTCGCCGGCCTGGACTTCCTGGGCACCTACCCGGGCATCGCCCCGTACCTGCGCGGCCCGTACCCGACGATGTACGTGAACCAGCCGTGGACGGTCCGGCAGTACGCGGGCTTCTCCACCGCCGAGGAGTCCAACGCCTTCTACCGCCGCAACCTGGCGGCCGGCCAGAAGGGCCTGTCGGTCGCCTTCGACCTGCCGACCCACCGCGGCTACGACAGCGACCACCCGCGGGTCACCGGCGACGTCGGCATGGCGGGCGTGGCGATCGACTCGATCTACGACATGCGCCAGCTGTTCGACGGCATCCCGCTGGACCGGATGTCCGTCTCGATGACCATGAACGGCGCGGTGCTGCCCGTACTGGCGCTGTACATCGTGGCGGCCGAGGAGCAGGGGGTGCCGCCGGAGAAGCTGGCCGGGACCATCCAGAACGACATCCTCAAGGAGTTCATGGTCCGCAACACGTACATCTACCCGCCGCAGCCGTCGATGCGGATCATCTCCGACATCTTCGCGTACACCTCGCAGAAGATGCCGCGGTACAACTCGATCTCCATCTCCGGCTACCACATCCAGGAGGCCGGGGCCACCGCCGACCTGGAGCTGGCCTACACCCTGGCCGACGGCGTCGAGTACCTGCGGGCCGGTCTGGACGTCGGCCTGGACGTGGACGCGTTCGCGCCGCGGCTGTCGTTCTTCTGGGCGATCGGCATGAACTTCTTCATGGAGGTCGCCAAGCTGCGCGCGGCCCGGCTGCTCTGGGCCAAGCTGGTCAAGCAGTTCGACCCGAAGAACGCCAAGTCGCTGTCGCTGCGCACCCACTCGCAGACCTCCGGCTGGTCGCTCACCGCCCAGGACGTCTTCAACAACGTCGCCCGCACCTGCGTGGAGGCGATGGCCGCCACCCAGGGCCACACCCAGTCGCTGCACACCAACGCGCTGGACGAGGCGCTCGCACTGCCGACCGACTTCTCCGCCCGGATCGCCCGCAACACCCAGCTGCTGCTCCAGCAGGAGTCCGGCACCTGCCGGGTCATCGACCCGTGGGGCGGCTCGGCGTACGTCGAGAAGCTCACCCACGACCTGGCGAACCGCGCCTGGCAGCACATCCAGGAGGTCGAGGCGGCCGGCGGCATGGCCAAGGCGATCGACGCCGGCATCCCCAAGCTGCGGGTCGAGGAGGCGGCCGCCCGCACCCAGGCGCGGATCGACTCCGGCCGCCAGCCGGTGATCGGCGTCAACAAGTACCGGGTGGAGAGCGACGAGCAGATCGACGTGCTCAAGGTCGACAACTCCGCCGTGCGCGCCGCCCAGATCGAGAAGCTGCGCCGGCTGCGCGCGGAGCGCGACGAGGCCGCCACCCGCTCCGCCCTGGACGCGCTCACCCGGGCCGCCGGGGCCGGGCCCTCGCGCGGCGGCTCGCTCGACGGCAACCTGCTGCACCTGGCCGTGAACGCGGCCCGCGCCAAGGCCACCGTCGGCGAGATCTCGGACGCCCTGGAGAAGGTGTACGGCCGGCACTCGGGCCAGATCCGTACCATCTCCGGTGTGTACCGAGACGAAGCGGGCCCCTCCGCCCCCCTGCAGCGCACCCGCGACCTGGTCGAGCGGTTCGAGCGGGCCGAGGGCCGCCGGCCTCGCATCCTGGTCGCCAAGATGGGCCAGGACGGCCACGACCGCGGCCAGAAGGTGATCGCCACCGCCTTCGCCGACCTCGGTTTCACCGTCGACGTCGGTCCGCTGTTCCAGACCCCGGCCGAGGTCGCCCGGCAGGCCGTCGAGGCGGACGTGCACATCGTCGGCGTCTCCTCGCTCGCCGCCGGCCACCTCACCCTGGTGCCCGCGCTGCGCGCCGAACTCGCCGCCGCCGGGCGCGAGGACATCACCATCGTGGTCGGCGGGGTGATCCCGCCGCAGGACTTCGACGCCCTGTACGAGGCGGGCGCCGCGGCGGTCTTCCCGCCCGGCACGGTGATCCCGGAGGCCGCCTACGACCTCCTGAAGTCGCTGGCCGCCGACCTCGGCCACGAGCTCTGAGGCGCTGAGCCGATGCCGCCCCGGACGATCGACCTCGACAGCTACGAGACGGGTGTGCGGGAGGGCTCGCGCGCGTACATCGCGCGGGCCATCACCCTCGTCGAGTCCACCCGGCCCGACCATCGCGCGCTGGCGCAGCAGCTGCTGACCAGGCTGCTGCCGCACGCGGGCGGGGCCGTGCGGGTGGGCATCACGGGGGTGCCCGGGGTCGGCAAGTCGACCTTCATCGACGCCTTCGGCACCATGCTCACCGGGCAGGGGCACAAGGTCGCGGTGCTGGCCGTCGACCCGACGTCCAGCCGGACCGGCGGCTCGATCCTGGGCGACAAGACCCGGATGGAGCGTCTGGCGGTGGACCCTCATGCCTTCGTCCGGCCGTCGCCGACCTCCGGCACGCTCGGCGGGGTGGCCAAGGCCACCCGGGAGTCGATGCTGGTGATGGAGGCCGCCGGCTATGACGTGGTGCTGATCGAGACGGTCGGCGTCGGCCAGTCGGAGACCACCGTGGCCGGCATGGTCGACTCCTTCCTGCTGCTGTCGCTGGCCCGCACCGGCGATCAGCTGCAGGGCATCAAGAAGGGCGTGCTGGAACTCGCCGACGTCATCGCGGTCAACAAGGCCGACGGCCCGCACGAACTCGACGCCAAGGCCGCCGCCCGCGAACTCGCCGGCGCCCTGCGCCTGTTGCAGGCCCCGGACGCCCCGTGGACGCCACCCGTGCTGACCTGCTCGGGCCGCGACGGGGGCGGCCTGGACGTCGTCTGGGAGCGGCTCCAGCAGCACCGCAAGGTCCTGGACGCGACCGGCGCCCTGGCCGCCAAGCGCCGCGACCAGCAGGTCGAGTGGACCTGGGCGATGGTGCACGACCAGCTCCTCACCCGCCTCCACTCCCACCCCGAGGTGGGCCGCCTGGCCCCCGAGCTGGAACGCCGGGTGCGCGAGGGCACGATGACTGCGACGCTCGCGGCGGACCGCATCCTGGACGCGTTCGGCCTGCCACCGGCGACCTGAGCGCGAGATCGAGCGCCGTGCCCCACCCATGCGTGGGGCACGGCGCTTCGTGCTGCTCGGGGACCTCGAACCAGACCACCTTGCCGTCCCCGTTCGGGTACCAGCCCCACGCAACTGCCAGTGCCTCCACGAGCAACAGCCCACGCCCACCGGTCGCTTCGGCCCCGCGCTCCCGCCGCGGGAGCGCGGGGCACCGGTCGGTCACCTCGACCCGCAGCCGCCCCGGCCGCCGCAACACCGTCACGGCGCAGCGGTCCCCGGTGTGCAGCAACGCGTTGGCGATCACCTCGCTGGCACACAGCTCCAGGTCCTTGAACACATCGTCCGCGAGCGGCACACCCCACTCCCGCACGATCGCCGCCACCAGCCACCGCGCCGCCGGCACCGCCTCCGGTGCCGGCGGCTCCCCCCATTCCAGCGGAACCGGGAACCGGGCACTGCTGAGCGGGCTGACGGTCACATTCCACCCCATCGATCCTCCACGACCACAGATGGACAGCGTTGCTGGCACATGGCAGCGCCAGAGAGGCGATCGTGACCATCGGCCACGATGACAACACTGAAGGTAGTCACAGAAAAACTGTGAGTCAAGAATTACTGCGACTCACAGTTCTTCACCGAGTTGTGCGAGACTCGACCGATCCTGGAAGGGGAGAAGCATGGGATTCGGCCTCGTTGTACGCTTCGTCGCCCGTGATGTGACAGCCGCTCACGCTTTCGACGAACTGGCACGGGAAGCACTCGAAGGAATCCGCGCCAAGGAGCCCGGAACTCTCGTCTACGTCAATCACGCCGTACCGGACGAGCCGCATGTCCGCGTCTTCTACGAGCTGTACGCGGACCGCGAGGCGTTCGAGGAGCACGAACGGCAGCCTCACGTCCGCCGGTTCCTCACTGAGCGCGGCCAGTACCTCGAATCGTTCGAGGTCACGTTCCTGGACGAGATCGACGGCAAGGGGTCGGCCGCCCGCGAGGGCGGCCGGTGAGTCCCGAGGAGCAGCGAGCGTTCGGCGCTCGGGTGGCCCAGCTCCGCAAAAGCCGTGGCATGCGACAGGATCAGCTCGCCAGCGCCGTCAACCGGACCGCCAGCTGGGTCTCGCAGGTCGAGCGCGGTATCCAACCGGTCGTACGTCTCGATGTCCTCCAGTTGCTCGCTGATGGCCTCGGCGTCTCCGTCCAGACGCTGAGGCCGGATGCCCCGTCGCCCGCCCGATCCGAGTCGGCGACTTCGGATCAGGTCAACGACCTCGACCTGGTCCGGCTCGCACTCTCGGGGCATCCCGCGCTCGGTGCCGTGCTCGACGAGAATCCCGCCGCAACTGCGCCCGACGCGGCCGAGCTGGCCACCGCTGTGGCGCAGCTCTGGCATCTGACGCACAACGCTCGATTCGCGGAGCTCAGCACAGCTGTCGCCGACACCCTGCCCCGACTCGAAGCCGCCACGCGGACCGCTTCTCCTGAGCAAAGGCCGGAACTTCAACTCCTTCTCAGCCAGGCGTATCAGGCGGTCGCGGCGGCATTCGTCCGCCAGGACGAGGCTGACGCAGCCTGGGTGGCCGCCGATCGGGCGATCCGGGCCGCCGAGGAGTCCGGCGAGCCTCTCCAAGTCTTCGCAGGCATCTACCGCTTGGCCCACGCCTTCGTCCGGCTCCGGCGGTTGGACCAGGCGGAACACGCGGCCGGAAAAGGCGTAACAACCCTTCGGGACTACATCTCGGCAGCCGGACCACCTTCGCCGGAAGCCCTCTCCGTGCTCGGCTCGCTCCACTTGGTCCTCGCGTTGGCCGCCGCCCGCGCCGGCCAACGCGACCAGGCCCGGAAGGAACTCACCGACGCGCGAGAGGTCGCAGCACTGCTCGGTGAGGATCGCAATGACTTCAACTTGGAGTTCGGACCGACGAACGTCGAGATCCAGGCGGTATCAACGGCGATCGACCTCGGCGATGCGGGCGAGGCGCTGGACCTGGGGCAACGGATCGATGCAAGTCGACTCTCACCCGAGCGGAGGTCGCGACTGCTGGTCGACCTCGGAAGGGCCCACGCGCAGCGGCGGCACCTCGGGGAGGCCGTCGACTGCCTTCTCCGGGCCGAGGAGTTGGCACCGGAGAGCCTCCGGAGCCACCTGGCGGCCCGGTCGGCCATCCGCGAGCTCATCCTGCTGGCGGGCCGGAGCGCACCGCCGGAGCTGGTGAAGCTCGCCAAACGCGCCAACGCGACAGAGTAACGACCTGAGCAGTGGGAGCGGGGACGCTCCCACTGTCGGTCCATCCAAAAAGGCCATGCGCTGCGGAGATCGTTCAGCACATCGCTGCTGTCCAAGGCGATCCGTTACTTCGACAAGCGGCTGCACGGCACACACCCCCAGGAGAAGACAATGCGGATCGGGATCACGGGGCACCGCGGGTTGGATGCCGAACTGGGGCGGAAGGTCCGGCAGTTGCTGGCCGACTCGCTGGCGGGCGAAGACACGTCCGAACTCACCGTCGTGTCCTGCATCGCGGACGGGCCGGACGCGTGGATCGCCGAACTCGCGCTCGACCGGGGTGCCCGGCTCGAAGTGGTCGTCCCCGCCCAGCGGTACCGCGACGGCCTGCCGCAGTGGCACCATCCGGTCTACGACCGTCTCCTCCGGGACGCCTCCGAGCAGCACCACACCGGTCGGGTGGAGTCCGACGAGGCCGCGCACATGGCCGGGAGCGAGCTGCTCGTCGGGCAGGTCGACCGGCTGGTCGCCGTCTGGGACGGCCTGCCCGCCCGGGGTCTCGGCGGGACGGCGGACGTCGTCGCCCACGCGCGGCGGCTGGGCGTTCCCGTCGAGGTGCTGTGGCCGGCCGGGGCCCGGCGCTGACCGATGAAGGAAGGGGAGAAACATGGGATTCGGCCTCGTTGTACGGTTCACCGCCCGTGATGTGACAGCCGCTCACGCCTTCGACGAGCTGGCGCGGGAAGCACTCGAAGGGATCCGCGCCCAGGAGCCCGGCACTCTCGTCTACGTCAATCACGCCGTGCCGGACGAGCCGCGCGTCCGGGTCTTCTACGAGCTGTACGCGGACCGCGAGGCGTTCGAGGAGCACGAGCGGCAGCCTCATGTCCGCCGGTTCCTGGCCGAGCGCGGCCAGTACCTCGAATCGTTCGAGGTCACGTTCCTGGACGAGATCGACGGCAAAAGGTCTGCCTGACCTGAACGACAGGGCCCCCGGACGGTTCGCACCGTCCGGGGGCTCTTCGTTACCTGCCCTGCCCCGGGTCAGGTGTTCTCGGGCGGCTCACCCCAGAAGAGGAGGGGTCAGGCGCTCTTCGCGGCCGTGAAGCGGGCCGACACGTCCTGCCAGTTGACGACGTCCCACAGGCGGGTGACGTAGTCGGGGCGGACGTTGCGGTACTGCAGGTAGTAGGCGTGCTCCCAGGCGTCGAAGGCCAGCAGCGGGGTGGTGCCCTGGCCGACGTTGCCGTGGTGGTCGTAGACCTGCTCGACGATCAGGCGGCCGGCCAGCGGCTCCCAGGAGAGGATGCCCCAGCCCGAGCCCTGCACGCCGGTGGTGGCGGTGCTCAGCTGCTTCTTGAAGGCGTCGAAGCTGCCGAAGTGCTCGGTGATGGCGTCGGCCAGCTCGCCCTCGGGGCGGTCGCCGCCCTCCGGGGAGAGGTTCTGCCAGAACAGCGAGTGCAGCACGTGGCCGGACAGGTGGAAGGCGAAGGTCTTCTGCAGGCCGACCAGGCCGCCGAACTGCTCCTTGTCGCGCGCCTCGGCGAGCTGCTCCAGGGTGTCGTTGGCGCCCTTGACGTACGCGGCGTGGTGCTTGGAGTGGTGCAGCTCCAGGATCTCCGCGGACATCGCGCGCTCCAGCGCGGAGTAGTCGTACGGCAGGTCGGGAAGCGAGTAGGTGCTCATCAGGAGACGGGCCCTTTCAGCGAGTTCAACGGTGACGATCGTGCCGGGTCAACACTATTGCGTATCGATTGCAGAAACTAAGCAGCAGCTCCTGCATATTCCTCCCACCCCGGAGATCCTCACCCTGCTTCCTTGTTGCACAATAGTTGCAAGTAAGAGATGCAAGCAATAAGGGTGGACACTGTGGCCGGATCGCCGGTGGTGCTGGGCATCGAGTCGTCCTGCGACGAGACCGGCGCGGGGCTGGTGCGCGACGGCGTACTGCTCGGCCAGGCGGTGGCGTCCTCGATGGACGAGCACGCCCGCTACGGCGGCGTGGTCCCCGAGATCGCCGCCCGCGCGCACCTGCACGCGATGGCGCCGGTGGTCGACGAGGCCCTGCGGCGGGCCGGGCTCACCCTGGCCGACGTCGGCGCGGTGGCGGTGACGACCGGTCCGGGCCTGGCCGGGGCGCTGCGGATCGGGGTTTCGGCCGCCAAGGCCTACGCCTTCTCGCTCGGCGTCCCGCTGTACGGGGTGCACCACCTCGCCGGGCACGTGGCCGCCGCGACGCTCGACGGCGGGCCGCTCCCGGACCCGTGCGTCGTGCTCATCGTCTCCGGCGGGCACACCTCACTGCTGCTGGTGCGCGACCTGGCGCGCGATCCGGTCGTCCACCTCGGGGACACCCTGGACGACGCGGCCGGCGAGTGCTTCGACAAGGTCGCCCGGATCCTGGGCCTGCCCTACCCGGGCGGACCGGCGATCGACCGGGCCGCCCGGGACGGCGACCGGCGCGCGGTGCGCCTCCCGCGCCCGCTGAGCGGACCGAACGACCCGCCCTACGCCTTCTCCTTCTCCGGCCTGAAGACCGCCGCCGCCCGCTGGGTGGAGACCCAACGGGCGGCCGGCACCGAGCCGAACGTCCCGGACGCGGCCGCCGCGCTCCAGGAGGCGATCGCCGACGTGCTGACCCGCAAGGCCGTCGGGGCCTGCCTGGACCACGGGATCGGCACGCTGGTGGTGGTCGGCGGGGTGGCCGCCAACTCGCGGGTGCGGGAACTGGCCGAGCGGCGCTGCGCCTCGGCCGGGATCACCCTGCGGGTGCCGCCGCTGCGGCTGTGCACCGACAACGGGGCGATGGTTGCGGCCGTCGGCGACCTGCTGGTCCGGGCCGGTGCCGAACCGGCCCCGGCGGACCTGTCGGTCGACCCCTCGGCCCCGCTGGAGGCGGCGGCCCTCACCCCACGGGCCACCGCCGCACGCTCCGCCACACCGGCCGCCTGAGCTCTACCAGGACAAATGCCTCACCTGGGAGCCGCCTGACAACGTTTCGGTTGCGGCGAACGATTATTCGACCCCCGGGCCTTCCCGGCGGCTGGCAGTGTGTGCCATTTTACATGTCACACATCGAGTGGCCGCGTCCCCCAAACCGCGGCCCCGAACGGCCCCGGAGGCCCCCACAGATGCGTCCCTCCCGGATAAACACGGCCAACGCGCGCAAGCTCCCTGCGCTCGGCGCGGCCTTCTTCATCGCCCTCGGACTGTTCGCCCCCCAGGCCCAGGCCGCCACGACCGGCGCCTCCGCCCCGGCCGGTGCCAGCGCCGCGGCCGGTACCAGCGCCACGGCCGCCACGCCGCGGTCGATCCCGGTCCCGAAGTCGCCCGATGCCAAGAGCACCAGCGCCTACAAGATCTCCGCGCAGGACAGCAGCACCGAGCACGCCCCGCCGGCCGCTCCGGTCACCGCTCCGGTCAAGGCCGCGAAGCAGTTCTCGGCCGCCGCCGCGGGCGACCCGTGTCCCGACCTGTCCGGGGTGCTCAACGCCTCGGGCAGCTCCCTGGTCCAGCAGCTCAAGGCCCTGCCGCGGGTCGACTGCACCTGGCCGCTGTTCAACATCAACGTCGCCACCTCGGGCTCCGCCTTCCGCGAGGCCAACATGGTGACCGTCGCCAACGCGCTGCGCGACGCCGCCCCGGCCTACCCGGGCGACAACAGCACCGCCGTCGGCCAGTTGGTGCTCTTCCTGCGGGCGGGCTACTACCTGCACGAGACCAACCCGAACGCCATCGGCAGCTACGGCCCGACGCTGGCCGCCGCCACCCGCGCCGGGCTGGACGCGTTCTTCGCCAACAACCACAGCAAGGACGCCACCGCCGCCAACGGCGACCTCCTCGTCGAGGTCGTCAAGGTGATCGGCCAGACCGACACCCTCGGCCGCTACGCCGGCTTCTTCAAGTGGCTGCTCAACAACTACACCGGCACCTGGCCCGAGCGGATGACGGCCACCGTCGCCGAGTTCGACTGGGTCCTCAAGGACGGCTTCGCGGCCAAGGACGACAGCAAGGGCTGGAAGGCCGCCCTCAAGGCCGACCCCAGCATCCTCAACTCCTGGTCCGGCTTCATCACCCGCAACGACTCCCTGCTGAACCGCTTCGACATCGTCAGCAACATCGGCCGCTACCTCGGCTACGCGCTGCAGGTCCCGGAGCTGAAGCCCCAGCTGCGGCCGATCATGAAGGACCTGATCAACCGCTACCCGAACGTCGGCCCGACCGCCCCGATCACCATGAACCTGGGCTGGGCCACGCGTGAGTTCGACAAGGGCCACTGCGCGGACTTCGGCATCTGCGACCTGAACACCCGCCTGATGCCGATCATCCTGCCGATCCAGAAGGTCTGCAACGACGGCCTGAAGATCAAGGCCCAGGACATGTCCCCGGGCCAGCTCGACGCCACTTGCACCAGCCTGATCAACCAGGATGCCTACTTCCACAAGATCATCGGTGACAAGGGCTCCGTCCCCGGCGACGTGAACACCAACCTCGAGGTCGTCGCCTTCGACGACTACGACCAGTACTCGCTGTACGCCTGGGCCTTCTACGACATCGCCGTCGACAACGGCGGCATGTACGAGGAGGGCGACCCGTCCAAGGCCGGCAACCAGGCCCGCTTCATCGCCCACGAGGCCTCCTGGCTGCGTCCGGACTTCTCGATCTGGAACCTGAACCACGAGTACACCCACTACCTCGACGGCCGCTACAACATGGCCGGCGACTTCGAGGCCGGCATCGTGACCCCGACCATCTGGTGGGTCGAGGGCATCGCCGAGAACATCTCCTTCGGCTACCGCAACATGCGCAACGCCGACGCGATCGCCGAGGCCGGCAAGAAGACCTACAAGCTCAGCGAGCTCTTCGACACCGTCTACGACCAGACCGCCGACGCCGACGCCAACTCCAACCGGGTCTACCGCTGGGGCTGGCTGGCCACCCGCTACATGCTGCAGCAGCACCGCTCCGACATGGACGCCGTGCTCGCCAAGTACCGCACGGGTGACTGGAACGGCGCCCGCACCATCCTGAAGACCACCATCGGCACCCGCTACGACGCCGACTTCAGCACCTGGCTCGGCGCCTGCGCCAGCAACGACTGCGGTCCGCTGCCGGAGGCCCCGACCGGCCCGGTCGCCCCGACCACCGCGCTCTGCACCATCCCGGACACCCGTCAGTTCGACAACAACTGCCGTCGTGACAACCTGGCCGCCGCCACCGGCAACTACAGCTACCACTTCCTCAACCTGCCGGCCGGCGTCAAGACGCTGACCCTCACCAGCAGCGGCGGCACCGGCAACGCCGACCTGTACTACGGCGGCTCCAGCTGGGCCACCACCAGCAGCTTCCTGGCCAAGTCCACCAACGCCGGCAACGGCGAGACGCTGACCATCACCAACCCCCCGGCCGGCTGGGTCTACTTCAGCCTCGCCGCGCAGCAGGACTTCGCGGGCACCACCCTCTCCGTGCAGTACCAGTAGCAGAATCCGCACCACCAGGGTGAACCCCTGAGCACCACGCAAGGGCCCCGCCGGTACCACCGGCGGGGCCTTCGCCGTGCCCCGGGGCCACATTCCCGTCGCCGTGCCCCAGCCCCACATTCCCGGCGGCGTGCCGCACGGCCCGCCCGGCACGGACGGAGGAGCCGGAGGAGCTCAGAGCAGGGCCTCCGGGGGGAGGCGGTGGACGCCGGGGAGGTGGGAGTCGAGCTCGCCCGGTTCGAAGCGGCACATGCCGACGGCGTGCCAGAACTCGCCGGCGACGTCGCCCTCGCACTTGTAGGCGCCGGAGGGCAGCAGGGCGGCCCAGCCGTCGGGGGTGCCGAGCAGGGTCGCGAGCGCCGCGGGGCGGCCCTCCTCGGGGACCCGCCAGAGCCGGATCGTGCCGTCCTCGCCGCCACTGGCCAGCAGGGAGCCGTCCGGACTGAAGGTGACGGCCAGGATCCGGCCGGTGTGGCCGCGCAGCCCCGCCACCTCGGTGCCGGCGAGCGGGTCCCAGAGCCGGACCACCCGGTCGTCCCCGGCGGTGGCGAGCAGCGGGCGGTGCGGGTGGGCGGCGGCGGTCCACAGCCGGCCGACGTGGCCGGTCAGCCGGTGCCGGACGGCCCGGTCCACCCAGATCACCGCGGTGCCGTCCCACGAGGCGCTGGCCAGCCAGGTGCTGTCGGCGGCCGGCGAGACGGCGTACACCCGATCGGTGTGGCCGTCGAGTTCGGCCACCACCCGCCCCGCGTCGACGTCGGAGATCCGCACCCGGCTGTCGTCGCAGCCGGTCAGCAGCTGCCGCCCGTCCGGACTGAACGCGATCGAGCGGACCCGCCCCCGGTGCTCGCGGAGCGTGGTGAGGTGGGCGCCGGTGCGCCGGTACCAGAGCCGGACGGTGTCGTCGTCGTTGGCGGTGGCCACCAGGACGCCGTCGGCGCTGAACGCCTCCGCCCAGACGTGCTCGGTCTCGACGTCCATCTCGCGCAGGTACTCGCCGGTGCGGGCGTTCCACAGGCACAGGTCGCCGTCGTTGGTGGCGGTGGCCAGCACCGCCTCCTCCGGGCTGAACACGGCCGAGACCAGCCGGCTGCTGCGGCCCGAGAGCTCGCGCAGCCGGCGGCCGGTGGAGGGTTCCCAGAGCCGGACCCGGCCGTCGTTGCCGCCGGCCGCCAGCAGGGTGCCGTCACCGCTGAAGGTGAGCGAGCCGATCCGCCGGCCGTGGCCGCGCAGCAGTTGGCGGCTGCGGCCCGAGGACGGGTCCCAGAGCCGGACCCGGCCGTCGTTGGCGCCGGTGACCAGCAGCGGGTCGCTCTCCGCGCCGCCCCGGCCGGAGCCGGGCCGGAACCGGCAGGCCCAGACCGAGCCCCGGTGCTCGGGCGGCTGCCGGCGCAGCGGTGTCACCTCCCGGGCTCCCCCGGTGCCGTCGGCGGGGCCGACCCGCCAGACCCGGACGCCGCCGTCGCTGTCGCTGGCCGCGAACCGGGTGCCGGCCTCGTCGAAGGTGACCTGGTAGATCTTGCCGGTGGAGTCCTCCGGGCGGCCCGCGGAGGTGCCGTCGAGCGGGTTCCAGAGCCGGATCCGCCCCTCGGTGTCGCCGCTGGCGAGCAGGTCGCCGTCGGGGTGGAAGGCGAGGGTGTAGATCCGCCCGGCGTGGCCGGGCATGCTGTGACGCAGCCGGCGGGAGGCGACCTCCCAGATCCGGACGGTGCCGCCGGTGCCGTCGTCGGGACCGCCGTCGGCGGTGGCCAGCAGGGTGCCGTCCGGGCTGAACGCGGAGCGGTACAGGGTGCCGCGGTGGCCGGGGAGTTCGGCGAGCCGGCGGCCGTTCGCGGTGGACCACAGCCGGCCGCCGCCGCGCTGGTCGCCGGTCACCAGCAGGGCGCCGTCGGGGCTGAACACGGCCGTGTAGACGGGCGCGGCGTGGCCGGGCAGGAGGTGCCGGGGCTCGCCGGTGGCGGTGTCCCAGAGGGTGACCACGCCGTTCAGGTCGCCGGTGGCGGCCAGCCGTCCGTCCGGGGCGAGCGAGAGCGGCCAGACGCCGCCGGGGTGCACGTCGAGGCGGTGGCGGCACTCGCCGGAGACCGGGTCCCAGAGCCGGACGGTGCCGTCGGCGCTGCCGGTGGCGAGCACGTCGCCGGCGAACTTGACCGAGTAGACCCGCCCGATGTGGTCCTTGAGGGTGCGCAGGGCGATGCCGGTGACGGCGTCGCAGATCAGCACGCTGCCGTCCTCGGAGCCGACGGCGAGCAGATGGCCGTCCCGGCTGAAGGCGACCGGCTCGGGCAGCCGGGTGGAGCGCACGTCGAAGCCGTAGGGGACGCCGACCTCGGAGGGGCTGAATCCGGCCTCGACCGGGAGCCCGGGGGCGATCGCGGCGGCGCGCAGCTCGGGGGCCGCGAGCACCTCCTCGTCGGTGACGGCGGAGATCAGCGCGGCCCGCTGCCAGTGGCTGCCGCGCAGCCGGGCGCCGCGCAGGTCGGTGCGGACCAGCCGGGCGCCGCGCAGGTCGGCGAAGCGCAGGTCCGCGCCGGTGAGGTCGGCGGAGTCGAGGCGGGCGCCGGCCAGCCGGGCGCCGCGCAGGTCCGCGCCGGAGAGGTTGGCGCCGAGCAGCCGGGCGCCGCGCAGGTCCGCGCCGAACAGGTCGACGCCGGACAGGTCGCGGTGCGACAGGTCCTCGCCGGCCAGCGTGGCGCCGCGCAGGTCGGTGTGGGCGGGGACGCGCAGCCGGTCGAGCACCTTGACGGCGTTGAGCCTGGCCGCCTCGGTGCTGCTCTCGGGGGCGTCCAGGACGGAGCGGGCCCAGCGCTGGCAGGCCTGGTGGTCGGCCAGGTCGCAGAGGAACTCGACGGCGAGCCGGCTGAGCGGGCCGCGGGCGAGCAGGCTGGTGTCCTCGCGGGCCAGCGCCTCGGCGGCGGCGCGGGCGACCAGCCACTCCCCCACCGAGCCGTGGATGAACTGGAACATGCCCTCCTCGGAGCGGACCAGCAGGCTGCCGGAGCCGACGGCGTGGGCGACCTGCGGGGTGGGCATCCGGTTGTCGGCGAGGCCGTTGAGGACGCCGGCGATGTCGACGATCTCGTCCAGCGGGATGGAGCTGCGCCCGCTCTCCCACAGCCGCAGGGCGAGCAGGGTGACGGCCTGCCAGAGCTGGTCGAGCCGGAGTCCGGGCGCGGCGCCGGGGCCGCCGTGGCCGCGCCGCTCCTCGAACCGCAGCCAGGAGGTGAACACCTCCTCGTACAGGCCCGCGGCGCTGAGCGCCCGCCCGGCGCCGGCGACGGCGCGCAGCCGGTCGTGGTCGAGGTCGGCGACGAAGCTCAGCAGCCGGGGGTTGCGGCACAGCGCGAGCAGGTCGGGGACGGCCTCCAGCAGCCGCATCCGGCGGGCGGCGGCCTCCTCGTCGCCGTAGCGGTTGCCGAGGTAGCCGCGGATCTGGTGCGGGGTGAAGTCCTGGACGGCGATCAGTCGGCGCTGCGGGAGGAGGCCGACCCGCTCGCCGAGGGCGGTGAGCACCTGCTCGTGGGAGCTGAAGTGCTGGGTGCGGCTGGTGACGACGATCTTGGCGTTGTCCACGGCCGCGTCGAGCAGCACCTGGAGGTGGTCGGCGGCGCGTTCGTAGCTGACCCGGTTGACCAGTTCGTCGAAGCCGTCGAACAGCAGCACCACCCGCCCCTGCCGGAGCATGTAGCGGAAGGCCCGCAGGTCGAGGGTGTCGATGCCGTGCTCGGTGAGGTGGGCGGCGACCAGGCCGTCCAGGGAGTGCGCCTTGTCGAGTGCGCTGAGTTCGATGAACAGGGGTGCCAGGTGGGGGAGTTCGGCGGGCAGTCGGCGGGCCAGCTCGCGCAGGGCGAAGGTCTTGCCGCGGCCGAAGTCGCCGAGCAGCAGGACGAAGCGGCCGTGGTCGGAGTCCAGCAGCCGGAGCAGTTCGTCGACCAGGCCGTCGCGTTCGTCGGCGTCGGGGCGTTCGGCGTCGCGGTAGCGCTGCGGGAGGTAGAGGTCGGGGTGGTACTGGCTGTCGGTGGAGAGCCGTTCGGTCTGGGCGCCGACGTAGCCGCGCAGGTCGAGCAGGCCCTGGAACTCCAGGAAGCTGCGCAGCCGCACGCCGCGGCGGCGGGCCCGGTCGCGCAGTTCGCGGGAGGGCGGCGGGCCGTCGTGGACGAGTTCCGCGTCGAGACCGGCGCCGTCGGCGTGCACGGCGTCGACGAACTGCTCGACCTCCCGCTCGGTGGGGGTGCCGACGCAGGCGGCCACCCGCTGCTGGCGGACCAGGCCGGATTCGGCCCAGGTGACGAAGAGCTGGGTCGTGGTGCCGGCCACCGGGCGGATCTGGGCACCGGGGTGGCGGGTGCGGCAGACCTCGGCGACCCGGGCGAGCAGGGCCTCCTGGGGGGAGGCGAGGGCGCGGGTCTCGTGGTCGGTGTCGGCGGGTGCGCGGGACTCCTCCAGCTGCGGGGGACCGGAGCGGGGGGTCGGTGCGGGGGCCGGGAAGGCGCGCTCGGCCCGGCGCCAGGCGACGGTGAGGCGTTCGGGGGTGCTGGGGCCGATGGGGTTGGCGGCGTTGGCGGGTGCGGAGGCGGGCCAGCGGGTGAGGCCGTCGCGGGTGAGCCGGAGCAGCTGGTGGGCGCCGGGGGCGGTGGCGCCGAGCACGGGCAGCTCGCCTGCCGTGGTGGGGAGCAGGTGCGGGGGGAGCGGGTGCCGGGGGAGCGGGCGCGCGGCGGGGCCGGGGCCGTCGGCGTCGGTGGCTGGTCCGTGCAGCAGCAGGTGGAGGCGGGGGGCGGTGAGCCGGGTGAAGCGGTCGGCGTCGCGCAGCGGTCCGACGCCTTCGGCGGGGCCGGGCCCCGTGCCACCGGTGGTGACCGGGTGCCGGACCGCGCCGATCCGCAGCCACCCGTCGTTCTCGTACGGGCGCAGCGCCTGGGCGAACCAGGCCGCCTGCTCGGGCCCGAGCCAGCCGTAGCGGTCCTCGGGCCGGTGGGTCCAGGCCATCGAGGAGTTGAGCCCGGCGACGACGGTGCCGAGCTCGGGCACCGGGAAGAGCGTCCACGGCTGGGCGCTGTCGAAGACCACGTCCAGGCCCTGGTAGAACTCCTGGAACAGCCGGGAGTAGTGCCGCCACTTGGGCCAGTACGGCGCGGCGGGCCGCAGTTCGTCGGCCTCGCAGGTGGCGAAGTAGGCGCGGGAGGCGGCCTGGCTGACGTCCTGGCCGCCGGGGAGTACGGCCACCCGGTGCGGTTCGAGCCCGAGCAGGGACCGGATCCCGGTGAGGAAGGTCAGCGCCTGCTCGCACTCGCGGGGGCTGCCGGTGGCGGTGAGGTCGCCGGTGACGACGACGAGTTCGGGCGCGGGGGCGCCGGCGTCGGCGAGTTCGACGAGATCGCCCCAGAGCGCCGACTGGAGGTCCACCGGGTCGGCGCCCCGGCCGAAGGCGGGGCCGGCCAGGTGGAGGACGGAGACCGCCTCGCGTCCGGCGGCGCGGCCGGCGGCCTGCGGGTACTCGGGCCGGGCGGAGGGGCGGCGGCGGCCCGCCCGGCCGGTGTCGCCGCCCGGGCGGGGGGCGGGGACGAGGTCCTGGCCGGTGCCGGTGCCTGTCACGGCCCCGATCCCGATCCCGATCCCGGTCCCGTTCCCGTTTTCGGTCCCGTTCCCGTTGCCCGGGTAGCCGGGGGACAGCTCGGGGCGGGCCCGGCCCTCCATCGCCTGGGCGACCCGGGTGAGCAGCAGCCCGCGGGCGCGGTCGGGCTCGGTGACGCCGACCAGGTCGATGTAGGTGAGGGTGGCGAGCAGGCCGTCCACCGGGATGTCCTCGATCCGGACCGTGACCAGCCGCCGTTCCGGCTCGTCCGGGTCGGCGCGCAGCGCGGCCTGCCACTCCATCCGGCCGTAGCGGGAGCGCTCGTAGTTGCGCGAGAGCAGGGCGATCACGGCGGCGGACTCGGTGACACCCCGGTCCATGAAGTCGACGAAGTTGGTCCCGGGCACGAAGTCCCAGGCCTGGAGGAAGGCGCGGTAGCCCGCCTCCTCCAAGGTCCAGGCGATCCAGGCCGCCCAGCGCTCGTCGGCCGGGGAGTAGCTGATGAAGAAGTCGATCGGCCCGGGGCCACCCGGGATCGCGTCAAGAGCCCCCATGGAAGGAGCTTATGACCGATCAGGAGTGGCTCAACCCCGTTTCACCGCAATGGATCCGGGTGGTTTTTCCGGCGCGCCGCACGAACACCCGGTCGAGCGGTGGCCTGATGTTCGCACGGCGGCCTCGATTTGGAACGCCTCGTGTGCGACCCTGGCGTCCGTGTTCGCGTACCGGCCCGCCGTCAAACGGCTTCATCCCCTGGACCTGCTGGCGGCGGGACTGCTCGCCTGCGGCCTGCTCTTCCTCGCCACCGGGCTCCTCCCGACGGACGCCGCCGGGTCGGCCGTCCAGCGGATCGCGCCGCTGCTGGCCTTCCTCGGCTCGGTGATCGTGCTCGCCGAACTGACCAGCGCGGCCGAGGTGTTCGACGTGGTCGCGACCTGGGTCGCGCGGGCCGGGCGGGGCAGCTACCCCGCGCTGTTCCTGCTCTGCGTCGGCTTCGCCGCGCTGACCACCACGGTGCTCAACCTCGACACCACCGCCGTGCTGCTGACCCCCGTCATGCTGGCCCTCGCCGGCCGGGTCGGCATCGCCCCGCTGCCCCTGGCGATGACCACGGTCTGGCTGGCCAACACGGCGAGCCTGCTGCTGCCGGTCTCCAACCTCACCAACCTGCTGGCCGCCGACCGGGTCGCGCTCTCCCCCGCCGGCCTGGCCCGCGCCATGTGGGCGCCGCAACTGGCCGCGCTGCTGGCCACCATGGCCTGCCTGTGGGCCTTCTACTGGCGGCGCGGACGGCGCGGCGCGGACGGCTACCGACCGCCGGCCGCCCACCGGCCCGGCGACCGGGTGCTGTTCCGGATCTGCGCGCTGGCCTGCGCCGGCTTCCTGGTGGCCAGCCTGGCGGCGGTCGTCCCGCTGTGGGTGGCCTCGGGCGCGGCGGCGGCCGTGGTGGTGGCGGCCTTCGCGCTGCGCCGGCCGGACGCGCTGCGGGCCTCGTTGATACCGTGGCGGCTGCTGGTGATGGTGCCCGGCATGTTCCTGGTGGTGCAGACCGTGGACGCGCACGGGCTGCACCGGCTGCTCGCCGACGCGATCGGCACCGACGGCGGCACCCTCGGCCTGTTCCGGGCCTCGGCGGTCGGCGCGGGCCTGTCCAACCTGCTGAACAACCTCCCGGTCTACCTGGCCGGGGAGGCCGCCGTGCCGGCGGGCAACCACACCCAGCTGCTGGCACTGCTGATCGGCACCAACGTCGGCCCGCTGGTGGCGCCCTGGGCCTCGCTGGCCACCCTGCTCTGGTACGAGCGCTGCCGGTCGGCCGGCCTGCGGGTGCCGCTGCGGGGGGTGGCCGGGGCGAGCGCGGTGCTGGCGGTCGGCGGCGTCGCACTGGCGACGGCGGCGCTCGCGCTGACCGGCGGTACGTGACCGGCCAAGGAATCTGGTAAGACCTGACGTTCAGTCAATCATTCTGCTGACAGGTACGGGATTCACGAGAGGCGGGGAGCGCATGGCCACGAACCCGAGGGGCACCTCGAACACCTTGGTCGACTACGCGTTCACGGTGGCGTGCCTGGTCACCCTGATCGTCGGCATCGTGTTCGTCAATCTGGATCACAGTCTGACCGCACGTCAGATCCTTGCAAATCTCGGACTCAGCCTGGTCGCGAGTGTCATCTTCGCGGTGATCTTCTCGGTCCTGAGCTCACGTCTCCAGGAAAAGGGCCTGCAGCAGTCGCTCGCGGCCAGCTTCACCCACTACTCGCAAGAACTGACGGCGACCGTCGCACAGGGCAACAGCGAGTATCTCCCCAACGCGCTCTACCCTCCACTGGATCCCAAGGACGGCCAGTACGGAGAGCGGTTCAACATCGACATGATCCGCAGCCTCGAAGAAACCGGGTTCTACGCATTCCGCGGCCCGAGCGCCCGCTACGTGGCTGCTCGACTCCGGGCCTCGAACCACTATCCGCAACAAGTGAAGGTCGCCATGCTCAGCCCGGGCGACGCGAGGGCCATCGGACGACGCGCCGCCGACCGGGTCTACTGGGAACGGTTCGCGGGCAAGGAGCCCCAACAGCTGGAAGCCGAACTCCGCTACGAGCTCATCATCAGCGTGGTCTCGCTGTTCGACTACCGCCGCTTCTGCCAGGTCGATCTTCTCTACATCGAGGACACCGCGGTCTACCGCTACGAGATGTTCGACGAATCCGTCTACATCTCCTGGTACCACGGTGCGCAGTCCCAGGCCAAAGAGATGCCCGAATCCATGCGGTTCCCGGCGAACTCGTTCCACTACAAAACGCTCCGCCTCGACCTGACGCGCAGGTTCGGCATCTCGAACAGCAAGGTGAGCTTCACTCCCGAGCAGAACGACGACTTCCTGGCCACTCATCTGGCCGGACTGCTCGGGGAACCGGTGACCCAGGCCGACATCGACAAGTGGCGGCGGGACTATCAGGACCATGTCGACGACTTCTCCAGGTTCCTGGAGTCGAAGTACCGGGACCTGCGCCGTCTCGCCTGAGCCGGCCCGTCACCTGGGTCCACCGACGCACCGTCCACCGATCCTCCTGGCGACCTCCCCGGCGATCCGGGCCGTCCGGTCCGCGTCGCACAACCGCCGCACCACCCGCCGGGCGCCCCCGTCCACCGGCCCCAGCACCACGTCCACCGGCCCCGGCACGGTGCGGCCCAGCACCACGGTGGCGGCGGGCTCGTCGTCCGGCAGCGCCGTGACGTGGAACTCCCCCGCCGCCAGGGTGTACGTCCCGCCCCGCCCGCTGACCTCCTCGCCCAACGGCTCCCAGCGGACCAGCCGCGCCGTGGGCCGGACCTCGTCCACCCCGGCGGCCGCGTCGCTGTACACCTCGAAGGCCCGGTGGCTCGGCCGCGCGGCCTCGTCGTGCACGCCGACCCGCAGATTGCCGACCCGCCCGTACAGCACGCTGCTCTTCAGCTCCCAGCTGTGGCAGTGGATCTCGCGCCGCCCGGCGGCCCTGACCGGGTCGAACACGTGCACGCACACCCCGAGCGCGCCCTCGCGCAGCACCGGCAGACAGTAGAACCCCAGCGGATGGTCCACGGCCCGCAGCACCCGACTGCCGTCCGCCACCTGCGCCAGCAGCCCGCCCACCAGGCCGTCCAGCCCCGGCCCGGCGGCAGTGCGCCCGGCGGCCCGGTCGAGCGTCGTGAAGAGTTCGTTCATCGCTCCCCCTGTGCTCCCCGCCAACATGCTAGGCCCGGGGGTGAGTTGACGGCCATACGGCGGACAGACCGGTCCCGGCGGGCGGGAGCGCGAGCGGCGCGCGAACGACCCCGGGCCCGCGACGCGGAGTGCGTCGCGGGCCCGGGGGGTGTATGGGCTGTACGGTCAGGCGGTGCTGGGGGACAGCGTCCACCGCTGGTTGGCGTTGCCGTAGCACTGCCAGATGCCCAGCGCCGTCCCGTTGGCGTCGTTCCAGCCCGGCAGCTCCAGGCAGGAGTCGGAGGCGGGGTTGTAGATCGAGCCGTCCTCGCGGTACGTCCAGATCTGTCCGCCGGCGGCCTGGCAGTCCGTCATCACCACCGGAGCGCCCCAGTCGGTCCGGTTGTCCTCGACACCGACGCAGCGGCCGCCGGTGCGCAGCGTGCCGTCCGAGGCGAACCAGAAGTCCTGGCTCGCGCCGTTCCAGCAGTCGTACAACCGCAGCGCGCTGTTGTTCGACGCGCCGTAGTTGTCGAGGCAGCGGCCCTGGCTGTGGATGGAGCCGATGTTGTAACCGGCGGGCTGGGCCGAAAGCGGACGCGGCTCACCGAAGCGCGGCAGGTCCCCCTCCGGGGCGATGCCCGGGTAGCGCACCTTGCGGCCGTCGGCGAAGCCGACCACGAGGTCGGCGTGGCCGGCCGCGTCGAAGTCACCGGGCGAGTCGACGAGGGGGGCGACACCGGCGGCGAGCCCGAGCGGCAGCACGGCGCGGGTGGCGGGCACCGTCCACCGGTCGCTCGCCCCGTCGTGGCAGTCCGCGATCACCAGGTGGGCGCCCGGCCCGGCGGTGCCGGGCGCGTCGAGGCACCTGCCCGAGTTCGGGTTCACCAGCGTGCCCAGGTGAGGACCGGCGACCCACTTCTGGGCCGGGCTGTTGTTGCAGTCCCACAGGTTGACGGGAGAACCGCTCTCGGTCAGGGCGTCGGTGACGTCCAGGCACTTGCCGAGGACGTGCACCGAACCGTCGGTGCCGAAGGTGAACGCCTGGCTGGAGGCCGCGCCCTGCTCCGAACAGGTCCCCAGCACGGCGGCGGTGCCGTTGCCCGTCCACCCGTGGTCGATGTCGGCGCACAGGCCCGCGCCGCCGTCACCCTGGAGCGCGGACAGCAGGGGCTTGTGGGCGGGCAGTGGCAGCGGGGCGAAGCCGCTCACCGCCTGGCCCTTGGCGTCCAGCGGCAGCGGCAGGCCGGTGACGGCCCCGGTCACGGTGTCCCGCACCCACAGGGTCGGCACACCGTTGACGTCGCCCGGGTACATCAGGGTGACGCCGCTCCAGTCCTCGCCCGGGGCGCCGAGCTCGACACCGGCACTGAGGCAGTTGTTCTGGCCGCTGCGCGTGCCGTAGTAGTACCGCAGGTGACCCTGTTCAACGGTGACCAGGCTGGTCCCACCGGTACCCCACCGTACGGCGGTCATCCGGGTGATGTGGTTCCAGGTGCCGTCGATGCCATTGCTGCGGCAGAAGCTCACCCCGCCCAGCGGGCTGACGGAGCGGGTGAAGCGCCCGAACACGGGGTTCGGCGTCGCGTTCCCGTCGTTGGCGTAGACGAAGAGCTGCTTGGTTTCCTTGTGGTAGGCGAAGAGCGAGTCGCCTTGTCCGACGACGGCCCCGCGGTGGGCCAGCAGATAGTTGTTCCAGTCGTCGTGCAGGGGGCTGCTCGCAGCCGGGGACACCGTCTCCGGCTGCGACGCGGCACCGCTGCCGCCGCGGAACAGCGCCAGCGAGCCGTCGGCGGCCGGAGCCACGAAGTCGGGCACACCGTCGACATCGACGTCGCCGGCCACGTCCGGGCGGTCCCTCCACGGGGCATAGAAGTGGTAGTCGGAGGTCCGCGGATCGGCGTTGCCGGCCCCGTCGACAGCACTGACGCTCAACTGGCGCGAACCCCAGTCGTCGGCCCCCACGCTGATCGGGACATCGGCGTACGCGGTACCGTCCGCGGCGAAGGAGGCGGGGACGACACCGGTGACGCCGGGCCAACCGACGTCGAGGGTGTACCGGAACTCACGGACGCCACTGGCGAGGCAGCCGTCGACGCAGCCTCCCGGAACCGGGTCCTTGCTGGTGACCCGGACGGTGATGCCCGGGTCACCGGCGCGGCCGGTGGGCGTGGTCCCGCTGCCCGACGGCGGGAACGCCGTGGAGGGCGCGATGGACGCCGGCGTGGGCGAGGTGAGGTCGACCTTGAAGGCGCAGTCCGCCGTCACGGGGCTGTTCACGCCGCCGCCGGTGGTCCAGGCGTTCCAGTCGTACTGGTGACCGTCCGCGAGCGCGCGGCCGACGGTGGCCTGCCCCCAGCCTCCGGTGCCGACGACGCTCTGGCTGGTCCGCGTGACGCCACCGGAGTCACCGGACTCGCCTGCCGTGGCATCCCACACCCGGAAGCCGACGGTGACAGTGCCGACGCCGGGCTGCGCGGTGCCGCTCCAGGCGAACAGGCTGACGTCGGACGTGCCGTCGCCCAGGGGAACGGTCCTGCCGATCCACCCGGGCGCGCCGGCTCCGCAGCCGTCGCCGCCCTGGTCCACGGGCTGCGGCTTGACGTACAGCTTGCTGGGGGTGGACGGTGCGGGGCCGTCAGCGGCCGGAGCCGGAGCCGGGGCCTGCTCGGCCGCCGGTGCGGCCTCCTGGGCCGTCGGGGCACTGGCCGGCGCGCCGGTCGGAGCGCCGGTCGGGGCTCCGACCAGGGCTCCAGTCGGGGCATCGGTCGGGGTCGCGCCCGGATCCGCGAACGCGGCTCCGGGCGCTGCCAGCACGAGGCCTATCGCGAGCAGCGGCGCCAAGTGCCTCGCCGACCGGCCGCGCGGCGGCGCGGATGAACGGGTTTCTCGCATGAGGTGTCAGTTCGCCTTCGCAGCAGAGACCCCTCGGTCCGCGGCCGATCGCCGACTGCCTGCCGTGATCGACGTGAACGAGGGGATTTGTCCGGGTGTGATGCGCGTTCCGATCACGCGCCAGGTGACGTGCTCGCGCTTCGGGAGTCGGTGCGCGATCGAACGTTAGTGTGTGGCGATCGCGGCTGGCAATCCCGTTTCCGCGATCGCCGTACGTGCCCCGAAATGTGCATCGGCGCAGGTCACGGGAGCGGCCGGGGTCCTGGGCGGCAGCTGGTCGACAGGGGAGGACGGAGTGGTCCGCGCAGGTCGAGGACCAGGCGAGCCGGGCGACCAGGATGCGGCGCCGGTCAGCTCCTTCCCAGCCCCGGACCAGGTCCGCACGGGTGGACCCGGGCGGGCCGCCGGCCCCGGTTGTCCCGCGCGTGGTGGGCCCGGCGGCAGCCGGTGGAATTCGGTCGAGCCGGGTCCGGCGGTCCGAGTAGCCTCGCCCTCATGGTGGATGAGGAGCGGTACGCCCTGTACCGGGAAGAATCGAAGGTGCTGGCCGCGATCGGGGAGCACGTCCACGCCCAGGTCGGCCAGGTGACGGTGCGGCTGCCCAGGGCCGTCGCGCAGGCCGCGGTGGACGCCTGGGAGCGCGACGACCCGGACGACGGGCTGCGCGGCGAAACGATCGAGCAGTACGAGCTGCGGGGCAAGGCGGGCGACGTGGCCCTGATCGGCCTCGTCATCTCGGAGCACGGCCGTTGGGAGGACGAGGAGGTCGTCGTCGACCTGGACGTCACGTCCGCGGGGTCGGCCCTGCTGACGTACATCGAGGCCGCGGGGCCGGACTACCGGCCGGCGGAGCGGCCTGGGCGGTCAGGCAGCTAGGTTCGGTCCGGACGCCGTCGCGACCCGGTACGGCAAGCGCGCCTCCGTGTTCTTCCACAGCACCGTCGTCGTCGCGTCAATACGCCTTCGGCTCGGACCCTGATCAGCCCGCGTCCGAAGCGTCGGTCCGCTTCGCCAGTTCGGCAGTGACCTGGCGCAGCAATACCGTCGGCGACGGCATGACGGCATACCAGGTGTTTTCGCTATCGTCGGCGGCCGGGGCCCAGGCTGCCACCACGGGGAGTTCGCAGTGATCGCCGGCGTGCAGCGGGGGCAGCGTCCAGGACATGCCGTGGTAGGGGCCGTACTCCACACCCCAGGTGCTGAACGAATGATCGTGCACCTCGTCGATCAGCGCAGCCCACCGCCGGGGTACCTCCCCCGCGTTGGCGGACCAGCAGATCGCCTCCTCGTCGTTGCCCCCAATGGTGAGCCGGGTCTTCTCGTCCTCCACCGTGATCGCAGCCAGTGCCTGACCCCCGTCGTACCCTCCGTCGGCGCCCTCCGGAAGCCGCGCCGGCAGCCCCGCCGAGAACCGCACCCGTCCGAGCGGCGCGATGGCGTCGATCCGCCACACCGCCGCGCGGCAGTTGGTCAGCGGTCCCCAGGTCTCGGGGTCGAGTTCGGGATCGTACGGGGTCAGCAGCAACTCGACGCGGGCCCCGGAAGTCACCCAGCGGGCGAGCGTGCGGTCACCGGGCAGTTGGAACAGCTCGTCGGGCAGCGGCGGAAGGCCGGTGTTCCCGATCGTCGTGGCGAAGGCCACCGGGCCGAACGGCGTGTCGATAGCGGGCTGAACGGCGGACGACAGCCGGATGCGCGGGACGGTAGGAAGCAACACCACCGCAGCGTACTGCGGCGTCAGGTACCGGGATCCGCCGGACAGGAACCTAGCGCGACCGGCGGTCGGCCTCCCAGGAGATGAGCATCCGCAGGGCGTCCTCGGAGGGGCTGCCGGGGTCGGCGGTGTAGGTGACCAGGGCCTGGTCGGGGTCGTCGGCGGAGCGGAGGGTGTCGTAGACCAGTTCCATCCGGCCGACCAGCGGGTGGTGGAACACCTTGTGGCCGGAGGTCTTGTCGCGGACCGGGTGCTCGGCCCACCAGTGGCGGAACTCCTGGCTGCGCACCGAGAGTTCGCCGACCAGTTCGGCGAGCCGGGGGTCGTCGGGGCGACGGCCGGCCTCCAGATGGAGGAAGGCGACGTTCTCGCGGGCACAGCCCACCCAGTCGTCGTAGAGGGTGCGCGAGGCCGGGTCGAGGAAGGTGATCCGGGCGATGTTCCGCTCGGCGGGGGCGAGCGTCCCGTAGTCGCCGAGGAGGGCGACGGCGGCGCTGTTCCAGGCCAGGATGTCCATCCGGCGGCCCATCACCACGGCCGGGACGTCGGGCATCGCGTCGAGCAGCCGGACCATCGACGGCCTGACCTTCTGCGGGGCGGCGGGGCCCCGGCCCGGGCCGCGACCTGCGCCGCCGGTCCTGGTCGGGCGGGTGCGGGCGAGGCGGTGCAGGTGGCCGGCCTCCTCGGGGTCGAGGCGCAGCGCGCGGGCGACGGCGTCGAGCACGGCGTCGGACGGGTTGCCGACCCGGCCCTGTTCGAGCCGGGTGTAGTAGTCGACGCTGACACCGGCGAGTTGGGCGAGCTCCTCGCGGCGCAGGCCCGCCACCCGGCGGCGGCCGCCGAAGTCGGGGAGGTCGACGTCCTCGGGCCGGAGCCGGGAGCGGCGGGTGCGCAGGAACTCGGCGAGGCCGCTCGGAGTGCCGGCGGCGGCGCTGGTGGCGGCGCTGGTGGCCGCGCTGGTGGCGGTGCCGGAGGTGGGGTCGGGGCGGCTCGTTCGGTTCACGCTCATGCGGTCATTCTGTCCGTTCGGCGCCCGGGCTGCCTGGTCCTGGCAGGACCAGGCAGATCGGGCTGTCGGGGCTGATGGGGCTGATGGCGCAATCCAGGCTGATCGGGCTCATCGGGCTGACCAGCCGTGGAGGGACGGCCGGGCGGCCACGCGTCACCAGGGGCTCGCGACCGCCACCACGCCGCCGTCCACCACGAGGTCCTGGCCGGTGATGTAGGCGGCCCGGGGCGAGAGCAGGAAGGCGACGGTCTCGGCGACGTCCGCCGCCTCGCCCAGCCGGCCGAGCGGCACCCGCGACCGGACGGCTTCCTGCGCGGCCGGTTCGGTGATCACCTCGTGGAACATCCCGGTGACGATGTAGCCCGGGCTCACCGAGTTGATCCGGATGCCCCGCCCGGCGAACTCGCTGCCGAGGGTGCGGGCGAGGTTGTGCACGGCGGCTTTGGTCGCCGCGTACACCGGGGCGTTGGGCAGGCCCCGGTGCAGGGTCCAGGAGGCGTTGAGGACGATCGCGGCGCCGCCGCCCGGGGCCTGCTCCAGCAGCGGCAGGGCGTGCTGGACGGTGAAGAAGACGCCCTTGAAGTTGACGTCCACGGTGCGGTCGAAGCTCTCCTCGGTCACCTCCGCCGGGGCCTCGAAGACACCGATCCCGGCATTGGCGAACACCCCGTGCAGGTGGCCGTACCGCTCCCCCACCCGCTCCGCCAACCGGGCCAGGTCGGCCGGGCGGCCGGAGTCGGCTCGCACGGCGAACACCCGCTCGCCAGAGGCGAGTTCGGCCTCGGCGTGGGCGAGGCGGGCGTCGTCGCGGCCGGTGATCACCACGTTGGCGCCGCGGTCCAGCAGTACCCGCGCGGTGGCGAGGCCCATGCCGCTCGTGCCTCCGGTGACCAGCACTGTGCGGCCGTCGAAGTCCTGGTCCTGGGTGGTGGGGCTTGTGGAGGCGGTGGGGGTGGTGGGGGTGGTGGGGGTGGCGGGTGCGTTCCGGTGGGTGTTGGTCATGGGCCCAGCCTCACCGCCGGGCGGCGGGGCGGACCAGGCCCGTTCCGACCCTGGGTCCGGCAGGACCACCTTGGCGCGGCTCCGGCGCCGCCCGGGCGTACGTCCGCCCCCGCCGGGGGTCGGCAGGGGCGGACGTGGTCGCGGGGGCGGGGCGGCGCGGGCGGTCAGGACTCCCGGCGGGCGCCGGCGGAGGGCACGGCCCGGTAGACGTGCGGCTCGGCCCAACCCTCCGTCAGGAAGGCCTCGGTGACCGCCTTGGCCACCGCGTCCGCGTCGGCCGTACGGGTCAGGGCGATCACCGAGCCGCCGAAGCCGCCGCCGGTCATCCGCGCGCCGAGCGCCCCGGCCGCGACGGCGACGGAGGCGGCGAGGTCCGTCTCCGGGCAGGACGTCCGGTAGTCGTCGCGCAGCGAGGCGTGGCCGGCGATGAGGATCGGCCCCAGGGCGGCCGGACCGTGCTGCTCCAAATCCCGCATGGTCTGTTCGACCCGGCCGTTCTCGGTCACCACGTGACGGACCAGCGGGACCAGTTCGGCCGGCAGACGGTCGAGGGCGGCGGGGAGGTCGGCGGCGGGGAGGTCACGCAGCGCCGGCAGCCCCAGCAGCGCGGCGGCGCGTTCGCAACCGGCCCGCAGAGCGGCGTAGGCGCCGTCGGCGAGGTCGTGCTGCACCCGGGTGTCGAGGACCAGGAGGGTGAGGCCCGAGCCCGCCAGGTCGAGCGGGACGTACCGGGCGGAGAGGTCGCGCGTGTCCAGGTGGAGGGCGGTCCCGGCGGTGCAGGCCATCGAGGCCATCTGGTCCATGATTCCGCACGGGACGCCGACGAAGTCGTTCTCGGCGCGCTGCGCGATGAGGGCCAGCTCGGCTGCTTCCAGACCGAGTCCGTACAGGTCGTTGTAGGTGATCGCGACCGCGCACTCCAGCGCGGCGGAGGAGGACAGGCCGGCGCCGCCCGGAACGTCGCTGTCGAGCAGGATGTCGGCGCCGCCGATCCCGTGGCCCGCCTCGCGCAGCGTCCATACGACCGCGGCGGGGTACGCGGCCCAGCCGGGCACGCCGCCCGGGGCCAGCCCGGCGACGTCCAGCTCGACGACCTCGCCGGGGACCCGGGTCGAGGCGAGGCGCAGCACGCCGTCGGCGCGGCGGCGGGCGTAGGCGCGGACGGCCTGCGGGAGGGCGATCGGGAGGACGAATCCGTCGTTGTAATCGGTGTGTTCGCCGATCAGGTTGACCCGGCCGGGGGCCGCCCAGACGCCCTCGGGGGCGTGGCCGTAGAGCTCCTCGAAGGCGGCGGACGGGGGCGTGGGGGACGTGAGGGTCATCGCTGCGCTTCCTCGTCGGTCGTATCGGGGGTCGAACCGGTCGCGGCGGTCGGGCCGGACGGGTTCACGGTTCCGGCCTGGCCGACCTCGCGCAGCCGCCGGGCGGCGAACTCCGGGGCGACATCGTTCATGAAGGCTTCCATCCCGGACTCGGTACCGGCCAGGTACTTGAGCTTGTCCGCCGTCCGTCGGACGGTGAACAGCTCTAGGTGGAGGGCGAGTTCGTCCTCGTGGCCGGCCGGTGCCTGGTGCCAGGCGGCGATGTAGGGCGCGCGGACCTGCCGGTCGCCGTCACCGAAGAGCCGGTCGAAGCGGCGCAGCAGGTCGAGGTAGATCCGGGGGAACTCGGCGCGCTCGTCCTCGTTCAGCCCGGTGAAGTCGGGGACGCGGCGGTTGGGGAAGAGGTGGACCTCGTAGGGCCAGCGGGCCGCGAAGGGAACGAAGGCGGTCCAGTGCTCCCCCGCCAGGACGACCCGGCTGTCCTCGGGGTGGTCAACCGGGGCGCTGTCGGCGGACAGGCTGCCGGCGGAGGCTCGCTCGGCGGCCACGAGGTCGTCGAAGAGGTTGCGGCCGGTGGCGGCGCGGTGCCGGGCGGCCTGGTCGATCATCTTGGCCGTGCGCGGGGGCACGAACGGCAGCGCGTAGATCTGACCGTGCGGGTGGGCGAGGGTGACGCCGATCTCGGTGCCGCGGTTCTCGAAGCAGTAGACCTGCCGGATGCCGGACAGCGCGGAGAGTTCGGCGGTGCGGTCGGTCCAGGCGTCCAGCACCAGGCGGGCGCGATCCTCGTCGAGGTCGGCGAAGGAGGCGTCGTGGTCGGCGGTGAAGCAGACCACCTCGCACCGGCCGACACCCGGCCCGCGGCTGTGCAGCGGGTCGTCGAGGGCCGGCGGCACGGGGTGGGTGCCGGGCTCGCCCGCGAGGGAGGGGAAGCGGTTCTCGAAGACGGCCACCTGGTAGTCGCCGGCCGGGATCTCGCTCAGCCGGCCCGCACGGCTGGGGCAGAGCGGGCACTCGTCGGCCGGGGGGTGGTAGGTGCGCGCCTGGCGGTGGACCGCGACGGTCACCCAGGCGCCGGTCATCGGGTCCTGCCGGACCTCGGAGGAGGGCGCGACGGCGTCCAGCGGACGCTGGTCGGCGACGGCTCGACCGGCGGGCGGCGTGCCCCGGTCGTAGTAGATCAGCTCGCGGGCGTCGGCCAGTTCGGTGACCGTCCTGGTCGTCGCACCGGCCTGCCTGCTCGTGCCGGCCGGCGCGCTCGTACCGGCCTGCGCGGCGGTACCGGCGGTCGTTCCGTTCGCCTCTGCCGACCCGCCCGCGCCAGCCTGGCCGGTCGCATCGGTCACCGTTGGGGCCATGATGCGCTCCCTCTCCTGGGGCTTCCCTTCAACCACATGAACAAACAATATCGAACAGGAATCAACATGTGAGCCCTGGGTCCACCCCGATTCCGGAACCGGCCGCCGGCCGGGCGCCGGGGCGCGTCCAGGGGGCATGGCCCCTGAAGTGACCCGACCCAGCACAACCCACCGAGCGTCCCAGGACTTCTCCTGGCGCCGGTGCCGGTGCCGGCGCCGATACCGGTGCCGGTACCTGGCCCGGCACTCGCGAACGAGCCTAGAAGTCGGCGTGGACCACACTCACCCGCCCGGGCCCCCACGCGGAGCAACGACCTCGACGGCCGGACGTCACCCGGGCCGCAGGGGACCGGACGGCCCAGGGCTGGGCTGGGCCAGGGCCGGGCCCTCGCAGCCCCAGCGGCGTTGCGACCCTGGCGCACCCTCCTCGACACTTTGCAAATAGGGTCTATTTGCAAAGTTCTGACGACATACCACCAGCTCAGAGCCGTGCTGTAGGCCATTTCCCGTACTTTGCAAAGTCACACTTTGCAAAGTACGGGAATGGGGAAGGGGCAGGGAGAAGCCCCCACTCCGCTTCCTCACGGGCCAGGATGTAGAGCGCCCCCGGGAGTGACGGCTTCCGGGGCGCGGCGGGCGGTCGTGGTCAGGGGGCCGCGGGGTCGCGGTGGTGGTGATGCCGGACCAGGGCGCGACCGGACGGGGCGTGCAGCGGGCGCCGCTGGACGGGCCGGCGGGCCTGGCGGTGGTGGGGGCGGACCGTCACGGTGGCCGACTCCGGGCGGATGGCCGGGGTGGCTGCCGGGGCCGCGGTACGCCAGGCCCGGGTCGCCAGGCCCGCCGAGACCAGGGCGAGGACGGCCAGGGCGACCGTGGCCGCAGGGAGCCCGGCGGTGGCGCCGAGCCAACCGGCCAGCGGATAGGCGAGCAGCCAGCAGACGTGGGTGAGCGAGAACTGCGCGGCGAAGGCGGCCGGGAGGTCGGCCGACGGGACGGCGGACCTCAGCAGGCGGCCTCCCGGCGTCAGGATCAGCGAGCCCGCCGCGCCGAGCCCGGCCCACAGGGCGAGCAGCGAGGGCCAGCGCCACGCCCCGCCGCCCGCCGTGGTGACGACCGCCAGGGCGGCGAGCAGGCCCGCGACGGCGAAGGCGGCCGGCAGCATCACCGTCCGGTCGGCGACCCGGTCGAGCATCCGGGGCAGCAGCAGCGCGACCAGCATCGAGCCGCCTCCGTACGCACCGAGGGCGAGCGGGACGTCGCCTGTCGAGCGACCCAGCTCCTCGCGGACGTAGACGACCGTGTTGACGATCACCATGGCGCCGCCGGCCGCCACCGCGAGGTCCAGGGCGAGCAGCGCCCGCAGGCGCGACACGGAGAGGAAGAGCCGGATCCCGGCCAGGGAGCGTGCGCCGACCGAACGCACGCCCACCGAACGCGCGCCCACCGAGCGGCCGCCATCGTCGGCCGTGTCGGAGTTGCTCCGCGCCGCCCGCGCCGCGCCGGGCAGGACCACTCCGGGAAGGACCACCGAGACGACGAGGACCGCCGAGGCGAGGAAGCCGACCACCGTCCCCCAGAACAGCCACCGGTAGCCGACCAGCGCGAGCAACGCGGCCGCCAGCACCGGGCTGACCAGGGTTTCCGTGTCGTATGCGAGCCGGGAGAGCGAAAGCGCCCGGGTGTAGTCGCGCTCCGCGGGCAGCACGTCGGGGATCACCGACTGGAAGGCCGGGGTGAAGGTGGCCGAGGCCGCCTGGAGGACGAAGATCAGCAGGTAGACCTGCCACACCGAGCCGACGAACGGCAGCGCGAGCGCCACACCCGCGCGGGCCAGGTCGGCGGCGACCAGCAGCCGTCGGCGCGGGATCCGGTGGGCGAGCGCGGCCACGAGCGGGGCGATGCCGACGTAGGCGACCATCTTGATCGCCAACGCCGTGCCGAGCACCGACCCGGCGTCGGCCCCGGCGAGATCGTAGGCGAGCAGGCCCAGCGCCACGGTGGCCAGGCCGGTCCCGGCGAGGGCGACGACCTGGGCGACGAACAGGTGCCGGTAGGTGCGGTTGCGGAGGACGGCGAGCATCGGGGACTCCGTTCGTGCGGAGCGCGCCGCGGTGGCGCGGGCCGGTGGGGTCCCTTCCAGAATAGGACAACATGTGCGTACGCGTGCACCTATTGGAGGCAAAAGACCTGCGAGGGCACGGGGCCTCGGAGCAGCTCAGTCGTGCGGCGGCAGTCCGCTGATCTGGTGATCGGCGACGCTCAGGGCCTCTTGGACCAGCCGCCGCAGATGCCCGTGCCGCAGCGTGTACACGACCCGGCGCCCGTCCTTGCGCGTGGACACCAGCCCGGCCAGCCGCAGCTTGCCAAGGTGCTGACTGACGGACGGACGCGCCGCACCGGCCGCCTCGGTCAGGGTCGTCACATCCGCCTCCCCCTCGCTCAGCCGCTGCAGTAGCGCGAGCCGGGTCCGGTCGGCCAACAGGGCGAGGATCCCGGCTGCCACATCCAGCCGTTCGTCCCCCTCGGCCAACTGCGAGCCATGTGCACCTGATACCTGGAGGCTCCCGCTCATGACCTCATGGTAGACATCGCACGACCGTCTCTCCCCCGCCTGGCTCTGTTCACCGCGATCTCGCGAACAGAGTCATCCGCTCTGCGGCGAGCCCCCCCCCCCGCTCCGCCACCCAGGCGCCCCGGCATTCACCGACCTGTTCCCACCGAAGTGCCCGAGCGGACGACGCCAGCTGGGCCGCCGGACGCGGGAGGGTCAGCGGGGGGTGCGGCGGACTCGGGTGCGCAGGGCGTCCTGGGACTCGACGTACTTCACCATCAGGCGGGCGAACTCCAGTCGCTCACTCTCGGGCCACTCCGCGGTGATCTGCTCGAAGGCCGAGCGCTGGTACTGACGGAAACGCTCCATCAGCTCCTCGCCCTCCGGCCTGAGGAGCAGGACTGTCCGACGGCCGTCCTGCTGGGAGGCGGCGCGGACCAGGTATCCGGCGGAGATGCAGTCCGACACCATGCGACTGCCCACCGAGGGGTCGACGCCCAGGTGCTCGGCGACGGCGCCGACGGTCACCTCGCGACCATCCTGGCCAGTGACATCCTGGACGATCCGCAGGACCAACGTCCGACTGAGGTCCTTCTGGGACATCGGGTCCTCGACTTCAAGCAGCGAGGAGCGCCGCAGCCGCCCGAAGGCCGGCCCCACGGCATTCAGGAGATCCTCACCCTCGCCCGATCCGGGCTTCGTCGTCATACGGCCAGCCTATCCGTCTACGTGAACCGGCGAAGACATGTGTTGACATGCAAACGTGTGCAAGACATCATGCATATGTCCTTCGGTACCCACCTTGAGGAGCGAGCCCGCCCGAACCACGTCGGCCTTCCGGCCCCGACCCGATCGCCACCCGCTCACCATCTGAATCTGACGAAACGAACGGACTCTTCCTCATGACCACCACCCTCATGACCACCACCCTCGTCACCGGCGCCCGCGGCAAGGTCGGCTGCGGCGTCATCGCCCGCCTGCACGCCGCCGGGCGCTCCGTCCGCGCCGCCAGCGCCCGCCCTGCCGACCTGACCGTTCCCGACGGCGTCCAGCGCGCCGAACTCGCCCTCGACCGACCCGAGGCTTTCGGCGCCGCGCTGCACGGCGTTCAGCAGGTCTTCCTCTATCCCCAGCCCGCCGGCATCCACGCGTTCGTCGAGGCCGCCGAAGCGGCCGGCGTCGAACACGTCGTCCTGCTCTCCTCGTCCTCCGTCCTCGGAGCCGACGCCGAGAACGACCCGCTGGCAAGCCACAGCCTCCTGGTCGAGCGCGCGCTCGCCGACTCAGGCCTCAACTGCACCTTCCTGCGCCCGGATGCCTTCACCAGCAACTCCCTGGGCTGGGCGTACCTCATCGGCCAGGGCCTGCCGATCCAACTCGCCCACCCCGATGCGCACATCGCTCCCATCCACCCCGATGACCTCGCCGATATCGCCGCCGAAGCCCTGACCGACGGCAGCTCCCTCACCGGCGCCGCGCCCACCCTGACCGGCCCCGAGTCACTCACCTTCCGTGAGCAGCTCGCCGTCCTCGCCCAGGCCCTCGGCCGCGAGATCCCGGTCGAGCAGATCAGCCGTGCCGAGGCCGAGGAGCAGATGGGACGTCACATGCCCGCCGCGGTCGTCACCTCCCTGCTCAGCCTCTGGGAGGCCGCGACCCATGGGCCCGCCACCGTTCACGACACCACCGCGACCCTCCTCGGCCGCCCCGCGCGGACCTACCACCAGTGGGCCCGGGAGAACACCGCCGCGTTCGCCAGGGCCTGACCAAGCCCTGTTCCGGCACAGCCCTCGATGTCTCGACCGACCCGGGCACCCATCCAGGAGGACGACGTGCAACCCATCGGTTACTGGCTCAACCGCACCGACCTTGCCCTCACCACGACCATGAACACCATGCTGGCCGAGTCCGGCCTCACCCGGCTGACCTGGCAGGTGCTCAATGCCATCGAGGCCGACCAACAGGCCACCGACTCCACCGTCCACTCCACTCTGACCGCCAACGCCTCACCCGCCGAACTGGCTGACGCCATCACCGCCGTCCTCGCCGACAGCTGGGCCGTCCGACCGGCAGCGCAGCACCTCGCCCTGACCGAGGACGGCCGCGCCCGCCTCGCCCGGGTCGGCGAGCGCGTCGCCGCCTTCCGGGAGGACTCCGTCGCCGGAATCTCGCCCGAGGAGTACCGGACCGCGGTCGGCGTCCTGGAGCGGATGACCCTCAACCTGGAGTCCGGTCAGGGCCGCTGAGCCATGGCCCGGACGGTCCCGTTGTCGACCGGGCTCCGCCCCTCAGCCCCCTCCGTGCCCCTCCCCTCCGCGCTCCCGAAGGTCCTCGATCCGACGGATCTTGCCGACCGAACGCTCGAGCGTGTACGGGTCCACCACCTCGACGTCCACACTGACGCCGACGCCGTCCTTCACCCCCCGCACGATCGTCCCGACGGCCGCCTCACGCTGCCCGGGCCCGGCATCCGGCCGTGCCTCGACCCGCACTGTCATGTGGTCCAGCCGGCCCCGTCGGGTAAGCCGCAACTGGAAGTGCGGTGCGACGGCGGGCACCCGCAGCAGGATCTCCTCGATCTGGGTCGGAAAGACGTTGACCCCGCGCAGGATGATCATGTCGTCGCTGCGCCCCGTCACCTTCGCCATCCGGCGGAACGCCGGGCGCGCGGTGCCGGGCAGCAGCCGGGTGAGGTCGCGGGTGCGGTAGCGGATCACCGGCAGCGCCTCCTTGGTGAGTGAGGTGAAGACGAGTTCGCCGCCCTCGCCGTCCGGCAGCACCTCGTCGGTCAGCGGGTCGACGACCTCCGGGTAGAAGTGGTCCTCCCAGATGTGCAGGCCGTCCTTGGTCTCCACGCACTCCTGCGCGACACCCGGCCCCATCACCTCGGAGAGTCCGTAGATGTCCACGGCGTGGATGTCCATCCGCCGCTCGATCTCGGCGCGCATCTCCTCCGTCCACGGTTCGGCGCCGAAGATCCCGACCCGCAGCGAGGTGCCGCACGGATCGATCCCCTGCCGGTCGAACTCGTCCAGCAGGGTGAGCAGGTAGGACGGAGTGATCATGATGACCTCGGGCCGGAGGTCCTGGATGAGCCGGACCTGGCGGGCCGTCATACCGCCGGAGGCCGGGATCACGGTGCACCCGGCACGTTCGGCACCCGCGTGCGCGCCCAGTCCACCGGTGAACAGGCCGTAGCCGTAGGCGATGTGCACCGTCTGGCCGGGTCGCCCACCGGCCGCCCGGATCGAGCGGGCCACCACGTCCGCCCAGACGTCCAGGTCATGCTCGGTGTAGCCGACCACGGTCGGCAGGCCGGTGGTCCCGCTGGAGGCGTGGATCCGGCGGACCTTCTCCTTCGGAACGGCGAACATCCCGAACGGGTAGGTGTCGCGAAGGTCGGCCTTGGTGGTGAAGGGGAAGCGGGCGAGATCGGCGAGGGCGCGACAGTCCTCGGGCGTGACACCGACCGCGTCGAACTTCCGCCGGTACAGCTCGACGTTGTCGTAGGCGTGGCGCAGCGTTGCCCGCAGGTGCTTGAGCTGGTGCGCCCGCAACTCCTCGCCGGTCATCCGCTCGCCGGCGTCCAGGAGTTCCGCCGGCGGCGCCTCGCCGAGACGCGTCGGCGCCCGCACCTCTCCTCCCGGATCCACGGGCGTACCCGGATCCGTCGCTCCGCCGCTCATCGTGCCTCCTTCAGAACTCACTACCGACCATTCGGTCGGCCCTGGCCGGAGCCAAGTAATCCAGTGCCCGAACCACCTGTCAAGGCTGGGCACGCGGGTGACCTCGCAGGTCGGCACCCATCGCCCTCGCTCAGAATTTTGCCCTTGCCCCCGGGCGCCAACCTGTGCCGATCGGCAGGTTCTCGCTCTGAAAAAAGGCCCTGGATCTATGCCGATCGGCAGATGGCAGGGCGCGGCCGACCGGGAAGGCTGGTTGCCGTCAGTCACCATCCCACCCACGACCGGGAGAGCGGAGCACGGGCACATGAGCCGATCCGATGCAACACCCCACCTCGAACTGACCGACGTCAGCAAGGTCTACCGGGGCGGCAAGCGCGCCGTCGACGGCCTCTCGCTGCGACTCGGGCCCGGGCTGCTCGGTCTGCTCGGACCGAACGGCGCGGGCAAGTCCTCGCTGATGCGGATCGTCGCGACCGTGACCCGGCCCAGCTCCGGACGGCTCACCTACCGGGGGGCCGACGTGCTCGCCCGCCCCGATCTGCTCCGGCGCGAACTCGGCTTCCTTCCCCAGGATTTCGGTGTCCACCCGCACCTCACGTCGCGCGAGTTCCTGTCCTACCTGGCCGCCGCCAAGGGGCTTCCCGCCCGCGCCGCCCGGGCCCGGATCGACGAACTGCTCGTGCTCGTCAACCTGACCGAGGCGGTCCGGAGGCCGCTCGGCGCGTACTCGGGCGGCATGCTGCGCCGGATCGGCATCGCCCAGGCGCTGCTCGGCGACCCGAGCGTCATCGTCGTCGACGAACCCACTGCCGGCCTCGACCCGGAGGAACGGGTGCGCTTCCGCAACCTGCTGAGCGTCCTCGCCGAGGACCGGGTGGTACTGCTGTCCACCCACATCGTCTCCGACATCGAGTCGGTGGCCGGGGACATCGCGGTCCTGGCCGGCGGGCGGCTGCTGCGCCGGGGCAGTCCGGAGGAGTTGCTGCGCGGCCAGGCCGGCCGGGTGTGGGAGGTCCTGGTGGACGCGGGCTCGGTGGCGGCCGTGCAGCAGCACTTCGTGGTGAGCCGGATGGTGCGCACGGGAGACGGGCGGGTGCGGCTGCGGCTCCTCGCGGACGGCCCGCCGACCGCCGGGGCGGTGCCGGTCGCGCCGGACCTGGAGGACGCCTACCTGGGGTTGGTCCGGTCGGCGCCCGACGGGTCTGTCTTCGCCGCCTCGGCCGCCGCGGCCGGTCCGGGGGTGCGGCGATGACCCGGAGCGTTCTCCCCTTGCCCCGCCCCGACGGGTCCCGGGCACCGACCGGCCGTGCTCCCGGCACCGCCGCCGGTGGGTCGGAGCGCACCGGCCCGGTGGGCCGGATCGGCCGGCTGGCACTCGGCGACTTCCGGGACCGGATCCGCCGCCCCGCCTACGCGGTGACGCTCCTCGCCGCGGTGGGCCTGGGTCTGCTCGCCGTGCCGCCCACCGACGGGCACTGGGCGATCCTCGCGCTCGGCTCCTACCGGGGGGAGTACAACAGCGCGTACGTCGGCACGGCGACCGCTTTGGCGGGCACGCTGTGGCTCACCCTCGGCGGGTTCTACGTCGTTCGCAAGGGTCTGGGCCGCGACGAGGAGACCGGGGTCGGCCAGCTCCTGGCCGCGGCCCCACTGCGGAACGTCGAACTCATGCTGGCGAAGTTCCTCGGCAACCTGCTGGTGCTCGGTTCGATGCTCGTCGTGCTCGCGCTCACCGCACCCGTCCTGCAACTGGTCCGGGGCGAGGACCGCGCGCTCGACCCGGTCGCACTGCTGACGCCGTTCCTGGTGCTGACGTTGCCGCTGCTCGCGGCGACCGCGGCACTGGCCGTTCTCTTCGAAACGGTGCCGCTGCTCCGCGGTGGGCTGGGCAATGTCACCTGGTTTGCCTTCGCGCCCGCTCTCCTGATCGCCGGGGAGGCGCCCGGCGCACCGTTCGGCGGGCTCGGCCTCGGCCCGGTGGCCGCGTCGCTGCGCGACACGCTGGCCGCACGAGGTGTCGACCTGGGCGGAGACGACTTCAGCCTCGGCCTCACCAAGGTGGACTCCCCGCTGGAGGCGTTCCCGTGGGACGGTGTGGACTTCGGGACCGGGTTCCTCGCCCAGCGCCTGCTGCTCGTCGTGCTCGCGGTGGCGCTCGCCGCGCTGCCGGCCCTCTGGTTCACCCGTTTCGACCCCGCCCGTGCCAGGGCGGCGGAGCGGCACCGCGACGGTACGGCGTCCGCCCCTGTCCCGGCCTCCGCCCCTGGTCCCGTCCGCGTGGCAGCCCCGTCCGTCGCGCCGTCGGCCGGGCCCGCCTCCGCGCCCCATGCCCACCACCGCTCCCGCTCCGGCTTCGGCTCCCACTTCGGCCGGCTGCTGCTCGGTGAGGCGCGGATCCTGTTCGCCGACGCCTCGCGCTGGTGGTGGCTCGCGGCGGCCGGCCTGGTGCTGGCCGGGCTCTCCGTGCCACGGGACACCGGCGTCGGCGCGGTGCTGCCCGCCGCCTGGGTCTGGCCGGTGCTGCTCTGGTCCCGTCTCGGGAGCCGCTCGGCCGAGAACGACCTGGAGGTCCTGCTCGGCGCCTACCCGGCCGCCCGCACCCGGCTGCTCGCCGAATGGGCCGCCGGGGTGCTGCTCACCGCCCTGATGGGTGCGGGTGTCCTGGTCCGGCTCGCCGCGGCCGGCGACACCGCCGGGGTGGCGGCCTGGTCGGCCGGCGCCCTGTTCATCCCCTCGCTCGCCCTCGCCCTCGGCACTCTCTCCCGCACCCACCGTCTCTTCCAGGCCCTCTACTTGCCGCTGTGGTACCTGGCGGTCAACCAGCTCGCCGCCCTCGACTTCATGGGCATCGTCCGCCGCGCCGGTCACCCCGCCGGCCCCTCCCCGGTCCTGGTCACCGCTGTCACCCTGGCCCTGCTCGCCACCACCTTGCTCACCACAACGACCCGCAGTGCGCTCCGCGACTGACCTCCGAACACGACGGCCGCCGTCCAGCGGGCACAGGACCCCCGGACGGACTGCCGCCCGGTGTGACACGCCGGGTGTGACTCTCCCGGGGAGGCATGACCTCCTCTCCGGACCGGTTGACCGACATCCCACCGCGACCACGTCTCGACATCAGGGAGGTGCCGTAGGGCTTCCGCCCGAAGCACGCTGATACCCAAGGACCTTATGCGGCCCTGGACTTCGCACTGGTCACCAAAAGCGACGGCCGACCCTGCGGGCACGAGGACGGCCTGGTCAACCGGCTTCGTAGTGATCGCGGTGCCGCACTCGGGCCCGAGGCGGACAGCCATCACCTCCTTGCCGCACCGACAGCCGGCAGGTCCTCCTCGCGGGCCTGCACGTCGGCAGCACGACCGGCCACCGGCGGCTTGCCGTCGGAGCGGGTGGGCGCGAGAGGGGCGGGTGGGCGCACCGGCGGCACTGGCACCATTCGGCGATGGTGCTACTCTCACTAGCATCATGTTGCTGAAGCTGGAGGCCGGGGACTCCCGGCCGTTGCACGAGCAGGTTGCGGGAGCGATCCGGCGAGCCGTCGGTGAGGGCGAATGCGTGCCCGGGGAGCGGTTGCCGCCGGCACGGGACTTGGCGCGGGCGCTCGGAGTGAACTCGAACACGGTGCTGCGGGCGCTACGCGTACTGCGGGACGAAGGAGTGCTGGAGTTCCGCCGGGGGCGCGGCATCACCGTCGCCCGCGGTGCCGACCGCCGCGCCGAACTGCTGGAGGCGGCGCGTCGGCTGGTCGAGGACGCGGCGCACGCAGGTTTCAGCCGGGAGGAACTCGTCGAGATGATCAGGGGGCTGGAGTGAACAAGGTTTCGCAGGCGGACGGACGCGGCAGCGGGCAGCGCGACGCTCGCAAGGACGCGGCGGCCCGGGTGATCGGGGTGCTCGCGTTCGGCGCCGTGGCCCTCGGGGTGGTAGCACTGCTGCTCGGACTGCCGTGGGTGGCGCGCGACCGGTTGCCGGAGCCCGTGGCCACGCACTGGAGCGGGACGCGACCGGACGGTTCGATGTCGCTGACGGCCGCGATGGGCTTCCCCGCCGCGGCGTGGGTGGCCTTGGTCGCGGCGGCGGCCGTCGCCCGGTGGCGCGGCGGGAAGCAGACGACGGCCAGGTCGGCGGTCGGGCTCGGCTTCGGAGGCACGCTGCTGACGGGCGCGCAGGCCGCGATCGTCTCGGCCAACCTCGACCGCCCGGCCTGGCATGAGGCCCGGCCGCTGGGCGCCGAGGTGGTACTGGTCGTGGTGGTGGCGGTCGCGGCCGGCGCGCTGGCCTGGTGGCTCACCCGGCCGCAGGGCCTGGGGCCGCGCACCGCCACCGTCGCCGACGGCCCCCGCCTGGATCTGCCGGACGGGCAGCGCGCCGTCTGGCTCGCCCGGGCGGTCAATCCCTGGCTGGGACTACTGGCCGCGGTGGCCGGTCTGGGCGCGGCGGGGGCGGCGCTGGCCGGGTTCGCCGGGCTGGGCGGGGTGGCCTGGGCGACGGCCGCGCCGCTGGCGGTCGTCGCACTGGCGGGGCTCGGCTGTTCGTCGGTACAGGCGCGGGTGACCGAGCGCGGCCTGGACGTGGCGTTCGGCCCGCTCGGCCGGCCGTCCCGGCACTGGGATCCGGAGGAGATCGTCTCGGCCCGGGCCGAGACCCGTACCCCGGCCCAGGTGGGCGGTTGGGGCTACCGGCTGAGCGGCCTGGGCACCACCGTCATGCTGCGCCGCGGCGAGTGCCTGGTGATCCGGCCCCGACAGGGCGCGGAGTTCGCGGTGAGCGTGGACGACGCAGAGCGGGGCGCCGCCCTGCTGAACACGCTCACCGCACCCCGGAGCGCGTGACCCGCCGAGGGGGCGCACGACCAGCGGGCCGGCGCCCCCACCCGGCACGGCCGACGGGCGAATGTCAGCCGCGACGCTTCGGGCGGCCGCGCCGAGCGGCCGCCGTGCCACCGGACGACGATCCGGCGCCGCCCCGGGCGCGCCCGCCGGCGGTGGCACGGCCTCCGGCCGCCGGCTTGCCCGCGCCCTTCGGAGCACCGCCCTTCGCCGCGCCACCCTTGGCGGCACCACCCTTCGCCGCACCACCCTTCACGGTGCCACCCTTCGCACCGCCGGCGCGGCCCGGGGCGGACTTCGCCGCCGGGGCCTCGACCGGGGTCGCGGCCGTCTGGCCCCGGCCGCGCGAGCTGTTGACCGTGCGGCCCCGGACGATGCCGATGAACTCCTCCACCAGGTCGGTGGTCTGCTCCTCCGGCCAGGCCAGCGCGATACGGGACTGCGGAGCATCCGCCATCGTCCGGTAGGTGAGGTCACGCCGGTGGTGCAGCCGTGCCAGCGACTGCGGGACAAGCAGCACCCCGACCCCGGCCGCGACCAGCTCGATCGCGTCGGCCGTGGTCGCCGGTCGCTCGATGGCGGGCCGCCCCGGCAGCTGCTCCCATTCGAGGGTGTCGTCGAGCGGGTGGAAGACCACGTCGTCGGCGAGGTCCGCGACGGTGACCTCCTCGGCCGCCGCCAGCCAGTGGTCCTTCGGAAACACCACCACCGTCGTCTCGGTGTAGAGCGGGATCGCGCTCAGACCGGTCCGGTCGACCGGCAGCCGCAGCAGCCCCGCGTCCGCGTCTCCCGCGCGCAGCGTCGGCTCCCCGGCGGCGGCTTCGACCGCTACGAGGGCGAGCGGAACGTCCGGGAGCCGCTCCGACCAGACGCGCGCCCACTTGCCGGGGATCACGCCCGGGACGTACGCCAACCGGAACGAGGGTGTCACCTGCATCTCTGTCACCCGACCAAGGCTACCGACCGTGACAGCGGGCGTCGGCCGCTCGCTTACCCTGGTGACCATGACATCGCTCAAGCAGAAGACCACGCAGACCATGAAGCCGGCGACGGCGGCGAAGAAGCTCGGGGTCTACCTCGGCGCCACCCCTGCCGACTTCCAGTCGGGCGTGATCTCCCGCGAGGAGCTCACCGCCCTGCAGACCGAGCCGCCGCAGTGGCTCCAGGACCTGCGCCGCAACGGCCCGCACCCGCGTTCCGTGGTGGCCACGCGGCTCGGCGTTTCCGCGTCCGGCCTGGCGCGCGGCGGCATCACCGAGGCGCTCACCACCGAGCAGATCGAGGAGCTGCGCGAGGAGAACCCGGAGTGGCTCCGGCGCGAGCGGACGATCCAGGAGGAGGTCCGCAGGGAGTCCGTGCGGGTCAAGGAGAAGCACGAGAAGGAGGAGAAGCAGCGCCAGCAGGCCGCCACGGAGGTCGAGCGCGAGAAGCGCCGCTGACCTGCGGATTTCCGTCTGCTCCAGCTGTTCTTTCCCGGCCCCCGGCGCTCGCGCGCCGGGGGCCGTCGTTCGTCCGGGACAGGCAACCGGGGGACGGTCCGGCGGGACGGCCGCCACGGCCTCCGGCCGGCGTCGAGCCAGGCGTCGAGCCATGCATCCGGAAAGGCGTCCGGCAAGGCATCCGACGCAGCCCTCTCCCCGCCCGCCGCCCCGGCAGGACAGGCGCCGGCGACTCGCACAGGCGCACGACCAGAGCCCTCCGAAGCTGGTCGAACTTCCACCCGAATGCCGCACGCACGCCCGAAAGGGTTCGCATACGTTCGGCCCCGCGAACAGCGTCACCGGACCGGAGGAGCGGGTCGGGAATCCCGGAGGACCGGCCCGAGCGGCGGGACGAGGGCCGGGCGGGTGGCGGCGCGGAGCCGGGCGGGTGACCTGCTCGACGTGTCGGCGGGGATCCGGCACGGCCGGCGTGCGTCGGTTGGAACGCGCCGCCCTCGAGCGGCGCGCGCCCCTGTCCCCGGACCTGAGAGCCGCCGATGCCCCCCATCGCGCACCTGCGCCGCCTGCTTCCCACCGCCGTGTGCACCCTGGCCGCCGTCCTCGCCGCCCCCGCCGCGGCACACGCCGCACCACCGGGCCGGGGAGGCGGAGCGGGCATCGATCGGGGGACCGTGATCGACTGGGACCGGGTCGCGGCCTGCGAGAGCAGCGGGGACTGGCACATCAACACCGGCAACGGCTACTTCGGCGGCCTCCAGTTCGACGCGCCGACCTGGAAGGAGACCGGCGGCCTCCGCTACGCCCCGCGCGCCGACCTGGCCAGCCGGGACGAGCAGATCGCCGTCGCCAACGCCCTCGCCGAGCGGCGCGGCCTCACCCCGTGGCCGGTCTGCGGCGCCCGCGCCGACCGGGACCGCGAACGCCGCCCGGTCGAGTCGGCCACGGAACCGGCGGAGGCGCCCGCCACGGGCACCCCCGCCGCCCCTCCCCCGGCCGATGGCCCCAGCACCTGGACGGTGCGCGACGACGACACCCTCGACAGCATCGCCGAGCACCTCCGGGTCCCCGGCGGCTGGCAGGCGTTGTGGGAACGGAACCGCGCGGCCCTCGGCGAGGACCCCGACCTCATCCAGCCCGGCCAGGAGCTGACCCTCCCGCTCTGACCCCGGCGCGAGAAGCGCACACCACATCGCGAAACCTGCGACCGGCCGGGGTGCCCCCGCCCCCCGGGGCCCCCGGGCCGCAACCGTGCCGCCCCACCCGGCCTCGCTCCGCGCAGCGCCGGCCCTCTCTCCCGCCAGGGCCGGGCCCACCGAACGCTCGGCCGACAGCCGCCCGCCCTACCCTCCCGGACCGGTCCACAGCCACCCGGAAATGGCCCCACCTCGTCCGGTGTCGGCCCATGGAACGTCGAAGTGACGGGCGCCAAGTACTGACGTTCGCCTCAGCGGCCTTGGAGATCAGACATCGGCGGTGATCGCGTCGGTGGGTGATCCGGACGGTGGCGCAGCCGACCGCCCCTCCAGTGGATGCGGCCCAGAAGCGGCGGAGCCGGACTCAGTCGTCGTCGGGCAGGTGGAAGTAGACCGTCCCCGACCGCCAGGCTCCGTGCTCGGTCATCTCCGACTCGATAACGACATCCTGAACCTCGACAGGGCCCAACGCTTCGATCGAATCGGCCAGCCTCCGCAGGAGTGCTGGCACGCTGGCACAGCCCGGACCTGCAGGATTGGCCTGAGAAAAGTGGCGAATGGTCCAGGAATCCGGAGTGCTCGTCATGAGTCCGATCGTAGGACCCGCCCCTGCCTGGCCAGAGTCGGTGGTGGGGCCTGGCAATCGGGACGACAGGCCCTGGTCCGGTCTGTGATCGTCAGGACAGTGCCTGCCCTGGATCCGGGGCGAATCCCTCCGCGCGGACGGCGTCAGAGCGGGAGCGTGGTTTCGGTCGGTGTCCACGGCCGGGCGAAGGGCCGGTTGAGGTGGGCGGTGCCGAGGAGCGCGCCGGTGCGGCGGGCCTCGGCGAGGAGTTGCTCGCGGCTGTGGCGGGCCGTTTCCGGATCGGCTTCGAAGAGGTAGCGCACGCCGGGGGTGGCGAGTTGGACGGCGTGGACCAGTACGTCGCCGGTGAGCAGCAGGCGGTCCCCGCCGCCGTCGACCAGGACCGACTGGTGGCCCGGCGTGTGCCCGGGCGTCGGGAGCAGGGTGATCGCGCCGCCTCCGGGACTGGCCCGGCCGGCGAGCACCGTGCGGCCGTCGACCTCGTCCAATTGCCCGGCGCGCAGCAGCGGTTCGATGACGTAGGTGCGTGCCGTCCTGGTCGGTCCGAGTGCCGCGACCTCGGCGTGCTGCACCAGGTAGCGGGCGTTCGGGAACACCGGTACGCCCTCGGGGGTGACCGACCAGCCGTAGTGGTCCTCGTGGAGGTGGGTCAGGACCACCGTCTCGACGTCCGCCTTGGCGATCCCGGCCCGGGCCAGGACTGCGGGCAGCCGGCCGGGGACGGGCGCCCAGCCGGAGGCCGGGCTGCCGACCGGGCCGATACCGGTGTCCACCAGGGTGACCCGGCCGCCGGGGCGGCGGACGGCGTAGCAGCGGAAGTCCAGTTCCCAGGTGTCGCCCGGGCCGAAGGCGGCCGGGTCGAGTCGGCGGGCGCGCTCCCAGTCGGTGGCCGTCGCGTCGGGGAACGCGGCCTGCGCGGTGCCGGGGAACGGGCCGTGCGCGTCGAGCAGCGCCAACACCTCGTACCGGCCGAACCGCCGCACGACGACGGCCCCGGTGGCGGCACCGGAAGTGGCACCAGCAGGCTCGGCGGCGGCGGGCGTCGCCGCGACGAGCGGGCGCAGCGCCACCGCGCCCGCGACGGCGAGCGCGCCGCGCAGCATACGGCGGCGCCCAGAAGCAGCCTCGGCTCCGGCTCCGGCTCCGGCTCCGGGATCCTCGGCGAAAGGGACGGCGGGAACGATCGGATCGTTCAACGGGACTCCTCGGACAGGACGCGGACAGGACGCGAACGGGACACGGACTGGACGGGGCCGAAGGGCGACGCGGGGTCGGCGCCCCGACCCCCGTGCGGGGCGCCGACCGGTCCCACTGTCCCGCCGCACCCGTCCCGGCGGCTTGTCGTTTCTTGCGCAATCCGTTCGCGCGCGGGCAAGCACTGTGCGACCACTGTCCGAGTACCGTGCAAGCATCACCGGATGATCGACGAGGAGCCTGCGACGGGCACCGACCTCGTCGGCGACCGACTGACCCGGGCCGGCCTTGGGCTCGCACCGAACTTCGAGCTGCTGGACGGCCGGTGACGGGCGACGACAGTGCGCCGCCCCGCGAGTAGGGTGCGGGCATGGCGGTCGAACGTGCGCCCCTGTTGAGCGGGGACGACCTGAGTGTCGCCGACGTGTCCTGCCAGGACCCGCCGGAGGGGTGGACGGAGTTGCGGCCGGCGCCGGTGTTCGGGTTGGTGATGGTGCGGCGGGGGATGTTCCGGGGGCGGATCGACGGGGTCGACCAGGTACTCGACCCGGCCTGCGTGTATGTCGAACGGGTCGGCTGCGAGCAGCAGTTCGCGCATCCGTGCGGCGGCGATCTCTACACCGAGCTGGTGCTCTCCGAGCCGCGGACCGCCGAACTGCTGGGCGGGGACCCGGAGGTGCCGCAGGGGCTGGTGTTCACCACGCCGCGGATGGCGCTGGCGCACCGGATGCTGGTCGTCCGGGCGCGCGGGGGCGCGGACTCGTTCGAACTCGCCGAGCGTGCGGTGGCCTTGGCGGGCGAGGTGCTGACGGCACTGGCGCCGGCGAGGGTGGCGAGCGGCCGGCCGGTCCGGGACGCGGCTCGCCGTCGGCTGGTGGACGCCGCGCGCGCCGCGCTGGCGGCGGACCTCGGGCTCGGGCTGGAGGAGCTGGGCCGGGCGGTCGGCTGTTCGCCGCACCACCTGAGCCGGATCTTCCGGGCCGGGACCGGCGAGGGGATCGCCCGCTACCGCAATCGGCTGCGGGTCACCCTCGCCCTGGAGCGACTGACCGAGGGGGAGACCCGACTCGCCCTGCTGGCACAGGAGTTGGGCTTCACCGATCAGGCTCATCTGACCCGGGTGGTGCACCGCGCGGCCGGACTGCCGCCCGGCCGGCTCCGGGCCCTGCTCGGACCAGGCCCCGCCCCCGCCGCCGCGTCCGGCGGGGTGACCGCCCCGCAGCACACGTAGGCTCGGCGGGTGTCCTCGACCCCCGCCTCCACCCCCGGCTCCTCCGCCTCGGCCTCGCCAAGCCCCGGCTCCCCCACCGCGCCGCTGACCAGCCTGCACGACCGGGCGGCGCTCGCCGAGCGGTTCGGCCGGGACCCGGAGCTGCACCTCTTCGAACTCGGCGACCTGGACGAGCCGTTCTGGTCCCACACCGCCTGGTACACGACGTCGGCGGACGGCCCGGTGGCGCTGCTGTACGCGGTCGGGGACGTGCCCACCCTGCTCGGCCTCGCCCGGCCCGCACACGCCGACCGCCTGGCCGGGCTGCTGCACGCGATGCGGCCCGTACTGCCGCGCCGGCTGCTCGCCCACCTCACCGACGGCGGGGTGGAAGCCCTCGCACCGGACTACCGCGCCGAGCACCGGACAGCGATGCTGCGGATGGCGCTGACCGACCCTTCCGCCCTCGCCCCACACCTCGGCAGGGCATCGGGCGCGCGCCCGGTCGGGCCCGTGGCGCGGCTCGGCGCGGCGGACCTCGCGGATCTGCGCGCCCTGTTCGCCGCCGGCTACCCGGGCAACTGGTTCGACGAGCGGATGCTGACCACCGGCCCCTACGTCGGGATCCGGGACGCCGGGGGCCGGCTGCTCGCGGCGGCCGGAGTCCACGTCCACTCCGCCGCCCGACGGGTGGCGGTGATCGGGAACGTCACCACCCGTCCGGAGGCCCGGGGCCGGGGGCTCGCGGCGGCCTGCACGGCGCGGCTCTGCGAGGTCCTGGCGGACGGCGTCGACCACATCGGTCTGAACGTCCGGGCCGACCACCCCACCGCGCTCGCCCTCTACCGGCGCCTGGGCTTCGCCACCGTCACCGGCTACGAGGAGGCAGTGCTCACGGCCTGCTGAGGTCCTGGCGCCCTGACCGGCCCTGAGGTCCTGCTGACGTCCTGCTGACGTCCTGCTGAACGTTCTACTGGTGGCCTGTTGAGGTCCTGCCGAGGTCCTGCCGAAGCCCTACCGGCGGCCCACCGACGGCCCACCGACGGCCCACCGGCGGAACGAGCAATGCTCAGGACTTGTGGATCGATTCCTGGGAGGGCGCGCGGAGGGCGTACCTTCCCGAATGATCCTGTGATGGTCACCGAGTAGGCCCGCGTTCGTAGCGCGGGTCGGGAAGGCACACCCGTGCTCAGCGTAGTGAATGCCGATGGTTCGACGGAGTCCGGCTCCCTGATCGACGAGATCGTCCGCGAGGGGGCCCGGCGGATGCCGGCCGCCGCGCTGGAGGCGGAAATCAACCAGTACATAGCCCAGTTGGCCGCAGAGGCCGACGAGCGCGGGCACCGCCTGGTGGTCTGCAACGGTCGCCACCAACCCCGGACCGTGGCCACCCCGGCCGGGCCGGTGGAGGTGACCGCGCCGCGTGTGAACGACCGTCGCGTCGACGAGGAAACCGGCGAGCGCAAGCGGTTCTCCTCGAAGATCCTGGCGCCGTGGTGCCGCAAGTCGCCCAAGGTTTCCGAGGTCCTGCCGCTGCTCTACCTCCACGGCCTGTCGTCGGGGGAGTTCGCGCCGGCCTTGGAGCAGTTCCTCGGCTCGGCCACCGGGCTGTCGCCGGCAACGGTCACCCGGCCGACCAGGCAGCGGGGCGAGGACCACGTGACGTCCCAGGTCCGGGACCTGTCGGACCGCGACTTCGTCTACGTATGGGCCGCCGGGGTGCACCCCAAGGTCCGACTCGGCCAGGCCCACTCGTGTGTGCTGGTGCTGCTCGGCAACGTCACGAATGCCCTGCCGAAGTCCGCCCAGCCCGGCGCGCTGAAAGCGATGCAGGAGACCTACGCTGAGGACCGCGCCCACGCCGAGAAGGCGATCGCGCCGTTCGCACGGACCTACCGCGCGAAGTTCCCGAAGGTCGTCGCGAAGATCACCGACTACGCCGAGGAGCTGCTGGCGTTCTACGACTTCCCGGCCGAGCACTGGATCCACCCGCGGACCACGAATCCGATCGAGCCGACGTTCTCCACCGTCAAGCTTCGCACGAAGGTCACTCGAGACGCCGGCAGCCCGGCCGCCGCACTCGCGATGGTGTTCAAGCTCGTCGAGTCCGCACCGGCCCGCTGGCGCGCGATCACCGGCGCCCACCTCGTCGCCCTGGTCCGCTCCGGCGCCCGCTTGGAGCACGGCATCCTGGTCGAGCGCACCGAGGTGGCGGCATGACCGAGCCCCTCAAATCCGGCAGCCATGTGGTCCAGGTGGAACTGGCGATCGACCAGGTCACCATCGTGAGCCCTGCCGAGGCCACCGCCACCGTGCGCTGCATGCTCGGGCCGGTTCGCTGCGGCGCCCGCTTCGACCGCATCCACGACTCGGCAGAAGCCATCGACCTGGAACTGACGCAGATCCTCGCCTACTTCGGACGCCCGGTCGAGGAACTCGACCCCGTCCACACCGCGCTCGTCACCCTCCGAGGCACAGGGGCCCAACTCCTGACGTCAGCTGCCCCACGCTCCCGCTGGCAGTGCATCCAGGGAACCAACCCGCCACGATGACCGTGCCATCCAAAGGTATTGACTGTTGCTCCGGCGGAACGGTGGCCGTCCCCGCACGGGAAGTCGGCCCGACCGGCCTCCCGTGCGGGCCGCGCGAAGGCGGGCAGCCCCGGTCAGCTGGTGACGGGCCAGGACAGGGTGGCCGTCAAACCGGCGCGGAGGGCCGGGTCGAGGACGGCGGGGGTGGGGTCGGTGGCGGTGGCGGTCAGGGTGTGGACCCGGCCGCGCGGGCCGGGGAGCGGGACGGTGCGCAGGTCGACCGCCGTCCGGCCGCGCAGCTGCGGCAGCGTGCGCCCGTCCAGGGACCAGCTGAGGGCGGTACCGGCGACCGGGAGGTCGACGGTGAGGCGGTCGGCCCGGGTGAGCGGGGTGCCGGCCGGGGTGGGGCTGGTGAGCGGCGCGGCGTGGCGGTAGAACCCGGCGATCATCGCCTCCCGTCCGGGCAGGTTGAACTCCCGTCCGAGCGAGCGCATGATCGAGTTCTCGGTGGGCCGGTACAGGCCCTTGGGGTAGTAGCCACCACCCTCGTAGCTGCCGACCACGCCCCCGTCGGGCGAGGTCCGGCCGATCCAGCGGTACCACTTGGCGCGGTCGTGGGTGAGCCGGTCGGCGGTGGACATGCTGATGTTGGGCTCGGCCGGTTCGCCCTCCTCGGCCGGGTAGGTGCCGGAGCCGTCGTAGAAGTACTCGTCGGCGAGCTTGCCGAGCGAGTGGCCGGTCTCGTGGACGGCGATCTGCCCGGCCTTCGGGTTGCCGCCCGCGACGGTGGCGATGCCGTCGTAGCCGAGCGGGGAGGCGACGTTGTAGCCGGCCCCGCCGTACTTGGCGGTGTTGGCGACGACGAGGACCAGGTCGGCCTGCGGGGCCTTGACGGCGTACTTCTCGACGGCCTCGGTGTCGACGCACAGCAGGCGTTCGATGTCCTCGCACCAGAAGTAGGAGCCGAGCGCGGTGGAGCGGACGGTGGCGCGGTCCGGGTCGCCGGTGATGCCGGACTCGGTGGAGACGGTGGCGACGGCCCAGACGTTGAACAGGTTCCGGTAGCCGGCGTAGGGCTCGACGGCGCTGAGGTCCTGCCACTTGGCGGCGGCGTCGGCGCGGAACTTCTCCTGTTCGGCGGCGGTGTAGCCGTCGCCTATGACCACGACGTCGACCTTGCCGCCGCTGTCGCCGCTGCGCAGGATCGGGGTGACCTCGCCGTCCCCGGTGGCGGGGGCGAGGCCGGGGCGGTCGCCGGTCAGGTACGGGGAGGCGGCGGGCACGGTGGCCCGTCCGATCGAGCCGTCCTCGGCGAAGACCTCGACCCGGTGCCGCGGGCTGCCGGCGGCCTCGGCCACGGACGAGCCCTCGACAGTTGCCGGGCCCGCGACGGCCGCCGGGGCGGTGCCGAGGGCGGCGAGGGCGAGGGTACCGGTCAGGACGATCGAACCGAACCTGCGATTGCGCACGGAAGTTGCTCCTCTGCGGGGCGGGGCCGATAAACGGACTGCCATGCTATGCACCTGACAACCCACCAGCACAGGCCCCGCACACCCCGAACTCCCCCGCCCCCTCAGTCCACGTGCACCCTCAGCTCACGCGCGCCCTCAGCTCACGCGCACCCTCAGCCCACGTGCGCCCTCGGCTCAGGCGCACCCTCAGCCCACGTGCACCCGCGGCCGCCGGACGCGGTCCGGCTCCGCCTCCCGCAGCACCTCGCGGGTGACCGGCGCGACCTCGCCCTGCCCGAACAGGAAGAACCGCAGGAACTGCGCGAACGGATTGCCCTCCGTCCACTCGAAGTAGATGTGCGGCTGCTGCCCGGTGCGGTCCCGGACGGTGAGCAGCAGCGCGGCCAGCGCGTTGGGGACGCTGGAGCTCTCCAGCGTGAGCACCCGGTAGCGGTCGTGCAGTACCTCGCCGTGCACGGTGAGCACCGCCTCGAACTCCGACGGGTCCTTGACCGTCACCTCGACGAAGACCAGGTCGTCCTCGGCCGGGATGTCGTTGTCCGCCCGGATCTGACGCTTCTTTTCCTGGTACTGGGCGAGGTCGCGGCTGTTCGGCTCATTGGCGATCAGGCGCAGCGGCCGGTGGGTGTAGTCGCGCACGAAGCGCTCGGCGGCCTCGTCGAAGACGATGTCGGTGACCCGGAGTTCGAAGGCGCGCTTGAGCCGGGAGAGCAGGGAGACCAGCACGATGGCGGCGATGAAGCAGGCGCCGATCTTCACGCCGTCCGGGCGTTCGGCGATGTTGAGGGCCGTGGTGTAGAGGAAGACGGCCGCGATGATCGCGAAGCCGATGGTCCAGCCGGTCTGGCGGGCGGCCCGGGCGGCGATGGTGACGGCGATCGCGGCGGAGCTGATCAGCACCAGGACGCCGGTGGCGTAGGCGCCGCCCTGGGCGTCCACGCTGGCGTCGAAGAGCCAGGTGACCAGGAAGGCGATCAGGGTGAGCACGATGACCATCGGCCGGACCGCCTTCGCCCAGTGCGGCGCCATGCCGTAGCGGGGGAGGTAGCGGGGCAGCAGGTTGAGCATGCCCGCCATGGCGGAGGCGCCGGCGAACCAGAGGATCGCGATGGTGGACAGGTCGTAGATGCTGCCGAAGGTGTTGCCGAGGTACTCGTGGGCCAGGTAGGCGAGCGCGCGTCCGTTGGCCTCGCCGCCCTTCTCGAAGGCCTCCTTGGGGATCAGCAGGGTGGTGATGAAGCTGGTGGTGATCAGGAAGACGCTCATGATCAGCGCGGCGGTGGTGAGCAGTTTGCGGGCGCCGCGGATCCGGCCGGTCGGCTTCTCCTCGGTGTCCTCCGGGTCGCCCTCGATGTGCGGCATGACGGCGACCCCGGTCTCGAAGCCGGAGAGGCCGAGGGCGAGTTTGGGGAAGGTCACCAGGGCGACACCGATCATGGCGACGGCGTTGCCGTGCTCCGCCGTGAGCGCGTCCGCCCAGTCGCTCACCACGCCGGGGGAGCTGAGGACGTGGGAGAAGCCGGTGATGACGACGACCACGTTCAGCGCGAGGTAGATCGCGACCAGGACGACGGCCAGTCCGATCGCCTCGCTGAAGCCCTTGAGGAAGACGCCGCCGAGCAGGGCGATCATCACCAGGGTGATGAGGACCTGCTTGCCGGTCAGGGCGCTGTGCAGGTGTGGGTTCTCCACCAAGTGCGCGGTGGCGTCGGCGGCCGACAGGGTGATGGTGATCATGAAGTCCGTGGCCGCGAAGCCGAGCAGGGCGAGGACGAACAGCTTGCCCTTCCAGAACGACAGCAGGCGTTCCAGCATCGCGATCGAGCCCTCGCCGTGCGGGCTCTCCCGGGCCACCCGGCGGTAGACGGGCAGGGCGCCGCAGAGGGTGACGACGACGAGGACGACGGTCGCCACCGGGGAGAGCAGACCGGCCGCGAGGGCGGCGATGCCGGGCTGGTAGCCGAGGGTGGAGAAGTAGTCGAGGCCGGTCAGGCACATCACCCGCCACCAGGGGCGGGCCTGTTCGGCGGGGGCCTGGGCGTGCGGGCCGGGGTGCTGCTTGGCCCGGTCGGACAGGCCCTCCAGCAGCCAGGCGCGGAAGCGCTGCCCGCGTCCGAAGGAGCCGCTCGTTCCGGAGGAAGCCACCCTGCACCCCTTTGTCCCACGTGCCCGAAGCCGACCCCGACGCCGACCCAGGAGCCGACCCAGGAGCCGACTTCGGAGCCGTCCGCCGCCCGACGCCGAAGCGGGTCCGCCGACCGACGCCGGCGGTGACGCGGTGACGCGGTGACGCGCCGACGGCAAGGCGACAGGCTATGCGACCGGGCCGCTGACCTCAGGGAACGCCCCGACGGTGTCCCCTCATCGGATCAGTGCCAGGTCATCGGACCAGCACCCGACCTCCCCCGGGTCCGGCGCACACGCGGGGAGCCCCGCCCCGGAGTCACTCCCCCGGTGCGGGGCCCTGTCGCGCGCGGTCGCGCACAGTCGCGCGGTCGCACAGTCGCGCGGTCGCGCGGTCACGCGGCGGATCAGCCGAAGTAGCCGAGCGCCCCCACCGCGCACAGGCCGCCGGCACCCATGAAGACCGGCATCAGCACCTTGAGCTCCACCCAGCTGCCGGCCCGGAAGCGCAACCCCTTCGGCGGGCCGATCGGGTACCAGCGCTTGCGGCCGACCGGGATCGGCCACAGCACCGGGCAGCCGGAGACGGTGAGCGCGTCGCCCAGGCAGTGCACCAGGGCGCCGAGGGTGATCGGCAGGCCGATCCACAGGTATTCCTGCCCCGGCTGGTCGAACAGCCAGAGCGCGCCGTTGCCCGGCTTGTCCAGGACGTCCGTCAGCATCCAGGCCCCGGCCGCGCCGAGCAGCCAGACCAGGACGTCACTGGAGACCCGGGCCTGGCGCCACAGCAGTCCCTCGATCGCCAGCACCATGTGCACGAAGAGCACCCCGAGCACGCCCCACCGTCCGCCGTAGACGGCGATGGCCGAGGCACCCGCACCGCAGAGCGCCGCCCAGAGCCAGGTGTGGGTCAGCGTGCGGTGGCCGCCGGTGCGACGCGGGTCCCGCTTGCCGCGGGTCGCCTTGTAGACGGCGTAGGAGAGACTGTCGATCACCTCGCAGAGGATCCGCGAGACCGGGCCGAACGCCCGGGATATGGTCGCCGCCTTGTGGTCGAGGTCCGGCGCCAGCGCGGCGCCCGCACAGATCAGCGTCCCCGCCAGCAGAACCGGCCAGGGCATCGGTTCGCCCATCGACTCCGCGATCGCTCCAACGCCCAGCCACGCCGCCGCGCCGGACAGTGAATGCGCCGGTCCCATCATCTTTTCGGCTCCCGCCCTCGTCCCGTACGCCCATCGCGAGGGCTTCGCGAGGGCCTGACGGGGCGGCAGCATATCCGCCCAAGATCGAAAACATCTGGAGCCACTGCTTCACCCGAACGGCGGACGTGTTTCACTCGCCCGGATCCAGCTGTCGGGTACCGACAGTGACGGGCGATCACCTGCGGGAGTGACGGAGCGTCCCGGGCGGGTCGCGGCGGACGGATCCGCGAGTGGCCCAGGAAAACCGCGCCGGACCGGCCCTTCCGAGCGGTCCGCCGGGCCCCTAGGCTCGGCCGGGTGACCAAGACAGCTGCCAATGCCAATGCCATTGCCATTGCCGACGCCGATGCCGACGCCGGTGCCAACACCAACGCCAACGCCGACGCCGGTGCCGCGACCAGCACCGTGGACTTCTACTTCGACCCGATCTGCCCGTTCGCCTGGATCACCTCCCGCTGGATCCTGGAGGTGGAGAGGCACCGGGACCTCGACCTGACGTTCCGGGTGATGAGCCTGTCCGTGCTCAACGAGGGCCGCGAGGGCCTGCCCGAGCGCTACGAGCGGCTGCTCACCACCGGCTGGGGCCCGGTCCGGGTCTGCATCGCCGCCGCCGAGCAGCACGGCGTCGGGGTGCTGCGCGACCTCTACACCGCGCTCGGCACCCGGCTGCACGTCGAGGACCGGGAGGTCGACGACAAGCTCCTCCGCGAGGCGCTGGCCGAGGCCGGCCTGCCGGAGGAGCTCGCCGAGGCCGCGCACAGCAGCGAGTGGGACGAGGCGCTGCGCCGCAGCCACCACGCGGGCATGGACCCGGTCGGCGAGGAGGTCGGCACGCCGACCATCCACGTCGACGGCACCGCGTTCTTCGGGCCGGTGCTGAACGCGATTCCGCGCGGCGAGGAGGCCGTCCAGGTCTTCGACGGCGTCCGGCTGCTGGCCGGGCACCAGGCGTTCTTCGAGCTCAAGCGCACCCGGACGGGGTCGCTCGACTTCAGCTGAGGATCCGGGGACGGGGACACCCCCGGGAACGCCGACGGGGACACCGGGGTCAGGCCGACGGGGACGGCCGCCCCGTCGGCCACCGCCCTCCGCCCCCCTCGGCCCGGTGGCCGCCCGACCCGTTCGGCCCAGCTCCGATCGTGGTAACGGCCCGCAGTTCGCAGACTCGGACGCGGGGGACCGAAGAACGGGGCGGGTCCAACCGGAAGAGGCATCCTCATGAACAACGGGCTTCGCCGCACGCTCGCGGCCGCCGCAGTGGTTTCCCTCGGTCTCGCGCTGGCCTCGTGCGGCAGCGCCAAGGAGTCCTCCGGAGGCGGCTCGTCCGGCTCCGCGAGCGGTTCCGCCGGCGGCGGCGGCACGGTCGGCGCGGTCCGGATCGGGCTGCTGCTGCCCGAGACCAAGACCACTCGCTACGAGCAGTTCGACCGGCCGCTGATCGAGAAGAAGATCAAGGAACTGGCGCCGCAGGCGCAGATCGACTACTACAACGCGAACGAGAACGCCACGACCCAGCAGACCCAGGTCGACACCGCGCTCACCAAGGGCGACAAGGTGCTGATCCTGGACGCCGTGGACGCGAAGTCGATCCAGTCCTCCGTCCAGAAGGCGCACGACGCGGGCGTCAAGGTGATCGCCTACGACCGCCTCGCACAGGGACCGGTCGACGCCTACGTCTCCTTCGACAACAAGAAGGTCGGCCAACTCCAGGGCCAGGCCCTGGTCGACGCCGTCGGCGACAAGGCCGGCTCCGGGTCGATCATCATGATCAACGGCTCGCCCACCGACCCCAACGCGGCCGACTTCAAGGCCGGCGCGCACAGCGCGATCGACGGCAAGCTGAAGATCGGCAAGGAGTACGACACCCCCAACTGGGACCCGAACAACGCCAACCAGGAGGCCTCCGCCGGGATCACCGCGATCGGCGGACCCAATGTGGTCGGCGTCTACTCGGCCAACGACGGCATGGCCGCCGGCATCGCCACCGCCCTCAAGGCGGCCGGCCTCAGCGTGCCGCTGACCGGCCAGGACGCCCAGCTGGACGGCGTGCAGCGGATCCTGGCGGGCACCCAGACGATGTCGATCTACAAGCCGTTCAAGCCGGAGACCGACGTGGCGGCGCAGATGGCGGTGACGTTCGCCCAGGGCAAGCCGCTGGACTCGGCGCTGGTGCCGACCACGGTCACCAACGGCAGCGGCAACCAGGTCCCGGCCAACCTGATCACCCCGGTCGTGCTGACCAAGGACAACATCAAGACCACCGTGGTGGCCGACGGCCTCTACACGGTGGCCCAGATCTGCACCCCGGACTACGCGGACGCCTGCAAGGCCGCGGGCCTCCAGTAACCGTGCCCGTCAACCCGGTCGAGGGAGTTGGTCACCGTGACGGGTGAGACCGTCCTGGCCCTGCGCGGGGTCTCCAAGCGGTTCGGCGCCGTTCAGGCGCTCACCGACATCGAGCTGGAGGTCCGCGCCGGTGAAGTGCTCGCCCTGGTCGGCGACAACGGCGCCGGCAAGTCCACCCTGGTGAAGTCCATCGCCGGGGTGCACCAGCCGGACGAGGGCACGATCGAGTGGCAGGGGCGGCCGGTCAGCGTCCACCGGCCGCAGGACGCCCAGCAGTTGGGCATCGCCACGGTCTACCAGGACCTGGCGCTCTGCGACAACCTCGATGTCGTCGGCAACCTCTTCCTCGGCCGGGAGATCCGGCGCTTCGCCGTCCTCGACGAGGTCGCGATGGAGAAGCGGTCCCGCTCGCTGCTGGACACCCTCTCCATCCGCATCCCCAGCGTGCGGATCCCGGTCGCCTCGCTGTCCGGCGGTCAGCGCCAGGTGGTGGCGATCGCCCGCGCGCTGGTCGGCTCGCCGAAGGTCGTGATGCTCGACGAGCCGACCGCCGCCCTCGGTGTGGAGCAGACCGCCCAGGTGCTCGACCTGGTCGAGCGGCTCCGCGACCAGGGCCTCGGCGTCATCCTGATCAGCCACAACATGGCCGACGTCATGGCCGTCGCGGACACCGTCGCGGTGCTGCGGCTCGGCCGCAACAACGGCGTCTTCGACAAGCGCCGGACCAGCCAGGAAGAGATCATCTCGGCCATCACCGGCGCCACGGACAACGCGGTGACCCGCCGGGAGGCCCGCGGTACGGAGGGCTCCCCATGACCGAGCAGACCCCCGGCGGCGACAAGCACCGCCACGTCCCGCTCCCCGAGGACAACATGCCCAGGGGGGGTGTCAACGCCCCCGTGCCGGTCGCCGCCGAGGCCACCCCGGCCGTCGACCCGCGGCTGATCGTGCGGCAGGAGGGCATCAAGGGCTACCTGGGCGAGTTCCGCCGCCGCATCACCAGCGGCGAACTGGGCTCGCTCCCGGTGGTGCTGGCGCTGATCGTGATCTGGGCCGTCTTCGGCAGCCTGAACAGCTCCTTCCTGTCCGCCCAGAACCTCTCCAACCTCTCGCAGCAGATCGTCGGCACCGGCATGATCGCGATCGGCGTGGTGTTCGTGCTGCTGCTCGGCGAGATCGACCTCTCGGTCGGCTCGGTCAGCGGCCTGTGCGCGGCGATCTTCGCCGTGCTGAACGTCACCCACGGCGTCAACCAGTGGGTGGCCCTGCTCTCCGCCCTGGTCGGGGGCGCCGTGGTCGGCCTGATCCAGGGCCTGTTCTTCGCCAAGGTCGGCGTGCCGGCCTTCGTCGTCACCCTGGCCGGCAACCTCGGCTGGAACGGCCTGATGCTCCAGATCCTGGGCGCCAACGGCACCGTCAACCTCTCCGGCAAGGACATCGTCTCCCGGCTCTACAGCACCATCTACGGCGAACAGGCCGCCGCGTACGGCGTGGCCCTGATCGGCGTGCTGCTCTTCCTCGGCGCCTCGGTGCTGGACGCCCGGCGGCGGCAGGCCGCCGGGGTGCCGTCCCGCCCCGTGCTGGACATCGCGCTGCGCACCGCGGCGATCGCGGTCATCGCCTTCCTGGCCGCCTACACGCTCAACCAGTACAAGGGCCTGCCGCTGGCCCTGCTGATCTTCCTCGTCTTCATCGTGGTGCTGGACTTCGTGCTGCGGCGCACCACCTACGGCCGGCAGGTGTTCGCGCTCGGTGGCAACATCGAGGGCGCCCGGCGGGCCGGTATCAACGTGTCGTGGATCCGGATCAGCGTGTTCACCATCTGCTCCACCATGGCGGCCGTCGGCGGCCTGTTCCTGGCCGCCCAGATCCAGTCGGCCAGCCAGACCTCGGGCGGCGGCAACCTGCTGATGAACGCCATCGCGGCCGCCGTCATCGGCGGCACCAGCCTGTTCGGCGGGCGCGGCTCGACCTGGTCGGCGCTGCTCGGTGCGCTGGTGATCGGCTCGATCCAGTCCGGGATGAACATTCAGGGGCTGAGCAACGCCATCCAGTTCATGATCACCGGTGCGGTGCTGCTCGCGGCCGTGGTCGTCGACTCCCTCGCCCGCCGCACCCAGCGGGCGGCCGGTCGCGCCTGAGCGGCGGGCGCGCGCCGGCGGCCGTCCGGGTCGCGGGCGCGCGCCGTGGCGGCCGTCAAGGTCGCGGGCGCGCGCCGGGAGCCGTCCGGGTCAGCCCAGTCGTTCGCCGTAGACGTGGTCGACGGCGAGCACCATCAGGACCCTCCGGTCGGCGACCATCGCGGCCCGGTACTCGTCCCAGTCCGGGTGCTCGCCGGCCGCCCGGCGGTAGTAGTCGACCAGGGCCTCCACCTCGGGGCCCTTTGGATCGCTTCCCGGCCCGACCAGGGTGACGGTGCCCTCGGCGGTCGCCCAGGCCCGGCCGTCGGCCCGGGTCGCCTCCAGGGCGGCGCGCGGGTCGCGGCGCAGATTGGCCGTCTTGGCGCGGCCCTCCGTCATCGAGACGTACAGCCGCTCGGCGGCGCGGTCGTAGAACGGCATCACCGGCGACAGCTGGGGGCGCCCGTCGGACTTGATCGTGGCCAGCACACCGAGGCGGGCGGCTTCGAGCAGGGCGCGGGGATCGAAGGTCGTCATGGGGCCATCATCGACTTCACACCGGTGTGAAGGTCAAGTGACGCACCGCGGATCAGCGTTCCAAAGCGGTGGGCGACTCAGCGTTCCAACCGGTGGGCGACTCAGCGTTCCAGGTGGGCCAGGACGGCCAGGACCCGGCGGTTGTCGTCGGCCGAGGACTCGATCCGCAGCTTGGCGAAGATGCTCGCGGTGTGCTTGGCCACCGCGCTCTCGCTGATGTGCAGGGCGCGGGTGATCGCCGCGTTGGAGCGGCCCTCCGCCATCAGCCGCAGCACCTCGTGCTCGCGCGGCGTCAGCTCCGCGGTGCTGCCCCGGGCGTCGCCGCGCGCCAGCAGCTTCGCGATCACCTGCGGGTCCATCACCGTGCCGCCGCCCGCGACCGTCCGCACCGCGTCCACGAACTGCTCGGTGCGGGTGACCCGGTCCTTGAGCAGATAGCCGATCGCGCCCCGGCCGTCGGCCAGCAGCTCCTGCGCGTACAGCCGGTCCACGTACTGGGAGAGGACCAGCACCGGCAGGCCCGGGCGGGAGCCGCGCGCCTCCAGTGCGGCCCGCAGCCCCTCGTCGGTGAAGGACGGCGGCAGCCGGACGTCCACCACCGCGACGTCCGGCTCCTGCTCACGCAGCGCGCGCCGCAGGTCGGGGCCGTTGTCCACGGCCGCGACCACCTCGAACCCGTGCTCCCGCAGCGTCCGGATCAGCCCGTCCCGGAGCAGGAAGAGGTCTTCGGCGAGGACGACGCGCACGGTATCTCCAGGGTCACGGTGGTCGGGCCGCCCGGCGGGCTGTGCAGGGCGAACGTTCCGTCGACGGTACTCAGCCGGCGCACCACCCCGCGCAGCCCGCTGCCCCGGCCGGGGTCCGCGCCGCCGCGGCCGTCGTCCGCGACCAGGGCGGTCAGGGTCCCGTCCGCATGCGCCAGCCGGATCGTCACCTCCCGGCCGCCGCCGTGCTTGGCCGCGTTGGCGAGCAGCTCGGCGACCGCGAAGTAGGCCGCCGCCTCGACCGGCGCCGGGAAGCGCCCCGGCAGTCCGACTGTGACGTGCACGTCCAGGAAGCTGTCCAGCGCGAGCGACCGGACGGCGTCGCCGAGGCCGCGGTCGGTGAGGATCGGCGGGTGGATGCCGTGCACGAGGTCCCGGAGGTCCTGGAGGGCCCGCGCCGAACTCGCCCGCACCTCCCGCAGCAGGTCGCGGGCGGCGGCCGGGTCGGAGTCGAGCAGCCGGGTCGCCGCGTCCAGGGTCATGCCGAGGGCGACCAGCCGGGCCTGCGCGCCGTCGTGCAGATCCCGTTCGATCCGCCGCAGTTCGTCCGCCCGCGCGTCCAGCGCCTCGGCCCGGGTGCCGGTGAGGTGCTCGACCCGGCGCACCAGCTCGGTGGTGTACGGCGCGGCGAGGGCCCGCCGGCTCCACCGGGCGTGCAGCCGGAGCGCCGCCGGCGCCAGCCGCAGCCCGGCGGCGACGGACAGCAGGCCGAGCGCGGCGGCGGCGAGCATCGAGGGGGTGGAGTCGACGAGCACGAAGGCGTACCAGTTGCCGTCGCCGAACCGGCGCCACAGGAAGGGCTGGACGAGCGTGCCGAACAGTCCGAAGTCGACCAGGGCCGGCGGGGCGGCGACCAGCAGCCCGCCCAGCCACGGTTCCAGCCAGGCCCAGCGGACGTCGCGCCAGAAGCCCTCGTCGGCGAGGACCGGGCCCGCCCGCCGTCGGCCGTCGCCCTCCGGTAGCGGGTCGGGCGGGCTGATCCGGGTGCCCGTCCAGCGGGTCGTCCAGGAGCGGTAGCGGTCGGAGAGCCGGCGCAGGAGCGCCGCCGCGCCCGGCAGCAGTGACTGGCCGACGCCGACCGGGAGCAGCAGCAGCGCGCCCACCACGAGGGCGCCGAGCGCGGTCACGGCGAAGGCGGAGAGGGAGAGCAACTGGCAGCGGACCAGTGCCCGCACCGCGCCCGCGAGTCCCCCGCCCGCCTGCCCCCGCACCGCCGCGCCCGCCCGTCGTTCCGTCACCTCAGCGCGCTCCGTGCGGCGCCGCCGGGATCCTACCGGGCGCCGTCCGCCGACGGGCGCCCGGCCGCGTGTCCCGCCGGGCTCCCAGCACCCACGGCACGGCGGCCAGCAGGCAGGCGGCGCCGAACAGCGCCATCGGCAGCACCGTGCCGTCCTCCTCGTCCATCGCCAGCAGCATCCCGAGGTTGACCAGGGTGTGGAAGCCGCCCGCGAACAGCAGCCGGTGGGCCCGCACCCGCTCCAGGCCGAGCCCGAGCACCACCGACATCGCGACCGTGCCCAGCAGGAACCCGGCCGCGTACCCGGGCCGCTGGGCGAACACCTGGACGTGCCAGCAACCCCAGAGCAGGCCCACCGCCGCCGGGGCGGCGAGCGGCCCGAACCGGGTGCGCAGCAGCGGCTGCAGGTAGCACCGCCAGCCGAGCTCCTCGCCGCAGGCGCCGACCAGCTGGGCGAGCACGATCAGCGCGAACGGGTGGGCCAGCGAGCGGGGGTCGGTCAGCCGCGCGTCGCCGTCGCCGTCGAACAGCGCGTAGGCGCCGGCCGCGAGAACGATGATCAGTGGCGCCGTGAGCAGCAGCCGCACCCCGGCGCCACGGCCGGGGCCCGCCCAGGCGGTGTCGCGCCGCCCGCGGGCCATGCCGGCCAGCCCGGCTCGGATCCGCTCCGGCCACAGTAGGGCGACCGCCAACACCCCTGCGGCGGGCCCGAACTGGGTCAGCTGCAGCACCTCGGTCGGGATCCCGGTGGCCGGCTGGACGGCGCCCAGCGCCCCCGCGCCGAGGAAGGCGACGGCGAGGAAGACGCCCGCCTCGGCCTTCCACGGCACCCGCCGGCCCTGCCCCGCCGTGCCCTGCTCCTGTCCGGTCCTCATATCGTCCGCCTCCGGTCCGCTCGTCCGCGTGGTTCCGTCGACGACGACTCTTCCGGGGCGCGGGCGGCCGGACATTGCGTCCAGCTGCCCGGCGGGGGTGTATCCAGGTACACCCCCGCCCAGTCAGGACTGCTTCTGCTGCTGCCGGGGCGGTTCCTCCTCCTCGACCGGGTCGGGCGGCCGGAACACCGCGGGCAGATCGCCGAACAGCGGCACCGTGGGCGGCTCGGAACCGGTGATGTCGGTGAGCGTCTCGGACCGGCCGGTGCCGAGGTCTTTGGCGGACACCAGGATCTCGCCGTTGGCGTCGATGTCCACGGTGACCTCGAACTGCGGCACCCCGGCGGGTGCGGGCGGCAGCCCGGACAGCCGGAGGCTCGCGAGCAGGGAGTTCCGGGCCGCGAGCTCGTGCCCGCCCTGGTACACGTTGATGTTCAACCCCGGCCGGTCGTCCGAGGAGGAGGTGAGGATCTCGCTCCTCTTCGTCGGGAGACCCGTGTTCGGCGGCACCAGGACCCTCATCGACCCGTCCTCGGTCTCGATGCCGATGGCCCGCAGCACGACCTCCACTCCGAGCATGTCGCGCACCTCCCCGGTCATGATCCCCGCCTGGAGCACCGCTCCCGTCGCCAGCTGGGTGTCGGCCATGACACCGGTGGTGACGTCCTTCCGTCCGACGGCCCGGCGCACCAGCTCGACCAGCCCCGGGATCCGGGCGCCGGCGCCGACCAGCAGGACGTGCTCGATCTCCGCCCGCCAGGACTCCGTGAGTACTTGCTCGACCGTTGTCGCACAGGCGGTGAGAAGGTCGGCGGTGATCCGGTCGAACCGCTCGCGGGTGACCGGGGCTTCGAGGGTGGCCGGGCCCGCCGGTGTGTCCGCGAGGTGGAGAAGGTGGACAGCGGTCTCCCCGACCGAGGCCAGTTCCTCCATCGCCTTTGCCGCCGCCTCCTGTACCCGCCGGCGGACGTCCGGATCCCGGTCCAGACGCACTCCGTGCCGGTGCTCGAACTCCTTCAACAGATCGTCGGCCAGACGGGTCACCCAGCGATCGCTGCCGAGCCCGTCCCCGAGCGCGACCGCGTTCACGAACGTCATGCCGTAGCCGGCCTCGACCACGGCCACCTCCGAGGACGTCGCCTCCAGCCCCACCACGAGCACGGTCGATTCCCGGTCGCCCAACTGCCGATCGAAGGCCATCCCGGCGGCGAGCGAGGTGGAAATGATCCGCAGCGGCTCGATCTTCACGGCCCGACAGGCCCGGCGGATCCGGCGCCGCTCCGCCTCGCCGGTGGCGGCCGGGACAACGATCGTCGCCCGGGTGACCCGCTCACCGAGCCGGCTCTCGGTGTCCCGCTTCAGCTTGGCGAGCAACTCGGTGCAGACGCGGTCGGCGGTGACCGGGTCCACATCGGCCCCGGCCAGCCGGAAGGTGCCGTTCGGGTTGAGCAGTTCCTGCCGCAGGGCCGGTTCGCCCACCAGCACCCGGTCACCGGTCGTACCGGTCAGGGCGACCACGGACGGGGTCCGCTCCGCCCCCTCGGCGTTGGTGACGATCTCGATCCGCTCGCCTTCCTGGTAGGCCACCGTGCAGGAGGTGGGCCCCAGGGCGATGCCCACCGTCCGGTAGCCGGTCAGCGGGGGCTGCTCGGGCGGCGGGGGCACGGCGGCCACGATCGTTGTCCGGCGGGCCGCCCAGAAGGCGCGGCTGTGCTGGGCGGCCTCGGCGAGTTCGTCCTTGGGGCCGAACAGCCGGGTCAGCACCTGGGCGACGGTGGCGTAGCCGTCCGCCGCCTCCTCGTGGCGGCCGACGTGCCCGGCGCGCTCCTCCTCGTCGAGCAGCAGCCGGCCCTCGCGCAGCGCCGGGTGCCCGGAGTGCCCGGACCGCTCGGCGCGCCAGGTGCCGGTGTCGGGGCGGTAGCCGCGGTTGCGGGCGATCACCAGCCGGGCGGCCGTGTTGGTGGCCGTCCTGGTGGGCCGGGGCCGGCCGGCCGCGGTGAGTTCGTGGAGCAGGTGCTGATAGACGTTGTCGAGCGTCAACTCCGGCCCGAGGCGGGATGATCCGTCCTGGAGAAGCACGATCAGCTCCTTGGTGAACGCGGTGAACCGCTCCCCCACCGGCGCCAGCGAGGTGCTGTCGTGCTCGGAGGAGGCCAGCACGAACGCGCCCTCGATCGCGGTCTGGGTGCGCAACCGCTCCTGGCCGCCCGCCATGTGGGCGGTGGTGGCCATCCCGGACCAGCAGGCGTCGATGATGACGACCCGGTTGCGGGCCCGGGCACCGAGCACCACCTTGCGCAGCGTCCGGTACGGCAGCGCGCTGATCGACGGTTCCTCGGGATCGGTCTCGGTGACCGCGAGGTAGTAGTCGGTGTCCTCGACGATCCCGTGGCCCGCGTAGTAGACCAGCAGCAGGTCCTCGGCCTCCAGGACCGACGGCCGCAGGGCCCGGACGACGTCCGCCGCCATGCGGGGATCGGCCACCAGCGTGCACTGGGCCTCGTCGAGCCAGCCCTGCTGCGGGTCGGTGAGCGCGGCGGCCAGGTCGGTGAGGTTGTTGCGGACGGCGGGCAGCGGCGGCAGCTCGTCGTGCCGGTAGGCGGCCGAGCCGATCAGGACGATCCGCGAGCCCGGTCCGTCAGGCAGTGCCATCGTCGGCGACCCGTTCCGGCGGCCGTACCTGCTCCTGCTGTACCTGCTCCTGCCGTACCTGCTCCTGCTGTACCTGCTCCTGCCGTACCTGCTCCTGCCGACCCTTGACGAACGCTTCGAAGCGGTCAAGCAGTTCGCCCGCGTCCTTGACGTTGTCGAGTTCGAGCTCGTACGTCTCGTGCTCGGCCCGGCTCACCTTGATCACCAGGTGGCTGCGCTGCCCGCGCAGCCAGTCCGCCACCACCCGCACCAGCACCGTCCCGGCGCCCCCGGAGGCGAGCGCCACGGTCACCAGCTGGACCACCCCGGCGTTCATCTCCCCCGCGGCCGGCCCGGTCAAGTGCAGCGCCACCCGGCCCCGCAACTCGTCCTCGACACGCAGCCGTTGCGCCAGCGAGCGCACCGCTGCGGGCACCGCCGCCCCCGACCCGCCGTCCACCAGCGCCAACCCGATCTCCACGACGCGCGGTTCCCCTTCCCGTCCCCCGGCCGGCTCCGGCCTCGGCCAACCTATTCCGGATCACGTTCCCCCGTCCCCCGGATCGCGGGAATCCGGGGGACACCGGCGGTCCGGCGCCCGGACGGAAATTCCGTTGCGGACGGGCCGTGAGGGCGGGTAGCGTCCTGCGACTTGTCGCTTCGGGCGCGTCCGGCCCCGGTTCCGGCCTCGGTTCCGGTTCCGGTTCCGGTTCCGGTTCCGGTTCCGGTTCCGGTTCCGGTTCCGGTTCCGGTTCCGGTTCCGGTTCATCATGGAGAAGATTTGTCGATTCGTATCACCACTCTGACCGATCCCGATCACGGCACCCACAGCCGACGGCTGGTGTGGCTGGCGGTGGACGGGGAGGGGAATCCGGTCGGGACGGCCTCGTTGCGGCTGTTCACCGACCCGGGGCAGGCGCACCTGGCCGAACTGGCCGTGCGAGTGCACCCGGCGGAGCGGCGCCGGGGGGTCGGGGCCCGGCTGGTGGACACCGCGGTGGCGGCGGCCGGCACCGACGGGCGGCGGGCCGTGGTGGTGGCGGTCGACGGCGGGACGCCGGGCGAGGAGTTCCTGTCCGCGCAGGGGTTCCGGAGGGCGCTGACGCTGCGTCATTCCCGGCTCGACCTGGCCGGTTCGGCCGAGGTGGAGACGTCCGGGGGAACGGAGCGCCCGGAGCACCCCTACCGGCTGGTGGCCTGGGACGGCGCCGTCCCCGACGAGTTCGCCGCCCCGTACGCCGCCGCCCGCCGCGCGATGGACGACATGCCGATGGGCGAGGTCGACCACGGCACGGTGAGCTGGGACGTCGACCGGCTGCGGGCGGTGGCCCGGGTGGTCGAGGAACGCGGCGAACACCTGCACACGGTGGCGGCGGTGGCCGCGTCCGACGGCTCGATGGTCGGCTTCACCGAGCTGGTGGTCCCGGCCGACGGCACCGGCGACGGCCAGCACTACGGCACCGCCGTCCTGCCCGCCCACCGCGGGCACGGCCTCGCCCGGCGGATGAAGGCCGAGGCGATCGCCCTGACCCGCCGCCGGCACCCCGCCCTCGGCGGCCTGCTGACCGACACCGCCGAGGACAACACCGCGATGCGGAGGGTCAACGAGGCCCTCGGGTACCGGCCGACCCACGAGACCTACCAGTACCAGCGGGTGCTGTAGCCGGCTCCGTCCGGACGGAGCGGGCCGTCAGAGGTCGAGGAGCTCGACGGTCACGGCGGCGGTGTCGCCCGCTTCGAGGTCCTCGGCCTTGCGGACGGCGCGTTTGACCGGGAGCACGTAGGCGCCGTCGGAAGCCGGGAAGATCGAGGTCTGCCAGCTGCTGGCGCCGATCGTGACCCGCACCCGCAGCGAGCCGAACCCGCGCCGCGGCCCGGCGGCGGTCAGGTCGTGGATCTCCTCCGACACCTCGACGGGCAGTCTGACGAAGGTCCAGCTGTCGGCGCGCCGCGCTTCCCAGATCCAGAGCTCGGCCGCGAAATCGAACTTCATCGGACAAGCATCCCACGCCTCACATCGGCAACGAGTGCAACCGGAGGGCCCCTCCGGACCACTGGACACCCTCGTGCAGCGGGAACCACATCGTGCGCAGCGGCATCCTCGCCGGGCCGGTGGGCTGCTCGACCTCGACGGAGCCCGCCAGTGGCTGCCAGCCGAGGCGGGCGTAGAGCCCGGCCTTGTCCGGGCGGCAGAACAGGACGGCGAAGCGCGGCCCGAGGGTGCGGGCGTGGGCGAGGGCGCCGTCCACCACCGTCCGGGCGAGACCGTGCCCGCGCCGGTCGGCGGCGACGGCCACGCCGCCGAGTCCGACGAGTTCGGTCGGGCTCCCGTCGATCGACACCTGCAGGACCACCAGCCCGGCGTGCGCGACGAGCCGTCCGTCCGGTTCGGTGCGGATGCCGAAGTGGATGTCCTTGGGGCGCCAGACCATCCCGTGCTCGGCGACCTGGAAGGGGTCCGGCGCGTCGCCGAGGATCTCGGTGTGGCGGTACTCCTCCAGCGGGACGACCGTGCTGAATATGCTGATCTGATCATCACTCATTCCCGCATCATGCCAAGGTCCGCCTGCGGCAGGGCCTGCGGTCCCGAGGAGGAAGCGTGGACACTCTCCCGAACGGGCCCGGACCGGACGGCGACGGACCGGGGCACCTGCCGGGCCCGCTGGTGCGGGTCGACGGGCGGTGGCTGCTGGGCGACCATCGGGACCGGGCGCACCTGGAGTTCGCTCCCGGAGGCATCGTCCCGCACGCGGACGGACGGGCGGGTGAGGTCGTGCCGTGGGCGCGCTTCATGGACCTCGGTCTCCACGTCACGACCCACCGGTGGATGGGGTCCCGGAGGACGGCTGTGCTGTCGCTCGGCCAGATGGCCCCGCTCGGGCTGACCGGCCCGCACCTGGCGGCGACGGTCCGGCACCCGTACACGTACTGGACCGGCCGGTTCAGCCACCACCGGGGCGTGCAGTACGCGCCAAGGGGGTTGGTGACCCTGGGCGTCCTGCTCGGCGTCACCGTCGACGCCGGGGAGGCCGCTCTGCTCGGCGACCGCGCGTGGATGGACGAGGCCGTCCCGGCGGTCCTGCCGCTCCGGCGCGAGGGCGAAGCCCGGGCGGCCGTCACCAAGCTGGTGGCGGGCGCCCGGGCCTCGCGGGGGCTGCACGAACCGTGACCGCGTGAGACGGAAGCGGACCAGGCGTCAGCGGACGACGTCGAAGACCTGCTTCTGGAGACCGTTGGCGTAGGCGGCGTGCTCGACCAGCTTCAGCTTCTGGGTGTCCTTGTCGGCGTCGCTGAAGAGGCGCTTGCCGGCGCCGAGCAGCAGCGGGAAGACCAGCAGGTGGTAGCGGTCGATCAGGCCGGCGTCGGAGAGGGCCCGGTTGAGGGACGCGCTGCCGTGGACGATGATCGGGCCGCCCTCGGTCTCCTTCAGGGCCGCGACCTCGTCGAGCGAGCGCAGGATGGTGGTCTCGCCCCAGTTCGACACCAGGTCGCCCTCGGTGAGGGTGGTGGAGACCACGTACTTCGGCAGGGTCTTGTAACGGGCGAAGTCCGCCATGTCCGGCCAGACCGGGCTGAACGCCTCGTAGCTGACCCGGCCCAGCAGCACCGCCGTGGCCTCCTCCTGCTCCCGGCCCTTGATCTCGAAGGCCTCGGGGAGGAACTCGACGTCCTTGAAGGTCCAGCCCGCGTTGCGGTAACCGGACTCGCCGCCCGGGGCCTCGACGACGCCGTCGAGGGAGACGAAGGCGGAGCTGATCAGCGTGCGCATGATGATTCCTCGGGATGATTGTGCGGGCGGGGTGCCTGTGCGGGCGTGCGGGATGTCTGAGGGAGTTGCCCGGGGCGGGCGGGTCAGGTGAGGACGCCGCTCAGCCACTGCTGCCAGGCGGCCTCGGCGCCGTCGGTGTCCGGTCCGAAGAGGTGGTGGAACATCAACACCAGGCCCGCGCGGTGGTGGAAGCCGTACAGGCCGTCGCCGGTACGGATCGCGAAGCGCTCGTCGTCCGCCCACACCACCTCGCCTTCCAGTGGCGGCAGACCCGCCGGGCGGGCCGACACCCGGATGCCGGTGGTGGGCGGCGAGGGCAGTGCGAGCGCGTTCGCCAGCACGCCCCGGAGCTCCGCCGCCGGGCGGCCGGGCACCGCCGCGACACCGAAGACGGGCGCGCCGGTGCGGCCCCGGAAGTGGGTGAGGTACTCGACGAGCGTGTGGAGGTGGAACGGCCAGCCACGCCGCAGCGCGTCGTACTCGTCCTCCCAGTCGTCGCCCAGCAGGCCGCTGTGGACGACGCGCAGCACGGTGGCGGAGCCGTCCCGGCCCTCGACGAGGTACTCGAAGGCCATGAAGCGGCCGTTCTCGGCGGTGGCGGTCCGGGTGGCCAGGCGTTTGCCGGGCTCGTAGGCGGTGATCAGCGCGTCCTCGCGGTGGCCGCCGATCTCCATCGCGGCGGTACCGCCCTCGCGCGGGTCCAGCTCGTTGCGGCCCATGAACCAGGAGTCGATGCCCGGTCCGGTGGCGATCGCCTGCCAGACCTCGTCCGGGCTCGCCGGCAGGACCGTCTCCAGCTCGATCTCGAACGGGTGGGTCATCGTGCGTTCTCCTGTCCCGGCCCGCAGTCGGGGGCGGTATCGGGGGCGGTATCGGGGAAGGACTCCGGGGCGGATTCGGTACTGGGGAGGGAATCGGTACCGGCGGCGGAGTCTGTGGTGGCGGGGTGTGTGGTGGCGGGGTCTGTGGTGGCGGCGGGGATCTGGTGCAGGCCGACCACCACCCGGTGACTGCGCCCGCCGGGGGCGGACTCGTCGTGGTAGCGGGCGACCAGGGTGGCGACCGCCTCGGCGAGTTCGTCGGCGAAGGCCGTGCGGTCCGCCGCCGAGGCGAACCGCACCTCCGCGTCGATGCCGAAGCTGGCGACCCGCCGCTGCGCCCGGGCGGCGCCGGTCAGCAGCGCGCCGACCTCCTGCACCAGCCGGGAGCCGAGGGCCAGCAGCCAGCGGGCGGAGAGCTGGTCCGGCGAACGGCTCGGATCCGGACTCACGGCGGCCAGGACGGCGGGCGAGATCACGTAGGAGGCGGCGGTGGCCCGGTACACCCGTTCGGTGACGTTGCCCTTGCGCCGTTCCTCGGCGAGTACGACCAGGCCGTGCCGCTCCAGCTCCTTCAGGTGGTAGTTGACCTTCTGCCGTGCCAGCCCCAGACGGGCGGCCAGCGCGGTGGCCGAGCCGGGCTCGGCGAGGGCGGCGAGGATACGGCGCCGGATCGGGTCCAGCGAGGCCTCGGCCGCTGCGGGTTCTTCGATCACGGCGACGTCCAACATGCTTCAAGGATCACTCTGACAAGAAAACTTGTCAAGGAAATATTTCTTGTCGGTGAGTGAGCTCCGCGACTTCGGAGCTCACCATGAAGCCCCTCAGGCCGGCCGGAGTTGATTGACTGCCTCCATGTCCTCAACGGCGTTCGAAACCACCGCCCCCGACCCGATCGTCTACCTCGACCGGGTGGCCGCGACCGACCTCGGCCGCTCCTACAAGCGGCGCATGCTCGACGAGCTCGACATCCGCCCGGGCCAAACGGTGCTCGATCTGGGCTGTGGCCCCGGCACCGATCTCACCTCGCTCGCCCGAGCCGTCGCCGAGACAGGCACGGTGATCGGTGTCGACCACGACCCGGCCTCGGTCGAGGCCGCCAGGGAGCGCACCGCCGACCGGCACACCGTCACCGTGCGACTCGGCGACATCCACGACCTGCCGCTGCCGGACCGCGCCGCCGACCGCGCCCGCACCGACCGGGTACTGCAACACGTCACCGATCCGGCCCGAGCGCTCCGGGACTTCCATCGCGTGCTGCGCCCCGGCGGGCGGCTCGTCATGGGCGAGCCGGACTGGGACACCCTGGCCGTCGACCATCCGGAGAGCGACCTCTCCCGCGCCTACACCCAGTACGTCACGGACAGGGTCGTCCGCAACGCCCGCATCGGCAGGCAACTTCCCCGACTCGCGACAGAGGCCGGATTCGCGGTGCCCTCGGTCGTCCCGATCACCTCCGTATTCCGGGATGTCCGGGAAGCCGACAAGATCCTCGGACTGGAGCGCACCACACGACGCGCCGTCGCCGCCGGCTACCTCACCGAGGAAGCGGCAGCACGCTGGCTGGACCACCTCTCCACCGGGCCCTTCCTCGCGGCGGTGACGTTCTACATCACCGTCGCCGAGTCGTAGCCACCGATCCGGCGACAACGGCCGGCCAACACTCCTTGCGGGAATCCCGAACTCGCGGCACGTGCGTGCGCGAGCCCGCCGGTACCGAGGCCCGCGAACGCCCGGCCGGGTGCTTCCGGCCGGGCGTGGAGGAGGAGGGTCGGCGGCTCAGCCCACCGGGACCATGCCGAGCAGCTCGCCCAGTCGGCGGACCGTGGCGGGCGACTCGCGGTGCAGTCCGGCGAGGTCGAGGCCCTCGTCGCCCAGGACCATCAGCAGCGCCCGGTCCCCGATCGCGAGCACCACGACGTAGCCGCCGTCGCAGCGGGTGACCACGTCCCGCAGCCCGCCCACGCCGACCTCGGCGGCGGTGCGGCGGCCGAGGCCGAGCATGGCGGCCGACAGGGCGGCGGCCGACTCGGGTTGGACGGTGGCCGTGTCGGCAGCCACCAGCAGGCCGTCGGCGGTGGAGACGACGCTCTCCGAGACGCCCATGACCCGCTCGCGGAGGGACTTCAACTCGTCGACCAGCACGGCGGTCGGCGTCTGGCTGCTCATGGTGTGCTCTTCTCGGTCGTCACGGTCGTCATGGTCGTGTCGGTCGGCTCTGTCGTTGCGGCGCGATCGGTGCCGCCGGCGCGATCGGCGCGCTGGGCGCGCGGTGGACCGCCAGGAGCGGCTGCGGCGGCTCCCCCGTCCGCTCCGCCCGGGGTCCGCGTGCCGGGGACGCGGCGCGGCAGGGACTGCCCGGTGTCGGCCGGGAGCGGCTCGCCCGGCGGTGTCCGGGGAGCGACGCTCGGCGCCATCGGGACGGCGTCGGCCGGTTCCCGGTGGAGCAGTTGCCGGGCGTCCATCCGGACGAGGTCGAGCAGCACCGCGAACACGCCCCGCCCCAGCGCGAAGCCGATGTCTCGCGCGGTGCGGCGGCCGGTCGCGGCGGCCAGGATCTCCCGGTGGCGGGCCGGGATCCGGTCGGCGGCGGGCCCGGAGGACGCGCCCCCGGCGAGCGCGGCGGCGGGCCGGATGCGGGTGCGGGCCAGTTCGCCGGGCGGGCCCCAACGGCGAGTCAGCAGGGCCGTGCGGCGGGCGGTCTCCTCGAAGAGCCGCTTCGGCTCGATCCCGGGCCGCAGCGCGAGCCCGGCGGGCGGGGCCGCTTCGACGGTCTCCCACGCCCCGGGCGGGCTCAGCACCAGGGCGAAGGCACCGTCGAAGACGGCGGAGGCGCAGACCGCTTCGAGTTCGGCGGCGCCGATCGAGCCCCGGGCGACCAGGGCCGCGCCGAGGCCGCCGGCGCCGACGGTGGCCGCGGCCGGGGCCACCGCGCCGACGGAGGAGGCGGCCGAGGCCACCGCCGCCCAGTCCGCCTGACCGATCCGCCCCGACTTGAGCAGCAGGGTCTCGGCGGTCGGGGCGCCGGGGGTCTCGATCGCCGTGATCAGGCCGCGTTCCAGGTGGATCGTGCCGCCCGGCGCGCTGGAGACGGCGACCGACCCGGTGAAGTCCTCCTCCCGCAGCGCCAACAGCAGCGCGGGCACATTGCGGGCGGCCGAACGCGGGCCGGCCTGAGCGAGGTCATGGGCATGGGGGCTCATGCCACGAAGCCCCGGGCACCGTCGGCGGTCTGGCGCAGTGCCAGCGCCAGGTTGACCCGCGTCCGGTCCAGCACGGTGGCGAGCAGCAAGGGATCGCCCTGACGGGTCAACACCTGGACCACCTCGTGGTGCCGGGTGCTGGTGACCACCACGCTCTCCAGCTCCCCGCCCGCCCCGGCCTCGCACAGCCGGTCGCCGATCAGGGCGGCCAGCTCGGCGAGTTCGGCCCCGGGGCCGAGCAGCCGTTGGTCCCCGCCCGCGGCGTAGGTGAGGCCGGTGGCGGCGTCGACGAGCGCGGCGCCGACCACGCCGGGGGAGCCGAGCACATCGGAGAGGGAGGCTTCGAGTGCGCGCACCGGTACCCCTTCGTGTTCTGAACTGTTGGCAGCGTACTTTATTCCATCATTTCCGCGGCGCGGCCGACGCGGGGGACTTCTTGCTACTTTGTTCCCGCACACGGGAGTTCTCCCCCGTAGTTACGCAAAGGACGAACAGCGCATGAACATTGACGACGCACTCAAGGACGCGATGGCCATCGAGGGCGCGATCGGCGTCGCCGTGGCCGACTACGAGAGCGGTATGTCACTCGGGTTCCTCGGTGGGGGGCAGCAGCTGGACCTGGAGGTCGCGGCGGCCGCCAACACCGAGGTCGTGCGGGCCAAGGCGCGGGCGCTGGCAGCGCTGTCGATCGATGACGTCATCGAGGACATCCTGATCACCCTGGGCACCCAGTACCACCTGATCCGCCCGCTCGCGCGCAGCCAGGGCTCGCTCTTCCTCTACCTGGCGCTGGACCGCTCGCGCGCGAACCTGGCACTCGCCCGGCACAGCCTCAAGCGCATCGAGACCTCACTCGAGGTCTGAGCCGTCGTCCGTTCCGTCTTCCGTTCCACCTTCGTTCCTGAATTCTCGACCGGACGAATACGAAACGTGATGAACCGGTCACGGCAATCTGCCCGTAGGAATTGGGCGGTCAAAAAACGCAGGTACATATCGGTCACCGAATGATGTGATCCCCCGGTAACTGGGCGTCATATTCACCCGGTCCCGCCGTGGTCCCGGCATGCCCGCCCGTCGGAGTGGAAGGTCGGCGCCGTCGACTTTCCACTCCGACGGGCGGGCGGCTCAGGCCCCGGGAAGGAGCCGGACCTCGGCGCCGTCCGGCCGGGCACTCGGCTTGCTCCACCAGTGGTGGTAGCGGCGGTAGACGTGCGGTTCGCGGTCGGCGAGCAGCCCCGTCAGCGAGCGGGCCTCGGCGGCGAGCCCCTCCCACGCCGCGTCCGGCAGCGGGTTGAACGCCGTCGCCTCGACACCGCCCTCGACCGCGCGCCACACCCCGGCCACACGGCCGTCCACGAGCAGGGTCGGCAGCACATCACCGTTGCGCCTGATCACCATGGCGCGGTACTCCGGCGGGATGATCCGGCTCCGGTCGGCGTAGGCCAGCAGGACGCTGTCCCACATCGCCATCAGCCGGGCCGGCGCCGGCAGTTCCCCGTCCGGCAGTGGCGCCCCCGCGAGGTCGAACAGCTCCGCTCCGCCCGGCCCCTCCAGTCGCCCGACCTCGCCCTCGGCCGCCAGCACCCGCAGGGCCTCCTTGACCCGGCCCCGCTGCACCAGCGCGAACTGCGCGACGTCCGCCACCGAGGCCGGTCCGAAGCCGGCGAGGTAGCGCCGCACGAGCGTGCGCAGCGAGGCCGCGTACACCTCCGGATCGCCGAGCACCGGCCGGACCGGCGGGGCGACGTAGGAGAGCCGGTGGCCGAACGACCAGAGCCCCTCCCCCGGCGCGCGCAGCAGCGGCGCCACCTGCCGCAGTCCCCACCAGGCCGGCGCCGCCGCCTCCACTCCGAGCCGCCCGGCGAGCCAGGTCTCGAACTCCGGGGCGGGGCGGGGACGGTCACCGAAGTCCAGCACGTCCGCGACCAGCGCGTCGCCGTCGGCGGCGGTCAGGCCGGAAGCCGTGAACCGGTCGTCGCCCAGCCGGGCCCCCCGCACCGACAGGTGGACGGCCTCCCGGAACGTCGCGAAGTCGTCGACGTGCACGGCGTGCAGGGTGATCCGCATCAGCGTGGACCTCACGATCCCCAGCTCCGCGAAGGCCCGGTCCAGGTCGGCGGGGTCGAAGCCGGCCACCCGGTTCCACAGCGCGAGGTAGGGCGAGGCCGCATGCTGCGCCTGGAGCGCAACCACCCGCCGCACCGCCTCGGCGACGCCGATCTCCTCCCGCCGCAGCAGCAGTTGCCGTTCGAGAGTGGCCCGGTTGAGCTGCCCCTCGGTGATCCTCACGTCCATGACCCTCTCGTCCTCCGGCCGCCCGGTGCGCCCCGGTGAATGCCGGAGGTGGAGCCTAGCCTCAGGGTCCGACAATCCCGCCGCCGTCCCGTCGAACCCCGGGGGTCCGGTGCAGGGATGAATTGACGTCACGATTCGTCGGCGAAGCCCCGTGGACCGGAAACGCGGAATTCGGCGCCGTGACCGGGAAGGATATTGGCATGGGCAGATCAGATAGTGCCCCACCAGGACCTCGGCGCGCCGCACCGATTCCCGCAGGGGGGGATATGCCGCTCCGTGACGCCCCGGTGACCGGGCGGGCGATTGGCCGGGGCGATGCAAAAGCACGCATTGGCAGCAGCTTGACGGTAAGTCATCGCACCACGGATACTCCGTCTGCCCTCGATGATCAACGCCTGCGGCGGGTGGGCTCTCCACCGGATCGCGGGGCATTCCGACCGCTCGACCGAAACGGGGTAGTCCATGAAGATCCGCAACAAGGTCGCCGCCGGGGTGCTTTCCATAGCCGCCCTCGGCTTCACCGTCGCCACCGCCGCGCCCGCCTCGGCCTCCAGCGGCGGGTGTGCCTCGTACGACGCCTGCCTGTACTACAGCCCCGACTTCCAGGGCGCCAAGTTCGGCGACGGCGACGGCAGCAGCCGCGGCTACGAGACCTACCAGTACAACTCCACCTACACCTTCGGCGGCGGCGGCGCCGGCAACGGCCAGCACGTCCGGAACAATGCGGCGTCGGTCTTCAACAACAACCAGAACTACAGCGTGACGATCTACTACAGCCCGGGCGGCTACGGCGTCAGCCAGTACATCAAGCGCGGCACCGGCGCCAACCTGATCCCGCAGCTGCGGAACAACAACGCCTCGCAGTGCTTCGACTACTTCGAGGCCTGCCGCTGACCTCGGGTCGGCCCGCGATTCCCTCGGCGGCGGTGCCGGTGCCGCGCAGCCTCAGCGCGCGGCACCGTTCCGTTGTCCGTCGGCAGACCGGAAGACCGGAAGACTGGAAGAAGAGCCCACCATGCGAAGTGCAGCCTCCACGTCGATACGGTCGGCACGGTCAATAAAGTCGGCGCGGTCGGCACGGTCGGCACGGTCGGCACGGTCGGCACGGTCGATCGGTGCGCCGGTGATCGCCGCCCTGGTCGCGCTGGGCGTCGCCGCCACCGGCTGCGCGGCCTCCGGTCCGGCCGCCGGTCCGGTCTCGGCTCCGGCCTCCGCTGCGGCGGCGGCACCGCCGGCGGTCGACGCGGTCCCGGTCCTCGCCACCGCCGACGGCCAGACCCTGCCCCTCGCCAAGTACCTGATCAGCCCCGACGAGGACCGCCGGATCGAGGCCGCCAGGACGGCGCTCATCGGGTCGTGCATGAAGCGCTTCGGATTCGACTACGCGCCGGCGGCGGTCGGCACCAAGCCGGACCTGATGACCCGCCGGTACTACCTCACGGACGCCGCGAGTGCGGCAGCCCACGGCTACCACTGGGGCACGCAGGCGGACCGGAAGCAGCAGTCAGCCACTCCGCAGCCCCCCGCACCGGAGATGCAGGCCGTCCTGGGCCACGGCCGAGGCGGCCCCGCCTCGTCGGCGGCGCCCGCCGAGCGCACCCACAACGGCATCGCGATCCCGCCCGGCGGCTGCCTCGGCGAGGCGGACGACACCCTGACCCGGGGCGGCGGAATCCTCCAGGACGACGCCCGGGCGCTGGAGATCAACGGCCAGGGCTTCGCGGACTCCATGGCCGACGGGCGGGTGCGGGCGGCCTTCGCCGCGTGGTCGCGCTGCATGAGGGAGAAGGGGCAGACGTACGCGAGCCCCGTGGACGCGGTGAGCGACGAGCGCTGGTTCTCGTCGCCGACCGCGACCGCTCCCGAGATCGCCGCCGCGACAGCCGATGTCGACTGCAAGCAGCGGAACAACGTCGTGGGCATCTGGTTCGCCGTCGAGACCGCCTACCAGGACCGGGCGGTCCGGGCGGATTCGAAGCGCCTGGAGCAGGCCCGGAAGGCGGTCGACGTCACGCTCGCCAACGCGGCGGCGGCTGCTGTGGCGCCGTGACGCGTCCGACGGCGCCGTGACGGTCCGGACAGTGCGGGTGGGCCGGACAGTACGGGTGCGCCGGCCAGTGCCGCCGGTTCGGACGGTGCAGGTGGTCCGGACAGCGCGGCCGGTCCGGGTCCCGAGCTGACCCCGTGCGGCATGACGTCGCTACGTCCGAAGCGGCTCGGTGAGCACACGGGCGAAACCGTCCAGCAGTGCCCGGTTGACGTCCCGGGCCTGCGGGGTGTCGGCATGGATGGTGTTGACGAACAGGCCGTCGTCGGTGCGGTGCAGCCAGTGCAGGATCCCGTTGCAGCCGGACACCCACACGTGCATCCGGGCCTGTTGGGCGGCGTGGCGGTCCGCGCCTGGCAGCCTGCGGCAGTCGATGTAGGAGAAGAAGTTCACCGCGTACGGCCAGTAGCGCAGTGTCGCGTACTCGGCCGGGGCGAGCAGCTTCCATGCCTTGACGAAGTGCACTTCCGCGTGGGCCCGCACCTGAGCGTAGGCGTCCTGGGCGTCGGCGAGCACGTCACCGAGACCGGCCCCCGGCCCGACGGGGAACTCGATCGGCAGGGTGTTGATGAACCAGCCCATCGACTCCGCGTAGACGCCCCGGCCGCGTTCGTTGAACGGCATCAGCCCGCGGTACACCGCCGGCCCGCCCAACTGCCGGAGCGCGAGCGCGAGGCTTCCGAGCAGCCCCATGGACAGCCGCCCGCCCAGGTCCCGGCAGACGGTGCCGAACTCCTCTACCTGGTGGGCGGCCAGCAGCCTTTCGGTGCTCGCCACCGGTGCGTACAGCTGCCCGGGCCGGACCCCGAGGTCGAGCGGGAAGCGCGGGAAGAGCCCGCCGTTCCGGTCGCGGAACGCCCGCCAGTGGTCCAGCCGCGCATCGTCGGCGCGCATCGCACGGTTGGCCCGGCGCTGGGTGCGGCTGAACTCCAGGTAGCTCCACGGCTGCCGAGCCGCGCCCGCCGTGGCGTCGACGGCAACGGCAACGGCCGCAGGGGCGGCAGGGGCGGCCGGGGCGGTCGGGAGCGCGGGCCCGACGGAGGTGAGGTTCCGGTACGCCGTGGTGACGTCGTTGATGGCGATCGCGGTGGAGAGGCCGTCGGTGACCAGGTGGTCGCAGGAGAACCAGACGGTGGTGGACTCGGGCCGCACCACCGCACCCATGGTGATCAGTGGCCAGGAGAGGGTGTCCACCTCCTGGAACGCTTCCTGGAGGTGCCGGGTGACCTGCTCGGATGTCTCCAACGGGCCGCCGTAGACGTGCTTGAGGGCCACCTCGTCGGGCGTGAGGACCTCGCAACCGAGGTCCCCGGCCAGCGGCTGGTAGACCGCCCGGAGGACCTCGTGACGTCGCACCAGCTGGAGCAGCGCGGCCGCCAGCGCGTCCAGGTCCACCCGGCCGGCGAGTTCGAAGCTCGCCGCGACGTAGGACCGGATCGGATCGTCGACGCTCTGCGCGTACTGGGCAACGGTGAAATGTTTCGCCTGGTTGTAGCCGGTCATCCGGCGCGGGGCGGGTCCGTCGGCACCGGTCAGGGGGACAAGATGCCACCGGTGGGCCTCACCGGGGCCGATCTCGGAGTCCTCGACTGAGATCTGGAGCATGCCGCCCTCTTCTGCTGGTGGGTCGTGGTCGGGTGGCATTCCGAGCGGTTACGTACCGTTCCTGCCACCTGGGTGCCATACCAACGGACCTACTCGGCAATCGGATACGCACCTCGGCCGATCGGGTGACGTGGTCGGCGGGCGGCGCGCTGTCCGCCGGACGCCGGGTCGCGGGCTGTCGGACCGGGGCTGCCGGGTCGCGGCTGCCGGACCGGGCCCGTCGGACCGACAGCCGCCCGGGGTCAGGCCAACGCGGCTCCGCCGTCGAGGGTGACCACCGTGCCGGTCGCGTAGCCGTTGTCCAGGAGGTAGAGGTAGGCCACCGCGGCCTCCTCGGGGGTGCCGACACGCTGCACGGGAAGGCCGCTGCCCTGCGCCTGGAGGAAGGCCTCCGGATCCGGCACGGTGCTGTCCCACAGCTCGGTGCGGATCGCGCCGAGGCGCACGGCGTTGACCCGCAGCGGGGCGAGCTCCAGGGCCAGGGCCCGCGTCACACCCTCGACGGCGGCGGTGATGCCGGCGCCGAGCAGGGCTCCGGGGACCGGCCGGGTGGCGAAGGCGCCGGAGGTGAAGGTGATCGAGCCGCCGGGCCGCAGCTTCGGCGTCGCGTACTTCGCGGCGAGCAGGGCACCCCAGAAGCGGCGCTCGAAGAACGCCCGGGACTCCTCGGCGCCGAGGTCGGCGAGCGGCTTCAGCAGCAGGGGCTCGCCCGCCGTGTAGACGAGGTGGTCGAACTCGCCGATCCGGTCGAAGAAGGCGACGACCGCCGCCTCGTCGGCGACGTCCAGCACGATGCCCTCGGCCGCTCCGCCGAGCTTCTCCACCGCCAGGTCGACCCGGTGCTGACTGCTGGAGGCGACGACCACGTTCGAGCCACAGGCCGCTGCGGCCTGGGCGACGGCGAATCCGACGCCGGAGGTACCACCGATGACGACGACACGCTGGGTGTTCGCTGTGTTCGCTGTGTTGTTCATGACGAGGACGCTACGGCTCACGACCGAGACAATGAATGACATGAAGTCTTGATTCTATGTCCGATCGTCTCGATCCCGGCGCGCTAGGGTGAGCGCATGGACATCCTCAGCGACACGCTCGCGGCCCTGCGCACCGGGCGCCCGTCCGTCGTCCGCACCGACGCGCGGGCGCCGTGGGGCGTGCGCTTCCAGCCCATCGCGGGAGCCGGATTCCACGTCGTCGTCGAAGGACACTGCTTCCTCCGGCCGGTCGGCGGCGATCCGATCGCCCTCGGCCCCGGCGACGTCGTCTTCCTGCGACGCGGCACCGATCACGCGATCTGCGACGCCGTCACCAGCGAGGTGGTGGCCTTCGAACCCGACCGCGTCGACACCTCCTCGCCGATCGGGTCCTTCACCGTCGGGGGCGGCGGCGCGCGCAGCGTGCTGGTGTGCGGGGCCTACCACCTCGACATCGACCGGCCGCATCCGCTGCTCGGCGACCTCCCCGAGGTCATCCACCTCCCGGCGAGCCCCGGTCGCCATCCGGCGTTGCGCTCGGCGGTCGACCAGCTCTGCGCCGAGATCCACCGGCCCCGGCCGGGTTCGGATTCGGTGGTCACGGCGCTCGTCGACCTGCTGCTGCTCTACATCCTGCGGTCCTGGTACGCCGAGTTGCCCAGCGAGCAGACGCAGGGCTGGGCGTCCGCGCTGAACGATCCGCTGATCGCGCCTGCGTTGAAGGCGATCCACGACGACCCGGCGCACCCGTGGACCGTCGAGTCGCTGGGGAGCCTGGCCGGACTGTCACGGGCGGCGTTCGCCCGCCGGTTCAGTGCGGTGGTCGGCGAGCCGCCGCTGAGCTATCTGACGACGTGGCGGATGGCCGTCGCGGCGCGGATGCTGCGCGAGACGGGCGACTCGCTGGGTGCCGTGGCCGAGAACGCCGGCTACACCTCGGAGTTCGCGTTCGCGAAGGCGTTCAAGCGACACTTCGGCGCCCCGCCCGGCGCGTATCGGCGGGAGCGGCGGGTGGTGTCGGCCCGGTGACGGGTCAGACGGTGCCGAACTCGCCCGCTTGAACGGCGGCGACGAACGCGCGCCAGGCGTCGGAGGGGAAGGCGAGGGCGGGACCGGAGGGGTCCTTGGAGTCGCGGACGGGGACGAGACCGGGGATGTTGGCTGCGATCTCGACGCACTGGCCACCGTTGTTGCTGTAGGAACTCTTGCGCCAGCTCACAGGGGTCATGTCGTCCACGGTAGCGCGGACGCCTCAACACGTGGACCCCGACCGGGAATCCGGCCGGGGTCCACGGTCAGTTCAGGTCAGACAGCGCCGAACTCGCCCGCCTGCACACCGGCGACGAAGGAACGCCAGGCGTCGGCCGGGAAGACAAGGGCCGGGCCCTCGGGGTCCTTGGAGTCGCGGACGGGGACAGCACCCGGGAAGCTCGCGGAAACCTCCACGCACTCACCGCCGTTGGTGGAGTACGACGACTTGAGCCAGGACACGCCAGACAGGTCGAGGTTCATGGGGACAGCTCCTTTCGAGCCTTGCGGATCAGCGCCAGGGAGGCAGCCTTGGGCAGAGCCTCCACCACCAACTGATCGTACTGCGTCTCCCACCCCCTAACCGCTTCGCGGACTCGTTCGAGGTGGCCACGAGCATGCGATTCGGCATAGCCGACCAGAGAACTGTCTGAGAGGTCAAGCAATGTCACCGGCAGGGCGAACGGCAGGTTCTCACCCAGGGCGAATGGTGCTACCTGGATGGTGATGTTCGGTCTCGCGGCCAGTTCCTCAAGGTGATCGAACTGCTTCAGCATCACGCTCGGGCTGCCCACAGGACGCATGAGGCAGCTCTCGTCCAGAACGGCGTGGATCAGCGGTGGCTTGTGCCGCTCAAGCAGGCGCTGCCTCGCGATGAGTACATCGACGCGCTCCTCAGCCTCCGCCTGAGTGATTGCACCTCGATCGACAGCTGCATACGCCAAGGCTTCCGCATACTCGCGCACTTGAAGCAGGCCAGTGACGATGGTCAAGGCAAAGGTTCTCAGTCGACGACATCGGCTCTCAGCGTCAACAAACTCCTGAAAGCCCTCCAGCAGACTTGCTCGGGCGATCCTGCGCCACAACTCGTAGAAGGTGCCCCCGGTTTCGAACACCTCGTCGGCCTTAACTGCGAAGTTAGAGGTTACCGGCTTCTTCGCTCGTTCGACGTACGAGACCATGGCATCGGAGTAACCCATCCTCCGCCCCAACTCGACCTGCGACCAGCGCATTGCCCGTCGCGACCTGCGCAGTTCTATGCCGAATCGAACAAGAGCAGTTGATGTCGCGTCAGACCCTGATTCAGTCACAGTGATTGCCACCCGCTAACCAGTCGGAACGGTCAAGGTTAGACCCCTGGTCATCGTAAGCCGACGCGGTCCACCATGGCTACACCCCGTGAGAAACCGGGGACCCAGCGCAACCAGTGGAGCCCCCG
>NZ_JAXCLC010000001.1:0-281012 GCF_034043715.1 Kitasatospora purpeofusca | reverse complement strand
CCCCCCCCCCCCCCCCCGGGGGGGGGGGGGCCGCGGCGTTCCGGCGTTCCGGGGCGCCCCGCGCAGCAGCCGCTCGCAGGGGCGCTCCACCCACCGGTGGAGGGCGCCCGCCACGGCCAGCGTCACCCCGGCGAGCAGCAGGTCGACGGCGAGCAGCGCGAGCGTCCCCGACGGCCGGCCGGCCGTCCACAGCCAGCAGCGGATGCCGATCTCGTGGACCAGGTACCAGGCGTAGGACCACTCGCCGAGGAGCACCGCCGTCCGCCCGGAGAGCAGCCGGGGCGCCGTGCCCGCCGCGTCCCGCCCGGCGGCGGCCACCAGCAGCGCCGCGAACAGCGGGGCCGGGAACAGCTGCGAGGCGCTGTAAGGGCCCCACCACAGGGCGTCGGGGACGGCCGCGTGCCAGGGCACCAGCAGGACGTGCCAGCCGGCCACCGCCGCCGCGGCCGCGCCGAGCCGCACCCGGGGGAGCAGCCCGTGCCGGGCGGCCAGCCCGGTGACCACCCCCAGCACGAACTGCGGGGTGCGGGTCAGCGGCAGGTAGTCCAGCAGCCAGCCGCGCAGGGCTGGATCGGCGGGCAGCAGCGCGCCCGCCGCCCACAGCACCGGGCCGAGCGCGGCGCAGACCGCCGCCAGCGGCAGCCAGCCCCGCCGGCGCGGGGCCAGCAGCCGCAGCAGGGCCGGGAACAGCAGGTAGAACCAGGCCTCGGCGCCCAGCGACCAGGCGGCCGGGTTGCCGCCGAAGACCGTCCCCGGCGCCCAGGCGTGCAGCAGCGGCAGCGACCAGAGCACGGCCGCCAGCGGCACGGCCAGGCCCAGGGCGGCGTTCGCGCCCAGCGACAGCGCGGTGGTCAGCGCGTGCAGCGGCCAGATCCGGGCGAACCGGCGGCGGGCGAAGGACCGGGCGGTGGCCGGCGAGCCCTCGTACGTCCGGGCGAGGACGAAACCGGAGAGGACGAAGAAGAAGGTGACCCCCGAACGCCCGTACCAGGAGAGCGGGCCGAGCAGCGGCAGCTCGCCGAGCTTGCGCGCCAGGTGGTACAGCACCACCAGCAGCGCGGCCCAGAAGCGCAGCCCGGTGAGCGAGGGCAGACGGCCGGGCATCGGACCCTCCGGAGCGGCGACGGGGGAGGTGGGGAGCGGACGCCGGGTGAACGAGCGCGGCGGGCACGGAGTCACGGACGGGTGACACCGGTGTCCGCCCGGTGGTCACACCCGGGCGCGCCGCGCCGGGGACGCGTAGCCTGCTGGGGCGGACGACGGAGGGGCGATGGCGGTGGAGGAACAGCGGGCCGGCAGCCGGGTGAGCCGGCCGGAGACCAGACTGGCGCGACGCGGGTTCACCGACCCCGCCAAGGCGCTGCGGCTGCTCGCCGAACCGGCCCTGGACGGGCTGGCCGCGGACCCGGTGCTGCTCGACGCGCTCGCCGCCACCGCCGACCCCGACCTCGCGCTGCTCGGCCTGGCCCGGCTGCTGGAGGCCGCCGAGGAGGCCGACCGGCACGCCCTGCGCGACACCCTGACCACCTCCAAGCCGCTGCGCGACCGGCTGCTCGGCGTGCTCGGCGCGTCCACCGCGCTCGCCGACCACCTGGCCAGGCACCCGCACGACTGGCACGTCCTGGTCACCTTCGAGCTGCGCGACATGCACCCCGGCCCGGCGGACTTCCGCCGGGCGCTCGCCGAGGCCGTCGCCGCCGACCCCACCGGCCGCCCGGCCGACGCGCTGCGGGTCGGCTACCGCCGCTGCCTGCTGGCGGTCGCCGCCCGCGACCTGACCGGCACCACCGACCTCGCCCAGACCGCCGCCGAACTCGCCGACCTGGCGGGCGCCACCCTCCAGACCGCCCTCGACCTGGCCTCCGCGCAGGACCCGGAGGCCGCCGCCGACTGCCGGCTCGCCGTCATCGGTATGGGCAAGTGCGGCGGTCGAGAGCTCAACTACGTCTCCGACGTCGACGTCATCTTCGTCGCGGAGCCGCGCGAGGGCGTCGAGGAGCACCGGGCGGTCAAGGCCGCCACCCGGCTCGCCGCCGCGCTCACCCGGCTGTGCGCCGACACCACCGGCGAGGGCACCATCTGGCCGGTGGACGCCAACCTGCGCCCCGAGGGCCGCAACGGCCCGCTGGTCCGCACCCTGGCCAGCCATGTCGCCTACTACCGGCGCTGGGCCAAGACCTGGGAGTTCCAGGCGCTGCTCAAGGCCCGCCCGGTGGCCGGCGACGCCGAGCTCGGCGAGGCGTACGTCGCCGAGCTGGCGCCGATGGTCTGGCAGGCCGCCGCCCGGGAGAACTTCGTCGCCGACGTGCAGCAGATGCGCCGCCGGGTGATCGACTCGATCCCCGCCACCGAACTGGACCGCCAGCTCAAGCTGGGCCCCGGCGGGCTGCGCGACGTCGAGTTCTCCGTCCAGCTGCTCCAGCTGGTGCACGGCCGCACCGACGAGGCGCTGCGCAGCGGCAACACCCTGGAGGCGCTGGCCGCGCTCTCCCGCGGCGGGTACGTGGGCCGGGCCGACGCCGCCTCACTGGACACCGCCTACCGGTTCCTGCGCTCGCTGGAGCACCGCATCCAGCTGCACCGGCTGCGCCGCACCCATCTGATGCCCACCGACGAGGAGGACCAGCGCCGGCTGGCCCGCTCGCTCGCGCCGCTGATCAACGACGACACCAGGGCCGACCCGGTCGCCGCGCTGCGCCGGGAGTGGAAGCGGCACGCCGTCGAGGTGCGCCGGCTGCACGAGAAGCTGTTCTACCGGCCGCTGCTGGACGCCGTCGCCGAGCTGCCGCCGGGCGCGGCGGGCCTGCGCCAGGACGCCGCCCGGGCCCGGCTGGAGGCGCTGGGCTACGCCGACCCGGCCGCCGCGCTCCGGCACCTGAGCGCGCTCGCCGCCGGGGTCAGCCGCAAGGCGGCGATCCAGCGCACCCTGCTGCCGGTGCTGCTCGGCTGGTTCGCCGACTCCGCCGACCCGGACGCCGGACTCCTCAACTTCCGCCAGGTCTCGGACGCGCTCGGCCGCACCCCCTGGTACCTGCGGCTGCTGCGCGACGAGAGCGCCGCCGCCGAGCAGCTGGCGCGGGTCCTGTCCGCCGGGCGGCTCGCCCCCGACCTGCTGCTGCGGGCACCGGAGGCGGTCGCCATGCTCGGCGACCCGCAGGGGCTGGTGCCGCGCGGGCGGCCCGCGCTGGAGCGGGAGGTGCTGGCCGCCGTCCGCCGGGCCGAATCGGTGGCCGGCGCGGTGGCCGCGGCGCGCTCGGTGCGCCGCCGGGAGCTGTTCCGCACCGCCGCCGCCGATGTGCTCGGGCGGCTCGGCGAGGACCCGGCGCAGGCGCTGGACACGGCCGGCGAGGCGCTCACCGCACTCAACGCGGCCACGCTGCAGGGCGCGCTGCGGGCCTGTGTGGCCGGCTGGGAGGCTCGCAACGGCGCGCTGCCGACCCGGATCGCGGTGATCGCGATGGGCCGGTTCGGCGGGCACGAGCTGGGCTACGGCTCGGACGCGGACGTGCTCTTCGTCCACGAGCCGCTGCTCGGCTCGCTGGAGGAGGACGCCGCCCGGGCCGCCCAGGCGGTCTGCCACCAGCTGCGCACCCTGCTGGCCGCGCCGTCCACCGAACCGCCGCTGGAGGTGGACGCCGACCTGCGGCCGGAGGGGCGCAACGGCCCGCTGGTGCGCTCGCTCGCCTCGTACGCGGCCTACTACCGGCGCTGGTCGCACGCCTGGGAGAGCCAGGCGCTGCTGCGGGCCGAGCCGGTGGCCGGGGACCCGGAGCTGGGGGAGCGGTTCCGGCAGCTGGTCGACCCGCTGCGCTTCCCCGGCGAGGGGGTGCCCGAGCGGGACGTGCTGGAGATCCGCCGGATCAAGGCCAGGATCGAGGCCGAGCGGCTGCCGCGCGGAGCCGACCCCACCACCCACACCAAGATCGGCCGGGGCGGGCTGGCGGACGTCGAGTGGACCGTCCAGCTGCTCCAGCTGCGGCACGGGCACGAGCTGCCGGGGCTGCGCACCACCCGGACCAGGGCGGCGCTGGCCGCGGCGGTCGGGGCCGGGCTGGTCGGGGCGGAGGACGCGGAGGTGCTGGACGCCGCCTGGGTGCTGGCCTCCCGGGTGCGGTCGGCGGTGATGCTGGTGCGCGGCCGACCGGGCGACTCCTTCCCGGCGGACACCCGGGAGCTGGCCGGGGTGGCCCGCTACCTGGGGTACGGGGCCGGGCACAGCGGCGAGCTGGTGGACGACTACCGGCGCACCACCCGGCGGGCCCGGTCGGTGGTGGAGCGGCTGTTCTACGGGTAACGGGTGGGGCGGGGGAGACGGCGAGAGGGGCCCCGGTCGCCCGGGGCCCCTCTCCGCGTTCTCGTCCGCGTCCTCGTCCGCGGCCTCAGCGGCGCGCGCTGCTCACCGCGGGCTCGCTCCACTGCTCGGGGACGGTCACCGGCTCGGCCGGCAGCTCCCGGGCGGGTACCTGTGGAAGTCTGTAGATCCAGCACTGGTAGAGCCAGCGGGCGGTGAGGAAGCCCACCAGCAGGCACAGCTCGCCGCCGACGGCGTCCATCCAGAAGTGGTTGGCGGTGGCGACGATCACCAGCAGGGTGGCCGCCGGGTAGAGCAGGCCGAGCACCCGGACCCAGGTCCGGCGGGCCAGGAAGAAGATGGTCAGACCGCACCACATCGACCAGCCGATGTGCATCGAGGGCATCGCGGCGAACTGGTTGGAGACGTGGGTGGCCGGGCCGGAGGCCATCGAGCCCCAGGTGCTGTGCGTCTTCACGGTGTCGATGAAGCCGCCGTCGGTCATCAGCCGGGGCGGGGCCAGCGGGAAGAAGTAGAAGCCGACCAGCGCGATCGCGGTGGTGACGAACAGCACCGTGCGCACCGCGGCGTAGCGGCCGGGGTGCCACCGGTAGAGCCAGACCAGGACGCCGATGGTTACCACGAAGTGCAGCGTCGCGTAGTAGTAGTTCATCCCGGTGATCAGCCAGCCGACGCCGTCGACCGCGTGGTTGACCGAGCGCTCGACGGCGATGCCGAGGGAGTGCTCGAGGTCCCAGATCCAGCCGGCGTGCTTCTGGGCGATCGCCTCCTGCTCGGGGACGGCGTTGCGCACCAGGGAGTAGATCCAGTAGCTGATGCCGATCAGTGCCAGCTCGAACCAGAGTCTCGGCCGCGCGGGCGACCGGCGCTGCTCGCGGACGCGGGCGCGCACAGCCGCGCTACGGGTGCGGGCCGCACGGGTGGCTCCCTCGGGCATGCGGCCGCCGTTCTGCTGGATCTCGGTCGGTTCCCCCATGGACGAGAAGTCTGCCAGACGTCCCGTAGCCGTCTGCTCATCCTCCGGAAGTGGATTCTTCACCAGCTGTCCCCCTTCAGAGGTAGGGGGTGGCTCCCACCGGGCGAGGGGGTGCGGGCGGATCTGGGGTTAACCGGTGGGACGGGCATACGTCCCATTGTCACGCCGGAAGGGCGGGGCGGCGCACTCGGGGCCGGGGGCGCGGAAGCGGCGGGTATTTTCCCCGACCGAAACGCTTTCAGCATCTTGCTGAAACATATTGCAGGCCGCTAGCGTCTCGGCCACCCGACCGCCCATGACCCCGTACCCCCGCAAGGGAGCCTTCAGTGGCCGAAGTCCCGCCCCGCCGTCGGCGGAGCACCCCTCGCAGACCCGGCCGGACGGCGGTGCTCCTCGCCGCCGCGCTCACCGCCGCCACCCTCGGCACCGCCGGACCGGCCGCGCTCGCCGCCGCCCCGCCCGGCCCGCCCTCGGACGCCGCGCTGGCCGCCACCGCCGGACGGCACGACCTCACCCGCGAGCAGTTCTACTTCGTCCTGCCGGACCGCTTCGCCAACGGCGACCGGGGCAACGACGCCGGGGGCCTCACCGGCACCCGCCTCGACCACGGCCTCGACCCGGCCGACAAGGGCTTCTACCACGGCGGCGACCTCGCCGGGCTGATCCAGCGGCTCGACTACATCCAGGACCTCGGCACCACCGCGATCTGGATGGCGCCGATCTTTACCAACAAGCCGGTCCAGGGCACGGGAGACGCCGCCAGTGCCGGCTACCACGGCTACTGGATCACCGACTTCACCCGGGTCGACCCGCACTTCGGCACCAACGAGCAGTTGAAGGAGCTGATAGCCAAGGCCCACGCCCGGGGCATCAAGGTCTTCTTCGACGTCATCACCAACCACACCGCCGACATCCTCGACAACCGGCAGGGGCAGTCCGGCTACCGCTCCACCGGCGCCTACCCGGTGCTGGACGCCGACGGCAACCCCGTCGACGAGACGGCGCTCGCCGACCGGGGCGCGGCCTGGCCGAAGCTGACCAAGGACTCGTTCCCCTACAGCCCGGTGTTCCGCAAGCCCTCCGACGCCACCGCCAAGACCCCGGCCTGGCTCAACGACCCCGCGCTCTACCACAACCGGGGCGACTCCACCTTCGCCGGCGAGTCCGCCACCGAGGGCGACTTCTCCGGCCTCGACGACCTCGACACCCAGAACCCCAAGGTGGTCAAGGGCTTCGAGAAGGTCTACCAGCAGTGGGTCGAGGAGGCCGGCGTCGACGGTTTCCGGATCGACACCGTCAAGCACGTCAACATGGCCTTCTGGCAGCAGTGGGCACCCGCGCTCAAGGAGTTCGCCGCCAAGCGCGGCAACAAGAAGTTCTTCATGTTCGGCGAGGTCTACTCCGGCGACCCGGCCGTCACCGCGCCCTACGTCACCAGGGGCAGGCTCCAGGCCACCCTCGACTTCCCGTTCCAGAACGCCGCCCGCGCCTACGTCTCCCAGGGCGGCCCGGCCCGGGGCCTGGCCGAGCTCTACGGCCAGGACCACCGCTACACCACCGCCGACACCGACGCCTACGAGCTGCCGACCTTCCTCGGCAACCACGACATGGGCCGCTTCGGCTCCTTCCTGCTCGCCGACAACCCCGGTGCCGACGAGGCCGCCCTGCTGCGCAGGGACCGGCTCGGCAACGAGCTGATGTTCCTCACCCGCGGCCAGCCCGTCGTCTACTACGGCGACGAGCAGGGCTTCACCGGCGCCGGCGGCGACAAGGACGCCCGCCAGGACGTCTTCGCCTCGCAGACCCCCTCCTACAACGCCGACCGCGTCCTCGGCGGCACCCCCGGCCCCGCCGACCGCTACGACCGGGACGCCGAGCCCTACCGGGACATCGCCGCCCTGGCCAAGCTCCGCCGCGACCACCCGGCACTCGCCGACGGCGCCCAGATCGAGCGGTACGCGGCCGACGGCCCCGGCGTCTACGCCTTCTCCCGGATCGACGCCGCCCAGCAGGTGGAGTACCTGGTCGCGGTCAACAACGCCACCGAGGCCAAGACCGTCACCCTGGACACCTTCTCGGCCGGACAGGGCTTCGACCTGGTCTACCCGGCCCCGGGCGCGCGGCTCACCAGCGGCGCCGACCGCCGGGTCACCGTCACCGTGCCCGCGCTGTCCTCGGTCGTGCTCAAGGCCGCCGGCCGGCTCGCCGCCCCCGCCGCCGGGCCCTCGATCACTCTCGGCGCGCCCGCCGACGGCTCCACCGGCACCGTCACCGTCCGCGCCGAGGTGCCGGGCGGCGGCTTCGGCCGGGTCACCTTCGCCGCGCAGATCGGCGACCGGCCCTGGCAGGTGCTCGGCAGCTCCGACACCGGAGCGTCCGACACCGGAGCGTCCGGCTCCGCCGGCCGGCGGCCCTACGCCGTCACCCAGGACCTCGCCGGGGTCGCCCCCGGCACGCCCGTCCGCTACAAGGCCGTGGTCCAGGACTCCGCCGGCCGGCTGCGCTCCGCGACCGGCGGCTTCACCACCGGCACCCCGGCCCCCGCGCCGGTGCCCAGCGCCGCCGCCCGCCCGTACGCCGTCGTCCACTACCAGCGCAGGAACGGCGACTACGACGGCTGGAACCTCTACGCCTGGGGCGACCTCGCCGACGGCGAGGCCACCCAGTGGCCCGCCGGGCACGGCTTCACCGGCCGGGACGCCTACGGCGCCTTCGCCTATGTGAAGCTCCGGCCGGGCGCCTCGGACCTCGGCTTCGTCGTCGAGAAGGACGGCGTCAAGGACGTCGACGCCGACCGGCACCTCGACCTCGGCGCCACCGGCGAGGTCTGGCTGAAGGAGGGCGACCCGGCCGTCCGCACCGCCGACCCGGGCCCGGCGAACACCCCGCCCGCGGGCACTGCCGTGCTCCACTACAACCGGGCCGACGGGAACTACGACGGCTGGGGCCTGCACGACTGGACCGGCGCCGCCAACCCCACCGACTGGGGCAGCCCGCTGCAGCCCGCCCGCCGGGACGCCTTCGGCGCCGTCTTCGAGGTGCCGCTCGCCCCCGGCGCGACCAGCCTGAGCTACATCCTGCACCGGGGCAACGACAAGGACCTGCCCACCGACCAGTCGCTCGACCTGGCCGGCACCGGCCGCGAGGTCTGGATCCTCGGCGGCCGCGAGGGCTACCTGCTGCCGCAGTCCGCCGGCGCCGCCTCCCAGCTGGACCCCGCCTCCGCCAAGGCCCAGTGGATCGACGCGCGCACCGTCGTCGTCCCGCCCGGCTACGGCGCCGGGGACGCCGCCCTCGCCGCCGGCACCAGCGCCCAGCTGGTGTACGACCCGGCGGGCGGCATCAGGGCCGAGAACGGCATGCTCACCAAGCCCGGCCAGTGGATCCGGCTGGACCCGGTGCGCGGCGGACTCACCGACACCCAGAAGGCGAAGTACCCGCACCTGGCCGGCTACCGCGCCTTCACCGTGGACGCGCGCGACGCCGCCCGGGTGCCCGAGGCCCTGCGCGGCCAGCTGCTGTTCACCGAGCACCTGCCGAGCGGCGCCGTGCCGGCCGCCACCGGCGTGCAGATCCCCGGCGTGCTCGACGACCTGTACGCCCGCCGCACCGGCCGGGTCGACTTCGGACCCGCGTACTACCGGGGCAAGGTCGCGCTCTCGCTCTGGGCGCCGACCGCGCAGGAGGTCTCCGTCCAGGTCTTCGACTCCGCCACCGGCGGCACCCCGAGGACCCTGCCGCTCAAGCGCGACGAGGAGACCGGCGTCTGGGAGCTGGTCCGGGACCGGGCCGAACTCGACGGCAAGTACTACCTGTACCAGGTCAAGGTCTGGGCCCCGACGGTCCAGCGGCTGGTGGTCAACACCGTCACCGACCCGTACTCCGTGGCCCTCTCCACCGACTCCCGGCGCAGCCTGGTCGCCGACCTCGCCGCGAAGGCGCTCAAGCCGCCCGGCTGGGAGGAGCACGCCGTCCCGCCGGCCGTCCCGCTCGGGCAGGAGCAGATCCAGGAACTGCACGTCCGCGACTTCTCCGTCGCCGACGACACCGTCCCGGCCGCCGAGCGCGGCACCTATCTGGCCTTCACCGAGTCCGAAGCGGCCGGTGCCAGGCACCTGCGCGAGCTCGCCGCGGCCGGGGTCACCACGATCCACCTGCTGCCGACCTTCGACATCGCCACCATCAGGGAGAACCGGGCCGCGCAGCAGTTGCCCGCCTGCGACCTCGCCGCCCTGGCCGCCGACAGCGACAGGCAGCAGGAGTGCGTGGCGGCCGTCGCCGCCCAGGACGCCTACAACTGGGGCTACGACCCGCTCCACTACAACGTGCCGGAGGGCTCGTACGCCACCGACCCCGAAGGGACCGCGCGCACCGTGCAGTTCCGGCGGATGGTGCAGGCGATCCACGCGGCCGGCCTGCGGGTGGTGCTCGACGTCGTCTACAACCACACCGCCGCGAGCGGCCAGGCCGAGCACTCGGTGCTGGACCGGGTCGTCCCCGGCTACTACCAGCGGCTGGACGCCAACGGCAAGGTGACCGCCGACAGTTGCTGCGCCGACACGGCGCCCGAGCACGCCATGATGAACCGCCTGGTGGTCGACTCCGTCACCACCTGGGCGCGCGAGTACAAGGTGGACGGCTTCCGCTTCGACCTCATGGGCCTGGACCCGAAGTCCACCATGCTGGACGTGCGGGCCGCGCTGCGCCGGATGACGCCGGACTCGGACGGCGTGGACGGCGGGAACGTCCTGCTCTACGGCGAGGGCTGGAACTTCGGCGTGGTGGCGGACAACGCCCGGTTCGAGCAGGCCACCCAGCGGAACATGGCCGGCACCGGCATCGCCACCTTCGACGACCGGTTCCGGGACTCCGCGCGCGGCGGCGACTTCCGGCTGTCCTCGGCGCCCCAGCAGGGCTTCGTCTCGGGCCTGTTCACCGACCCGAACGGCTCGGCCGCCAACGGCACCCCGGAGCAGCAGAAGGCCCGGCTGCTCCAGCAGACGGACCGGCTCAAGGTGGGGCTGACCGGCAACCTGGCCGACTACTCCTTCACCGACAGCTCCGGTCGGACCGTCACCGGCAAGGACGTCGACTACAACGGCGCCCCGACCGGCTACGCGGCCCGGCCCGGCGAGGCCCTCGCCTACGTGGACGCGCACGACAACGCCGACCTGTTCGACGCGCTGGCGTACAAGCTGCCGGCCGGCACCGCGCCGGCCGACCGGGCCCGGACACAGGCGCTGGCGCTCGCGCTGACCGCGCTGTCGCAGGGCCCCGGCTTCGTCCAGGCGGGCAGCGACCTGCTGCGCTCCAAGTCGCTGGACGCCAACTCCTACGACTCCGGCGACTGGTTCAACGCGATCCACTGGGACCCGCGGGACGGCAACGGCTGGGGCCGGGGGCTGCCGCCGGCCGCGGACAACCGGGAGCTGTGGCCCACCGCCAAGGCCCTGCTGGCGGACCCGCGGCTGACCGTGGGCCCCGCCGACATCGCGGCGGCGGGCGCGCAGTACCAGGACTTCCTGCGGATCAAGCGCTCCTCGCCGCTGTTCGCGCTGCCGACCCTGGCGGCCGTGCAGCAGCGGCTCGGCTATCCGCTGTCGGGCACGCCCGGCGAGGTCCCGGGGGTGCTCACCCTGCACCTGGACGGCACCGGGCTGCCGGGCGCGGAGAAGGGGATCACGGTGGTGTTCAACGCGACGCCGACCGAGCGGAGCCAGACCGTCGGTGCGCTCGCCGGGACGGCCCAGGCGCTCCACCCGGTCCAGGCCGGCGGTGCCGACCCGGTGGTGAAGCGGTCCGGCTTCGCCGCGGCGACCGGAACCTTCACCGTGCCGGGCCGCACGGTGGCGGTGTTCGTGCAGGGCTGACGGAGCGTCGTCGACCGGGCCCCGTTCCGTCACCGACGGGCGGGGCCCGGGACTGATCCACAGGGTTTCCGGTTCCATTCAATGTATGGAGTTGGCCGGAAACCGCCCCTGGCACGGCCGGAAAGGGGAGGTGCCGCCCCCGCTGGGCCCCGGAGCGGGTCCTGCGGGCCGGGTCCGCGCCCTGAGCGCTGGTCAGTGCCTGCGGGGGGTGGCCAAACCTTTTGGCCGACATGAAAACGATCGTCGGATGTTCGCACGGGCGTAACACTGCTGACCTTCCGGCAGATGTACGGCCCGGTAGCTAATCGGCCAATCCCTGGCATGCATCTGTCATTAACGGCTCGTTTGCTGCCACGATTCCTCCGGCTGCAGACGAGGGGGCCCCACCCCCCGGTGCAGCTGTCCGAGGCCAGGAACGGCGCGATCCCCCTGCCGGAAACGCTCGACCACCTTGCTCCGCAACCGCACCCGCGCCGCGCACCGGCGGCGGGGGCCCCCACTGAGTCGCAACCCTGCGGCCAGGTTCTGTCCACCGTCCGCGAACCCCGCGGCGGTCGGAAAAGGAGTCCGCATGTCCCGTTACGCCCACGCCCGGAAGGCAGCGGTTGTCATGGCCGCCACCACCGCGCTGCTGGTGACCGGTTTCCCGGCCCTCGCCCAGGCGGTCACCCCCGACGCGCCGGCCGCCGTTGCCGCGCAGCAGGCGGGCCGCGCCGAGCTGATCGCCTCCGCGAACCAGCAGACCGCCGGCCTCGTCCAGGCCCTGGGCCTGACCGCGGACGAGAAGCTGGTCACCAAGGACGTCGTCCAGGACACCAACGGCGCCCGCCACCTGCGCTACGAGCGCACCTACGCCGGCCTGCCGGTGCTCGGCGGCGACCTGATCGTCCACCAGGACGCCACCGGCGCCACCACGGGCGTGACCAAGGCCAGCGAGGCCGTCCTGAGCGGCGTGAACACCACGCCGAAGCTCGCCGCGCCGAAGGCCCAGGAGGCGGCGCTGGCCGCCCAGGCCGGCTCCGCGGTCGACACCGCCCCGCGCCTGGTCGTCTGGGCCGCCGACGGGACCCCGAAGCTCGCCTGGGAGACCGTCGTCTCCGGCAAGGAGTCGGACGGCACCCCGAGCCGCCTGCACGTCGTCACCGACGCCGCCACCGGCGCCGTGCTGAGCCAGAACGAGGGCATCAAGACCGGCACCGGCACCGGCGTCTTCGTCGGCAGCGTGCCGCTGACCACCACCCTGAGCGGCTCCACCTACCAGCTCAAGGATGGCACCCGCGGCGGGCAGTACACCACCGACATGGGCAACCGGACCACCGGCAACGGCACCCTGTTCAGCAAGTCCAGCGACACCTGGGGCAACGGCTCGGCCAGCAACCGCGAGTCCGCCGCCGTCGACGCCCAGTACGGTGCCGCCGCCACCTGGGACTTCTACAAGAACACCTTCGGCCGCAGCGGCATCCGCAACGACGGTGCCGGCGCGTTCAGCCGGGTCCACTACGACACCGGCTACGTCAACGCCTTCTGGGACGACGGCTGCTTCTGCATGACCTACGGCGACGGGTCCGGCGACACCCACCCGCTGACCGAGCTGGACGTGGCCGGCCACGAGATGAGCCACGGCGTCACCTCCGCCACCGCCAACCTCAACTACTCCGGCGAGTCCGGCGGCCTCAACGAGGCCACCTCGGACATCTTCGGCAACGCGGTCGAGTTCTACGCCAACCTGCCGAAGGACAACCCGGACTACCTGGTCGGCGAGCTCATCGACATCAACGGCAACGGCACGCCGCTGCGCTACATGGACAAGCCCTCCAAGGACGGCGGCTCGGCCGACTCCTGGTACTCGGGCGTCGGCAACCTGGACGTGCACTACTCGTCCGGTGTCGCCAACCACTTCTTCTACCTGCTGGCCGAGGGCAGCGGCGCCAAGGTGATCAACGGCGTCAGCTACAACAGCCCGACCACCAACAACATCACCGTCACCGGCATCGGCCGGGACAAGGCGCTGCAGGTCTGGTACAAGGCGCTGACCTCGTACATGACCTCCACCACCAACTTCGCCCAGGCCCGCACCGCGACCGAGAACGCGGCCAAGGACCTCTACGGCGCGGGCAGCCCCGAGGTGATCGCGGTCGGCACCGCCTGGGCGGGCGTCAACGTCGGCACCGTGCCGCCGAACCCGGGCGGCGTCACCGTCACCAGCCCGGGCAACCAGAGCACCAAGGTCGGCACCGCCGTCAACCTGGCCATCAAGGCCAGCGGTGGCACCGCCCCGCTCACCTACTCGGCCACCGGCCTGCCGGCCGGCCTGGCGATCAACGCCTCCACCGGCGCGGTCACCGGCACCCCGACCGCCGTCGGCAACTCCAACGTCACCGTGACGGCGAAGGACTCGGCCGGCAAGACCGGCTCGGCCAGCTTCACCTGGGCGGTCACCGACGGCACCAGCACCTGCACCCCGGCGCAGCTGCTCGGCAACGCGGGCTTCGAGACGGGCACGGCCGCGCCGTGGACCGCCTCCAGCGGCGTCGTCGACAACTCGTCCTCGCAGGCCGCGCACGGCGGCAGCTGGAAGTCGTGGCTGAACGGCTACGGCTCCACCCACACCGACACGCTGTCCCAGACGGTCTCCATCCCGACCGGCTGCAAGGCGACCCTGAGCTTCTACCTGCACATCGACACCGGCGAGTCCGGCACCACCCAGTACGACAAGCTGACGGTCCAGGCCAACGGCACCACGCTGAAGACCTACTCCAACGTGGACGCGGCGGCGGGCTACCAGCTGCGGACCTTCGACCTGTCGGCCTACGCGGGCCAGACGGTGACCCTCAAGTTCACCGGCACCGAGGACTCCTCGCTGCAGACCAGCTTCGTGATCGACGACACCTCGATCGCGACGAGCTGACCCGGCGCCGGTGAAGCCGGCGGAAACCAGGTAAGACAGGGCAGGGCCCGGCGGGTGCGACCGCCGGGCCCTGTGTCGTGGGCGGGCGCGTACGGGCCGGGGCCCGAGCGTGGACGGGCGCGTACGGGCCGGGGCCGTGCGGCTCGGGCTGATGAGGCTCGGGGCCGTGCGGCCCGGTGTCCTTCGGCTCGGTGTCGTGAGGTTCCGGAAACCGTGCGGTCACCCGGGGGCAACCGGCGGGCAACACGAAACACGGCCGAAACGTGTCTGTCCGCGACCGGTAATCCGTTCTCGCCACACTTCCGGCACCTGCCCTCTTCGCAGTTCCGGAGGACCTCCCATGCTCCTGGCCGCCTCCCTGGCCGTGTCCGCGGCCGCTCCCGGCGCCGCCTCCCTGGCCGCCGACGCGCCGTCGGGGATCGACACCGGCGACACCGCCTGGCTGCTCGCCGCCACCGCGCTGGTGCTGCTGATGACCCCGGGGCTGGCGCTGTTCTACGGCGGCATGGTCCGCGCCAAGAGCGTGCTCAACATGATCATGATGAGCTTCGTCTCGATCGCGGTGGTCACGGTGGTCTGGCTGCTGGCCGGCTACTCGCTCGCCTTCGGCCCGGACGCCGGCGGCTGGGGGCTGATCGGCGGCCTCGACCACCTGGGGATGGCCGGGATCACGCCCGCCTCGGTCACCGGCACCGTCCCCACCGCGCTGTTCGCGACCTTCCAGCTGACCTTCGCGATCATCACCGCGGCGCTGATCAGCGGCGCCATCGCGGACCGGGCCAGGTTCGGTGCCTGGGTGGCCTTCACCGCCGTCTGGACGCTGCTGGTCTATGTGCCGGTCGCGCACTGGGTGTTCGCGCCCGGCGGCTGGATCCTGGCCCGGCTCGGCGCGCTGGACTTCGCCGGCGGCACCGTGGTCGAGGTCGACTGCGGGGCGAGCGGACTGGCCCTGGCGCTGCTGCTCGGCCCCCGGATCGGCTTCCGCAAGGAGGCGATGCGCCCGCACAGCCTGCCGCTGGTGCTGCTCGGCGCGGGCCTGCTCTGGTTCGGCTGGTTCGGCTTCAACGCCGGTTCGGCGCTGGGCGCCAACGGTCTGGCCGCCGCCGCCCTGCTCAACACCCAGGCGGCCGGCTGCACCGGACTGCTCGGCTGGCTGGTGGTCGAGAAGCGCCGGGACGGCCACGCCACCACGCTCGGCGCGGCCTCCGGCGCGGTGGCGGGCCTGGTCGCGATCACGCCGGCCTGCGGCAGCGTCGACCTGCTCGGCGCACTGGTGATCGGGCTGGCGGCCGGCGTGGTCTGCTCCTACGCGGTGAGCTGGAAGTTCCGCTTCGGCTTCGACGACTCGCTGGACGTGGTGGGCGTGCACTTCGTGGCCGGGGCGATCGGCACCGTACTGATCGGCCTCTTCGCCACCGCCGCGATGACCGGCGGCGCGACGGGGCTGCTGCACGGCGGCGGGTTCGGGCAGTTGGGCCGTCAGCTGGTGGCCGTCGCCGCCGTCGCGGTCTACGCGTTCGCGGTCACCTACGGCATCGGGTGGGCGATCGAGCGGCTGATGGGCTTCCGGGCCGGCGAGGAGGACGAACTCACCGGCCTGGACCTCGCCGTGCACGCCGAGACCGCGTACGATCACGGCGTCCTGGGCCACGGCGTGCTGGGGCAGGGGACCGTCCCGGCCCGCCCCGCCGCCAGCGTGCTCGCGCACCCGTCCGACAAGGCGCCCTCCGCATGAAGCTGATCACCGCGATCGTGAAGCCGTTCAAGCTGGACGAGGTCAAGCGCGCGCTGCAGGCCGCCGGGGTGCACGGGCTGACCGTCAGCGAGGCCAGCGGGTACGGCCGCCAGCACGGGCACACCGAGGTGTACCGGGGGGCCGAGTACCGGATCGACCTGGTGCCCAAGGTACGGATCGAGGTCGTCGTCGAGGACGAGGACGCGGACCTGGTGATCGAGGCGGTGGTCCGGGCGGCCCGGACCGGGAAGATCGGCGACGGCAAGGTCTGGGCGGTCCCGGTGGAGACCGTCGTCCGGGTGCGTACCGGCGAGCGCGGGCCGGACGCGGTCTGACGGCACGGCAGCCGTCCGACCGGCAGCCGCAGTCGCTCCTCGGGGGCGGCGCCCTGGCTTTGGGTTCGTCTACGACCTTTATGGACCTGCGGAAACCTTTCTCCCATCCCCTTGACGGGTTTCTGTGGCGACCCTAAATTCGGCGCAGCACATTTCCTGAAAGTTTCAGCAAGCTTTCATTCGTGGTACCCCGGCTGCCCCACCCCAGCCACCCCCACAGGAGACAACGTGGTCACCACCGTTCCCGCCCGTCGGCCTGCCCGCAGAACCGGGCCCGTCCGCAGCGCCAGGCCCGTCCGCGCGGCAGGCGCGCTCGGCGCCTCGGCGGCCCTCGCCCTCTCGCTGACCGCCGCCCTCGGTGCCGCGCCCGCCGCACAGGCCGCCCCGCCCGGCGGCGGCAAGGACGTCACGGCGACCCTCTTCGAGTGGCGCTTCGACTCGGTCGCCAAGGCCTGCACCGACACCCTCGGCCCGAAGGGCTACGGCTTCGTCGAGGTCTCGCCGCCCCAGGAGCACATCCAGGGCAGCCAGTGGTGGACCTCCTACCAGCCGGTGAGCTACCGGATAGCCGGGCGCCTCGGCGACCGGACGGCCTTCAAGAACATGGTCGACACGTGCCACGCGGCCGGCGTCAAGGTGATCGCCGACTCGGTGGTCAACCACATGTCGGCGGGTTCCGGCACCGGCACCGGCGGCACCGCCTACAGCAAGTACACCTACCCCGGGTACTACCAGGACCAGGACTTCCACTCCTGCCGCCGGGCGATCGGCAACTACAACGACCGCTCCGAGGTGCAGAACTGCGAGCTGGTCAACCTCTCCGACCTGGACACCGGCAGCGCCTACGTCCAGCGGACGATCGCGGCCTACCTGGACGACCTGGCCTCGCTGGGCGTCGACGGCTACCGGATCGACGCCGCCAAGCACATCGCCGCCGCCGACCTCGCCGCCATCAAGGCGAGGACGGCCCACCCGCAGGCCTACTGGGCGCAGGAGGTCATCTACGGCTCCGGCGAGCCGGTCCAGCCCTCCGAGTACACCGGCACCGGCGACGTCGACGAGTTCCGCTCCGGCACCTGGCTGAAGAGCGCCTTCCAGGGCGGCCGGCTCGCCGACCTGGCCGGCTGGGGCGGCGGCCTGCTGCCCACCGACAAGGCCCGCACCTTCGTCGACAACTGGGACACCGAGCGCAACGGCTCGACGCTGACCTACCGGGACGGCTCCGCCTACACCCTGGCCAACATCTTCATGCTGGCCCACCCCTACGGCTCGCCCAACGTCTACTCCGGCTACGCCTTCACCGGCCACGACGACGGCCCGCCGAACGGCGGCACCGTCAACGCCTGCTACCAGGACGGCTGGAACTGCACCCACGCCTGGCGGCAGGTGGCCAACATGGTCGGGTTCCGCAACGCGGTGGCCGGCACCGGACTCACCGACTGGTGGTCCAACGGCGGCAACGCGATCGCCTTCGGCCGGGGCGGCAAGGGCTTCGTGGCGATCAACCGGGAGAACGCCGCGATCGCCCGGACCTTCCAGACCTCGCTGCCGGCCGGTTCGTACTGCGACGTCCAGCACGGCGACCCGGCGGCGGGCGGGTGCACCGGCCCGTCCTACACCGTCGGCACGGACGGCCGGTTCACCGCCACCGTCGGCGCCGGCGACGCGGTCGCGCTGTACGTCGGAGCGCCCGGCGGCGGCACCGCGGTGACCGGCGGGGCGTCCTTCACGGTCGACGCGGCCACCAGCTGGGGGCAGAACGTCTACCTGGTCGGAGACAACGCGGCCCTCGGCGCCTGGAACCCGGCCGCCGCGCTGCCGCTCTCCTCGGCCGCGTACCCGCTGTGGAAGCTCGACGTGGCGCTGCCCGCCGGGACGTCCTTCGCGTACAAGTACGTCCGCAAGGACGCCTCGGGCGCGGTCACCTGGGAGTCCGGGGCCAACCGGACGGCGACGGTGCCCGCCTCCGGCAAGGTGGTGCTGAACGACACCTGGCGCCCGTAGGGGCAGGGTGGTGGGGGGTGCCCGTCGGCCCGGTGCGACGGGCACCCTCCTGCGAGTGGGCCGGCGGCCTCGAACCCGTTCCGGCGCCGGCTCCTCGGCTCGGCCCGCGGCCGATCAGCCCCGGCTCCTCGGTTCGGACCGCGGCCGATCAGCCCCGGCCGACGTAGGGCATGGTGGTCGCCATCACGGTGGCGAACTGCACATTGGCCTCCAGCGGCAGTTCCGCCATGTGCCGCACCGTACGGGCCACATCGGCGACGTCCATGGTCGGCTCCACCGCGATCCGCCCGTCCGCCTGCCGGACGCCCAGGCTCATCGCGGCCGTCATGTCGGTGGCGGCGTTGCCGATGTCGATCTGCCCGCAGGCGATCCGGTACGGGCGGCCGTCCAGCGACAGCGACTTGGTCAGCCCGGTCACGGCGTGCTTGGTCGCGGTGTAGGCGACCGACCGCGGACGCGGCACATGCGCGGAGATCGAGCCGTTGTTGATGATCCGGCCGCCCTGCGGACGCTGCGCCCGCATCTGCCGGAACGCCGCGCGGGCGCACAGGAACGCGCCGGTCAGGTTGAGGTCCACCACGGCCCGCCACTCGGCGATGTCCAGCTCGTCCACCGCGGCCGGGGCGCCGAAGGTCCCGGCGTTGTTGAACAGCAGGTCCACCCGCCCGAAGCGCTCGACGGCCGCCGCGAACAGCGCGTCCACGGCCTCCGGATCGGTGACGTCGGTCGGTGCCACGGCGGCCTCGGCCCCGGCACCGCTCAGCCGGGCGGTCTCGCGCAGCGGCTCCGCGCGCCGTCCGGCGAGCACCAGCCGCCACCCCCCGGCGGCCAGTTCCCGCGCGACGGCCCGGCCGACGCCGCTCCCGGCCCCGGTGACAACGGCGATCTGTTCCAGCATGGCGGACTCCTCGGCTCACGGCGGCTGGCCCGATCGTTCCCGATCCCGGCTCCGGCGTCACTGGTACGAGCGTCCAAGGCCCGGGCGGCGCGCCGGCCGCTCGCTCGTTCGGGCGGTTCCGACGGTGTGCGGTTCCGACGGTGGGTGGGGGCGACCGGGCGTCAGGTGCGGGCGACCGGGCGGCCGGCGGCCGGGCGGCGGGCCCTGGCGCTGGTCCGGTGGGAGGGCTCCAATCCTGGTCCGGCGGATCCCCGCCGACCGGCGGGGGCACCACCCCGCCGGTCGGCAGGGCACAGCAGAGGCTTTACTCGATCGGGGACAAACATTGGATCGGCGCCGGTCGACGCGCAACCGGTCCGGGGCGGCCCACGTCATAAGATCGCAGGACGGCACGCCGCCGCGCAGGGCGGCGATCAGCCTCCCGGGGGTCCCGCAGACAGTCGCGCCCCGGGCCTGTCCGGCCCCACCCGGGGGCCATCGCCCGGCTCCGCGGAGCGGGCGCGACACCGGTCGGAGAGTTCTCACCGTGCAGCCGCAGTCCTCCCGTTTCCGCGCCGTGCTGACCGGTGCCACCGCCTTCACCCTGGCCGCCGCGCTCGCTGCCTGCGGTAGTACGGACGGCGGGGACAAGGGCGATTCGGCGAAGGCCGGCGCCGGCCGGGGCGCGGCGGCGGCCACCGGCTCCTCCTCCGCGTCCACCCCTTCCGCGTCCACCGCCTCCTCGGCGCCCGGTTCCTCGGCGCCTGGTGCCTCCGCTCCCGGTGCCTCCGGTTCCTCCGCCCCGGGCTCCCCGGCGGCCGGTTCGACCACGGCCACGGCGGCGCCCGTCCCGGCCGCCGGGTCCGGCAAGGTACTGATGCCCACCGGCCCGCAGGCCGCGTTCGGCAAGGCCAGGGACACCGCCGCCGGCCAGATCATGATGACCACCCTGACCGGTCCCAAGTCCGGGGTCTCCGGCAAGGTCTGGGTCTGGCTCCCCCCGGAGTACAACGACCCGAAGTACGCGAAGACCGGCTTCCCGGTGCTCACCCTGTACGCGGGCGGCCAGAGCGCCGGCTACAACACCTGGACCGACAACCAGTTGCCGATCCAGGAGGTCGACGCCGACCTCGCCAAGCAGGGCAAGGCCCACCCCTTCATCATGATCATGCCGGTGCAGAACCTCGACTCCAACGAGGCCAAGGCCCTGGAGTGCGCCGACATCCCGGGCCAGCCCAAGATCGGCACCTGGATGGCCGAGGACATCCCCGACTTCGTGCGCGCCAACTTCCGCACCGTGAAGGGCCGCGACGGCTGGGGCCTGATGGGCGCCTCCACCGGCGCGTTCTGCAGCGTGAAGCTGGCCCTGCAGCACCCGGACAAGTTCAAGGCCGCTGTCCCGATCGACGGCTACTTCAACCCCGACTCGCCGCTCTGGAAGGGCTACGAGACCGACCGCCAGGCCAACAGCCCCGACCTGCTGGTCGCCCAGGGCAAGGCCGACGTCCGGGTGCTGGCCACCGCCGGCGGCGCCAACGCGTACGAGATCAAACTGGTCAAGGCATGGGTCGCGAAGGCCGCTGCGCCGCTCACCGTCGAGTACTACGAGCAGCCCGGCGGGAAGCACCTGACCACCGACTTCAAGAAGATGATCCCGGACACCCTGCAGTGGCTCACCAAGAACCTCGCGGGGCCGCAGAGCGACTGAGGCACCCGGGTCACCGAGGCACCGGGTCATCGAGGCATCGGGTCGTCGGGGCGTCGGGTCATGAGCGGAGCGGAGCGGACCGGCCGATCGCATCGGCCGGTCCGCTCCACCGTTTCCGGCTTCCCGCGACCTCCGGCGGCTTTCCCGCAGCGCTCGTGACGGTCGCGGCGGAATGTTTCGCCGCGTTCGCCGCCGCGCCCACCGAAGCGGGTCGAACAGCCGCTGAGCTGCACGTCAATCGGACATTGATTCACCTCTGATGTCCTCTCACCACCCTGGTGGGAGTACCGGCCCACCGCTTCCGCCAGGGTCGCGCCAGCCCTGCCCGAGACGTGAAGAGAGTGCCATGCCCAGCCACCTGCTGCCCGTAGCGTCCCCGGTGTCCCCGGCCGTGCCCACCCAGGGCGGCCCCGTGCACGACCGCACCGCCGACGAGGAGCCGCAGGCCTTCCGCTTCGCCGGCCTGCGGCTGGTGCACTCCGCCCTCCGTCGCGACCTCGCCAGACTCCCCAACGCCCTCCGGCTGCTGCAGCCCGGCGAGGACGAGAAGGGCGCCGCGCTGCTGCGGCACTGGACCTTCGTCACCGCCGTGCTGTCCTGCCACCACGAGCAGCAGGACACCCGGATCTGGCCGATCGTCCGCCGGTTCGCGCCCGAGCTGCGGCTGCTGCTGAACTGGTTGGAGTCGGACCACCACAACCTCGACCACTCGTTCACCCGGGTCACCACCCTGGTCCGGATCGCCAGCCGGGACACCGGCTCGGTGTGGCCGGTGGCCTACGCGATCGAGGACCTCGCCGCCCGGCTGGAGACCCATCTGCGGGTCGAGGAACGCCAGCTGCTGCCGCGGATGGAGATGGTCTTCACGGAGGGCTCGCGGGTGGGCAGTCTGCCCGAGCTGCTCGACGTGATGCACTCGGCCGACGGCCCGGGCACGCCGGACGCGCTCGCCTGGCTGCTGGACGGTGTCGAGCCGGCGCTGGTCGAGCGGCTGCTCGCCGACTGCGACGACCTGGTGGCCCGGCACTGGCCGCACTGGCAGGCCACCTACCAGCGGTGCACGGCACCGCTGTGGGGCCCGCCCGAGGCCTGGGACGCGGCCGGGGAGTGAGCCCCGGGGTTTTTGCGGCGCTTCGGTCTACGCGCGTGGCAGGTGCCGGGGGCGTATGCCACCGGGCACCGTCGTACGGCCGTCGGCCGGTCGTCGTACGGCCGTACTGCGTGGTGGGGTTCAGTGCAGGCCGAAGCGGCCCAGGTAGCCCGGCAGGTCGGCGGGGTCGTGGGTGGCCAGGCCCAAGTAGCCGTCCGGCCGGACGACGAACAGGCCCGGTCCGTACACCCGCTCCGTGACGCCGCCGTCGATCCGGTGCCCGTGCACCCCGGTGGGCAGCTCGGGCAGGGCGCGGCCGACCGCGAGCACGGTGACGTGCGGGCCGCGGAACAGCTCGAAGAGCCGCCGCGCCGACCGCCCGGTCTCGCCGTTCGCCGTGCCGCCCGCCGTACCGTCCAGCGGCGCGTCCGGGGCCCGCTCCCCGGCCCGCAGCGCGTCCTCGGCCAGACCGGGGCGCGCCTCGACGGTCAACGGGCCGTCCTCGTAGCCGAGTCCGAGCTGTTCGGTGCGCGGGCCTCGCCGCAGTCCGCCGGCCCGGACCTCGCCCGCTCGGTGCAGCCGGGTGGAGACCTCCAGCACGTCGGCGGCGATCGGCAGCCGTTCCTCCTCGTAGCTGTCCAGCAGGGCCTCGTCGGCGCCGTGCCGGAGCACCTGGCCGAGCTTCCAGCCCAGGTTGTAGGCGTCCTGGATGCTGGTGTTGAGGCCCTGGCCGCCGGCCGGGGAGTGGAGGTGCGCGGCGTCGCCGGCCAGGAAGACCCGGCCCTCCCGGAACCGCTCGGCGAGCGCCGTGCGCGGCCGGAAGCCGGAGGCCCAGTGCACCCGGCCGAGCGCCGACTCCGGCAGGTGGGTGCGGGCCGCGACGGTCCGTCGCACGCCCTCCGGCGAGGTGTCGGGCTCCGCCGGGCCGGGGCCGCCCTCCGTCCCGCCTTCCGTGCCTCCCTCGGTGCCTCCCTCTGTGCCGAACTGGGCGAACAGCTGGAACGCGGTGGTGCTCGGTAGCGGGCAGAGCAGGAGCGGGCCGCCGGGCGCCTTCGGCCAGACGTGCCAGTTCCCGCGGTCCAGGCCGTCGATCTCCAGATCGGCGACCAGAGCCGGGCGCGGGTCGATCTGCTCGCCCGCCATCGGGATGCCCACCGCCCGGCGGACGGTGGAGCGGCCGCCGTCGGCGGCGACCAGGTAGCGGGCGGAGACGGCCCGCTCGGCTCCGTCGGGGCCGGTCAGCCGGGCCTCGACCCGGTCCGGGTACTGGTCGAGGCCGCTCAGCGCGGTGCCGAGGACGACCTCGCCGCCGAGTTCGCGCAGCCGCTCGTGCAGCAGTTCCTGGGTGCGCCACTGCGGGAGCATCCAGACCGAGGGAAACGGCACGGTCGGGTCCGGGGCGGCCGGTCCGGGGCCCCCGACGAGGTCCCACTCGCCCTGCCGCTCGCCGTCCTCCCAGCTCAGCATCCGGGGGTAGGGCCGACCGGCGGCATGGACGGCGGCGAGCAGGCCGAGGTCCTCGAAGACCTCCTGGGTCCGGGGCTGGAGGCCCTTGCCGCGCGAGCCGGGGAACAGTGCCCCGGCCTGCTCGACCAGCAGCGCGGAGACTCCGCGCCGGGCCAGGTCGCAGGCGAGGGTCAGACCGGTCGGGCCGGCGCCGACGATGAGGACCTCGGTCCGGGTCAGGGCACGCGTCATCGCACATTCTCCTTAACGTTGTTAAGTGGCTGACGTCCGGAAGCATGGGCTTAACGGTGTTAAATTGTCAATGCCGCACGGCCGCACCGCACGGCCGCATCGGGTGGCCCGGTCGCCCGCGAAGGCGGCGGCCGGCCGCCACGGAAGGAAGGGCGCGACATGCCGCCGAAGCTGGACCGCGCCCAGGTGGTCGACGCCGCCCTGCGCCTGCTCGACGAGACCGGGCTGGAGGGGCTCACCCTGCGCCGGATCGCCACCGAGCTGGACGTCAAGGCACCCGCGCTGTACTGGCACTTCGCCAACAAGCAGGCACTGCTGGACGAGATGGCCACCGAGATGCTCCGCCGGATGTACGCCGGGCCGGTCGCCGCCCCGTGGGGCTGGCAGGAGGCGATCACCACCACCTGCCGCACCCTGCGCACCGCGCTGCTCGGCTACCGGGACGGCGCCAAGGTCTTCAGCGGCACCCGGCTCACCGACTACGGGCACGCCGAGGGGCAGGAGGCCCTGCTCGCCGCGTTCCGCCGGGCCGGGTTCGAACTCGCCGACGCCGTCCTGGCCTTCACCACCGCGTACGCGTTCACCACCGGCTTCGTGATCGAGGAGCAGGCCGTCCATCCGCTGCCGGGGGAGCGGGTCCCCGACTACGACCCGGACCGGCGGGCCGCCGCCATCGATCCCGGGCACCCGCTCGCCGCGGCCGCGAGCCGGGAGCTCTTCGGGGATTTCGAGCGGCGCTTCGAGCGCGGTCTGGCGATCGTCGTGGCCGGCATCGAGGTCTCGCTCCGCCCGGAGCCCTCGCCCCGGGATCCACGCTGACCAGCAACTCCCTTTCTCACCTAGGGGATTCACCCCGCATGACGTCCGGGTGGCGGCGGCCCGGAGGGTGGGGGAAGGGCCAGGGGCCGGGTACCGCCGACGGCCGATGGCCGGCCGGCGGCGCCGCCTACCGTCGGAAGCATGACGAGAGCACCCGCGAACCCGCCCCCGGAGCACCGCCCCGCACTCCGCTCCACCGACCCGCTCGCCCGCCGACGCGCCGACCTGCCCGCCGGCCGCCGCCGGAGGCCGGCCGTCCGCTCGGCCGCCCTCACGGCCGGCGCCGTGCTGCTGCTCGGCGCCGGCCTCACCGCCTGCAAGGGCGGCGTCTCGCTCTGCCTCGACGACAACAGCTGCGATGTCGCCGTCCACACCGAGAAGGCGGACGGCACCCACACCGTGGAGGTCTTCGGCGGCGACAAGGCCCTCACCCTCACCGTGGGCCGGATCACCGACACCACGGCCGAGGTCAAGCTCGGCGAGGACACCAGGACCCTCACCGAGGACGTCGAGACCACCGTCGGCTCCGCGAAGATCACCCTGCGCCACGCCAGTGCGCACGAGCACACCGCCGAACTGCACGTCGTCCGCTGACCGCGCGCGGTCCTGGTCGACCCCGGCCGGCCCCGCTCGACCCCGCCGCGGAGTGCCGCTACTCCGGCAGGCGGTTGAGCCAGGTGATCGGCGCGACCGCGATCGCCGTCTCCGGCTCGCCGTCCCACTCCGCGGGCAGCCCGGCCGCCGTCAGCGCCGCCACCACCGCGCGCCCGACCTCGGCCGTCCGCCGCACGGCGGCCTCCGTCGACTCGCCGTCCACCTGGAACCCGCCGTACCGGAGCATCAACCCGCCACCGTCGGCGGCCCGTTCGGTGTCCTGCTGGTGGAAGAACACGAAGCCCCGCGAATCCTCCTCGGCCTCGCCACCGATCTCGGTGTATCCGCAACTCGCGCAACAGGTGAAGTCCATCGCGGCGACGATGCCCAGCTCCTCCAGGGCGTCGAAGGCAGCCTCCAGCCGGTCGACGTCGGTCGTCTCCGGCCAGGAGGCCTGCTCCGCCAACCGCGCCCGCCACAGCGGAGCGACGATCCGCTCCGCCTCCTCCATCGTCAGTCCCTGGTCGTCGAGGACCTCGACCAGGGACTCGGCTATCTCGTCCGGCTCCTGGAAGCCGCACCGGATCAGTTCGCGGGCCCGCTCCTCGGCGTCCCGCAGTACCTCGTCGGCAAGGGTGCTCTGTACGGTGTCCTGGTCCATACCCGCATCCAAGCACCACCCTCCGACAACGGCCGGGGCGTGCGGCCCGGTGCTACCGACCCCTGCCGACGCCGTCCCGGGCCGGGGGCGGCAGGAGGTCAGCCGGTGGCGAGGCGGAACTCCAGGTTGCCGAAGCGCACCTGGTCGCCGGGGCGGACCCGGATGCCGCCGACGATCCGGTACCCGTTCACATGGGTGCCGTTGGTCGAGCCCAGGTCGTACAGCACCCAGCCGTCGCCCTCCCGGCGCAGCTCGGCGTGGTGCCGTGAGACCGACGCGTCGTTCAGCCGCAGCCCCGATCCGGGGAACCGGCCGATCGTCAACTGGCCGCCCCCGGCGTGGGGGAGGCTCAGCCCGGGCAGTCGCTCGGCGCGCCAGGCCCCGCCCAGGCGCACGCCGAAGGCGGAGACCCGGCCCACCGCGCGCAGCACGAACCGTCCGACCGGGTTCCCGCCCGGCAGGTCGGCCATCACGGCCTTCAGTTCGGCGCGGCTGCTCGCATGGAGGACGAGGTCCAGCCGGCCCAGAAAGGTGTCGTGCGACAGCCGGCCGTTCCCGGCGCCCTCCCGCAACGCGTCGAGGACCTGCTCCCGCTCGGCCTCGGACGGCCGGACCACCTGTGTCCGGTTCTCACGCGACATCATGGACCGATTCTCGGTCGCCCCCGCCGACCTGTCCAGGTCCGCCGGGCCGCCGGTCCGCCCGACTCCGGGTCCGCAGGCGGCCGGTGCGGCTCAGGTCTTCCGCGCGGCCGCCACGATCTTGACCGTGGTGTGCAGGAACCGCGAGGTCACCGACCCCCGGTAGGACTTTCCGAAGAGATTGCCGGTGGTGACCCATTTCCCGTCCTTCAGGTGCACCACGACGAACGCGGTGCCGGGATCGGCGCCGAGCACCTCGTAGTCGCCCTTGGGCGAGGTGTAGGGGAGCGGGAAGTCGGCGGGCAGCGGCTCGGAGAGGAAGTTCAGCGTGAGTCGGACCTCCGGCGTCACCTCGACCTCCGCGAACGGTTCGGCGTCCAGCACCGCCTGGACCTCGTCCACCGTGCGCAGCAGCACCGGCACCGGGTAGCCCAGCCGCTCGGCCAGGTGCCGCTCGATCCGCCCGGTCAGCGCGGCCCGGGCCGCCGCGTCGGTGGCCTCGGCGGTGAAGAACACATTGCCGGTCTGGATGTAGGAGCCGACGCGCTCCAGGCCCAGCTCGGCGAAGAGCGCGCGCAGCCGCTCCATCCGCACCGTCCGGCCGCCCACGTTCACGGCGCGCAGGAAGGCGATGTAGGTGGTCGTAGTGGTCACCCGGCCAGTGTGGCACCGGGCACCGACACCGCGCGGCGGCGTGCGGCGGCGTCCGCGTGCTCGGCCCGGCGATCGTCAGTGGCCGGTGCCACACTGACGGCATGGCTACCTGGCAGGATTTCGAGCAGGAGGCGCCGGACCTGGCCCCGGCCGTGCGGGCCCGTTTCGAGGCGAACAAGCACCATGTCCTGGCGACGCTGCGCAGTGACGGTTCGCCCCGGGTGAGCGGTACCGAGGTGGGCTTCTTCGGGGCGGACGTCCTGCTCGGCTCGATGCGCGACGCGATGAAGGTGCGGGACCTCCGCCGCGACGCCCGCTTCGCGCTGCACAGCAACCCGAGCGACGAGACGCTGGCCGGCGGCGACTCCAAGCTCTTCGGCCGGGCCGTGGAGCTCACGGACGAGGCGGACCGCGCCGCCTACGAGGCCGAGCTCCCGGAGCCGCCGCCCGGCCCGTACGACGCCTTCCGGCTGGAGCTGGAGCAGGTCGTGCACACCACCGTCGAGGGGGACGCGGTGCGGATCAGCTCCTGGCGGCCGGGCGAGCCGGTGCGGCGCTTCGAGCGTCGCTGACACCCGGCGGCCGGTACCGCTCGGCCGGTACTGCTCAGCCGGTCCCGCTCGGCCGGTCCCGGCCGCTGTCCGGTCGGCTGCCGTCGGCCCTCCCTATGGCAGGACGGACCTGACGGCCTCCGGCGTGCGCGCCACCACCGCGTGCCCGTCGTCCGCGGTGATGATCGGGCGCTGGATCAGGATCGGGTGCTCGGCCATCGCCGCGAGCCAGCTTGCCCGGTCGTCGGCCTCCCGGCCCCACTTCTTCATGCCCAGGTCCTTGGCCACCGGCTCGTCGGTCCGGGCGATGTCCCACGGCTCCAGGCCCAGCCGCACCAGCACCTGCTCCAGCTCGGCGACGCTCGGCGGGTCCTCCAGGTAGCGCCGCACGGTGAACTCGGCGCCGGCGCCGGTCAGTGCGTTCAGTGCGCTGCGGCACTTCCCGCAGCGCGGGTTGATCCAGATCTCCATCCCACTACCCTACCGACCGGGGCCGGTCCGGCCCCACCCCCGCGCCGCCCCGCCCGGCCCGCCGCCCACCGCTCCGCCCGGCCCACGTCCGCGCCCGCCCGTCGTGCCCACCCGCGCCCGCCGCCCTTACCGGGAACTCCCGTCCGTCCACCGACAGTTGTCCGTATCGGAGTTGGATCTACGGGAGGGGAACCCCGCATGGACGGTGCGTCGATCATCGAGCGTCTCATGACCACGGAGGGTCGCTTCGACCCCTACTCGCTCTACGCGCGGGCGCACGAGCTCGGGGCCGCCACCCCGGCGGGCCCCGCGGCGGTCCTCGTGGTCGGGCACGCCGCCGCCAACCAGGTGCTGCGCAACCCCGCCTTCGCCGTGGAGGACACCAGGACCCTCACCGCCGACAACGCGGACCTGCTCGTCCACCCCTCCGTCGTGCTGCTCGGCCACTCGGTCCTCCAACGCAACGCCCCCGACCACGGCCGGGTCCGCTCGCTCCTCGCCTCGGCCTTCAACGCCCGCCGGGTCGCGGCCCTGCGCCCGGCCATCGGGACGACGGTCGCCCGGCTGCTCGACGAACTGGACGACCGGGGCGCCGACGGCTCGCCCGTCGACTTCATGGACGCCTTCGCCTTCCGCCTCCCGGTCGAGGTGATCTGCGAACTGCTCGGCGTCCCCGCCGCCGACCGCCACCGCTTCCGGGGCCTCGCCTCGGACCTCACCATCGCCCTGGAGCTCGTCCAGGACCTCGGCGAACTGGCCGCCGCCGACGCCGCCGCGGCGGAACTGGACTCCTACTTCACGGAGCTGGTCGCCGAGCGGCTGGCCAGGCCGACCGGCGACCTGGTCAGCGACCTGGCCCGGATCGCCGCCGACTCCCCGGACCGGATCTCCGGCGAGGAGCTGCTGGGCAACCTCGTCCTCCTCCTGGTCGCCGGCTTCGAGACCACCACCAACCTCCTCGGCAACGGCCTCACCCTGCTCTTCCGCCACCCCGGCGCCGCCGAGGGCCTGCGCACCGGCGGGCTCGACCCCTCGCTGTTCACGGACGAGGTGCTGCGCTACGACTCCCCGGTCCAGCTCACCTCCCGGATCTCCACCGCCGCCGACCTCACGGTGGCCGACCTGCCCACGCCCGCCGGCACCGTGGTGCTGGTGATGCTGGGCGCCGCCAATCGCGACCCCGCCCGCTACACCCGTCCGGACCGGTTCGACCCGACCCGCACCGACAGCCAGCCGCTCAGCTTCGGCGGCGGATCGCACTTCTGCCTGGGCAGCCAACTCGCCCGCCTGGAGGCGGACATCGCCGTCCCCGCGCTGCTGGACCGCTTCCCCCGGCTGGCCCCCGCCGGTATTCCGGCCCGCCGTGACCGCCTCGTCCTCCGCGGCTACGAATCCCTTCCCGTAGCCACCCGCTGAGCCGACACCCCTCAGCCGCCCCGCCCCCCCGTTCACGCCCCGCTTCCTCAGCCGCCCCCGGCCGCGTTCACGCCCCGCTTCCTCAGCCGCCCCCGGCCGCGTTCACGCCCCGCTTCCTCAGCCGCCCCCGGCCGCGTTCACGCCCCGCTTCCTCAGCCGCCCCCGGCCGCGTCGGCGAGCCGGAGGCTGCGGGCGGACTGGTAGCGGCAGCCGGCCGCCGCGAAGGCGGCGGCCGTGGCCCGCACCCGGGCCGGGTCGCCGTCCAGGAGCGCCTGCGCCCGGTCGAGTTGGGCCGTGGCGACGGGATTGCCCGCGACCGTGGCACGGGCCGCGGCGAGCCGCTCGCGCGCCTCCGGGTGACCGCTCAGCACCGCGGCCTCGACCCGCGCCGCCGCGTACCAGTGCAGCCAGACCCAGGACACCCACTTCCACACCTCCTCCGGCGCGGGCGAGAGCCGCTCCAGCGCGGCCCCCGCCTCCCCCCGGTGGAGCAGCACCGTGGCGTCGAACACCGCGCCGTAGCCGTGGCGGTGCTCCTCCTCGGTGCCCGCCCGGCCGACGACGGCCAGCCAGGAGGCCCGGGCCCCGTCGTCACCGCGCAGCCCGTGGACCATGGCGACCGCCGCGGCCGCCGGGCCGAGCGAGAACGAACGCGGCCGCCCGCCCTGCTCCCAGGCCTCGAGGAACCGCGCCCCGCCCGCGAGCACGCCCTCCTCCCGCCCGGCGAACGCGTCCGCGACCAGCAGCCAGGACACGGCGTGGTGCCCCAGCTCGGCGGTCAGCGGATGCTCGGCGAGCTGCCGCCCCCACTGCCGCGCCCGGTCCAGCTCGCCGACGCCGATCGCGGTCGCGGCGGCCATCGCGAGCGCGTCCGCCTGTTCGTGCGCGGTGGCCGGGGTTCGCGGCGCCAGGGCCAGCAGCTCGACCCGGCGGCGGGCGGCCCCGGCGGCCGCGAACGGCTCTCCGGCCCAGCTGTGCGCACCCGAGAGGGCGTCCAGGGCGGCGGACTCGGCCACCGGGTCACCCGTGCGCCGGGCCAGGCCGACGGCCCGCTCGGCGTATCCGACCGTCTCCCGCGCCGTGTTGTCCGGGCTGCCCTGGACGGAGCCGTAGGCGTCCGCGAGCACGGCCGCCTCGGCGAGGGCGAGGGCGGCCGAGGCCGCCGGGGAGCCGTCGGACAGTTCACCTGCCCGCGCCAGCAGCGCGGTCACCTCCTCGGCGGCGGGAAGGCGCGCGAACGTGCTGGAGAAGCGGTGGGCGACGGTGGCGGCGGCCGCCAGGTCGCGGGCGGCCCCGGCCGGGTCCCCGGCGTCGAGCGAGGCCGCCGCGGCAGCCCGGTGGAGGCGGTACATGTCGTCGCCGAGGCGCCGGCACCCCGCCACCCGGGCGGCCTCCCGCAGCGCGGCGGCGCCGTCGGCGGGGGAGTGGTCGGCGAGGGCGGCGGCCTGTTCGAGGCACTGCTGGGCCTCGCCGAGCAGATGGCGGTCGAAGGCCGGACCGGCCAGGCCGAGGGCGAGGCGGCGGGCGTCGGGCCGCCGTTCGGGGCGGTCGGTGGCCCAGGCCAGCGCGGTCCGCAGCTCCTCGGCCAGCGCGTCGAACCGGGCCTGCCAACTGCCCGCCCGCACCTGCCGTTCCTCGTCCGCCGTCCGCGCGAGCGCGTCCACGCCGCTCAGGCACCAGTCGAGGTGGCGCCCCCGTGTCTGCGCCGACTCCCCGGCCCCGTCGAGCCGTTCGGCGCCGTACTGCCGGATCGTCTCCTGCGCCCGGTAGCGGGTGCCGTGCGCCGACGGGACGGCGCTGAGCAGGCTCTGCTCGGCGAGCCGGCCGAGCACGTCGGGAACGGCGTCCGCGTCCAGCGGGGCGAAGCCCGCCACCGCGACCGCCGCCCCGGCCGTGAACGGCAGCACGAACACCGACACCCGCCGCAGCAGCGCCCGGTCGGCGGGCTCCAGCAGTTCGTGGCTCCAGTCCAGGACCGCCCGCACCGAGCGGTGCCGGTCGTCCGCGCGCGGGCCGCCCGCCAGGATCCGCAACTGGTCCGACAGGCCCGCCCGGAGCCCGTCCAGCCCGAGCGCGGGCCACCGGGCGGCCGCCAGCTCGATCGCCAGCGCCATCCCGTCGAGCCGCTCGCAGACGGCCGCGATGCCGTCCCGGAGCGCCGGGTCCGGGGCCGCCCCGGCCGCCGCGGTGGCCCGTTCGACGAACAGCGCGACCGCCTCCGACGCGCCGCCCCCGTCACCGTCCCCGCCTTCGCCCCCGCCCCCGTCCCGGGACAACGGCGGTACGGGGAAGACCCGCTCGAAGGGCACCAGCAGCCGGGCCCGGCTCGTCGCCAGCACCCGTACCTCCGGACAGGCCGACAACAGCCGCTCCAGAAAGGGTGCGACACCCTCCCTGACCTGCTCGCAGTTGTCCAGCACCAGGAGCGCCCGGCGAGCAGCCAGGGCGGCGCACACCGCTTCGTCGAGACCCCGCCCGGGCTGCTCGCCGACCCCCAGGACGGCCGCGACGGCCGCCGCCACCCGGTCCGGACCGGTGACCGGGGCCAGGTCGACGAACCACACGCCGTCGGCGAACCCGCCGGCCGCCCCGGCGGCCACCGCCAGCGCCAGCCTGGTCTTGCCCACTCCGCCGGGCCCGACCGCCGTCACCTGCCGGTGGTCCGCCAACAGGGTCGCCAGCGCGGCACGTTCACGCTTCCGCCCCACGAACGACGTCAGCGGCGCCGGCAGCGCGGGGGCAGGTCGGGGCCGCTCGGCACGGGCGAGTTCGACCGCCTGCCGGCAGAGCGCCCGCCGGTCCGGCAGGGCCAACTTGCGCAGCAACGACGAGGTGTGGGACTCGACCGTGCGCACGGAGATGAACAGCCGAGAGGCGATCTCGGCATTGCTGAGGTGTTCGCCGAGCAGCGCGAGCACATCGGCTTCGCGGGGCGAGATCGCAGGAGTCGGCACCGCGTCATTATGCGGGGCGACTCCGTGGTCCGTTCCGTGGTCACCACGGATGCGGCTCCCACCCCGTCCGAGCGAGGCTGTGACCAACGCCGCCGACGAGCACAGGAGTGAGAGACCATGGCCGGACCGCGCCCCTTCGCCGAGCGCCGCCACGACATCGAACGGCGCCTCGCCGAGGACGTCGACGTCTGGGTGGCCACGGCCTCGCCGGACGGCGTGCCCCACCTCGTCCCGCTCTCCTTCGACCGGGACGGCGGAGCGCTGCTGCTCGCCACCCCGGTCGGCAGCCCGACCGGCCGCAACCTCGCCGCCGCCGGCACCGTCCGGCTGGCGCTCGGCCACACCCGGGACGTCTGCATGATCGAGGGCGAGGTCGAGGCCCTCGGCATCGACGCCCTCCCGGACGAGCGGGGGGACCGCTTCGCCGCCCGCACCGGCTTCGACCCGCGAGCCTCGGCCGTCCGGTACGGCTGGTTCCTGGTCACGCCCCGCCGTATCCAGGCCTGGCGCGAGGAGAACGAGCTGGCCGGCCGCGAGCTGATGCGCGACGGCCGCTGGCTCGACGAACCGGTCAGTTCTTGAGAAGCCGCCCCCGGCGCTGTCGCGCCACGATGGAACCGTCCCGCACCACCAGCCCCACAGAGGAGCCCGCCATGACCACCGCCGCGAAGACCACGACCGCGAAGACCGCCGCGCAGAGCTTCGACGGCTTCACCGAGGACGAGCGCGCGGCCATGAAGGAGCACGCCAAGGAGCTCAAGGCCGCCGGCCGCCGCAACCCGCGCACCGCCAAGGCGGACGCCGAGCAGGAGGTGCTCGCCAAGATCGCCGAGATGGAGCCGGCCGACCGCGCCCTCGCCGAACGCGTCCACGCCCTCGTCCGGGCCGCCGCCCCCGCCCTCACCCCCAAGCTCTGGTACGGCATGCCCGCCTACGCCAAGGACGGCAAGGTCCTCTGCTTCTTCCAGTGCGCCCAGAAGTTCAAGTCCCGCTACGCGACGCTCGGCTTCAGCGACGTGGCCACCCTCGACGACGACACCATGTGGCCCACCACCTTCGCCCTCACCGCCCTCACCCCCGCCACCGAGGCCCGCATCACCACCCTCCTCACCGCCGCCACCGCCTGACCCCCCCACGCCGACACCCCACGGCCCCTGACCGGGCTGCGGGGTCGGCGAAGAGCAGGGGCCGGAGTATGTTCAGCAGGCTGTCGGCGGGATCGAGACAGCCGCCCTGCCCGGCCCGGGCCGCACGTCATGCGGCATGCCGGCGCCGTCCACCCCTCGATCCGAGCCCGGTGCGAGGGCTCATTGCGCGGCGCCCCTCGCGTGGTGAGCGCCGTTCTCGATGTCGTCGGCGTGGACGATGGCGTCCGGGACGGGCTTCTCAACGGAACCGGACTCGCCCAGGACCTCCCGCCGTCACCTCGAGCTGCCGAGGTCAGTGGTCACGGCCATCGGCCCCCGGGGTGCCCGGCATGTTGAAGGTCAGGTTGGCGGAGATCACCAGATCGGGAGCGCACTCCGCCAGTTGCGGCCACGGCATGGTGCGGCAGCCCAGCGAGCGGAGCAGGTCGAGGACGCCGTCGTTGAAGGCCGATGTCGGGTCGTAAGCGAAGACCACGGTGATCCGGGCGTCGTCGTGGAGTATCTCGGGGACCACGTCCAGGACACGCACGAGCGAGGTGACTGTCCGCGCGGCGACGGCCACGGTCCGTTCGCCTTCGAAGGTCCGCCAGCGGTCGGCATCCGCCCCCACGGGGACGTGAATGCGCTCATCGGGATCCATCGTCCACCTCCGCTTGACCGCAGGATCCCCGAGGGCCGCTCAGGCGGCTCGCGGCTCGCGGCTCGCGGCTCGCGGCTCGCGGCTCGCGGCTCGCGGCTCGCGGCTCGCGGCTCGCGGCTCGCGGCATTGTCCTTACCGCCGAGTGGCGCGTAGAGCAACCGTTTCACCTTCCTGCTTCCAGAGGCGAGACACGCCGGGCCGTGATCGGGCTCCAATCGGGTGCCCAGCCTAGCCTGCCCGGGAAAACGCACTGGTCAGGAGCGTGAAGCAGCTACTCGACACGGAACCGGACGTCCAGAGCCCGGGCCCTTCCCGCTGTCACTCTTCTGCGCGTCGCCGCTGGTCATGCGCGGTGTGCGCCGGGCCGCGCGGGGGCCGAAGACTATGTCTTCCCCGGACACCGAAAAATCTGTGCTGGCCGGAGTAGACATTGCTGCGAGGCGTGGCTAGTGTTTCTCTCGTAAGCAAGCAGTCGGCAGGTCCCGCCAGACATGAACTGGCGGGAGCAGTACGAGAAGTTCGCAGGTCGGCACGGTTGTGGGGTTCTGAAGCCAGGGTTGTGCAGGACGGCGACAGGACTGGCGGCCGGGCCGGGCGGCCCGCAGTGATCAGGGGCCGCCGATCATCCGCAGTCACCAGTGGTTGAAGTACGCAGGTTCTCAGCAAAGGCGCCGGACTGCGGGCGCGCGTGCTGGGAGGTCCGGGCAGTGGGGTTCCAAGCCGAGCGGTCGAGCGGGACGGGCGACGGGGCTGGCTGTCGGACCAGGAGGTGGGCCGGTACGGCCACCGAGGCAGGACGAGCGGTACCCGTGTTGAACCAGGCAGTACGCAGTACCGGCATCACCAGCAGTACCAGCAGTGGCAGTACAGAAGTTGCAGCAGTCCGCAGGAATGACGCAGAGGAAACGGAGGGCGCAAGCGCCATCAGGATCGCCCGGCCCGTGAGGCAGCAGTTTTCGTCCGGGCGGACACCGCAGACCCCTGAGAGTACGAAGGACGGTGGTTTCCGGTCACGCATACGCGATCCCCGCACACCCCCTCGACGGGGCGGGTGCGGAACTAAAAGGACCGGCCTTGGGCCGGTAGATGGTGTTGTCCCCCCTTCGGGGCCCCGGAGCCGTAACGGCGCCGGGGCCCCTTGACGCGTTCTCCGAGCAGGTAAGAGAACAGGTAAGAGAAAGAGGTGCAGTGACAACGGCAACCGATCGGCCCCACACCCCCGACACCGTCAGCTCCTTCGACGACGACGACTACCCGGCCTACACGATGGGCCGCGCGGCCGAGATGACCGGCACCACGGCCGGCTTCCTGCGCGCCCTCGGCGAGCAGGGCGTCATCACCCCTCTGCGGTCCGAAGGCGGCCACCGCCGCTTCTCCCGCTACCAACTACGGATCGCGATGCGCGCCCGGGACCTGGTCGACCAGGGCACCCCCATCGAAGCGGCGTGCCGGATCATCATTCTCGAAGACCAACTCGAAGAAGCCCTGCGCATCAACGAGCAGCTCCGCCGCCCCGCCGGCCGTCCGCCGAAGGACGCCGGCACCTGACGTGACGGCCCCCGGTCGGCAACCCCCGGTCGGCGGTGAGCCCCACCGTCGACCGGCCGGTTGCGCGCCGCTGTCGTGCCGCCCACCGGGGACGGCGTCCGGGCTCACTGGTCGGCAGTGCGGCGCAGGGGTCCCCAGCGGCCGGGTTGGTGGGTGATCTCGTGCTGCGCCTCGGTGATGACGTCCTCGCTCACCCGGGCCAGCGGACGGGCCCCGGTGAGGAGGGGCTCGTTGTCCGGTCCCCGGGCGGTCTCGGTACCGGTGAGGATCCAGGGCTGGACGTCGGGGGCCTTCTCGCGCCGCAGGTGGCAGTAGTCGTACAGGCGGCGGGCCGCCCACAGCCGCAGGGGGCGGTCCTGCCACCAGTCCTCGACGGACAGGGGGGTGACGGACAGCCCCGGCAGGGTCTGGTGCGTCAGGTCGTCCTGGCTGCCGGTTCCGTCGGCGAGGTCGGCCTCGGGGTCGCGGGACCAGCGCAGGTACAGCCGCTCGCCCCCGTGGGTCCGCAGGAAGTCGGCGAGGGCGTCCAGGCTGGTGATGTCGGGATGGGGGAAGTGCGTCATGGGGCGGGAGTGCTTCCGTGCGGGGTCCGCCCCCGGCCGGGCACCACGGCGCCCGGCCGGGGCGGCGGCGGCCGGTCAGGCGGAGATGGCCTCCAGCACGTCGCCGACCTTGGCGTCGGGCAGTGCGCGGGCGACGTCGGCGAGAGCGACGATGCCGACCAGGCGGTGACCGTCGATGACGGGCAGGCGCCGCACCTGGTGCGAAGCCATGGTCCGCAGGATCTCGTTCGCCTCGTCGTCGGCGCCGATGGTGACGACCTCGCCCTGCGCGAACTCGCCGGCCTTCGACTGCCCGGGGTCCTTGCCGGCGCCGAGGACCTTCACCACGATGTCGCGGTCGGTCAGGACTCCCTTGAGCCGGTCGTCGGTGCCGCAGATCGGCAGCGCGCCCACCCCGAGCCGGGTCATCTTCCGCGCGGCGTCCAGGACGGACTCCTGTTCGCCGACGCACTCGGCGCCCTCGGTCATGATCTCGCGTGCGGTCGTCATCTCGCTCCTCCTGTCGGTTCGGGTGGTCCCCCGCACGAGGCGGCTGCCCAGGTACCGACCCGCCATGCCTCCTGCGTCCGGGCAGCCCGTGGCGCAACCCGGACAGCCGTCCCCGCATAGCGACCCGCCCGGGGCGCCCCAAAGCTGGAGGGACGCCCGGCCGCCTCCGCGCTCGGGAGCGGGACGGCCGACTCGGGAATGCGGTGCCCGTTCGTGGGCAGACGGTGCTCGGCCGGCCGTTCGACCGCCGGCCGGGCGTCGCGCCGCAGACGGTCGGCGGCCGCGAGGTGTGCCCGGACCCCGTCTGCTCAGCCGCGGGCGGGCGTCCGTTTGTGTCCGAAGGAACGACGGGCGGGTCCAGTCCCGTCCAGAAGGTGGTGAGTATCGTGAGCAAGTCGGTTTCCGAGGGGAAGGGCCAGGACCGGCGGCAGGTCCCTGGAGCGCCCGGGGTGGAGCCTCCGACGGTGGCGGAGCCGACCGAGCCCCGGGCCCCGTTGCCACCCAAGCCCGACCAGGAGCAGCCGGCCTCCGTCTCCGCCACGGGGCGGACCGGCGCACCGGCGGACGCGCGCACCCAGAGCGGCGGCTATCTGACGACGGCCCAGGGCCGGCGGCAGCCGGACAGCGACCACTCGCTGAAGGCGGGCCCGCGCGGGCCGGTGCTGCTGCAGGACCACCACCTGCGGGAGAAGATCACCCACTTCGACCACGAGCGGATCCCCGAGCGGGTCGTGCACGCCCGCGGCGCCGCCGCCCACGGGGTCTTCCGGGCCTACGGTACGGCGGGCGCGGTCTGCAAGGCGGCGTTCCTCGCCGAAGGGGTGGAGACCCCGGTGTTCGTCCGCTTCTCCACCGTGCTCGGCTCGCGCGGCTCCGCCGACACCGTGCGCGACACCCGCGGCTTCGCGACGAAGTTCTACACCGGCGAGGGCGTCTTCGACCTGGTCGGCAACAACATCCCGGTGTTCTTCATCCAGGACGCCATCAAGTTCCCCGACGTCATCCACGCCGGCAAGCCCCACCCGGACCGGGAGATCCCGCAGGCCCAGTCCGCCCACGACACCTTCTGGGACTTCGTCTCCCTGCACACCGAGGCCACCCACCACACCATCTGGAACATGTCCGACCGCGGCATCCCCCGCTCCTACCGGACGATGGAGGGCTTCGGCGTCCACACCTTCCGCCTGGTCAACGCCGAGGGCGCCGCCAGCCTGGTGAAGTTCCACTGGAAGCCCAAGGCCGGCGTGCACTCCCTGGTGTGGGAGGAGGCCCAGCTGATCAACGGCATGGACCCCGACTTCCACCGCCGCGACCTCGCCGACGCGATCGAGGCCGGCGCCTTCCCGCAGTGGGAACTCGGCGTCCAGGTGTTCCCCGACACCGAGGAGCAGACGTTCGAGGGCATCGACCTGCTCGATCCCACCAAGCTCGTCCCCGAGGAGCTCGCGCCCGTCCAGCCGCTCGGGCTGATGACCCTGACCGCCAACCCCACCAACTTCTTCGCCGAGACCGAGCAGGTCGCCTTCCACCCGGGCCACCTGGTGCCGGGCATCGACGTCACCGACGACCCGCTGCTCGCCGGACGCCTGTTCTCCTACCTCGACACCCAGATCACCCGCCTGGGCGGACCCAACTTCGCGCAGATCCCGGTCAACCGCACCCACGCGCCCGTCAACGACATGCTCCGCGACGGCTTCCACCAGGACGCCGTGCACACCGGTGTCGCACCGTACAAGCCGAACTCGCTGGACGGCGGGTGCCCGTTCTTCGCCGAGGCGGCCGAGCACGGCTACGTCGAGTACCCCGCGCCGGTCGCCGCGGCCCCGAAGGTCCGCGAGGCACCGGCGTCCTTCGACGACCACTTCGGCCAGCCCCGCCTGTTCTGGCTCAGCCTCACCCCGGTGGAGCAGCAGCACGTCATCGCCGCTTACACCTTCGAGCTGTCCAAGGTCTACGAGCAGGCGATCAAGGAACGCACCCTCCAGGTCCTCGCCAACGTCGACCCCACCCTCTGCTCCGAGGTCGCCCGGGGGCTCGGCCTGCCCGCGCCCGAGGCGGTCACCGCCCTGGCGGAGCCTGCGCCGAGTGCGGCCCTGTCGCAGCTGGGTGCGGTCTGGCCGGTCCAGGGGCGGGTGACCGGCATCATCGCCGCCCCGGACAGCGATCTCGACGCTGTCCGGCAGGCGCGTGACGGCATCCGTGCGGCAGGCATGACGGCCCTGCTCGTCGCCCCCACCGGAGCACCCCTGGCCGACGACCTCCCCGTGCAGCGCACCTTCGCCGCCGCCCGGTCGGTGGAGTTCGACGCCCTCGTCGTCATCGGCGCCCCCGCGCCGGGGGCCGACGACCTGGGCGCGCGGGACGCGAAGTCCCACCCCTTCGTGGGGGCGGTCGACTCCCGAGTCTCGCTGCTGGTCAACGAGGCCTACCGGCACGCCAAGCCCATCGCCGGACTGGCGGACGCCCAGCCTGTCTGGACCTCCGCCGCCATCGACAGCCAGGCGCCGGGCCTCGTCCTCGCGGACAGCCCCGCGGACCTGGTCGACCGGTTGGCGGACCTCCTCGCCGCCCACCGCGTCTGGGACCGCTTCCCCGTGCCTGCGAACTAGCCCCGGCCGGCGCGTGCCCGGACCACGGGGGCGGCCCCGCGGTCCGGGCACGCGCCTTGTTCGCACGGCACGACCCGACCCGACCCGACATGACCCGGCTCGGCCGGGGCGCCCGGTGGTTCGGCGTTTCGCCGGTAGACGCGGCGGGCAGGCGCAGCGCGGACCGTGGCTCGCCGGGCGGTCGCCGAGACGTTCCGCGGGCCGACCGCTTCCCGGCCGAGGCCGCCGGACGGCGCTCGGCCCGCCCTTCACCGTCGCGACGGCACCGGGTTCGCGCCTTCCACCGAGCCGGTCGTCGTCCGGACGCCGGTCCCGGTGGGCGGTCGACCCCCGACGCGCCCACGGGCCACCGACCGCGGAAGAGCGGAAGAGAAGACGCGGAAGAGGAGAGGAGACGAGGACATGAAGGCCGTTGTGTGGCGTGGGGTGGGGGACATCGGACTGGAGGACGTGCCCGAGCCGGGGATCCGGGACCCGCACGACGCGATCGTGCGGATCACCACGTCCGCGATCTGCGGAACAGACCTGCACTTCGTCCGCGGCACCATGCCCGGCCTGCGGGCGGGCCGGGTGCTGGGCCACGAGGCGGTGGGCGTCGTCGAGGAGGTCGGCGCGGGGGTGCGCAACCTGCGTCCGGGCGACCGGGTCGTCGTCCCTTCCACCGTGGCGTGCGGCACCTGCAGCTACTGCCGGGCCGGCTACTACGCGCAGTGCGACCGGGCCAACCCCGGCGGCCCGCTGGCCGGGACGGTGTTCTTCGGCGGTCCCGAGGCCGCCGGGGGGCTGGACGGCCTGCAAGCGGAGTACGCGCGGGTGCCCTACGCGCACGTCGGCCTCGTGCCGCTGCCCGACACGGTCGACGACGGACAGGCGATCCTGCTGTCCGACATCTACCCCACCGCGTGGTTCGGGGCGGAACTCGCCGAGGTCGGTACCGGTGACACGGTGGCGGTCTTCGGCGCGGGCCCGGTCGGCCAGGCCGCGGTCGCCTGCGCCCGACTCCAGGGGGCGGGCCGGATCCTGGTGGTGGACGGTGTCGCCGACCGCTTGGAGCTGGCCCGCCGGCAGCACGCGGAGACGGTCGACTTCAACGCGGAGGACCCGGTGGAGGCGATCCGGGAACTGACCGGCGGCATCGGCGTCGACCGGGTGATCGACGCCGTCGGCGTGGACGCGCAACGGCCCGCGCACGGCCCGGCCGCCCCGGACGCCGAAGAGCGCGAGCGGTTCGACCGGGAGCGGGACGAAGCGGCGCCGGAGAGCGATCCGCACGGGCGGACCTGGGTGCCCGGCGACGCTCCCACCCAGGCCGCACGCTGGGCCGTGCAGGCCGTCGCCAAGGCGGGGACGATCGGCACGGTCGGGGTCTATCCGCCGCAGGTGGAGCACTACCCGTTCGGCGAGGCCTTCATGAAGAACCTCACGCTGAAGACCGGCAACTGCCACCACCGCCGCTACCTCCCGAACCTGGTGTCCCTGGTCGCCACCGGCGCCCTGGACCCGACGCCGCTGACCACCCGCTGGCCGGACGTGCAGGACGTGGTCGACGCGTACGAGTCCTTCGACCGCCGTGAGAGCGGCTGGACCAAGGTCTCCCTGGGCCTCGGTGGCCCCGGCTCGGTGGCCCCCGGCCTGGGCGAGAACGCGGGCACCGGCACCGCCACCACCGCCGGCACCGCCGCCACCGCCGCCAGCGGCCAGGCGGGTTGAGGACGGCCGAGGTGGACGGGCATGCCGACGCGTCCTGCGTCGTGGTGGTCGGGCAGATCGGCCGGGACCTGGTGCTCCGGACGGACGGTCTGCCGCAGGCCGGCGGGTCGGCCGAGGTCCGGCGACGGTGGGAGGGCCTCGGCGGCAAGGGCGCCAACCAGGCCGTCGGACTCGCGCAGTCGGGCGTGCCGGTGCATCTGGTCGGCGTGGTGGGCGAGGACGACGCGGGCGCCGAGGTGCTGCGGCAGGCGGCCCGGGACGGGATCGACACCACCGCGGTCACGCGGCGCGGACGGACCGCCCTGCTGCTCGACCTCGTGGACGCGCCGGGCAGCCGCCGCCTGCTGGAGGACGTCCCGGACGAGAGCCTGGTGACCGTGGCCGACCTCGAACGTGCCCGCCCGGCCCTCGAGCACGCCGGCACCGTCTCCCTCCAGCTCCAGCAGCCCCCGGCCACCCTGCTGGCCGCCGCCCGCCTCGCCCGGCGGCACGGCGCGCGCGTGGTCGCCGACGGCGCCCCCGATCCGGCCGCCCGCGCCGAACTGCTGGGCCTGGTCGACGTGTTGCGCGCCGACGCGGCCGAAGCGGAGATCCTCGCGGACGGACCCGTCACCTCGGTACGCGACGCCCGCGCGCTGGCACGCCGACTGCTCACCGCCGGCCCCGCCCTGGTGGCCCTCGCGGTACCCGACGAGGGCGACCTCCTCGTGTGGCCGGAAGGCGACCTGCTGCTCCCGCTGGCGGACGTGCCGGTGGTCGACCCCACCGGGGCCGGCGACGCATTCGTCGCGGGCCTGGTCACCGGCCTGCGCGGCGGCGTCGACGCGGTGGCGGCCGGCCGACTGGCCGCGGCCGCGGCCGCGGCGACCGTCCAGCGCCTCGGCGGCCGCCCGGACCTGTCCGCGCCCGCAGACCTGTCCGGCCTGCCCAGCAGCTCCTGAGCCGCCCGCCCGCCCGGCCCCGGACCCAAGGACGCGCTGGTCCGGACGGCCCGTGACAACGGTGCGGAAGACGACGTGATCGAGCGCCTGTCCTCGCTGAAGGAGAAGACCTTCGACGGACCCAACGACGTCAGCAAAGCCGCCTTCCACGAGACCTGAGGACCCGGCCCCCGCCCCGCCCGAGACCGTCCGGAACCGCCCGAGGCCGTCCGGACCCGCCCGAGGCCGAGGTGAGGCCCGCTCGCCGAGTCAGTGGCTGGTGAGTTCGCCACTGAGCCTGCCGTGGAGGTCGGCGCTGGGGTCGTTCAGGCCGATGATCTCCACCGTCTTGCCGCGCTGCTTGTACTTGGTCTCGATCGCGTCGAGGGCGGCGACGGAGGAGGCGTCCCAGATGTGGGCGTCGGTGAGGTCGATGACGACCTTGTCGGGGTCGGTGTCGTAGGCGAACCGGCCGGCGAGGTCGTTGGAGGAGGCGAAGAACAGCTCGCCGGTCACCGAGTAGACCACGCCGGTGTCGTCGGGGCCGGTGCGGGCGGTGACGGTCGCGAGGTGGGCGACGCGCTTGGCGAAGACGACCGTCGCGGTGATCGACCCGACGACGACCCCGACGGCGAGGTTGGAGGTGGCCACGACGCAGGCGACGGTGACCACCATGACGGCGATCTCCCCGGCGGGCATCCGCTTGAGGGTCCTGGGGGCGATGGAGTGCCAGTCGAACGTCGCGAACGACACCATCACCATGACGGCGACCAGCGCGGCCATGGGGATGTCGGAGACGACGGGGCCGAAGGCGATGCACAGCACCATCAGGAACGCGCCGGCGAGGAAGGTCGACAGGCGGGTGCGGGCGCCGGAGACCTTCACGTTGATCATGGTCTGGCCGATCATCGCGCAGCCGCCCATGCCGCCGAAGAAGCCCGTGACGATGTTGGCGATGCCCTGGCCGACGGACTCGCGGGTCTTGGAGGAGTGGGTGTCGGTGATGTCGTCGACCAGCTTGGCGGTCATCAGCGACTCCATCAGGCCGACGAGCGCCATCGCCAGCGCGTAGGGGGCGATGACGGTGAGGGTGTGCAGGGTGAACGGCACGTCCGGCAGTCCGGGGACCGGCAGGGAGGAGGGCAGGTCGCCCTTGTCGCCGACGGTCGGGACCGCGATGCCGGCCGCGAGGGTGATGACGGTGAGGATGACGATCGACACCAGGGGCGCCGGGACGACGGCGGTGACCTTCGGGAGGAGCACCATCAGCGCGAGCCCGCCGACGACCAGCGGGTAGACCGGCCACGGGACGTCGCGCAGCTCCGGGACCTGGGCCATGAAGACCAGGATCGCCAGGGCGTTGACGAAGCCGACCATCACCGAGCGGGGCACGAAGCGCATCAGCTTGGCGACGCCGAGCGCGCCCAGTGCGATCTGCACGGCGCCGGCCAGGACGACCGCGGCGACCAGGTAGCCCAGGCCGTGCTCCCGGTTCAACGGTCCGATGACCAGGGCGACGGCGCCGGTCGCGGCGGAGATCATCGCCCGGCGCCCGCCGACGATCGAGATCGTCACCGCCATGGTGACCGAGGCGAACAGGCCGATCTTCGGGTCGACCCCGGCGATGATCGAGAACGAGATCGCCTCGGGGATCAGCGCCAGCGCGACCACGAGGCCGGCCAGCACCTCGGTGCGCCAGACCTTCGGATCGTTCAGCCAGTCGGGTCGGAGGCCGCGCAGGCGCGCGGCGGGAGAGACAGCGGCAGTGGACAAGGGAGGCGGGTACCTGTCGTGCTCGGGCGCGGCCGGCAGGGCGCGCGGAACAGAGGGCACGGAATGCCGAGGGCGGCATTCCGTGGATCGCCCGATGTCGCGGGCGGAAGTGTGAGGGGGCGGGCGGGGCCGGCTGGCCGGTCAGCCCGCGGGCGCCGTCGGCCCGGCTCTCGCACGGCCCGCCGAAACGACACGCACGGGCAGGTGGGCACCCCTGATGTCACTCGCGCACTCCCGGAAACCCTACCCTCACCTCGACCCGCTGCCCGCCGTGACGAAGGAGTCCTGACGATGCGCGCACGCGACCTCGCCGAACAGTTCCCCACCGTGAGCCTCGACGACCAGGCCCTCGACGCCGCCCGCCTGCTCGCCGAACACCGCTTGCCCGGCCTGCTGGTCGTCGACGCGTCGGGCCGCCCCCGCGCGATCCTGCCCGCCTCCCAGCTGGTGCGCCTGCTGGTCCCCGGCTACGTCATCGAGGACCCCGCCCTCGCCGCGGTCATCGACGAGGCCCACGCCGACCGGCTCTGCGACGAACTCGCCGGCGTCAGCGTGGGGGAGTGCCTGCCCAGGGACGCCCCGGCGCCGGCCGTCGCCGACGCCGACGACACCGCGGTCGAGGTCGCGGCCCTGATGGCCCGAGCCCGCAGCCCGCTCGTCGCCGTCGTGGAACGCGCCGCCGCTCCCGCCGCCCGTAGCCGTGGCGGGAGCGGCGGGAGCGGCGGAGGCGGCGGGGAACTGCTCGGTGTGATCACCGCCTCGCACCTGCTGCACCGACTCCTGGGGAACGCGTGAACAACCGGCGGGCGTCAGGGCGGCGCCCGCCCTGGTGCTCGCCAGGGGGCCCTGCGAGGCGTACGCCGAACAGGCGGTGGCGGTACTGGCGCCACGGGAGCCGCAATCAGAGGTGCCCACGGCGCCGCGCGTCGCGTGCGGTGGAGGCGGCGGCGTGGTGCGCGGCGGCGGACCGCGTGAGGGGATCGTCCTCGCCGAGGACCGAGGTGCTCAGGACGAGGACCTTCCAGTAGAGCCGGACGGCCTTGCCCAGGTGCCCCATCGTGTGGTGGGCGAGGGCCAGGTTGTGGGCGGTCGTGAGGAACTCGACGTGTCCGAGGCCGAGAAGACGCTTCTGCGCGCGGAAGGAGGCCTTCAGCTGAGGGAGGGCGCGCTCCGGGTCTCCTGCCTCCAGGTGCGCGAGCGCGAGGTGGGAAGCGGACTTGAGGGTCTGGGCGTCGTGCTCGCCGAGCGTCCGGCTGTGGGAGGCGTGGATCCGTTCGCACAGTGAGGCGACCTCGGCCGTGTTCCCCGCTTCCCGATGAGCCGAGGCCAGTGCGTGGAAGGTGTCGACGGTGCGGGGATGGTCCTGACCCAGCGTGCGGATGTTCGCGGCAACGGCCTGCTCCAGGAGGGGTATCGCCCGGCCGGGGTTCCCCGCCTCCAGGTGCGCGGCCGCCAGGTTGTGACGGGTGGCGGAGAGGTGCGGATGGTCCTCGCCCAGCGCGCGCACGCTCTCTGCGAGGGTGTGTTCGAGCAGGGCGATCGCCTCGTTCCCTTCCCCTCGCTCCGCTTTGAGGAGGGCGAGGTTGTTCCGGGCGTTGAGGGTCTCGGGGTGGTTCGGGCCGAGCACGCGCAGCCTGTCGTCGAGGACCTGGGCGCTGAGCGGGATCGCCCGGTCGAGGTCTCCCGCCGCCCGGTGGGCCCCGGCCAGACTCTCGCGGGCGGCGAACGTGTCGGGGTGGTCCTCCCCCAGGACCCTCAACCGGTCCTCCAGGACGCGGGCGCTGAGCGGGATCGACCGCTCCGTGTCCCCGGCCTCGGTGCGGGCGTCGGCGAGGAGGCCCTGGACGGCGAGCGTCTGCGGATCGTCCTCGCCGAGGGCTCGTACCCGGTCTTCGACCACCTGCTCGTACTCCTCGATCGCCCGGCCCGTGTTTCCGGACGCCCGGTGGGCGGAGGCGAGGTTGGAACGGGTGGCGAGGGTGTGCGGATGGTCCTCGCCCAGGGCCCGCTCCTGGCGCCGGAGGAGCCGTTCGTACAGCGGCACGGCTCGGGCCGGCGCTCCCGCCGCCTGGGTGGCCTGGGTGAGGATGAGGCGGGCGGCGTGGGTGTCGGGGTGGTCCTCCCCCAGCACCTGGGCGCTGATGGCGGCGTTCCGCGTCTGCAGGTCCAGCGCCCGGTCGAAGTGCCCGGCCGCCAGGTAGGCGGCTGCCAGATTGGAACGGCTCATGATGGTGGCGTAGTGCGCTTCACCTCCCACGCGGAGACTGTCGGCGAGGGCCTGCTCGAACATGGCCGTCGCCCGGTCCACCTCCCCGGCCTCCAGGTGGGCGGCGGCGAGGTTGACCTGGGCTCCGATGCTGAGCGGATGGTCCTCGCCCCAGTGCCGTGCGGTCGCCGCGACGGCCCGCTCGGCGAGGGCGATCGCGCCGGCCGGGTCACCGATCGCGAGCCGCGCGGCGGCGAGGTTGTTGAGGACGTCGGAGGTGTCCGGATGGTCCGGGCCCTGGTGGTGCTCCCGGTACGCGAGGGCTCGTTCGAGGTACGGGACCGCCCGGCCCGCCAGCCCCTGGCTGTGGAGGTAGCCCCCCGCCTGGTTGAGCAGCGCCGTCATCTCCGGTGAGTCACTGGCGCCCGGCGTGTTGTGGGCGAGGGCGTCGATGTGGGGGACCAGACCGCGCCACCGCGGCCACAGGGCCGGGTCCCGCCAGGACATCGGGACGACCTCCTTGTGCAGGGCGAAGGTCGCGTAGATGCGAGCCATCTCGACGAGCACCGGGTCGCGGTGGGGGTCGACGGGATCGGGTGCGCGGGTCAGACTCTGCACCAGACGGTGCATACCGAGGGTGCGGGTGGCCGGGTCGACATCGATCATGCTGTACGCGTTCAGGAGGCCGACGGCGTCGGCGACCTGGCGAGGCGTGGGCATCGGTTCGAAGGGCTTGTCCGGAATGCGGTCGAGGAGGCCGACGGGGATGCGATCGGGGCCGTACCAGGCCAGGGCGCGCAGGACGCCGGCGGCGTAGGGCTGGAGTTCGCTGATCCGGTCCAGGGTCACGCGCCAGACGCGGGCGACGGTCCGCTCGGCGGAGGTCCGGCCCTCGCCTCCCCGCTGATAGGTCCCGGCCGGGTCCTCACGCAGCAGGCCGAGGTAGTCGCGCGGGGTGAGCAGCGTGTTCTGCGCCAGGTAAGCAGCTGCCTGGACCACCGCGAGCGGCAGATGGCCGAGCTCGGCGCACAACTCGGCGGCCCCGTCCAGGTCCCGGGGGCCGGCTGCCGTGGTGACGCGGGTGAGCAGGGTCAGGGACTCGGCCGGGTCCAGGACGTCGAGCCGGATGACGGTGGTGGCTGTGGTCCACGCCGTGGCGAGCCGGCTGGTGATCAGGAAGCGGCCGTCGGGGGCGCGGGCCAGCAGTCCGGCGATGTCAGCCGGGTCGGTGACGTTGTCCAGGACCAGCAGCCAGCCGGTGTGCCCAGCCAGCCATTGGAGGGCGTACTCGGCCAGGGCGGCCGTGGTGAGTACCTTGGCCAGGGCGGGTTGCAGTGCTACGGCCAGGGCGGCGAGCCCCTGTTCGACGCCGACGGGGCTGTCGGCGGAGATCCACCGGACCGGCCTCAGCCTTTGGGAGTGGGCCCGGGTGGCCGCCCACTGGGCGGCCAGAGCGCTCTTCCCGACTCCGCCGAGTCCGTGCACCGCCTGCAGGTGCACCTGTCCGGAGTCTCGCAAGGCGGCGTCCAGGGCCTGGAGTTCGGACTCCCTGCCCACGAAGTGACCGGGCAGGTAGGGCAGATCGTCCATTCCCCGCGGGGCCTTCACCTTGGCCGCGGCCCGCAACACCTCAGGAGGCAGCAGCACGCTGGAATGGTCGTTGTAGATACCCGAGACCGCGATGCCGCCGTGGTCGGCGACGGCGTTCCCGGACCCCGTCACCTGCTGGAAGGGGGGCGACGGCGGGATGTCCCCCGTCACGCGCACCCCTTCGACGGCGATGCCCCGGGCCGGACTGCGCCTGCCCCCGTCACGTCGCCTGCCCCAGCGCCATTTGGCCATGACCGCTCCCGATCCCTCGTCTCGTCGCCCGTTGCCCGTCGCCCGTGGCCGGTTGCTCGTCGCTCGTCGCTCGTGGCTCGTCGCCCGTGGCCCGTCGCTCGCCGGACGGTGTCCGGTGGCTAGGCGCCTCGTGGACCGTGCTGGGCATCGGTGACGCCGCTGACGCCGCTGACGCCGCTGACGGCGCGGGAGCCCGGGCCGGTGGCCTGCGCATCCCCGGTGTTCACCGCGCGCGCCGGTCGCCCGCCGACCTCGTCGGTGCGCTCGACACCGGTCACCGCGTGGCCCCCGTCCGTGGCCGTGGCCTTTCCGGTGGACACGGCCAGGTCGCCCGCGAATCCGGCGGCGAAGGTGAGCAGCGCCCGCAGCTCGTCGGCCAGCCGCTCCTGATCCAGGGGGCGCGCGTTCTCCAGCAGGGTCTCGAAGCGCCCTTGCCACAATCCTGCCTGCCGGTCCCGCTCCGCGGCCGCGCCGGGTTCCAGCGCCAGGGAGGTCCGGTCCAGGCGCTCCAGCTCGGCCTGCTCCCGCTGCTCGTCGCCGCGCCCGAAGAGCTCCGCCACCCGCCGCCGTACGCCGTGCCACGCGTCGGTCCCGGCGGCCTGCGCGACCGCGCCGCCCCCCGCGGCGGCCAACGTCGTCAACGTCTCGACCAGCACCGTTCTCCCCCTTGTGCGGCGGACCGCCCCGAGAGGCCGGCCGCGCGAAAAGATAGCGGAACCACCTTAGAGATCCCCATGGATCTCCCGAGGGGGAATGCCGGAATCCGGCGAAGGAACGGAGGGCCTGGCAGGTGGATCGAGACCGAGGGTGAGCGTGGTGGTGAGGTGCCGGGGGGAAGGGCGGGCAGCACGGGCCAACGGGCCCGGTGCCACTGCCACGGCTTGAGCCTCACCCCCCGGGTCCGGGCCGAGTGTCGTCGCGCTGCGGTACGGCAGCCGGTGGACCTGCTCAGGTGGCCGGTAGATGCCGCGGGCGGCTCAGGAACCGGACCGCCCCTGCCGCCAGCAGCGTCGCCAGGGCTGCGGACGCCATGAACAGTGCGGCCATGGTGATGCCGCTGTAGATGCCCAGGCGGGGTATCAGGACGAGAGTGCCCATCTGCAGCGAGATCGGCAGTACGGCGAGCCCGATCGCGGCGGGGAGCGTGCGGTCCCAGCGGAGGCCGAGCAGCAGCAGGAGGCCGACGGCCACGGCGGCCGTGCCGTACACCGGTCCGTGGTAGGCGAGGGCGAAGTCGAGATGCAGGTGGGGCTCGATCGCGGACACCGCCAGTACCGTCAGCGGTGCCGCCAGCCGGCGGGGTTCGCGCCAGCCGATCCGGGCGAGCAGGTCGCCGGGGGCGGCGAGCAGCAGCACCGTCCAGAGCACGGCCGGTCCGGCGCTCTGCACCAGGACGTCCGGTGCGCCGAAGACTCCCGCGTGGCTGAACGCGAGCCTGGTGAAGACGAATGCCTGGATCACCATGCCGAGCGCGGCCGGCACGGCCAGCAGCCGGGCGAGCCTCCAGTTCCCGCGCACGGAGGTCACCGCGACCGCACCCCAGAGGCCGAGCACCGTCAGGTACAGGGCCAGGTAGAACGCCTTCAGGACGACGGAGCCGAGCGGGGAGACCGAGGCCGCCGTGTCCCAGTTCTGGTGGCCTGTGCCCGGACGGTAGACGTACTCGGTGACGCTCAGGTAGTGGCCGAGCGCGGCCGCCACGGCCAGCGGCGCGGCCGCGGCGAGGAGCCGTCCGGCGGCGTGGGCGGAGGTGGTGCCGGTCCGGAGCCGGAGTCCGTACGCGGCGAGTCCGGCGGTCTCGCGAGCCGTTGCGAGCGGGCTCGCGTGGGCGGTGAGGTCGGCGTGGACAGCGGTGATCTCAGGGCCTCGGTCGGCGCGGTAGGCGGCCGGGTACAGGCGCAGGGCCAGCGCCAGGGCACGCGAGCCGCGCGGAGGCGCCGATGCGGCGGCGGTGTGGTCGGTCATGCAAGGGCCCCCCTGGCCTCGAGTCGGAAGACTGGTTCGGTGACGGACCGGGCGCCGGCCTCGGCGGCTCCGGTGCGCCGCAGCCGCCGGTCCGCCTCGGCGACGACCGTGAGCAGGCGGTCCGTCTCGGCGGCGAGCGTGGCGGTTCCGGTGTCGGTGAGTGCGTAGGTCCGGCGTGCCCGCCCGTTGACGACCTCATCGCTCTCGACCCCGATGAACCCCTGCTGGAGCAGGCGGTCCAGCGTGCTGTAGAGAGTGCTGGCCCGCATGGTGATCCGGCCCTGCGAGATCGCGGCGATCTCCTGGATCAGGGCGTAGCCGTGCCGAGGAGCGTCGGCCAGCGCGGTGAGCAGGAGCAGCGTGGGCTCCCGCATGGAGCGTTCTGTCATCTCCCTATATATACCGGTGACCGTCATATGACGTCTAGTGGCTCATGTGCTTTGGTCCACGGCTCGGCAGCGGGAGACGACCCGGGGCCGTACGGACCTCCAAGTTCGTCACGCCGTCCAGGATCGCCCGGCGAGAACGGGTCACGGCTGCGCTCGGGCCTCGGTGAACGGGTCCCGTCGGACGTCCGGGCGGATCGATCGGCCGTGTCCGGGTAGAGGCGTCCGTGCGACGCCGCACGGACCGTCCGCCGAGCAGGGAGGTGAGGCACCGTGCAGAGCCTGGAGGCACCCCTCTGGTCCATGACCGACGGCCAGGGCGGTCGGCAGATGATCGAACTCGCGGCGGCGCTCGTCCTGTCGTCGCTGATCGGCCTGGAACGGGAGGCGGGGCAGAAGAGCGCCGGGTTGCGGACCCACGCCCTGGTCGGTCTGGGCAGCGCCCTGTTCGTCAACGTCTCCGCTCACGCCTTCGGCGCCGGTGACCCCTCCCGCGTGGCCGCCCAGGTGGTGTCCGGCATCGGCTTCATCGGAGGCGGGATCATCTTCGTGCGGCGCGACGCCGTCCACGGCCTGACCACCGCCGCCACCATCTGGCTCACCTGTGCCGTCGGCATGGCCTGCGCGGGCGGCCTGCTCATCGTCGCCACCGCCTGTACGGCGGGCTACTTCCTGATCATCCGCGGCTACCCCTTCCTGCTGCGCAGGCTGGCCCCCGCCCTCGCCGCCGGCACCGTCACTGTCGAACTGACCTACCGCATCGGCTACGCGTTGCTGCCGCGCGTTCTGGAGGAGTGTGCCGAGGCCGGCTTCCGGATCCTGGACACGGCCATCGACCGGCCGCACGGCGCCGAGGACGGGACGCTGACCCACGTGCGGCTGACGCTGGAGGGCCGGGGCGATGCCCAGGCCCTGGCGGCCCGCCTCGCGGAGTTCGACGGCGCCCGGGCCGTCTCCACGGGCATGTCGGACTCGGGCCCGCCCGTGCCCCGCATGCGCTGACCAACCGCCCCCACCCGGCCCGCCGTACAGTTCGCTCCGCCGCCGCAGGGCAGCGGCCGGGAAGCAGCGCGCGCAGAAAAGCACCGCGCCGGGCACGGCGGCGGCACCACCCCGGCCCGCCGCCGCCGGGCACCGAGTCAGGGCCGCCGGCCAGATCACCTGATCAACAGACCCTGCCGACCCGCGAGCCGAAGGGGGCGGCCGGCGCGGCCGGCTCCTTCGCGGGACGCATTCGGACAGGCTGCGAGCCGGGGCCGTCACACTCGGTCAGAGGTGTGACGACCCCGGCTCCGGCTGGTCCCGGCCGGCCCACCGCCGGCTGTCGGCGTCGCCATTTCGCACTCATTTCGCACGAGGGCGAGGACGAGCGAGTGGCGACGAGAGCTCACGAGAGGCGTTTTCCAAGGTCGGACGCCCTGGCGCGGCCGCTTGGCCTGTTTGCCCTCAGGGCCGGCTCAGAGATCGTAGTAGAGCTCGAACTCGTGCGGGTGGGGGCGGAGGGCGATGGGGGCGATCTCGTTGGTGCGCTTGAAGTCGATCCAGGTCTCGATGAGGTCCGGGGTGAAGACGTTGCCCGCGAGGAGGTACTCGTGGTCGGCTTCGAGGGCCTCCAGGACGGCCGGGAGGGAGGACGGGACCTGGGGGACGTTGGCGTGCTCCTCGGGAGCCAGCTCGTAGAGGTCCTTGTCGACCGGCTCCAGGGGCTCGATCTTGTTCTTGATGCCGTCCAGGCCGGCCATCAGCATGGCGGCGAAGGCGAGGTAGGGGTTGGAGGAGGGGTCGGGGGCGCGGAACTCGATGCGCTTGGCCTTGGCGTTGGAGCCCGTGATCGGGATCCGGATCGCGGCGGAGCGGTTGCGCTGGGAGTAGACCAGGTTGACCGGGGCCTCGAAGCCGGGGACCAGGCGGTGGTAGGAGTTCACCGACGGGTTGGTGAAGGCGAGCAGCGACGGCGCGTGCTTGAGCAGGCCGCCGATGTAGTAGCGGGCGGTGTCGGAGAGCCCGGCGTAGCCCTGCTCGTCGTAGAAGAGCGGCACGCCCTCGGTCCACAGCGACTGGTGGACGTGCATGCCCGAGCCGTTGTCGCCGAAGATCGGCTTCGGCATGAAGGTGGCCGTCTTGCCGGCCCGCCAGGCGACGTTCTTGATGATGTACTTGAACAGCATCAGGTCGTCGGCGGCGTGCAGCAGGGTGTTGAACCGGTAGTTGATCTCCGCCTGGCCGGCCGTGCCGACCTCGTGGTGCTGGCGCTCGACCTCCAGGCCCGCCTTGGCGAGTTCCAGGGACATCTCGGCGCGCAGGTCGGCGAAGTGGTCGACCGGCGGGACGGGGAAGTAGCCGCCCTTGTACTTGACCTTGTAGCCGCGGACGTCGCCCTCGGTGGAACCGGAGTTCCAGGCGCCGGCCTCGGAGTCGATGTGGTAGTACGAGGCGTTGGCGCTGGTGTCGAACCGGACCGAGTCGAAGACGTAGAACTCCGCCTCGGGGCCGAAGTACGCGGTGTCCGCGATACCGGAGGAGGCGAGGTAGGCCTCGGCCTTCTTGGCGACGTTGCGCGGGTCGCGGCTGTAGGCCTCGCCGGTCACCGGGTCCTGGATGAAGAAGTTGATGTTGAGGTGCTTCTCCCGGCGGAACGGGTCGAGCCGCGCGGTGGCGAGGTCGGGGACCAGGGCCATGTCGGACTCGTGGATGGCCTGGAAGCCGCGGATCGACGAGCCGTCGAACATCAGGATCTCGGACGGGTCGAACGTCGCCGCGGGTACGGAGAAGTGCTGCAGGACGCCTGGCAGGTCGCAGAAGCGGACATCGACGAACTTCACGTCGTTGTCCTGGATGAACTGCTTCACTTCGGCGGCGTTGTTGAACATCCATCCTCCTCGGCGTAGCGAATGGGCCTCACCCTAGGAATGGGCCGTTTCCGGCCGGTGACCCAGTCGTTTCCTGAATGTTAACCGCCGTCGTCGCGCGGGCGGCAAAGTCGTACGGTACTGGGCAAAACGCCTTGCCCGGCCAGGTGGAGGCAGTCAAGTGGTCTGGACCACTGGGGAGGGTCGGGGGAAAGCCGGCGGCGGCCGATTCACTCTCCGGTGGCGGGCGTCGCGGCGCGGGTCGGGGAGGCGGTGGCCGTTCCCGGCGTTCGCCCGGTTAGTGTGGATCGGTGGACACCAGAGAAGCGTTGGGATCGTGGATCGACGGCCCGAAGTCGGCCGCCGAGAAGATGGGAGCCGACTTCGGCTTCCGCGGTGAGCGCCTCGGGCTGCCCCGGGAGGGTTCCGGCTCGATCGCGGGCCCGGGCCGGCGGCTGGGCGCGCTGGTCGTCGACAGTTGGCTGGTCGCCCTGATCTCCTTCGGGCTGATCACCAGGGGCTCCTCCGCGGGCTCGGCGAACATGTGGACCACGCCGCTGCTCTTCACCGTCATCGTGCTGATGCTCGCGACCACCGGGACGACCGTCGGCAAGCGGCTGTTCGGCCTGCGGGTGGTCCGGCTCGACGGCGGCCGGGCGACCATCCCGCAGGTGCTGCTGCGGACCGCGCTGCTCTTCCTGGTGGTGCCGGCCCTGGTCTGGGACCGCGACACCCGGGGGCTGCACGACAAGGCGGTAGGCACCGTCGAGGTCCGGATCTGAGCCGGATCTGAGCCGGATCTGAGCCGGACCTGAGCCGGACCTGAGCCGGACCTGAGCCGGATCTCAGCGGGATCCGAGCGCGGGATCTCAGCCGGATCCGGCGCGAGCGCCGGAATGCCGAACGGCCCCGCCGCGGAAGCTCCGCGGCAGGGCCGTTCTGGTGTCGACGGGGGAGGGACTCAGCGAGCCTGGCCGCCCTTGGGCATCCGGGCGCCCTTGGGCATCGGGCCCTTGGGGATGGGCGCCTTGGAGAGCAGGTCGCCCAGCGCGCGCAGCCGGTCGTTGGTCTCGGTGACCTGGGCGGGCGTGATGGCGCGCGGCAGGCGCATCAGGTGGATCTGCAGCTTCTTGAGGGGGACCTCGTCCTTGCCGTCGCCCACCACGATGTCGTGCACCGGCACACCGTCGCCGACGACCCGGGCCATCTTCCTCTTCTCGGACGCGAGCAGCTGGCGGACCCGGTTCGGGTTGCCCTCACCGATCAGCGCGATGCCGGCCCGGCCCACGGCGCGGTAGACCGCGTCCTGGCTGCGGGTGACGGCCACCGGGGTGGAACTCGCGCTCCAGCCGCGCCGGATGTTGTTCAGCACGGCGGCGACCGCGCCCGGCTGCCCCTCCATCTGCCCGAACGCCGCGCGCTCGGCCCTGCGCCCGAAGACGATCGCCATGGCCAGGAAGGCCACGATGAAGCCCAGGATGCCCAGGTAGACGGGGTGCTCGATCGCGAAACCAATGGCCAGGAACACGCCGAAGGTCAGCAGGCCGACGCCGGCGATGATCAGGCCGATCTTGGTGTCGACCTTCTTGGTCATGGTGTATGCCAGGCGGATCTGCTTCAGTCGCCCGGGGTTCTCGGATGTTTCCCTCGCCATAATGCTCATGGTACGTGGCGTGGGTACGGGATATCCAAGCCCGGGTACCCGTTCGCCCCGAACCGTGACCCGGGTGACCCTGTTCCGCCCGGTGCGCCGACCCCCGAAGCGCCCCTCTTCCACCCCCGGCAGCCCCTGCGACGCCCATCGCCGCAGCCCCCGCGGCCCCGCGGCGCCCGACCACCGAAGCCCCCGCGGCGCCCGACCGCCGTCAGCGGCGCGCGGCCTTCGCCGGTCCGCCCGCGGGGGCGCCCGCCGGTCCGCCGTCGAGCTCCCGCGCCGCCGCGTACCTGCGGTTCTCGCAGACGGCGGCCCAGGCGTTCTGCCGGGCCTGGCGCTGACCGCCCGCCAGCAGCATGCTCTCGGCCAGCCGGAGCGCGGTGCCCACCGACCGGAGTTCCACCCGGAAATCGACCCGCATGGCGAAACAGCTCCCCTCGGACCGAGCGAACGCGCGGGCGGACCCGGGACCGGGTGCGCGCGGAGGTGCGGAAGCGCTCGGAGGTGTGGCTGAGAAAAATCGAACACTCATGGAGACGCCATCATCCCCACTCCGTGTTACCAGTCCGTGACCAGCCAGTCAAAGTCCGGTGAAGCGAAAGGGGCGGAGCCGAAGCCCCGCCCCTCCGATGGCGTGAAACCGTCGTCGCCGCCCGTCAGACCGCCGCGACCGGGGCCGCGACCGGGGCGGCCGTCCCGCTCTGCCGCTCGCGGTGCTCCAGCGCCTGTCGGTACAGCCGTCCGGCGCGGTACGAGGAGCGGACCAGCGGGCCGGACATGACCCCGGCGAAGCCGAGCTCCTCGGCCTCCTGCTGCAGCTCCACGAACTCGTGCGGCTTGACCCAGCGCTCCACCGGGTGGTGGCGCAGCGACGGCCGCAGGTACTGGGTGATGGTGATCAGCTCGCAGCCGGCCCCGACCAGGTCGGCCAGCGCCTGGCTGACCTCCTCGCGGGTCTCGCCCATGCCCAGGATCAGGTTGGACTTGGTGACCAGCCCGGCCTCGCGCGCCTGGGTGATGACGTCCAGCGAGCGCTCGTAGCGGAACGCCGGGCGGATCCGCTTGAAGATCCGCGGCACGGTCTCGACGTTGTGCGCCAGCACCTCGGGGCGCGAGGAGAAGACCTCGGCCAGCTGCTCCGGCACCGCGTTGAAGTCCGGGATCAGCAGCTCGACGCCGGTGCGCCCGGCCTCGCGGGCGGCGGTCAGGGCGTGCACCTGGCGGACGGTCTCCGCGTACAGCCAGGCGCCGCCGTCCGGCAGGTCGTCGCGGGCGACGCCGGTGATGGTGGCGTAGTTGAGGTCCATGGTGACGATGGACTCGGCGACGCGGCGGGGCTCGTCCCGGTCGAAGTCGGCGGGCTTGCCGGTGTCGATCTGGCAGAAGTCGCAGCGGCGGGTGCACTGGTCACCGCCGATGAGGAAGGTCGCCTCGCGGTCCTCCCAGCACTCGAAGATGTTGGGGCAGCCGGCCTCCTGGCAGACCGTGTGCAGCCCTTCCTTCTTCACCAGCGAGTGGAGGGCGTTGTACTCCGGCCCCATCTTCGCGCGGGTCTTGATCCACTCGGGCTTCCGCTCGATGGGGGTCTCGCTGTTGCGGACCTCCAGGCGGAGCAGCTTCCTGCCGTCGGGCGCGACAGCGGACACGTGCGACTCCTAGAACTAGACGGGGTACCCCCAGGGTACGCCTGTGCTTGTACGGCCTTGGCCGGGGCCGGGACCCCGCAATCGCAGGGCAACAGGGCTACCGGCAAGTAGATTCCCGGGAGCGGTCCGGCATCCGGGACCAGCTCCCGGACCGGTGCCAGGAACCGGCTCCCGGACCGGCGTCCGGGCCCGGCTCCCGGGCTCAGCGCGGGGCCGTCGGCTCCGGCAGCTCGGCGAGCACCTCGGCCAGGTGCTTCTCGACCAGCGGCAGCGCCTCGGCGACGGGGAGGGCCCGCCCGAGCTCACCGGCCAGCGAGGCGACCCCGGCGTCCCGGATACCGCACGGCACGATCCGGTCGAACCAGGTCATGTCCGGGTCGCAGTTCAGCGCGAAGCCGTGCATGGTCACCCCGCGCGCGACCCGGACGCCGATCGCGGCCAGCTTGCGGTCGTCGCCGCGCTGGCCCGCGTTGGACGGCGCGTACTCCGGACCGGCCAGTCGGGGGTCGATGCCCAGCGGCAGGCCCATCCGCAGGGTGAGCTTGCCGATGTCCACCACCTGCGCGGGGTCCACCACCGCGTCCGGGATGTCCCCGCCCAGCACCCAGACGCCGCTGCGGCCCTCGACCCGGGTGGTCCCCACGCCGAACGCGGCGCAGGCCCGGATCAGTGCCTCCTCCAGCCGCCGCACGTACGCGATCACGTCGATCGGGTCGGGCAGCTTGACGATCGGGTAGCCGACCAGCTGGCCGGGGCCGTGCCAGGTGATCTCGCCGCCCCGGTTGACCTCGACCACCGGGGTGCCGTCCAGCGGCAGGTCCGCCGGATTGGTGCGCTTGCCCATCGTGTACACGGGCTGGTGCTCCAGCAGCAGCACCGTGTCGGGGATCTCGTCGGCGACCCGCAGGGCGTGCAGCCGCTGCTGCTCCTCCCAGGCCTCCTGGTACGGGACGGCGCCCTCGCCTATGCCCATCCGGACGAACCGAACGTTCTCGCTCACCGCTGCTGCTCCTTGCCAGGCGTTCGAGACCAACCTCGCCACTGTACGCCCCGGCCCGTACGGACCGTCCAGGCGCCCGCTCAGGCCCCCGACAGCAGCTGGAGCCGCAGGGCCAGCTGGAGTTCCAGCGAGCGCTCGGGGCCGTTCCAGTCCTGGCCCAGCAGCACCTCGACCCGGTCCAGCCGCTGGACGACGGTGTTCACATGGACGTGCAGCTCGTCCTTGGCCCGGGTGAGGCTGCCGCCGCAGTCGAAGTACGCGCGCAGGGTGCGGACCAGCTCGGTGCCGCGCCGGGCGTCGTAGTCCAGCAGCGGTCCCAGCGTCGCGCCGACGAAGCCGGAGACGTCGTGGCCGTCGCCGAGCAGCACCCCGAGGAAGCCGAGCGACCCCGCGGAGGCGCCCTCGCCGTCCCGGCCGAGCACCCGCAGCGCCCGGACGCAGCGCAGCCCCTCGGCGTACGCGGTGGCCAGCGCGACCGGCCCGGCGGCGGGGCGGCCGGCGCCCACCGTGACCGGGAAGCCGGCCAGCCGGGCGAGCCGCTCGGCGGCCTGTTCCGCCGCCCGCTGGGCGATGTCCCCGGCCGTACCTCCACCGGCCGCACCCCCGCCGGCCGTACCTCCACCGGCCGCACCCCCGCGGGTCGTACCTCCACCGGCCGCACCGCTGCTCGCCGTACAGCCGCCCGCCGCCTCCGGCAGAGCCCCGAACTCGGCCGGAGCCCCGGCCCCGCCGCCGCTCCCAATCCCACTCCCGCTCACGCCCCCGGCCCCGCCGCCGCTCCCGCCACCGTCCGGGACCAGCAGCACCACCGCCTCGCCGTGCTCCGCACTGATGCCCCGCGCGCCGAACAGGTACCGCCCGGCCGCCCCCGCCAGCCGGGAGCGCACGGCAGCCGCACCCCCGCCGACCCCGCCGCCCGCGCCCCGCCCCGGCTCGGCGACCAGCACCAGGTGCGGCCGGCCGAGGTCGACGCCCAGCCGGCGCCCCCGCGCGGTCAGTCCGGCCGGATCCCGGTCGGGGGCGGTGAGCAGGTCGGCCAGCAGCTCGCCGCGGACCCGGTTCTCCGTCTCGGCGACCGACCGCCGCAGCAGCAGGAGCAGCGCGGTCACCACGCCGGCCCGTTCGAACAGCCTGCGGTCGGCGTCGTCGAGGTCCGGCCGGCCGCGCAGCACCAGCGTGCCGAGCTGCTCCTGCCCGGCCAGCACCGCGCACACCCAGGCTCCGCCGTGGCGCACCGCGCGCCCCTCGGCCCGGGACGCCGCCGCGGCCTCGGCCGGCCCGGCGCCCGGTGCGGCGGCCCGTCCGGCGAGCGGCTCACCCTCGCTGTCCAGTACGGCTATCCCGCCGCCCAGCAGGGCGGCCACGGCCGCGGCGACGTCCGGCACCTCGGCCCCGCGCAGGACCAGGTCGGTGAGCCGGTCGTGGCCCCGCTCGGCGCGCTGGACGGCGGCGGAGTGGGCGCGGATCAGCTCGTTGGCGCTGTTCAGCTCGGCGAGCGCGGCCCGGGTGTCGGCGAGTGCCTTGGCGGTGTCCAGCGCGATCGCGGCGTGCGCGGCCAGGGTGCAGAGCAGCGCGACCTCGTCGGGGGAGAACGCCCGGGGCGAGCGGTCGGCGGCGAACAGCACCCCGATCACCCGCCCGCCGAGCAGCAGCGGGACACCGATGATCGCCACCAGGCCCTCGTCGACCACGCCCGCGTCGATGACGTCGGTGTGGTGGAAGCGGTCGTCGGTGCGGTAGTCGGGGGTGGCGTACGGGCGGGCGCTCTGCGCGACCAGGCCGCCGAGACCGTCGCCGAGGCTGAGCCGCAGGGTCTGGAAGAGGACCGACACCGAGCCGTCGGTGACCCGCATGTAGGTGTCGCCGGCGGCCTCGTCCGGGAGGGTGAGGTAGGCGGTGTCGGTGCCCAGCAGCATCCGGGCCCGGCGGACGATCGCGTGCAGTACGGAGTCGAGGTCGCGGGAGGCGGCGAGGTCGCCGGCGGTGTCGAAGAGGGCGGTCAACTCGGCCTCGCGGCGCCGGTGCTGGCGCAGCGTCCGGTGGACCCGCAGCGCCTGCCAGGTCGCGTCGTCGATCTCGCCCAGCACGTCGGCCGGCGCGCCCCGCCGGCGTGCGTCGGCCAGCACGTCGGCGAAGTCCTCGGTGGCGGCGCCGGAGGCGAGCAGGTCCAGCAGTCGCCGCAGTGCGGGCGCCGAGCCGGCGTGGAGGTCGTTCATGGTACGGCCGCCAATCGGCAGTGGGTGTTCGTGTCCCGGGGAGGGAAGCGCGATGCTAGCCGCTCGGCCCGGGGGGCCGTAGCCCGTCGGCGCCCGTACGGGGACGGGCGCCGACGGGCCGGACGGCGCGTCAGACGGTGGCGGCCTTCCCCGCCGTCGCCGTGCCCGGCTCCGCGCCGTCCTCGGCCGGCCGGGCGCCCGTCACCTCCGCCAGGTCGTGCCCGCGCGTCTCCCGCCCGCACAGGACCGCCAGAACGGTGATCACGGCGGCGATCGCCACGTAGACCGAGATCGGGGTCGAGCTGCCGTAGTCCTTCAGCAGCGCGGTGGCGATCAGCGGCGCGGGTGCGCCGGCGGCCACCGAGGCGAACTGCGCGCCGATCGACGCACCCGAGTAGCGCATCCGGGTGGCGAACATCTCGGAGAAGAAGGCGGCCTGGGGCGCGTACATGGCGCTGTGGAAGACCAGTCCGACGGTCACCGCGAGCACCAGCGACCCGAAGGAGCCGGTGTCCACCATCCCGAAGAAGACGAACGCCCACACCCCGACGCCGACCGCGCCCACCAGGTACACCGGTTTGCGCCCGACCCGGTCGGAGAGCGCTCCGAACACCGGGATCAGCGCGAACTGGACCGCCGAGGCGATCAGGACGGCGTTCAGGGCGGTCTGCTTGGGGAAGTGCACGTGCGAGACCGCGTACGCGAGGACAAAGGTGGTCATCACGTAGTACGAGATGTTCTCCGCCATCCGCGCGCCCATCGCGACCAGTACCTCGCGCCAGTGGTGCCGCAGGACCCCGACCAGCGGCGGCTGTTCGGCCTTCCCGCGGGTGGCCGCCCGGGCCAGCGCCTCCTTGAACAGCGGCGACTCGTCCACGGCCAGCCGGATCCACAGGCCGACCCCGACCAGCACCGCCGAGAGCAGGAACGGTACCCGCCAGCCCCAGGCCAGGAAGGTCGCCTCCGACTGGATGCCCGTGAGCAGCGAGAGCACACCGGCCGCCAGCAGGTTCCCGGCCGGGGCGCCGCCCTGCGGCCAGGACGCCCAGAACCCGCGTCGTCGGGCGTCGCCGTGCTCCGACACCAGCAGCACCGCGCCGCCCCACTCGCCGCCGAGGGCGAAGCCCTGCACCAGCCGCAGCAGCGTCAGCAGCACCGGGGCCGTCACCCCGACCGACGAGTAGGTCGGCAGGCACCCGATCAGCGTGGTCGAACCGCCCATCAGCAGCAGGCTGACCACCAGCAGCCGCTTGCGGCCGACCCGGTCCCCGAAGTGCCCGAAGACCAGTGCCCCGAGCGGACGCGCCGCGAACCCGATCGCGTAGGTGAGGAACGACAGCAGCGTGCCGGTCAGCGGGTCGCTGTTCGGGAAGAACACCTTCCCGAACACCAGCGCCGCGGCTGTTCCGTAGAGGAAGTAGTCGTACCACTCGATCGTGGTACCGATCAGGCTCGCCGCCACGACTCTGGGCAGTGAGCGGCTCCGTGCTTGATCCGAGACGGCGGTTGTCATGGGGTCACCACTTCCGGGCCGGGGACAGGACAGGACGGGGGAGCGGGCAGGAAGGAACGGTGGAACGGGGTAGGACGGGGGAGCGGGCATCGCGCGAGAAGCGGGCGGGACGGGGACGTCGCCACAAGGTAGGGAGCCGCGGTGCCGGGGACTATGTGACCGACCCACACACCCCGGCCGACAGCCATGGTCGGAGGAACCATCACGCCCTCCGCTCAGTGCGCCGTCCAGGCGCCGTCGAGCGGGAGCGAGGCGCCGGTGAGGCAGGCGGCGTGCGGGAGGCAGAGGTAGAGCGCGAGTCGGGCCACCTCGACGGGCTCGATGAGGCGCTTGACGGCGGTGCGCTCCAGCAGGACGCGCTCGACCACCTCCTCCTCGGGGATGCCGTGGGCCCGGGCCTGGGCCGCGATCTGCTGCTCCACCAGGGGGGTGCGGACATAGCCGGGATTGATGCAGTTGCTGGTGACCCCGTGCGGCGCGCCCTCCAGGGCGACCGTCTTGCTGAGGCCCTCCAGGGCGTGTTTGGCGGTCACGTAGGCCGATTTGAAGGGGCTCGCCCGCAGACCGTGGACGGAGGAGATGTTGACGACCCGGCCCCACCGTCGCGCGTACATGTGGGGGAGGGTGCGGCGCAGGATGCGGAACGGTGCCTCGACCATCACCCGCTGGATCTGGGTGAAGCGTTCGAGCGGGAACTCGTGGACGGGGGCGACGTGCTGGAGGCCGGCGTTGTTGACCACGATGTCGGCATCGGCCGGCAGGGCCTCCACGGCCTCCGGGTCGGCGAGGTCGGTGACGTGCGCGACGCCGCCGATCCGCTCGGCCAGCCGACGGGCGGGGTCGGCGGCGAGGTCGACGACGTAGACCCGGGCGCCGGCCTCGGCGAGGACCTCGGCACAGGCCCGGCCGATGCCGGAGGCGGCCCCGGTCACCAGGGCGGTGCGGCCGTCGAGGGGGCGGGCTGAAGTGGTGTCCATGGCCGAGAACGGTAGGAATCCGACGGCCCGACTCCTATGTGGTGGTCCTCTACAGCACCCCGGAGAACTGTGGCGTTCTCCGCTATGACGGCCGGCGGCCGGCCGAAGCCCCGAAAGCCAAACCCGGCCTGAGGGGTCTTCCCCACAATGGGCGCGGATGCTTCACCCGTTCGGAGGATTGCTCGGTCAGAACCACCCATAGCGCCCGAATGCTCGCTACATTCACGCCGATTCCCGACAGGGGGCGTCGCCACAGGCAGCCGAACCGCTGGTGGAGCCGGTGCGGCGTCCGAGAGGTGTTGACTGACTATGCCCCAAAGGCCTGCAACCGACAGCCCGGCGTACGGACCGCTCGACCCGCTCGACCAGCACCGGGGTCCGGTCGGCCGGACCCTTCCGGACGCCCCCGACGCCCCGACCGCCGACGAACTGCGGTTGCCCGAGCAGGCCACGCCCGACCGGCACGCCCTCGACCGGCCCGGCCCTGACCGGCACACGCCCGGCCCTGACCGGCACACGCCGGACCAGTCCCCGCCCGCCCGGCCCGTGCCCGAGCGGCACGTCCCGGAGCGGCCGCCCACCGAGCGGCACCAGACGGCCGGCACCCAGAACCTCCAGCTGGCCGCCCTGATCGAGGAGGCCGGCTTCTCGCACGCCGGCCTGGCCCGCCGGGTCGACCAGCTCGGCCTGGAACACGGCCTCGACCTGCGCTACGACAAGACCTCCGTCACCCGCTGGCTCCGCGGCCAGCAGCCCCGCGGCGCCACCCCGGCCCTGATCGCCGAGGTGTTCACCCGCCGGCTCGGCCGCCGCCTCACCGCGCAGGACCTCGGCCTGGACGCCTGCGCCCCGGTCTACGCGGGCCTGGAGTTCGCCGAGACGCCGCAGGAAGCGGTGGACATCGTCGCGAGCATGTGGCGCAAGGACAACGGACCGCAGTCCGAGCTGCGCCGGATCGCCTTCACCCCGGCCGGCCTGGTGGTGCCGAGCCGGGACTGGCTGATCGGCCGGACCGACGAGCGGGTCGCCCGCGACGGCTCCACCCTGGCGCGGCCCGACCCGAGTACGGGCGTGCCGCCGGCCGGCCCGCCCGGGGCGTCCGCCGGCCCCGCCGCGCGCGGCCAACTGCCCGGCGCCCAGGCTTCCCACGGCACGCCGGGCATTCCGGTCACCCGCACCGCCGCCACCTCGGCCGGGCCCGCCGGCGGACCGGGCGCCTCGTCCGCGGGCGGCCCGACGACCGGCCCCGCCGCCGGGGCGGCCGCGTTCGGGGCCCGGGTGCCCACTCAGAGCCGCCGCCCGCCGATCGCCGTCGAGCCGCCGTTCCAGGACGCGGCCCGCGAGTCGCGCCCTGCCCTGCGCGTCGGCCGGGGCGATATCGCCGCCATCCGCGCCGTCGGCGACCTGTTCCGCGCGCTGGACCACGCCTACGGCGGCGGCCACGCCCGGCAGGCGCTGGTCCGCTACCTGGAGAGCGAGGCCGAGCCGATGCTGCGCGGCCGCTACGGCGAGCAGATCGGCCGGGCCCTGTTCGGCGCGGTCGCCGACCTCACCCGGCTGGCCGGCTGGACGAGCTTCGACATCGCCGCGCACGGTCTGGCCCAGCGCTACTTCGTCCAGGCCCTGCGGCTCTCCCAGGCCGCCGGGGACCGCGCGCTCGGCGGGTACGTCCTGGTGACGATGAGCCAGCAGGCCGTACACCTCGGCCACGGCCGGGAGGCCGTCCAGCTGGCCCGGGTGGCGCAGCAGGGCGTGGGCACGGCGGTGCCGCCGACCGTTCAGGCGCTGCTGCACGCCGCCGAGGCGCGCGGACACGGCCTGCTCGGTGACGTCCGCTCCTGCACCACGGCGCTGGTCCGGGCCGAACGGGCGCTGGCGGCGGCCCGCACCGGCGACGAGCTGCCGGCCTGGGCGCGGTTCTTCGACGAGGCGCAGCTCTCGGACGAGTTCGCGCACTGCTACCGGGACCTCCAGCAGTGGCGGACGGCCGCCCAGCACGCCGAGAAGTCGCTGCGGCTGCGCTCGCCCGCCTACGCCCGGAGCCGGATCTTCTGCCGGCTGGTGCTGGCCACCGCCCGGCTCGGCATGGGGGACCTCGACGAGGCCTGCGGCATGGCGACCGACGCCCTGCGGGCGGCGGGGGAGATGCGGTCGGCCCGGTCGCTGGAGTACGTGCGCGACTTCCACCGCCGCCTCACGCCCTACCGGGGCAGCCCGGTGGCCCGGGCGTTCGAGGAGACGGCCCGTCAGGCGGGGGTGATCTGAACCGGGGGCTCCGACCGGACCGGCGGAGTCACCAGCTCTCGGCGTTCACCCGCGGCCGGTCGCCCTCCACGGCGGCCGGCGGCCGGACGTCCCCGCGCAGGCGCTGCGCGGCCAGCGGGAACAGCAGCACGGAGAGCATGCCCGCGCCGACCAGGGCCGCCGAGGTGGAGGACGCCAGATGGCCGGCGTCCACCTCGATCGTGGTGATCACCACGACCAGCGGCAGCGCCGTCGAGCCGTAGAGGCCGAGCGCTCCCCGGTCGCGCCGTCCCAGACCGGCGGGGGCGAGCAGCGCCGCGGGCAGTCCGCGCACGGCCAGCAGCAGGACCAGGAAGACCGGCACGAGCAGCAGCGTGCCCGGATCGCCGAGCAGCGCCTCCAGATCGAAGTTCATCCCGCTGACCACGAAGAACACCGGGACGAGGAAGCCGAAGCCGATGCCCTCCAGTTTGGCCTCGATCACCTCCTCGGCGGGCTCGGGGATGTCGGAGAGCAGCAGCCGGGAGACGATGCCGGCGGTGAACGCGCCGAGCAGCATGTCGAGTTCCAGCCAGACGGCGGCGGCCACCATGGTCGCGAGCACCAGCATCACGGTGCGGACGGCGAACTGGCCGGAGGTGCGCAGGGTGCGGCGGATCAGCCGGGTCATCCAGGCCGGCCGCGGCCGCCGGGCGCCGCCGATCGCGGCGGCGGTGATCACCGCGAAGGCGGCCAGGATGACGGCGGTGCGGCCCGCGCTGTTGCCGCTGAGCAGGACGGCGACGGCGATGATCGGTCCGAACTCGCCGACCGCGCCGGTGGCCATGACCAGCGAGCCGAACGGGGTGGGAAGTTCGCCGGCGTCGCGCAGGATCGGCAGGATGGTGCCGAGTGCGGTGGTGGTCAGCACGAGCCCTGTGAAGGCGCCGTCCAGGGGCTTGGGGTTGACGATCGCGCCCACGACGAGGGCGACCGCCACGCTGATCAGCCACGCGGTGCCGGCCCGGCGGAGCGGTCCGCCGCGCAGTCTGGCGAAGTCGATCTCGTAGCCGGCCAGGAACATCAGCATCGCCAGGCCGAACTGGGAGAGCACCTCGATCAGGTCGTCCACGTGCACCCAGTTCAGGGCGTCGGGGCCGATCAGCACGCCGAGCAGGATCTCGAACACGACGGTGGGGACGGCGACCCACCGCAGCAGCCGGTCGGCGATCAGCGGGGCGGCCACCGCGGCGGCGGGGACCAGGATCAGCGAGAGCGGCTGTACCTCGAAGTCGGCGCTCACCGGGCGGCCGACAGGGGAGCGGAAATCGTCCGATCAGCGGTCATATCGGCATATTGGCACGCGGACCGGCACCGTCCGGGCAGCCGGGCCGCGCGCCGCCCCTCACGCGCCGCCCCTCACGCGCCGCCCGTCACGCGCCGTCCCTCATGCGCCGCACGCCGCGTGCCGCACGCCGGGCGCCGCTCCGCACGCCGAGCGGCGCCGGGGGGTGTCCCGCACAGAACACCCCCCGGCGCCGTCCGTCGTCAGGCCGCCTCCGCCTCCTGTACCGCGAGCGGCAGCCCGAGGTCGCGCGCCACGGCCTCGGCCGCGCGCCGCCCCGACACCAGCGCCCCCTGCACGCTGCTGGTGTCGCGGTGGTCGCCGCAGACGTAGAGCCCGGCGAGCAGCCGGACCGGCCGCCGGGTGTTGTGCGGCGGCGGCATGGCGGGCACCGCGTCCGGCAGGTGCCGCACGCTCAGGAACTGCCAGCCGCCGGTCGGGGTGCCGTACAGCTCCGCCAGCCGGGCCCGGACGGCCGGTTCCAGCGCTGCCGGCCCGCCGGCGTCGAAGGTGCGGCGGCCGAGCACGGTGGTGGCGATCAGGGCCTGTCCGGTCGGGGCGTACGAGGGGTGCAGCTCGCTGAGCACCAGCGAGTGCGACACCAGGGACGGCTGTCCGCCCGGCCGGTCGCCGTCCAGCAGCAGGGCGGCCTCTCCCAGCGGGGTGCGGTCGGCCGCGTGGTAGAAGGTCGTGACGGGGTGGAAGTCCGGCAGCCGCAGTCCGGGCAGCAGGTCGGCGGCGGAGCGGGGGTCGGTCGCGACGACCACGGCCTGCGCGCCGATCCGCCCATGGGTGGCGGTCTCCACGCCGTCGGCCGTGATCGAGGTGACCCGCACTCCGGTGCGGACGGTGCCGGCGGGCAGCGCGGCGGCCAGTTGGGCCGGTACGGCCGCGATCCCGCCGGCGGGCAGACAGAGCCGGCCGCGCGCGTAACAGCGGAGCACCAGGTCGGCGACCCGGCTGCTGGTTCCGAGCGCGGGGTCGCTGAGCAGGGCGCCGAGCAGGGGCCGCAGCAGGCCGTCGACGGTGCGCGGGGCGAGGCCCCGGTCGCCGAGGGCCCGGGCGGCGGTGGTCTCCGGCCGGGCCTTCAGCCGGGCGGGCGGGGTGTTGGCGAGGCGGTTGAGCCAACTGCCGAGCCGCGCCTTGTCCAGCGGACTGCCCAGCGGTGCCCGGGCGGCGGCCTGCCGGGCGGTGGTCAGCTGCGGGTCCCCGACCCGGTACCGGCGCCCGCCGTTGTGCACGAGTACGCCCGGCGTGAGCGGGCGCGGATCGAGGCGGTCGAGGTCGAGCACGCGGCGGGGCTCGGGGAAGGCGGTGTTCAGCAGATGGCTGCCGTGGTCGAGCCGGAAGCCGTCGAGTTCGTGGGAGGCCGCTCGACCGCCGATCCGGTCCGCGGCCTCCAGGACCTGAACGGCGAGGCCGTTGGCGGTGAGTACGCGAGCGGCGGCAAGGCCCGCGAGGCCGGCTCCCACCACGACGACGTCCGGGTCGGACTGTCGGCGGGTGCGGCGGTTGAAGTCGTACGTGGGCACGGGTGGCTCCCTCCCTGGTCCCGGGATTTCGGGCCGGTGCAGGCAGCGGGTGCTGGGACACGGTCCGACCGGTGTGATGCCCAGTCAGTACGAGTGTCAGACAAGCGCACCGGCCCGGAACCCGGTGGGGAAGGGGAGTGGCCGCATCCGGTGGCAGTGTGGTCACGGACTGTGATCCTCCTCGCCCCTCTTGCCGTCCGACGGGCGCGCACGGTCACCAGGGGCGCGCAGCGCGCCCGCCGTGTGCTCCCGTGCGCCCCCTTTCGGGGCCCTGCGCCGCAGTCGCCCGGACTCCGCTCCGCATATGCCCCTGGCCAGGGCGGACGTCGTAGCGCGGCTACGCGAGGGGGCCGGACGCGACCACTCGCCCGACCCCGCCCGCCCCGCTGGCAATGCCGTGGACGGCCGCCCCGGAGCCGCCCGTCGGAGAGCCGCCCCTCGGAGAGCCGCCCGTCAGAGAGCAGCCAGCGCCGCCGAGTCGACGTCCGGGTGCGCGAAGCGGAAGCCCGCGTCCAGCAGCCGGCGCGGCATGACCCGATGGCTGCCGATCACCTCGACCGCCAGCTCGCCCAGTACGGCCTCCAGTACGGCCTTCGGCACCGGGAACGGCGTCGGCCGGCGCAGTACCCGCCCGAGCGCCGCCGTCAGTTCGGCGTTGGTCACCGGTTCGGGGGCGGTGAGGTTGACCGCCCCGTCGAGGTCCTCCCGGTCGATCAGGAAGCGCAGGGCCGCGACCTCGTCGGCGAGCGAGATGAAGCTCCAGTACTGCCGGCCGTCGCCGAGCCGGCCGCCGAGGCCCAGCCGGAACAGCGGGAAGAGCCGTCCGCCCGCGCCTCCGGCGGCGGAGAGGACCAGCCCGGTGCGCGGGTGGACCACCCGGATCCTGGCCCGCTCGGCCGGCCGGGCGGCGGCCTCCCACTCCACGCATACCTCGGCCAGGAAGTCGTCCCCGGCGGGCGAGGACTCGTCGACCACCCGGTCCCCGGTCTGCCCGTAGTAGCCGACGGCCGAGGCGCTCACGAAGACCTTCGGCGGTTCGGCCAGCCCGGCCAGCGCGGTCGCCAGGGTCTCGGTGCCCAGGACCCGGCTCTCCCGGATCTCCCGCTTGTAGGACTCGCTCCACCGGCGGTCGCCGACGCCGGCGCCCGCCAGGTGCACGACCGCCTCGACCCCGGCCAGCCCGGCCCGGTCGATCTGGCCCAGCAGCGGGTTCCAGCCGATGGCGGTGGTGCCGTCCGGCCGGGGCCCGGTCCGCGAGCGGTGCCGGACCAGCCGCACCACCTCGTGCCCGTCCGCCAGCAGTGAGCCGACGAGTGCCGCGCCGATCAGTCCCGTGGATCCTGTGACCGCGATTCTCATGGGCCCATCCTCGCAGCCGGTCGGGGGCCCGCCGGGGAGCGGCGGTCCGGCGGGGTCGCGGGAAATTGCCGTGTACGTCCCGGCCGGGGGTGATTAGCATGCGGCGCATGCACGAAAACGATCAGCTGATCATCCGCCCCGCCCGGGCCGAGGACGAGAAGGAACTCGCCGCCCTCAACCGCTCCACCTGGACGCCGCTGGCCGAGGTCGCCCCCCGGCCCGACGAGGACGCGGGGGTGTTCGACGAACGCCACACCCCCGACCAGTTCCACCTCGCCGTGCTCGACGGCCGGGCGGTCGGCTACGTCCGGGTCGTCCCGCCGACGCCGCTGGCCAGCAACCGGCACGTGCGGCAGATCCAGGGCCTCGCGGTCGACACCGCCGTGCGCGGCCGGGGCATCGGCGTCGCGCTGGTCGAGGCGGCCTGCCGGCTCGCCCGGGAGCAGGGCGCCCGCCGGATCACCCTGCGGGTACTCGGACACAACGCCCCGGCCCGCGCCCTCTACGAGCGCTGCGGCTTCGTGGTCGAGGGTTCGCTCAAGGAGGAGTTCCTGATCGACGGCGCCTACGTCGACGACATCTGGATGGCCCGGTCCCTCGACGACCGGCCGACCGGCTGAGCGGCCCCCACCGTTCCCGCACGACCCGCCCCACTGTGCTGACACACGGTCAGATCATGTGCGCGGGTGGTGCAGAGTCGTGACAGACCCGCCCTGTCTGGAGCGTCACCCGGACGGGTAGGTTACGGCCGTGAGCAACTCGACGCCTCCCGGGTGGTACCCGGTACCGGGTGCGGACGGCACGGCCGGTCATGAGCGCTGGTGGGACGGCACGGCCTGGACCAGTGACGTGCGCCCCGTCCAGGCCGGCGGCGGCCCGATTGCCGACGCCCCGACGCAGGTCGCCTGGCAGAACCCCTCGGGGGGTTCCGCACCCGCGCCGCCGGCCTACGGCTACGGAGCCCCGCAGCAGGGGCAGCCTGGGTACGGCTACCCGGCGCAGAACCCGCCGGCCTACGGCTACCCGCCGGCCGCCTATCCGCCGCCGGAGCGGCCGAACCGGATCAGGACCGGGACGGCCGTCGGCATCGTGGTCGGCGTGCTGGCCGTGGTCGGTGTGGTGGCCGCGGTGGCGCTCAACAGCGGCGGTGCCGGCCCCACCGCCAAGCCGACCCAGCCGGTGGCCACCGTCACCGTCACCGACACACCGAGCCCGAGCGCCACCACCCCCGCCCCGACCAGGTCCTCCCCGCCGCCGCCGACCACGCCGCCGAAGCCGAGCCCGGTGCTCAAGGACACCGTGGCGGACCCGCAGCACGCCATCACCGTGCCGGTGTTCGAGGGCTGGGAGGCGAACACCACCGGGTCCCACTCCACCGTCTTCCTCGGCAACGGCCAGTACACCTGCCCCGGCGGCGGCAGCTGCATCCGGGGCCAGTTCTCGGTGGAGAAGGACACCATCGCCGGCACCACCGCCCGGGCGGCGGCCGAGGCGGCCATGCCGGCCTACGCGGCGGCGATCTTCAACAACATCACCGGGCACACCGACGCGGGCTCCTCCAGCACCACGGTCGCGGGCATCTCCGGGTACGCGGTGCGCTGGCACATCACCACCTCGGACGGCAGCAAGGGCTACATCCTGATGGCGGCCGTCCCCGCCAAGGGCGGCGGGTTCGTGGCCTTCGAGGGCGGGGTGGACGACGCCGCGGGCGCGCCCGACCCCTCCGTGCTGGACCAGATCCTCAAGGGCGTCAAGCAGGACACCAGCGAGGCGGCGGGCTCCAACACCTGAGCCGCCGCCGGGCCGCCGCCGGGGCGGGCCCGGCGGCGCCCCGGGCCCGCCGGGTTCGCCCGGCCCCCTCCCGGTCCGTCCCCGGTCCGCCCGTGCGCGGTCAGTCCCCGTACCGCTCCCAGAGCTTGGGAAACCGTTTCGCCATGACCTCGGAGTCGTCGAAGTCGAACGCGGCCCCGAACGGCTGCGCGGGCTGGCGTCCGCCCACCTCGGGCAGCGGCAGCCCGGTCAACTGCTCGTACGCCTCGTCGGCCGCGTAGCCGAGGTCCTCGGCCTCGCCGTCCTCCTCCTCGTCGAAGCCGGGCAGCAGGTCGGCCAGGTCGTCCGGCTCGTGCAGCCCGCCCTCGAAGACCTCCCGGCCCTGGCCGATCAGCCAGCACCGGAAGTAGTCGAAGGAGTCCTCGGAGGCCCCGCCCAGCAGCAGGTACGCCGCGCCCCACAGGTCGTGGCGGTAGGCACGCTGGAACCGGGCCTCGAAGAGCCGGGCGAAGTCGATGACGTCGTCCGGGGCCAGCTCGACGAGCCGCTCCACCAGACGGTCCGCCTGCTCGTCCGGGTCGCCCTCGGCGTCCTCCCGGGTGTCGTCGATGATCTGCCAGAAGTCGGTCTCGTCCATCACCGCTCCAGCATCCCTGTTCGGCCGCACGCGCGCATGCGAAGAGCGGGTGAATCGCCCGGAACCACACGAAAAACCCGGAACGGCGCGAAGACGCCCGCCGTCCACCGCCACCACCCCGCCCCGGACGCGCGGAACCCCGCGCCGTCCGGGGACGACGCGGGGTTCCGGTGCTGCCGGAGGGAGACCCCGGGCGGAGCCTTACAGGCCGAGCTCGACCTCGAACTCGCCGCTCTCCAGGATCTCCTTGACCGCGACCAGGTAGCGGGCGGCGTCGGCGCCGTCCACCAGGCGGTGGTCGTAGGAGAGCGACAGGTAGGTCATGTCACGGATGCCGATGGCGGTGCCGCCGTCGGCCTCGATGACGACCGGGCGCTTGACCGTCGCGCCGATGCCCAGGATGGCGGCCTGGTTCGGCGGCACGATGACGGTGTCGAACAGCGCGCCGCGCGAGCCGGTGTTGCTGATGGTGAAGGTGGCGCCGGACAGCTCGTCCGGGGTGATCTTGTTGTTGCGCACCTTGCCGGCCAGCTCGGCGGTCTTCTTCGAGATACCGGCGATGTTGAGGTCACCGGCACCCTTGATGACCGGGGTCATCAGACCCTTCTCCGAGTCCACCGCGATACCGATGTTCTCGGTGTCGAAGTAGGTGATGGTGCCCTCGGCGTCGTTGATCCGGGCGTTGACGACCGCGTGGGCCTTCAGCGCCTGGGCGGCGGCCTTGACGAAGAACGGCATCGGGGACAGCTTCACGCCCTCGCGGGCGAGGAAGGAGTCCTTGGCCTTGGCGCGCAGCGACATGATCCGGGTGACGTCCACCTCGACCACGCTGGTGAGCTGCGCCTGCTCGTGCAGGGCCTTCATCATGTTGTCGCCGATGACCTTGCGCATGCGGGTCATCTTGACCGTCTGGCCGCGCAGGGCCGACGGGGCGGCAGCGGCCTTCGGCGCGGCGGCGGCCGGGGCTGCGGCGACCGGGGCCGGCGCGGCCTTGGCGGCCTTGGCCGCCTCGGCGGCGGCCAGGACGTCCTGCTTGCGGATGCGGCCGCCGACACCGGTGCCGGTGACAGCGGTCAGCGCGACGCCGTGCTCGGCGGCGAGCTTGCGCACCAGCGGGGTGACGTAGGCGTCACCGGCGTCGGCCACCGGGGCGGCCGGAGCCGGGGCGGCCACCGGAGCCGGAGCAGCCGGAGCGGCAACGGGAGCCGGAGCAGCGACCGGAGCCGGAGCGGCCACCGGAGCCGGAGCGGCAACGGGGGCCGGAGCGGCCGGGGCAGCGACCGGAGCCGGAGCAGCCGGAGCAGCGGCCGGAGCCGGAGCGGCCACCGGAGCCGGAGCGGCCACCGGAGCCGGAGCGGCGGCGACGGCGCCCGCGGCACCGATCAGCGCGAGCTGGGCGCCGACCGCGGCGGTCTCGTCCTCGCCGACCAGGATCTTCACCAGGGTGCCGGCGACCGGCGACGGAATCTCGGTGTCGACCTTGTCGGTGGAGACCTCGAGCAGCGGCTCGTCGACCTCGACCGTGTCACCCTCGGCCTTCAGCCAGCGGGTGACGGTGCCCTCGGAGACCGACTCGCCCAGGGCCGGCAGCAGCACCGGGGTGGCGTCGGCGGCCGGGGCCGCCGGAGCGGCGGCGACCGGAGCGGCCGGCGCGGCCGGAGCCTCGGCGACCGGAGCCGGAGCGGCGACCGGGGCCTCCGCGACCGGGGCCGGGGCCGGGGCAGCGGCGGCCGGAGCCGCGGCGGCGACCGGTGCGCCCGAGCCGTCGTCGATGATCGCCAGCTCGGCGCCGACCGCGACGGTCTCGTCCTCGCCGACCTTGATCGAGGCCAGAATGCCGGAGGCCGGGGCCGGAATCTCGGTGTCGACCTTGTCGGTGGAGACCTCGAGCAGCGGCTCGTCGACCTCCACGCGCTCACCCTCGGCCTTCAGCCAACGGGTGACGGTGCCCTCGGAAACGCTCTCGCCCAGCGCGGGCAGTGTTACTGAGACCGCCATGGTTTCAGCGACTCCTATTCAAGTCTTGCGAACTGGAAGATGGGGGTGTGGGGGCGCGATCAGTCGTGCGCGTGCAGCGGCTTGCCGGCCAGCGCCAGGTGCGCCTCGCCCAGGGCCTCGGACTGGGTCGGGTGCGCGTGGATGAGCTGCGCGACCTCGGCCGGGAGAGCCTCCCAGTTGTAGATCAGCTGGGCCTCTCCGACCTGCTCGCCCATGCGGGCGCCGACCATGTGGACGCCGACCACGGCGCCGTCCTTGACCTGGACGAGCTTGATCTCGCCGGCGGTCTTCAGGATCTTGCTCTTGCCGTTGCCGGCCAGGTTGTACTTGACGGTGACGACCTTCTCCTTGCCGTACAGCTCGACGGCCTTGGCCTCGGAGATGCCGACGGAGGCCACCTCGGGGTTGGAGTAGGTCACCCGCGGGACGCCGTCGTAGTCGATCGGCACCGGCTTGAGGCCGGCCAGGCGCTCGGCGACGAGGATGCCCTCGGCGAAACCGACGTGGGCCAGCTGCAGGGTCGGGGCCAGGTCGCCGACGGCCGAGATGGTCGGCACGTTGGTGCGCATGTACTCGTCGACGAGGACGTAGCCGCGGTCCATCGCGACACCGTTCTCCTCGTAGCCGAGGCCGGCCGAGACCGGGCCGCGGCCGATGGCGACGAGCAGCAGGTCGGCGTCGATCTGCTTGCCGTTCTCGGTGGAGACGCGGACACCGGTCTCGGTGTACTCGACGCCGGAGAAGCGGGCCTTGAGCTCGAACTTGATGCCACGCTTGCGGAAGGCGCGCTCCAGCAGCTTGGAGGAGCTCTCGTCCTCCAGCGGGACCAGGTGCGGCAGGGCCTCGACGATGGTGACGTCGACGCCGAACGACTTCCAGACGGAGGCGAACTCGACACCGATCACGCCGCCGCCGAGGATGACGGCCGACTGCGGGATGCGGTCGAGCTTGAGGGCGTGGTCCGAGGAGATGACGCGGTTGCCGTCGATCTCCAGGCCCGGGATCGAGCGCGGCACGGAGCCGGTGGCCAGGACGATGTGGCGGCCCTCGATGCGCTGGCCGTTGACGTCCACCGAGGTCTGCGAGGAGAGCTTGCCCTCGCCCTGGACGAAGGTGACCTTGCGGGAGGCCACCAGGCCCTGGAGGCCCTTGTACAGGCCGGCGACGACGTCGTCCTTGTACTTGTGGACGCCATTGATGTCGATGCCCTGGAAGGTGGCCAGCACGCCGAACTCGGCGGCCTCCTTCGTCTCGTCGGCGATCTCGGCCGCGTGCAGCAGCGCCTTGGTCGGGATGCAGCCGCGGTGGAGGCAGGTGCCGCCGAGCTCGCCCTTCTCGACCAGGGCGACGCTCAGGCCCAGCTGGGCGCCGCGGAGCGCCGCGGCGTAACCGCCGCTTCCGCCTCCGAGAATGACTACGTCGAAAACGGTGCTGGCGTCGTTCGCCACGTCACGTCCTCCATGCAATGGGATGTGGATCGCCGGGCCGGTCGCGGTCCGGTGGGTCGGAAGCCCTTGTGGGGCGCCCAGTCGTGCCGGAAATACATCTTCGCACTTGTTCGCGGCGGCTGATGTCCGGGTCCGCCCCAGCGGTGTCCCCAAGGGCGGTCGCAGGGGTGGGAATACCCCGGACGGAGGGGCATCGTCGCAGCTCAAGGCGGGGTTGACAGGGGGCGGGAGGGGGTTTTCCGGGACCCTCGCGGCCGGCGGTTCCGCAGGGTGGAACAAAGTTTCGCCCGCAGCGAACACGGGTGCGGCGCGCGCCCGCGTCCCCTACCCGCAGGTAACCCGCGGTGGAAGCCGGACGGGGTCCGGCGCGTGCGCGCCGGACCCCGTCCTCGGTCGTGCCCCTCCGTCAGCCCTTGCCGCCCGCGGCCTTCTGCTCGGCGAAGCGGACCAGGGTGCGGACCGCCGTCGCGGTGCCGCCCTTCGGGGTGTAGCCGAACGGCGCGGCCTCGTGGAACGCCGGGCCGGCGATGTCCAGGTGCGCCCAGTCGATGCCCTCGGCCACGAACTCCTTCAGGAACAGGCCGGCCACCAGGCCGCCGCCCATCCGGTCGCCCATGTTGGCCAGGTCGGCGATGGTCGACTCGGTCATGCCCTTGCGCAGCTCGGCCGGCAGCGGCATCGGCCAGGACGGCTCGCCGACCTCGCCGGCGGCGGCGTGCAGGCTCGCGCGCAGCTCGTCGTTGTTGGCCATCACACCGAAGGTGCGGTTGCCCAGGGCCAGGATCATCGCCCCGGTCAGGGTCGCCACGTCGACGATGACGTCCGGGTTCTCCTCGCCGGCCCGCACGATGGCGTCGGCCAGCACCAGACGGCCCTCGGCGTCGGTGTTCAGCACCTCGACGGTCTTGCCGCCGTACATCCGCAGCACGTCGCCCGGGCGGGTGGCCGTACCGGACGGCATGTTCTCGGCCAGCGCCAGCCACGCGGTGACGTTGACCTGGAGGCCGAGGCGCTTGGCGGCGACCACGGCGGCGAACACCGCGGCGGCGCCGGCCATGTCGCACTTCATGGTCTCGTTGTGGCCGGCCGGCTTCAGCGAGATGCCGCCCGAGTCGTAGGTGATGCCCTTGCCGATGAACGCCAGCGTGGCCTTCGCCTTCGGGTGGGTGTACGCCACCTTCACCAGCCGCGGCGGGTTGGCCGAGCCGTTGCCGACGCCGAGCAGGCCGCCGAAGCCGCCCTTGAGCAGGGCCTTCTCGTCCAGCACCTCGACCTTGAGGCCGTGCTCCTTGCCGGCGGCCTGGGCGATCGCGGCGAAGGACTTCGGGTTCAGGTCGTTCGGCGCGGTGTTGACCAGGTCGCGGGCGCGGTTCATCTCCTCGCCGACGGCCACGGCACGCTCGACGGCCGCCTTGGCGTCCTTGCTGCCCTTGCGGGTCGAGAGCACCAGCAGCTCGCCGACCGGCTCCTTGCCGCCGTTGCCGTTCTGCTTGTAGGTGCCGAACGCGTAGGTGCCGAGCAGGGCGCCCAGCGCGACCGCCTCGACCTCCTCGGCGGACTCGGCCGGCAGGGCCAGCGCGACCTTCTTGCTGCCGGCCAGCGTGCGGGCGGCGACACCGGCGGCGCGGCGCAGGGCCTCCAGCTCGTACCCGCCCTCGACGGCGTCGCCGAGGCCGACCGCGAGCACGAGCGCGGCCTTCAGACCGGCCGGGGCGGGCACCTTGACGGCCTCGCCCTCGGCGCCGGTGGCGCCCAGGGTGGCGAGAACCTCGGCCAGCTTGCCCTCGAACGCCTCGGCCACGGCCTCGCCGCCCGGGGCCGGCACGAGGCCCTTGGAGCCCTTCGCCACGCCGATCACCAGGGCGTCCGCGCGCAGCGAGGCGGCGGCGGAGGTGCTCACAGACAATGCAGTCACGTAATGCGTCCTGTTCTTTCGCGGTCCACGACCGGTCGCGGCGCGAGTGCCGTACCGGCGCAGCCCGCAGCCGCCGGCCAGGCCGACCGGCCCGGCGGTGTCGGACCCGGGGCCCCTGGCTGCGCGCCCCCACCGTCGCGGCGGCCGCGCGCACCAGAGGCCCCGGCGCCGCGACGGGCGCCGGACGGGCAGGACCTGCGACGGTGCAGGGCTGCGGTGCTCCCCGCATGGTAGTCCGCATGGTGGGATCGCGCGCCGCCCGGTCCACCGCCTTTCGGCACCGGGGCTTCGGAGCCCTTATCCGCGCAGCAGCGCCAGGGCCAGCAGCGCACCCGTCGCGGCGGTCTCCACCGTCGCACCGAGCACGTCCCCGGTGATCCCGCCGAACCGCCGCACGCACCGCCGCAGCAGCGGCCGGGCGGCGCCGGTGCCGATCACAACGGCCAGCGGCAGCACGAGGGCTGACCATCCGTCAAGCAGGCCGACGACTCCGAGCAGGGCCGCCGCGGCCGCGGTCGAGGCGAGCGCCGCAGCCGGCGTCACGGTGCTCGCCACCATCGCGCCCAGCCCGCCCGGCCGGGCCGCCGGCACCGTGCGCAGGCAGCCCCAGGCGAGCGCGCAGCGCCCGGCCACCGCCGCTGCGAGCACCGCGAGCGCGCCCCGCAGCGGGGAACGGTCGAACTGCCCGGCCAGCGCGGCCACCTGCGCGAGCAGCACGAGGACGAGGGTGAGCACGCCGAACGGGCCGATGTCCGACTGCTTCATGATCCGCAGCGCGTCCTCGGCGGGCTTCCCGCTGCCCAGGCCGTCCGCGACGTCCGCCAGGCCGTCCAGATGGAGTCCCCGGGTGAGCACCGCGAGCACGCCGACCGCCGCGACCGCCCCGAGCGGCCCGCCCGCGCGCCAGGCGACCAGCGCCCCCGTCGCCCCGGCGAGCGCCCCGAGCACCACCCCGACCAGCGGCGCGGCCACCATCGCCCGCCCCCCGGACGCCCGGTCCCACCGGTCGACCCGCACCGGCAGCACCGACAGGGTCCCGAACGCGAACCGCAGCCCGTCCCGCACCGTCAACCACCCACTCCTGTCCGGCACCCGGCCGGGTGCCGGAAGCGCGCGTGCCAGGGGCCCGGGACCCGTCCGACGGATCCCGGGCCCCTGCCCTTCCTACAGCCTGCCCAGCAGCTCCGCCGCCGTCGGCAGCCGCGCCGGCTCCTTCGGCGCCGCCGGCACGTACGCCGTCGGCGGCTCGTCGGCCAGCGTGTCCGCCGCGGCCTGGAGCAGCGGCAGCGCCATCAGCGCGCCGACACCCTCGCCCATGGTGATCCCCTGCTCCTGCAGCGGCGTCAGGGTCAGCCGGTCGTAGGCCTTCGCCTGGGCCGGCTCGCCGCTGGTCTGCCCGGCCCGCCACCACTCCGGCGCCCGGAACGCGATCCGCTGCGCGACCAGCGCGCAGGCCGCCGAGACGACCCCGTCCAGCACCACCGGCAGCTTCCGCACCGCGGCCTGCAACAGGAAGCCGGTGATCGCCGCGAAGTCCGCGCCGCCGGTGGCCCCCAGCAACGCCAGCTGGTCACCCAGCACCGGCCGGGCCCGCCGCAGCGAGTCGCGCACGGTCGCGCACTTGACCATCCACACCCGGTCGTCGATGCCCGAGCCGCGCCCGGTGACCGCCGCCGCGTCCGTCCCGCAGAGCGCGCCGACCAGGACCGCCGCCACCGTGGTCGAGCCGACCCCGAGGTCGCCCAGCACCACCAGGTCGGTCCCGGCGTCGGCCTCCTCGTCGGCGACGGCCATCCCGGCCCGGAACGCCTTCGCGGTCTCCTCGGGGCTCAGCGCGTCCTCGACGTCGATCCGCCCGGAGCCGCGCCGCACCCGGTGCGCCGTCACGTCCTCGGGGAAGTCCGCGGCCTCGGCGTCGACCGCGACGTCCACCACCCGCACCCCGGCGCCGAAGCGCCGGGCGAGCAGCGCGACCGGCGCGGTGCCGTCGAGCACGGCCCGCACGCGCGCGGCCGTGCCGCCCCCGGCGGGCAGCCGGGAGACCCCGACCCGGGCCACCCCGTGGTCGGCGGCGAACAGCACCACCTTGGGCGCGGACAGCGGCCGCACGGGGGAGCGCCCCTGCACGGAGGACAGCCAGGCGCCCAGCTCCTCCAGCTTGCCGAGGCCGCCCAGCGGCCGGTCCAGCTCCTGCCACCGCTCCTCGGCGGCGCGCCGGGCGCTCTCGTCGGGGCGCTCGACGAGCGAGGAGAACGTATCGAGATCCACGGTCGTGTCCATCGTCCGGAAGGCTACACGCCGCGGGTGTTCACCGGACGGGCGCGCCGGTGCCGAACGGGAGAAGGGCCGAGCCGCCGACGAAGGAGGTGGCGCCGTGCCCGCCGACCTGTCGGTGCCGGGCCGGAACGCCCCGGAGGGAACCGGGCGCAGGTCGTCACCCGGCGGCGGGCTTGACGGTGAGAACCTGCCCCGCCACCACCAGCAGCACACGCTCGGAGGCGTCGGCGACCGCCATGTTGAGCCGGCCCAGGGTGTCGCGGAACCGGCGGCCGGCCGGGGTGGCCGGGACGACGCCCATGCCGACCTCGTTGCTGACCGCCACGACCCGCCGCCGGGTCCCGGCCCAGGCGGCCGCCAGCGCCGCGCAGCGCCGGCCCACCTCGGCCTCGCCGCCGTCCGCCCAGACCGCGTCGTCCCAGGCGCCGCACTCGTCCATCACCGAGGTGAGCCACAGCGCCAGACAGTCGATCAGCACCGGGGCCGGGTCGGCGGTGTCGGCCAGGACGGCCTCCAGCCCGCAGGTCTCGGCGGTGCGCCAGCTCGCCGGGCGCCGGTCCCGGTGCAGGGCGACCCGCTGCGCCCACTCCGCGTCGCCGTCCCGGGTGCCGCCGGTGGCCACGTACAGCACGTCGTCGTACCGGGCCAGCAGCTGTTCCGCCCGGGTCGACTTGCCGGACCGCGCGCCGCCGAGGAGCAGCGTGCGGGGGAGCGGTGCGTCAGATGTCATGGGCCCATCCTCGCCCACGGCGCTTACCGAAGATCCGGCCGGGCAACCTGAGGGCAGGTCCTCTCTTCCGGGTCACGTCGGATCATGCCTGGCGTGACCCGGAAGAGAGGACCTAGGGTGCGCAGCACAGCGCATCGCTGGTCGTCGGCGGGAGGAGCCGGGCATGGTCTGGACGTGGCGGTACGAGAAGGCGGACGGCACCGTGGTGGCCCCTGGCAGCGGGCAGGCGGAGGAGTTCGCCGGCCAGGGGGACGCGGAGACCTGGATCGGGGAGAACTGGAAGCAGTTGGCCGAGGACGGGGTGGACCGCGCCGTCCTGCTGGACGACGACCGCGAGATCTACACGATGGGTCTGCACGAGGGCTGATCCGGCCCGGACGGGGGCCGCTCGCCGGTGCGCGGGCGGCCTACCCCGGGCTGCCGGTCGGGGCTACTTCATCCCGACGACGTGCAGCAGCGCGGCGACCTGCCGGTACGGGTCGGTGCGGCCGGCCCGCTCCTCGGCCTCCAGCAGCTGGGCGAGCTGGCGGCCGTCCACGGGCGGCGCGTCGTCGGGGGCGCTCTCGGTGAGGACCCGGACGCCGTACCAGTGCCGCAGCGGCACGGACACCTCGGAGAGGGTGACGGCGAGGTCGCCGATCCGGTCGGCGCGGGCCGCCAGACCGAGCCGGTTGTAGTACCGGTCGCTCTCGAAGGCTTCCAGGGCGGCGCGCCAGTCGCCGGCGGCGGCGGGCCGCAGGGCGAGCGCGTCGCGGTTGCGGACCACCAGCGAGAGCAGCCCGCCCGGGGCGAGCAGCCGGGCCAGCGAGGCGATCATCGGATCGGGGTCCGGCAGGTACATCAGCACGCCGTGGCAGAGGACGACGTCGAAGCTGCGGGCCCCGAACCAGCGCCCGCACTGGTGCCCGTCGCCGATCAGCAGCTGGACCCGCTCGCGTACGGCGTCGGGCTCCTCGGCCAGCGTCTCCTGGGCGGCGCCGAGCGCGGCCGGGTCGGAGTCGATGCCGGTGACGTAGTGGCCGGCCCGGGCCAGCCGCAGGGCCTGGGTGCCCCGGCCGCAGCCGATGTCGAGGACGCGCTGGGCGGTGCGTCCGGTGAGCTGCTCGGCGAGCTGCCGGGCGACCATCTCCTGCCGGACGAGGTTGCGCAGGGTGCCGGAGCGCCCCGGCGCGGGGCCGGTGCCGCCGGCGAAGGAGCCGCTGCGCGAGGGCAGCCGCCGCTCCTGGCCGTGCCGCTCGTACCCGTCGCGCTCCTGGGCGAACCGGTCGTGGCCGCCGCCCCCCTGGCCGGGGAGCGCGTACAGGCCGGGCCCGTCCCACAGGGGAGGGGCCCAGCCGGAGTCCACCGGTTCGGCGGTCAGGGCTTCTCCCCGCGCCGCACCTGCGGCTTGGGCAGTCGCAGCCGGCGCATCTGCAGGATGCGCATCAGGCCGTACGCGACCGCGCCGCGGCTGTTCTGCCCGGCGAAGCGCTCGGCGAGCTGCTTGCGCAGGCCGAGGCCGAGTCGGACGAAGTCCAGGATCACCAGGACGAAGAAGAGCAGGAACAGCACGGTGGAGAGCAGCTGCAGGGCCGGCACCTTGACGATGCTGAGCACCAGGATCAGCACGGCGGCGGGCAGGAAGAACTCGGCGAGCGACCAGCGGGCGTCCACGTAGTCGCGGGTGAACTTCCGCACCGGGCCCTTGTCACGGGCCGGCAGGTGGCGTTCGTCGCCGTCCACCAGCGCCTGGCGCTGCTTCTCGCGCTCGGAGCGCATCCGCTCGCGGGCCTGGCGGGAGGCCTCCTTGCGGTCCTTGGGCACGGTGACCCTGGTCCGGCGGTTGGTCTCGGCCTCGCTGCGCTTGGGCGTGGGCCGCCCCTTCTTCGCCTGCGGGTCGCGGGTCTGCGTCTTGCCGTCCTGCTTCTCCAGCACGGTGGCGGAGGCGGCGGCATCATCTGAACGGCGTCGGAACACACCACCAGCCTACGGGGTGCGGCGCCGCTTCTTCGGGCCCCCCGGGAACCGAACGCGTATCGATCGCGTCCCGGACCGGCCGCGACGGGTCGGCCGGGGCTGTCCCGTAGGGGATCACTCCGCTGACCGGCGGGTGGAATGAGGGCGGGATCCACCCCGCGGATGAGGCTTCCCGGGACCGACCTGTAGCAGGCTTGTTGCAGGCAGGTGCACTGCGGCGACGGGCTCGCTGCACATACACTCGTCGTGTCTGGTAAGAGACTTAGACCGCAGGCCGGAGAAGGGGGCACCCGAGGCCCATGAGCGACGGAATCATGAAGCGTATGGGGCTGATCTTCCGCTCCAAGGCGAACAAGGCCTTGGACCGGGCGGAGGATCCGCGTGAGACGCTCGATTATTCGTACCAGAAGCAGCTCGAGCTGCTGCAGAAGGTGCGTCGTGGTGTCGCGGACGTGGCCACCTCGCGCAAGCGTCTGGAGCTCCAGCTGACCCAGCTGCAGCAGCAGTCGGCGAAGTACGAGGACCAGGGCCGCAAGGCGCTCTCGCTCGGCCGGGAGGACCTCGCCCGCGAGGCTCTCACCCGCAAGGCGAACATGCAGTCCCAGATCAACGACCTGGAGGTGCAGTACCAGCAGCTCCAGGCCGAGGAGGAGAAGCTCACGCTCGCCTCCCAGCGGCTGCAGGCCAAGGTCGACGCCTTCCGCACCAAGAAGGAGACCATCAAGGCCACCTACACCGCGGCCCAGGCGCAGACCCGGATCGCCGAGTCCTTCTCCGGTATCTCGGAGGAGATGGGCGATGTCGGTCTGGCGATCCAGCGGGCCGAGGACAAGACCGCGCAGATGCAGGCCAGGGCCGGTGCGATCGACGAGCTGCTGGCCTCCGGCGCGCTCGACGACGCCAGCGGTCTCGGCCGCAAGGACGACATCGAGGCCGAGCTGGAGCGGGTGGCCGGCGGTTCCGACGTCGAACTGGAGCTGGCCCGGATGAAGGCCGAGCTGACCGGGGGCTCCCCGGCCGGCCCGCAGGCGATCGAGCAGGGCCGGCCGCAGGATGCCGCGCCGCAGCAGCAGGACGGCCCGCGGATCAACTACAACAAGTAGGGCAGCAACCGACCTGAGCTCCACCCCGGAGCACCTCCGGGAACATCCCCAGGAACAGGGAGACGCACGGCATGATCATGCGGGTCATGGGTGAGGGACAGTTCCAGGTGGGCGAGACCCATCTGAACCGGCTCAACGAGCTCGACGAGGAGCTTCTCACCGCACTGGAGTCGGGGGACGAGGAACAGTTCCGCCGGGCGCTCGTCGAGCTGCTCGGCGCCGTGCGGGAGTTCGGCACCCCGTTGGCGGACGATTCGCTGGAGCCGTCGGACCTGATCCTGCCGGATGCCGAGGCCACCATCGCCGACGTCCGCGAGATGCTGCGGGCGGAGGGCGACGGCCTCATCCCGGGCGTTCCCGAGTAGCCGCCGTCTCGCGCCAGACACAGGGGCGGGCCCCCTCCGCACGGAGGGGGCCCGCCCTTTGTCGGTGCCCGCGCCGGGGCCGGCGCCGGCGCGGGAACCCGCGGACCGGCGGCGGACCGGCGAATCGTTACGGCAGGGCCAGCATCCGGTCCAGCGCCGCCTTGGCGTACTTCTCGGTCTCCGGGTCGACCTTGATCACGTTCGGCACCCGGCCCTCGACCAGCGACTCCAGCGCCCAGACCAGGTGCGGGAGGTCGATCCGGTTCATGGTGGAGCAGAAGCAGACCGCCCGGTCGAGGAAGACGACCTCCTTGTCCGGGTGCGCCTTGGCGAGCCGGCGGACGAGGTTGAGCTCGGTGCCGATGGCCCACTTGGAGCCGGGCTCGGCGGCGTCCAGCGCCTTGATGATGTACTCGGTCGAGCCGACCATGTCGGCCGCCGAGACGACCTCGTGCCGGCACTCCGGGTGCACCAGGACGTTGACGCCGGGGACCCGCTCGCGCACGTCGTTCACCGAGTCCAGGGTGAACCGGCCGTGCACCGAGCAGTGGCCGCGCCAGAGGATCATCTTCGCGTCCCGCAGCTGCTGGACGGTCAGGCCGCCGTTCGGCTTGTGCGGGTTGTAGAGGACGCAGTCGTCCAGCGAGAAGCCCATGTCCCGCACCGCGGTGTTGCGGCCCAGGTGCTGGTCGGGCAGGAACAGCACCTTCTGGCCCTGCTCGTACGCCCACTCCAGCGCCCGCCGGGCGTTGGAGGAGGTGCAGATGGTGCCGCCGTGCCGACCGGTGAAGGCCTTGATGTCGGCGGAGGAGTTCATGTACGAGACCGGGACGGTGACGTCGGCTATCCCGGCGTCGGTCAGGACGTCCCAGCACTCGGCGACCTGCTCGGCGGTGGCCATGTCGGCCATCGAACAGCCCGCGGCGAGGTCCGGCAGGACGACCTGCTGGGCGTCGCCGGTGAGGATGTCGGCGGACTCGGCCATGAAGTGCACACCGCAGAAGACGATGTACTCGGCCTCCGGGCGGGCCGCCGCGTCCCGGGCGAGCTTGAAGGAGTCGCCGGTGACGTCGGCGAACTCGATCACCTCGTCGCGCTGGTAGTGGTGGCCCAGGATGAAGACGCGGTCGCCGAGCGCGGCCTTGGCCGCGCGGGCGCGCTCGACGAGGTCCGGATCGGACGCCGGGGGCAGGTCGCCCGGGCACTCGACGCCGCGCTCGCTGTTCGGATCGGCCTGGCGGCCGAGCAGCAGCAGAGCGAGCGGCGTCGGAGTGGGGTCGACGCCGTAGGTCTCGGTGATGGTGGTGGTCACGGGCGAGTGCCCTTCTGTGCGGCCGATCGGGCGTGCAGCCTTTTCGTCTATCTGACGCGATCTATCATAACCGGTTAGCGTCAGAGTGACGATGGCCATCCTGTCGATGTGACGAGAACCGCTCGCCGGTTCGGAGCCTTCCCGGGCCCCTCCGGCGTGGCCGGAACCGGATCCAGGTCCGGCCGGGTTTCGCTGGTGGCATGAAGGCAATCGCGATCCACCGCTACGGCGGCCCCGAGGTGGTCGAGTACACCGACCTGCCCGACCCGAAGGTCGGCCCGGACTCGGTGCTGGTGCAGGTCAGGGCGGCCGGGGTGAACCCGGTCGACTGGAAGGTGCGGGACGGGCTGCTGGACGGCCTGCTCGACGCGCACTTCCCGCTGGTGATGGGCTGGGACGCCGCGGGGGTGGTCCGGGCCGTCGGCGGCGGCGTCACCGAGTTCGCGCCCGGCGACGAGGTCTACGGCTGTGTGCGCAAGGACACGGTCGAGCACGGCACCTATGCCGAGCTGGTGGCCGCGCCGGTCCGCACCCTGGCCCGCAAGCCGGCCGCGCTGGACTGGGCGCAGGCCGGCGGACTGCCGCTGGCCGGGCTCACCGCCCTCCAGTCGCTGCGGGCGGTGGACGCGGGCCCCGGCGACACCGTCCTGGTGCACGCCGCCGCCGGCGGGGTCGGCCACCTGGCCGTCCAGATCGCCCGCGCCCTGGGGGCCCGGGTGATCGGCACCGCCGGCGAGCGCAACCACGCCTATCTGCGCGAGCTCGGCGCCGAGCCGGTCCGGTACGGCGAGGGACTGGCGGAGCGGGTCAGGGCGCTGGCCCCGGACGGGGTGGACGCGGCCCTGGACCTGGTCGGCGGCGACGCCGTCGAGGTCTCGGCCGGACTGGTCGCCGACCCGGCGCGGATCGCCTCCACCGCCGACTTCGGCGTCAAGGCCCGCGGCGGCCGGTACGTCTGGGTCCGCCCGGACGCCACCGGACTGGCCGAGCTGGCCGCGCTCGCCGACGAGGGGCGGCTGACCGTGACCGTCGCCTCCACCTTCCCGCTCGCCCAGGCCGCCTCCGCCCAGGCGCTGAGCGCCGAGGGCCGCACCCGGGGCAAGATCGTCCTGCTCACCGGCTGACCGGTTGACCGGTTGACCGGTTGACCTTTTGACCGGCCGACCGGCCGACCGGCCGAGTGGCGCCCGGCCGACGGACGGACGTCCTCCCGTTGTCATCCGTCAGCGGTGAACTCGCTCCTGACATCCGCCAGAATGGAGCCGAACCGTTTCGGCGGGCCGCCGCCCCGGCGGGCGAGGCCCGCCCCGATCCCGACGCCGCACGACCCGTGGAGCCCCGCACCGATGAGCAGCAGCCGAGCGAACGAGACGGTCGGGACCTCCCTGGACGAGACCGACCGCCTCCTGCTCGCCCGGCTGGCCGGGGACGGCCGCGCCTCGTACGCCGAGATCGGGCTCCAGGTGAACCTCTCCGCCACCGCCGTCCGCCGCCGGATCGACCGGCTGCGGGCGCGCGGGGTGGTCCGCGGCTTCACCGTGGTGCTCGACCCCTCGGTGCTCGGCTGGCAGACCGAGGCCTTCGTCGAGGTCTACTGCCGTGAACGGACCGCCCCCGAGGAGATCCTCGCCAGCCTGCGGCAGTTCCCCGAGGTGATCGCCGCCTGGACGGTCACCGGCGATCCGGACGCGCTGGTGCACCTGAGGGCCGCCGACATGCGCCATCTGGAGGCGGTCATCGAGCGGATCCGCCGCGAGCCCGGCGTCCAGCGCAGCCGCTCCTCCGTGGTCCTCTCCCAGCTGATCGGTTAGGCGGGGGAACCTCCCCGTTCGGCCCAATTCGCCCCCCGCGCAGGAATCCTGCGCGGGGCTCGCCGAAGACGCCCGAAAGCTGCCCGACCGGCCGCGTTCCGACGCGCGGGGAGGGCCTGCGGCTGCCTACGCTGATCACGTCCGGTCCGTGCGGTGCAGACCCCCCGTGCCACCGGACTTCCCGACCCCCACAGATCCGAGAGGGACACCCGTGTCCGCAGCCCCCGACCGCATGCACCGGCCCGACAGCGACCTGGTCGACCTGGTTTTCGACTACATGCGCGAGCGGCTGCAGTACGACCCCGTCCCGCTCGACCACCCCGGTGACGGCGAGCACCTGCGCGCCCAGCTGTCCGGCCTGCTCAACCAGGACGGCAACGACCCGGCCGACGTGCTCAAGCTCTACGACCACGAGCTCTCCCGCGCGGTGATCTCCGCCGACAGCCCGCGCTACCTGTCCTTCATCCCGTGCGCCCCCACCAAGGCCGCGCTGCTCTTCGACATGGTGGTCTCCTGCGCCTCGCTCCAGGGCATCTCCTGGCTGGAGGCGGCCGGCGCGATCGCCGCCGAGAACCAGGTGCTGCGCCTGATAGCCGACCGCGCGGGCATGCCGGCCTCGGCCGGCGGCACCTTCGTCTCCGGCGGCTCGGCCGGCAACCTCTCCGCCCTGGTCGTCGCCCGGGACACGGCCCGCCGCCGGCTCGCGGCGGAGGGCCGGCCCAGCGGTCCTGAGGTCCGGCTGCGGATCGCCGTCGCCGACCAGGTGCACTCCTCGGTCAAGAACACCTTCAACATCATCGGCGTCGAGGCGTTCAAGGTCCCGACCGTCGACCGCCGGTTCACCGGCGAGGCGCTGCGCGCCGCCCTGGCCGCCGACCCGGACCCGGAGACGGTGATCGCGATCGTCGGCACCGGCGGCACCACCAACGAGGGCATCGTCGACGACCTCCAGGGCCTGTCCGAGGTCGCCCGCGAGCGCGGGCTGTGGTTCCACGTGGACGGCGCCTACGGCGGCGCGGGCCTGTTCGCCCCCTCCGTCCGGGAGCGCTACAACGGCATCGAGCACGCCGACTCCTTCGTCGTCGACCCGCACAAGTGGCTGTTCGCGCCGTTCGACTGCGCCGCGCTGATCTACCGCAACCCCCAGCTCGCCCGCGCCGTGCACACCCAGGACGCCTCCTACCTGGACGTGCTGCACACCGAGGGCGACGAGTGGAACCCCACCGACTACGCCTACCACCTGACCCGGCGCGCCCGCGGCCTGCCGCTGTGGTTCTCGCTCGCCGTGCACGGCGTCCAGGCGTACACCGACGCCATCGAGACCGGCCTGACGCTGGCCCGGGACACCGCCCAGCTGATCCGTGACAGCGAGCACCTGGAGCTGCTGTTCGACCCGCAGCTCTCCGCGGTCTGCTTCAAGCGCAAGGGCTGGACCGGCGACGACTACTACCGCTGGTCGCAGCAGCTGCTGGCGGACCAGATCGGCTTCGTCACCCCCACCGGCTGGGACGGCGAGACGGTCGCCCGCTTCGCCTTCCTGCACCCGGGCACCACCATGGAGATGGTCAAGGAGATCCTCGACACCATGGAGTGACGGCCGCCGCGCACCCGCCTGGACGCCGGGGGCCCCCCCCCCCCCCCGGGGGGGGGGGGGGGCCGGCCCCCGCCCCCCCCCCCCCCCGGGCGGCCACCGTTCCCGCGCCGGCCACCGGCGCCCCCGCCGACTCCCCGGCCCCGGCCGACCCCGGCAAGCCGCCGGCCGAGCCCCCGGCCGCGCCGAAGCCGGCGCCGCCCACCGACGCGGGACTGCCCGGCAAGCCCGCCGCCGACGCCACGGCGCAGCTGGTGGCCGCCCTGGACGCGATCGATCCGGCGATCGTCGGCGGCAAGCCCGAGCAGGCCGTCGACCGGGCCCGCAACCAGTGCCAGGCGATGTACCAGTTCCCGAAGGACCGGGCCAAGTTGATCGACCTGGCCAACCAGCGCTTCACGGATCCCGCCCACCCCCAGGGTTTCGGGGCCGAGAAGGCGGAAAAAATCCTCGATGCGCTGCGTACCGTTCTCTGCCCGTCGGTCTGAGCCAGGCCCGACGGGCCCCGATCGGCCCGGTGTCCTGAGCGCCGGGCCCGCCGTGGCCGCGCGCGACGACCAACCGCGCGGCCACGGCACACACCTGCCGCCGGCTCAGACGGCACTCCAGGCAGTGTCCTTGTCGTCGGACGAGACGAAGTTCATGGTTCCTCCTCTCCAGGGGTCGGCGGGCGTACGGGCATGAGCGTCGGCGCGGAGGTGCCGGCGGACCGGCGCAGCCGCGGACGGACGCGTACAGGTGGAACGGACAACGGGACGGCGGACGCACCGCGCGCGCCGACCGGTGCCCCAACGGACCGGAACCCGGCCCGACCGGGGCACGCCCGTCGGCGTTCCGGCAGGCCGGCCCGGACCGGTGGGGGGACCCGACGCGAGGCATCACGACGCGAGGCGGTATGGCGCGAGAGGGTGTTGGGGCCCGCCGACGGGCAGGGCGGCGGACGAGCGGCGAGGCGAACGGCGAGGCGAACGGACACGGTCCGACCGCCGGCCACCGAAGGCGGCGGGCGGGGACCCGGGGGCCGGGGGCTCACCCCTGCGGGCGGCAGCCGCCCTCTCTGTCGAGCTTCCAGTCGAGGTCTCGCATGACTCCGATGATGTCGGAGTGTCCGCACCGGTCACAACCGGATTGTTCGACGGTTGACCGATCCTCGGCCAACCTCGCCCCTTCGCCGACGAACTGTTAGGACTCTTGACAGAGCAGTGGTCTAGTCCAACCATAGGCATGTCGATCCGACCGGGATGCACTGTGGGGGTGTGACCACCGGCGGCTGAGGCGCTGCCCTGCCCTGCTCCGCTCCGCCCCCAGGCCCCGTCACGGTCCATGCGCGCGTCCGCGTACGCCGCCCGCCGTGCCCTGCGTCCTGGGGGTCCGCACACCCCCGAGCACCGCCCCCGCCGTACGGCCGAAAAGCTCCTCTCCCGGCCCGGCAGTCCACCCCGCGCGTCCACCGCGGACGCCGCGGAACAGTCCCGCACGCTTCACCAACGTCCTGCCCCACCACGTCTGTTGGAGAACCCATGCGTCTACCCAGAACACTCAGGGCCGCCCTGACGGCCTGTGTCACGCTCGTCGCGTCCGCCGGCCTGGTCGCCGGCGCGATGCCGGCGGGCGCGGCGCCGACCGGCCCGGCCACCGCCGAGGTCACGGCCGCGACCCCGCTCCCCACCCGGGTGTTCGCCCCCTACTTCGAAGCCTGGACCGGCGAGAGCCCCGCCACGCTGGCCGCGCAGTCCGGCGCCAAGTACCTGACGATGGCGTTCCTGCAGACCGCCACCAAGGGCTCCTGCACGCCGTACTGGAACGGCGACACCTCGCTGCCCGTCGCGCAGTCCTCGTTCGGCGCCGACTTCGCCAAGATCCGTGCCAACGGCGGCGACGTCATCCCGTCGTTCGGCGGCTACACCGCCGACACCACCGGCACCGAACTGGCCGACAGCTGCACCGATGTCAACCAGATCGCCGCCGCCTACGAGAACCTGATCACCACGTACGAGATCAGCCGGATCGACCTCGACATCGAGGTCGACTCGCTGGACAACGCGGCCGGTGTCGACCGCCGCAACAAGGCGATCAAGCTGGTCCAGGACTGGGCCGCCGCCAACGGCCGGCAGATCCAGTTCTCCTACACACTGCCGACCACCACCAGCGGGCTCGCCGCCAGCGGACTCGCGGTGCTGAAGAACGCCGTCACCAACAAGGCCCGGATCGACGTCGTCAACATGATGACGTTCGACTACTACGACAACGCCGCGCACGACATGGCGGCCGACACCCAGACCTCCGCCACCGGCCTGTACAACCAGCTGGCGAAGCTCTACCCGACCAAGACCCCGGCGCAGCTGTGGGGTTCGATCGGCATCACCGAGATGATCGGCGTCGACGACTTCGGCCCGGCGGAGACCTTCACCCTCGCCAACGCCACCACCGTCTACAACTGGGCGGTCTCGAAGGGCATCAACACGCTGTCCTTCTGGGCGCTGCAGCGCGACAACGGCAGCTGCGCCGGCGCCGCCGCCCGTGACGACTGCTCCGGAATCGCCCAGAACACCTGGGACTTCACCAAGATCTTCGCCCCGTTCACCAGCAACACCCAGCCGGTGAACGACTTCTCGGTCGGCGTGAACCCCAACTCCGCGACGGTCGTGGCCGGTTCCTCGGCGACGGCGACCATCAGCACCGCGGTGGTCTCCGGTTCGGCGCAGAGCGTCAACCTCACCGTGAGCGGCGCCCCGGCCGGGGTCACCGCCACCGTCAACCCCGGTAGCGTCACCGCCGGTTCCCCGGCGACGCTCACCGTCGCCACCACCGCCGGGGCAACCCCGGGCAGCTACCCGCTCACCGTGACCGGCACCGCCGCCTCCGGCAGCCACACCACCACCTTCACGCTGAAGGTGACGAGCACCCAGCCCGGCAACGACTTCTCGGTCGGCGTGAGCCCCGCCGCCGGTTCGGTGACCGCCGGCTCCTCGGCGACCGCGACCGTCGGCACGACCGTCGTCTCCGGTTCGGCGCAGAGCGTCAACCTCACCGTGAGCGGCGCCCCGGCCGGGGTCACCGCCACCGTCAACCCGGGCACCGTGACCGCCGGCTCCTCGGCCACGCTCACGATCGCCACCACCGCCGCCACCACCCCGGGCAGCTACCCGCTCACCGTGACCGGCACCGCCGCCTCCGGCAGCCACACCAGCACCTACACGCTGACCGTCACCGGCGTCACGCCGCCCGGCGGTCTCGTGAACGGCGGCCTGGAGACCGGCAGCCTCGGCCCGTGGACCTGCCAGACCGGCGGCAGCGTGGTGGGCACCCCGGTCCACTCGGGCTCGTACGCACTGCAGGCGGCGGCCAACGCGTCCCAGACCGGCCAGTGCTCCCAGACGGTCACCCTGGCGCCCAACAAGGCCTACACCCTGAGTGGCTGGGTGCAGGGCAGCTACGCCTACGTCGGCGTGAGCGGTGGCGCCACCGGCTCCGCCTGGACCAGCGCCTCCGGCTGGACCAAGCTCAGCGTCCCGTTCACCACCGGTGCCTCCGGGACCGTGACCGTCTACCTGCACGGCTGGTACGGCCAGGGCAGCGTCTACGGCGACGACTTCTCGATCGCCTGACGGTCGGACCGGCCGCGCGGGCGGGGAGGTGGTGGAGGGCGACCGGCGGCGACCGGCTGACCCCCTGCCTCGTTCCCCGCCCACCGGCCGGGCCGCCCACTCCCCCGCCCGGGGGGGGGGGGGGGGGGGGGGGGGGGCGCCGCGGGGCCCCGCGACCCCGCGGCCCGGGCGGGGCCCGCCCCCCGCCGGCGTTTCTCCTCCCCCGCCCCCCCCGCCCCCCCCCCCCCCCCCCCCGCGGCCCCCCCCCCCCGCCCCCCCCCCCCCCCCCCCCCCCGCCCTGGGGCCTGGATCAGTGCACGCCCTCGAAGAGGCTCGTGACCGAGCCCTCCTCGAACACCTCGCGGATCGCGGCCGCGATGGACGGGGCGATCGACAGCGTGGTGATCTTGTCCAGCTGCAGCGAGGCCGGGGTCGGCAGGGTGTTGGTGAACACGAACTCGCTGACCCGGGAGTTCTTCAACCGGTCCGCGGCCGGGCCGGAGAGCACCCCGTGGGTGGCGGCGACCAGGACGTCCGCGGCGCCGTTCTCGAACAGCGCGTCGGCGGCGGCGCAGATCGTGCCGGCGGTGTCGATCATGTCGTCCACCAGGACGCAGACCCGGTCCTGGACGTCACCGACGACCTCGGCCGACAGGATGGTGTTGGCCCGGGTCATGTCCCGGCGCTTGTGGATGATCGCCAGCGGGGCGTCCAGCCGGTCGCACCACTGGTCGGCCACCTTCACCCGGCCGGCGTCCGGCGAGACCACGGTGAGCTTGTCGCGGTCGACCCGCCCGCCCACGTAGTCGGCCAGCAGCGGCAGCGCGAACAGGTGGTCCACCGGGCCCTCGAAGAAGCCCTGGATCTGCGCGGTGTGCAGGTCCACGGCCATCAGCCGGTCGGCGCCGGCCTGGCGCAGCAGGTCGGCGACCAGCCGGGCCGAGATGGGCTCGCGGCCCAGGTGCTTCTTGTCCTGGCGGGCGTACCCGTAGAACGGCAGGATCGCGGTGATGCTCCGGGCGGAGGCCCGTTTCAGAGCATCGATCATGATCAGCTGTTCCATGATCCACTGGTTGATCGGAGCCGTGTGACTCTGCATCACGAAGCAGTCGGCGCCACGCGCCGACTCCAGGAAGCGGACGTAGATCTCACCGTTGGCGAAGTCCAGGGCCTTCGTCGGAACCAGCTCGGTTCCCAGCGACGCGGCCACCTCGCTCGCCAGCTCCGGGTGGGCACGGCCGGAGAAGAGCTTCAGTTTCTTCTCGCCCGACGTCGTGATCCCGCTCACTGCCACCGTCTCCTCGCGTTGCTGACACCGGTCCCGTCCGCACCGCGGGCAGGCTTCCGCCAGCCGGCGAGTGGGGTCGGGAATGGTCGGTACGCCGGGACAGGGGCGGTAGGCCCTATGGCGCACGTATGACCCCAAGGTTACGCGCCCGCGCGCGAACCGTCCGCCCCGGGATCGTCCGCCGGCCCACCGCCCGTCCGCTCAGGCCTCCGTCGGGACCTCCGCGCCGCGGTCGGCCGCGGCGGCGGCGGCCTGCGCCGACGTGCTCCCGGGACGCTTGCGCTCGACCCAGCCGGCGATGTTGCGCTGCTGCGCCCGGCCGACCCCGAGGCCGCCGGCCGGCACGTCGTTGGTGATCACCGAACCGGCCGCGGTGTAGGCGCCGTCGCCGATCGTCACCGGGGCGATGAACATGTTGTCCGAGCCGGTCCGGCAGTGCGCACCGATCACTGTGCGGTGCTTGTTGACGCCGTCGTAGTTGACGGTGACCGAGGCCGCGCCGACGTTGGTGCCCTCGCCGATGGTGGCGTCGCCGATGTAGGAGAGGTGCGGCACCTTGGCGCCCTCGCCCAGCTCCGAGTTCTTCACCTCGACATAGGTGCCGACCTTGGCCTTGCGGGCCAGCCGGGCGCCCGGGCGCAGGTAGGCGTAGGGGCCGGCGGTGGCGAGCTCGCCGACCTCGGCGCCGTTCGCCGTGGTGTTGCTCACACAGGCGCCGGCGCCGATCCGGGTGTCCTTGAGGGTGGAGTTCGGACCCACCTCGCAGCCCTCGCCCAGGTGGGTCTCGCCCTGCAGCTGGGTGTTGGGCAGCACCACCGCGTCCGGCTCGTAGGAGACCTGGACGTCGAACCAGGTGGTCGCCGGGTCCACCACGGTCACACCGGCCCGCATCGCCCGCTCCAGCAGCCGGTCGTTGAGCAGCCGGCGGGCGTGCGCCAGCTGCACCCGGTCGTTGATGCCGAGGATGTCCCGGTAGTCGGCGGCGACCACCGCGCCCACCCGGTGGCCGGCCCGGCGCAGGATCTCCAGGGTGTCGGTCAGGTACTCCTCGCCCTGCGCGTTGTCCGTGGTGACCTCGGCGAGCGCGCCCACCAGCAGCTTGGCGTCGAAGGCGAAGACCCCGGAGTTGATCTCGTCGATCGCCCGCTGGGCGTCCGAGGCGTCCTTCTCCTCGACGATCGCGGCGACCGCGCCGTCCGCCTCGTCGCGCAGGATCCGGCCGTAGCCGAACGGCTCCGGCACCACGGCGGTGAGCACGGTGACGCCGTTGCCCTGCTCGGCGTGCGCCCCGGCCAGGGCGCGCAGCGTCCCGCCGGTCAGCAGCGGGGCGTCCCCGGTGGTGACGATCACGGTGCCGTCGAGTTCGATCCCGTCGGCCGCCAGCGCCTCCAGGGCGGTGCGCACGGCGTGGCCGGTGCCGTTCTGCTCGGCCTGCACCACCGGGCGGGCACCCGGGTGATGCGCCGCCAGGTGCTCGGCCACCTTCTCCCGCATGTGCCCGATCACCACGACCAGCTGCCCGGGCGTCAACTCCTCCGCCGCCGCCACCGCGTGGCCGACCAGCGACCGCCCGCACACCTCGTGCAGCACCTTCGGCAGACGGTTGGACTTCATCCTGGTCCCGCCACCGGCGGCGAGCACGACAACGGCGGCAGGCGAATTGGCACTCACGGGGGGAGGCTCCTCATTCGGTTACACGGGGAGGGCAGAGCAGCCGGGGACGGGACCCGCACGTCGGCGACCCGGCGGCTTCGAGGATAGTGCGCGGAGGAACTCCGGCCCCCCGGCCCCGGAAGTCGTCACGGAGCCGCCACGAACCAGGCCGGGCCGACCGGCCCGCAGATGGCTCCCGGAGGAGGATTCGAACCCCCATAAGCTGGACCAAAACCAGCTGTCCTGCCCTTAGACGATCCGGGACCGGCGCATCCGCTCCCGTCACCGGGGGGCGCGCTGCGCCAAGACTACGGGGTATGGGCCGTCACATCTACCTCCTCACGGCTCTCCCCCGGGGGGCCTCCCGCGCACGGGAGGGCAGCCATCCAGTCGGGTGAATTCACTCAAGAGCCGCCCGGCGGCGTATTCCCTCGGCGGCGGCGAACAACCTACGATTCCGTAGGTTACGCACACGTAGCCTCCGCCCTCCCCCTTCAAGGGACACCCATGACCATCCAGGCCGACGAGGCGCACGCCGATTCCGCGCGCCCCCTCGATACCCCCGCCCCCGGGCCCGACACCCCCGACCGATCCGTACCGGCCCCGGCCGCGCCCGCCGCCGCGGACGCCCCGGACGACGGCACCGACCCGCAGCTGCTCTCCGCCACCCGCGGCGGGGAACGCCAGGGCGCCGCCGAGCGGATCGCGCTCGGGCTGTTCATCGCCCTGCCCTTCGCCGCCCTGGTCGCCGCCGTCCCGGTGGCCTGGGGCTGGGGCCTCGGCTGGACCGATCTCGCGATCGCCACCGTCATGTACTTCCTCACCTGCCACGGCATCACCGTCGGCTACCACCGCTACTTCACCCACGGCGCCTTCAAGGCCAACCGGCCGGTGCGGATCGCCCTCGCGGTGGCCGGCTCGCTGGCGATCGAGGGCCCGCTGGTGCGCTGGGTGGCGGACCACCGCAAGCACCACCGGTTCAGCGACAAGGACGGCGACCCGCACTCGCCCTGGCGCTACGGCGAGACCGTCCCCGCCCTGCTCAAGGGCCTGTGGTGGGCGCACATGGGCTGGCTCTTCGACGAGGAGCAGACCCCGCAGCTCAAGTACGCGCCCGACCTGATCGACGACCCGGCCATAAGGCGGATCTCCCGGCTGTTCTGGCTCTGGACCACCCTGTCGATGCTGGTGCCGCCGCTGGTCGGCGGGCTGGTCACGCTCTCCTGGCAGGGGGCGCTGTCCGCCTTCTTCTGGGGTTCGCTGGTCCGGGTGTCGCTGCTGCACCACGTCACCTGGTCGATCAACTCGATCTGCCACGCGCTCGGCAGCCGGCCGTTCCGCTCCCGGGACCGCTCCGGCAACGTCTGGTGGCTGGCCGTGCTCTCCTGCGGCGAGTCCTGGCACAACCTGCACCACGCCGACCCCACCTCGGCCCGGCACGGCGTCCTGCGCGGTCAGATCGACTCCTCGGCCCGGCTGATCCGCTGGTTCGAGCTGGCGGGCTGGGTCCGGGACGTCCGCTGGCCGGACGCGCAGCGGATCGCCGCCCGCCGCGCCGCATGAGGGCGCACCTGCAGCATGATGTAGGGGTGAACGGGAGCAGCGCAGACAGCACAGGCGGCCGCCGGAGCACGCGGACGGACGCCGGGCCGGGCCCGGCGCAGGACCGTCCGCGTGCCACCGCCGGGGCGGACGGCGCTGCGTCGGCACCGCGCCGGCGGGGTGGCCGGGTGCGGATGACCGGCAAGCAGCGCCGGGAGCAGCTGCTGGAGATCGGCCGCACGGTGTTCGCCGAGCGCGGCTACGACGGCACCTCGGTGGAGGAGATCGCCGAGCGGGCCGGGGTGTCCAAGCCGGTGGTGTACGAGCACTTCGGCGGCAAGGAGGGGCTGTACGCCGTGGTCGTCGACCGCGAGATGCAGCTGCTGCTGGACATGGTGACGGGGGCACTGACCGGGGGGCACTCGCGCGAGCTGCTGGAGCAGGCCGCGTTCGCGCTGATGGACTACATCGACACCTCGACGGACGGCTTCCGGATCCTGGTCCGGGACTCCCCGGTCGCCCAGTCGACGGGCACCTTCGCCTCGCTGATCAGCGACATCGCCACCCAGGTCGAGGACATCCTGGGCCTGGAGTTCAAGGCCCGGGGCTTCGACGCGCGACTGGCCCCGATGTACTCGCAGATGCTGGTGGGCATGGTCGCGCTGACCGGCCAGTGGTGGCTGGAGGTGCGCAAGCCGGACAAGGCCGAGGTGGCCGCCCACCTGGTGAACCTGGCCTGGCACGGCCTGGAGGGGATGGAGCGCCACCCCAAGCTGGTCGGCGACCGCAAGACCTGAGGCCCCGCTCCGGCACCGCCCGAGGCCAGGCCCACCGCGCTCCGCCCCGACGGTCAGGCCCCCTTCACTCCGAGGGTCAGGCCCGCTTCACCCCGACCGCGAAGATCCGCCGGAACGGGAAGACCGTGCCGTGCGGCCCGGCCGGGTAGGCCGCGCGCAGCAGTGCCCCGTACTCGGCGAGGAACGCGGACCGCTCGGCCTCGTCGGTGAGCCGGGTGAGGACCGGGCGCAGGGCGGTGCCCTTGACCCACTCCAGCACCGGGTCCGGGCCGGGGAGCAGGGTGCTGTAGGTGGTCTCCCAGACGTCGGCGGCGCAGCCGGCCCGGGCGAGCGCGTCCAGGTAGACGCCGGGCTCGTGGACGCCGGCCCGGGTGGCGTCCGCCCCGAGCAGGGCGCGCCAGCGGGGGGACCGGCGCAGCTCGGCGAGGGCCAGGTGGCTGGGCGCGTCGAAGTTGCCGGGCACCTGGAAGGCGATCACCCCGCCGGCCCGGAGCGCCCCGGCCCAGCGCGGCAGCAGCCCGAGGTGCCCGGGAATCCACTGGAGCGTCGCGTTGGAGACGATCGCGTCGGGCGCCGCCCCGGCCGGGTCGTAGTCGCCCGCGTCGGCGAGCAGGTAGTCGGCGTCGGGCTCACCCCCGCCGCGGGCGGCGGCGAGCATCTCGGCCGAGTTGTCGATCCCGGTGATCCGGGCCCCGGGCCAGCGTTCGCGCAGGACGGCGGTGGAGTTGCCGGGCCCGCATCCGATGTCCAGGACGGTGGCGGCCGGTTCGTGCGGGAGGGCGGGGACGCGGGCGAGCAGCTCGCGCAGCGGGCGGGTCCGTTCGTCGGCGAAGCGCAGGTACTGCCGCGGGTCCCAGACGGGGGAAGTCATGATCGGCCTCGCAAGTATCTCGACGTCAAGATATATCGCCAGCTTTCAGGCTGGATTTCTCGATGTCAAGAGACTTCACATCGACACAACCCCCGATACACTGATCGCCATGGAGGACGAGGTCGATCGGCTGGTCGCGGCATGGCGCAGAGAGCGCCCCGACCTCGACGTGGAACCGCTCGAAGTGCTCAGCCGGGTCAGCCGGCTCGCCCGCCACCTCGACCGCGCCCGTCGCACCGCCTTCGCCGAGCACGGGCTGGAGCCCTGGGAGTTCGACGTCCTGACCGCCCTGCGCCGGGCCGGCTCCCCGTACCAGCTCTCCCCCGGCCAACTGCTCACCCAGACCCTGGTCACCTCCGGCACCATGACCAACCGGATCGACCGGCTCACCGGCAAGGGCCTGGTCAAGCGGCTGCCCGACCCCGACGACCGGCGCGGCGTCCTGGTCCGGCTCACCGACGACGGGCGCGACCGCGCCGACCAGGCACTCGCCGGACTGCTCGCCCACGAGCGCGAGCTGCTGGCCCAGCTGACCTCCGCCCAGCAGGGCGAGCTCGCCGGACTGCTCCGGCAGCTGGTCGCACCCTTCGACAACATCCCCTGAGGCTCCGCCCCGGCCGGCAGCGCCACGACCCGCAGCGCCACGACCCGCAGCCCCACGACCCGCAGCCGTCCGGCCGGAGACCGTCCGGTCAGAAACCGTCCGGATAGGGCGTGCTGAGCACCGGAACGGGCGCGGGCTCCGGCGTCCGGTAGCCCGGCAGCAGCTCGGCCAGCCGGCGGCGCACCTCGTCGTCACTGTTCACCGCCGCCGCCCCGTACAGTCCGGTCAGCCCGCCGGCCAGGTCCTCCGGCCCGCCCGCGGTGTCCGCGACGGTGGCGTAGATCCGGGCGTGCTCGGTCGCCAGCCGCTCCTCGTCCGCCGAGAACAGCGCCTCGTTGAGCTTCTCCCCGGCCCGCAGCCCGGTGTAGCGGATCTCCACCTCGTCCCGGGCCAGCTGCACCTGCTCGGCAAAGTTGTGCACCAGGTCGACGATCCGCACCGGCTCGCCCATGTCCAGCACGAACACCTCGCCGCCGCGCGCCATCCGGCCGGACTCCAGCACCAGGCCGACGGCCTCCTCGATGGTCATGAAGAACCGGGTGACATCGGGGTGGGTGACGGTCACCGGCCCACCGCTGCGGAACTGTTCGGCCAGGACCGAGAGCAGCGAGCCGCGCGAGCCCAGCACATTGCCGAACCGCACCGCGGAGAACACCCCGGTGCCCAGGTTGCGGGCGTCCCTGGCATTGGCCTGGACGATCAGCTCGGCCAGCCGCTTACTGGCACCCAGCACCGAGGTCGGGTCGGCCGCCTTGTCGGTGGAGATCAGCACGAACCGCTCGACGCCGGTGGCCAGCGCCGCCTCCACCAGGTGGTCGGTACCGAGCACATTGGACTTCACCGCCTCACTGGGATGGCGCTCCAGCAGCGGCAGGTGCTTGTGGGCGGCGGCGTGGAAGACCACCTCGGGCCTGAGGTCACGGAAGATCTGCTGGATCCGCGGCCGGTCCCGGATGTCGGCGATCACCAGCGACTCGTCGGTGAGCAGCGCCTCGCCCCAGATGTCCAGCTGGAGCCGGTGCAGATTGGACTCGTCGTGGTCCAGCATGTACAGCGCGCTCGGGTTGAACGCGTGCACCTGGCGGCAGAGTTCACTGCCGATCGAGCCGCCCGCGCCGGTCACCAGGACCCGCCGGCCCTCGATCACGTCCCGGACGTCGGCGGAGGCCACGTGCACCTCGTGCCGGCCGATCAGCCGGTTGACGTCCAGGCTGCGCATGTCCGAGCCGACCACCTCCCGGCGCAGCGCGGCGAGGAAGGACGGCAGGTAGCGGACGGCCGCCCCGGCCGCGGCGGCGGCGGTGGCCAGCGCCCGGACCCGCTGCGGGGCGAGTCCGGGGATCGCCAGTGCCACGACCTCGGCACGGTGCTCGACCGCGAGCGCGGTCAGCTCGGCGAGCGTGCCGCGGACCGGCACGGTGTCCACCGACTGCCCGGCCTTGGCCGGATCGTCGTCCAGCAGGCCGATCGGGTCGAGGCCGAACTCCGGAGCCCGGCCGAGGTCGCGCACCAGCGCCGTCCCGGCCGCCCCGGCGCCGACCACCAGGGTGCGCATCCCCGTCGGCGGCGCGGCGCGCCCGGCGGCCGCCGGACCCGGCGCGACCTCCGGTGACTCCGGACGGGCGCCCGGGGCGCTCACGGCAGCGTTCGCGTTCTTGTCCGCGGCCCCGTCGACGCCCTGCGGCGTCGGGTGCGGGCGTGCGGAACTACTGTGCGGCGACATCTGTCCTCCGGAGTTCCCTGACCTGACGGAGCCGAACCGGTGTGCTGGGGTGACGGGCGGGCGGATCAGCCGGGGCCGGGAGAGGTGGTCGTGGCGACGGACGGCGGGACGGCGGGAGCCGCGAGCTCGGACGGGCTGACGCCCGCCCGGCGGGCCACCGCGACGGCGGCCAGGGTGGAGTGCACCCCGAGCTTGCCGAGGACGTTCTGCATGTGCGTACGGACGGTGTGCGGGGAGAGGTAGAGCCGCTCGGCGACGGCCTGCCGGCCGAGGCCGGCGACCATGCAGCGCAGGATCTGCTTCTCCCGCGGGGTGAGCGTGTCGACCAGCCGTTCGCTCTCGGTGCGGTCCCGGCGGGCGGTGGTGAGTTCGCGGATCACTCCGGTGAGCAGCGCGGGCGGCAGATGGGTCTCGTCCCGCAGGACACCCCGGATCACCGCCAGCAGCCGGGCCAGCGAACTCTCCTTGGCCACCCAGCCGGTGGCGCCCGCGTGCAGGGCGCGGGCGGCCCGGTGCGGATCGTCGGCGGTGGCCAGGACGATCGCCCGCAGGCCGGGGTGGTGGCGGCGGATCCGGCCCAGCAGGGTGATGCCGTCGGGGATCTGGCCGACGGCCGGGACGGCCACGGGGACCGCCGGGGCGGCCACCGGGATCACCGGCGCCGTCGGATACGGTTCCGCCGCGAGCGGGCCGGCCGGGTGAGCGGCCGGGCGGCGATCGGTCGGATGACGGCCGGCGGCCGGGGGTGGGGCGGCCGTCGCGGGCGGTCCGGCGGCCTGGGCCACCGCCGGCCGGCGGGGCGAGGGCAGGGTCATCGGCGGTCGGCGGCGAAGGAGGTCCGGCGGGTCTGCGACCGGCTGGCGGGGCTTGCGGGCGGCCACGGCCTCCGCCACCCCGAGGTCGGCGTCGACCAGCACCACGTCGAACACCCGCCCCTCGGCGGCGGCACGCTCCAGCGCCCGCTCCGCCGCGGCCGCGCTGCCCGCCGCGCCGACCTCGACGTCGGGCTCGGCGGCGAGCGCCGCGGCCAGCGCCTCGGCGAAGATCCGGTGGTCGTCGACCACCAGGACGCGGATCCGCCCCATCGTCACTTCCCCCCTGCTCAGCTGCGGCCCGCGTCCGGGACGGCACGCCGGTCCCGCCGCCGCCGTCCGGGCGCTCCCGCGCCGCTCACCTCCCGGGTGCCCGGAAGGGCCGAGGTGCCGACCCCCACCGGTACCGGAATCAGCGTACGGGGTGGGGGCGGGCCCGGTGGGGGTTTGGTGAAGTTTCGTCAGGAGGTGCGAAATTGGCGGGACTTGATGCCCCGATGCGGCCTCCTGGCGCCGTTGTCCCATCGGCTCGGAAGGTCGGACCGCCGCAGCGCCGTCGGGAGCACCGGACCGCCGTCGGGAACACCGGCGCGCCGTCGGGGACACCGGCGCGCCGTCGGGGACACCGGAGCGCCGCCCCCTCGCCGTGCGGCGGGGAGCGGCGCCCGGTCGTCCGCCGGGCCGGGGCAGGCCCCGGCCCGTGCCTCAGCCGGCGTTCTTCTCCAGGGTGAACTTCCAGGCGTCGGCCACGATGTCGTCCAGGTTCGGACGGCGCGGGGTCCAGCCCAGGGCCTGGTGGGCGCGCTCGGCGGAGGCCACCAGGACCGCCGGGTCGCCGGCGCGGCGGCCGGAGACCACCACCGGGATCTCCCGGCCGGTGACCCGCTTGACCGACTCGATCACCTCGTGGACCGAGAATCCGCTGCCGTTGCCCAGGTTGCAGATCAGGTGCTCGCCGGAGACGGCCGCGTCCAGCGCCAGCAGGTGCGCGTCGGCCAGGTCCGCGACGTGGATGTAGTCGCGGATACAGGTGCCGTCCGGGGTCGGGTAGTCGTCGCCGTACACCGCGATGTGCTCGCGCTGCCCGAGCGCGGCCTGGAACACCAGCGGGATCAGGTGCGACTCCGGGTCGTGCCGCTCGCCGTACGCCCCGTACGCACCGGCCACGTTGAAGTAGCGCAGCGAGACGGCGGCCAGGCCGTGGGCGACGGCCTCGCTGGTGATCAGGTGGTCCACGGCCAGCTTGGTGGCGCCGTAGGTGTTGGTCGGCGCGGTGCGGGCGGTCTCGGCGATCGGCACCGACTCCGGCTCGCCGTAGGTGGCGGCGGTGGAGGAGAACACCAGCTTGCGCACACCGGCCACCCGCATCGCGGCGATCAGCTCCAGCGAGCCGGCCACGTTGTTGCGCCAGTACTTCTCCGGGTCCACGACCGACTCGCCGACCTGCGAGGAGGCCGCGAAGTGCAGCACCCCGTCGAAGGAGCCGTCGAGGACCTGGCCGGCCTCCTGGATCCGGCCCTCGACGAACTCGGCACCGGCCGGCACGCCCTCGCGGAAACCGGTCGAGAGGTCGTCCAGGACGGTCACCCGGTGCCCCGCCTCCAGCAGGTGGGCGGCGACCACGCTGCCGACATAGCCGGCGCCACCCGTGACCAGGTACTTACTCATGATGCGACCTCCAGCGGGCGATGGTCCGCGGTCGGCGGACCATCGGGGACGTTCGTACGACAGGGGCCCATTCTCCCTGTCCACCGGAGGTGCTCGGGCCACCCGGACGGCCGTCCGTCAACCTCGCGCCATCCGGTCCAGCAGACCGGTGCGCGCCGCCACCGCCGCCGCCTCCAGCCGGGTCCGCGCGCCGAGCTTCATCAGCACCCGCTGGACGTGCGTCCGGGCCGTGCTCGCCGCGATCCGCATCCCGGCCGCGATCGCCGCGGTGTCCTCGCCGTCCGCGATCCGCGCCAGTACCTGCACCTCGCGCCGGGTGAGCAGCCGCAGCAGCCGGACCGCCTCGTCGTCCGGCTCCGCCGCCGGCCTCAGCAACTGGTCGAACGCGCCCCGCAGCACCTCCACCGCGACCGCCGCCTCACCGGCCCGGGCCCGCGCGATCGCCCGCTCGACCACCTCGATCCGCTCGTCGCTCGGCACGTAACCTGCCGCGCCGGACGCGAACGCGGCGGCCACGCCGCGGAGTTCACCCACCGGACCGAGCACGATGACAGCCACCTCGGGCCGCTCCCTGCGGATCCTGCGCAAGCCGTCGAACGCCCCCGGGTCGGCCGGCACGGCCACCCCCAGCAGACATACCTCCGGACGCCGTCCCGCCACCAGATCGGCCGCCGACGCGGCCGGCGAGCCCACCGCGAGCACCCGGTGGCCCCGCAGTTGGAGCGCGGTGGCCAGCGCCTCGGCCAACAACCGGTGGTCGTCGACCACCACGAGGCGAACACCCATGAGACCCCTCCAGGTCGGCGTCCCGCCCGCAGCCCCGCGGCGGGAACGGGCGGCCGGTGACGCACCATCAGAGCGCATTCCGTACCCGACTTGCCAGACCGTCTCAACGCCACCACCGGGCGGACACAACGAAAAGGACCCCCGCCTCGACGGCGGGGGTCCTGACCGAGCCCCCATGCGGAATCGAACCGCAGACCTTCTCCTTACCATGGAGACGCTCTACCGACTGAGCTATAGGGGCCTGTTACCTGTCCGAACCGTTGGCTTCGCTTGCGCTCCGACCGCCCGCTCGAACAAGGAAGACATTACACGGCAGGGGGGCGGATTGGGAAATCGGTCCCGGTGGTCCGCGCGACCGGCCCGGAGGCCACCGAGAGGTCGTTCCCGCTGGTCTCCGGCAGCAGCCGCAGACACAGCAGCGCCACCACCCCGAAGCCCGCCAGGTACCAGCCGACCGGCTCCGCGGTCCCGTACGTCCCGGTCAGCCTGGTCGCGATCAACGGCGTGGTCGCCCCGCCCACCACCCCGCCCAGGTTGTAGGTCAGCGCCGCCCCCGTGTACCGCACCCGGGTCGGGAACAGCTCCGGCAGGAACGCCGCCAACGGCCCCAGCAGACAGCCGAGTACCACCATCGCCCCCGCCAGCGAGAGGAACATCAGCCCGCGCCGCTCCGTCTCCAGCAGCGGGAACAGCACCAGCGACCACACCACCGCCAGACCCGTCGCCCCCTGCAGCGTCCGCCTGCGCCCCCAGGTGTCACTGCGCCGCGCGCTCAGCCACACCGTCACGCCCTTCCCCACCGCACCGGCCAGCAGCATCGACAGCACCACCGTGCTCGGCACCCCGAGGTCGGTCGTCGCGTACGCCAGCGAGTACGTCGTGGTCAGGTAGAACAACGCGTACCCCACGGTGATCGCGCCGCACCCCAGCAGCACCGTCCGCCAGTGCCCTCGCAGCACCTCCACCACCGGCGCCCGCTCGGCCCCCGTCCGCACCTCGCCCCGGAACAGCGGCGTCTCCTCCAGTCGCAACCGCACGAACAGCCCCACCGCCACCAGCCCCAGCGAGGCCAGGAACGGCACCCGCCAGCCCCAGGACCTGAACGCCGCCTCGTCCAGCCACAGTTGCAGCACCAGGAAGATCCCGTTGGCCAGCACGAACCCGGTCGTCGGCCCCAACTGCAGATACGCCCCGTACCGCCCCCGCCGACCGGCCGGCGCGTTCTCCGCCACCAGCAGCGCCGCGCCGCCCCACTCCCCGCCCAGCCCCACGCCCTGACACACCCGCAGCACCACCAGCGCCGCCGGCGCCCACCACCCCCACTCGGCGAACCCCGGCAACACCCCCACCACCGCCGTGGACAGCCCCATCAGCAGCAACGACACCACCAGCGTGGTCTTCCGCCCCAGCCGGTCCCCGAAGTGCCCGAACACCACCGCCCCCAGCGGCCGCGCCAGGAACGCCACCGCGTACACCGAGAACGCCGCCAACAGCGCGCCAACCGTGCCGAGTCCGGGAAAGAACACCTCCCCGAAGACGAGCGCCGCCGCCGTCCCGTAGATGAAGAAGTCGTAGAACTCGATCGCCGTACCGATCAGCGCCGCCGCAGCGGCCCGCCGCATCTGCCCCGTCGCACCCATACCCCCAACCCTGGCGACCCCGCCCCACCCCGGACAGCACCCACCCGGGTGACACCCGCGCCCCACCCCGCCCCCCACGCCCCCGGGCACCGCCCGCACACCAGGGGGCGCGACCGCTCACCGCGCGTACGGGCCGCCCCCCGACGCCCCCCGCCGCCGCAGCACCACCACGACCACCGCGGCCAGCAGCACCAGGCCCCCGGCCACCGCGGCCACCACGACCGGGACCGAGCCCCCGCCCTCTTCGTCCGCCGCCACCGGCGGGGCGGAGGAGGAGGGCGAGGTGGGCGCGGGCTGCACCGCCGGGCTCTGGGACACAGCGGGCGTCGAGGACGTAGACGGTGTCGCCGACGCCGCACTGGCCGAGGGCTCGACCAGAGGACTCACATCGGCTGGGCCCGGGTCCCCCGGCATCGTCAGCGCGACCCGAGGACGGACGATTCCGTAGCCGATGAAGTCCGTTCGATTCGAACCGTCCTTCGGCTTCCCCGCAGTTCCGATCAGCACCCTGGTGATCTGATTCGGAGCCCAATCGGGATGAGCGGCCCAGAGCAGAGCCGCCGACGCCGAGACAAGCGCGGTCGCATCGGATGTCCCGTGCTTCTTGCAGTAGCCGGACTCCGCGACACACGACGTGTAGATGTCCACTCCGGGGGCCGCGATGTCGACCTGCGGGCCGTGTTCGGACTCGTCGGTGGCCGTTCCGGCCCGGTCGGCCGCAGCTACCGCGATGATGCTCGGGAGCGCGGCGGGATACAGGGCGGGATTTCCTTCCTGCCCGCTGTTTCCAGCACCCGCGACAACCAGCGCGCCCTTGCCGTTTGCATACTTCACTGACTTCTCGAGTTCGGCGATGTCCCCCATGGAGACCCCGGAGGACCCGGCTACCGAGGAGACATTGATGACCTTCGCCCCCTGGTCCGCGGCGTAGGTGATTCCTTGGCCCACTTGCTTGAGGTAGCCGGAGGCATCGATCGGCTGCGCCGGGTCGTCGTTGATGTTTATCTTGATCGGGAGAACCTTGGCGTCCGGCGCCAGACCGTACGCGCCCTTCCCACCGAGGCCCTTTCCGGATCCCGCGATCAAACCGGCGATTCCCGTGCCATGACCACTCTTGTCGACACCGATCCCACCGGGCACTCCGCTCAGGTCCTTGCCGGGGAGCAGTTGGCCGACGAGGTCCGGATGATCGAGCCGGAAGCCGCCGTCGACCACCGCCACGACGATCCCCTGCCCCTTGCTCGTCTGCCAGATCTCGGGCGCCTTCATGGTGTCCAGGTGCCACTGCTGCTCGCGGATCGAGTCCACCGCGACCGCCGGACCCACAGCCGGCCCGGCCACGATCCCGGCCGCCACCATCGCCGCGGCGAATCCCCGCGCCCGTACGTTCGTCCGCCGCATCGCTGCTCCCTCGTCACTTTCCCCGTCGGGCCCGAACCCCGCCTGGCGCAGGACTGCCCGGCCACCGGGAGGCCCAGTGGCCGGGCAGTCGTTCCGAACTACTCAATCACGCCCGGGTTGCTCTTCGGAGTACCGCTGGTCCAGGTCTCCTCGTCCTCGTGCAGGTAGTCGGCCCGGTTGCGACGGTCGCGCTCGCGCCGCTCACCCGCTCCGCCCGCCATGCCCGGGCCCATCATGCCGTTCTGGCCCGGCCGCGCCGCGCCCTCGGCGGACGCCGCACCGGCCGCGGTGGCCCGGTTGCGCAGACCGCTGCCGCCCGGGGTGAACTCCCCGCCGGCCACCGGCCCCTTCGCCCCGCCGACCACGCCGCCGCCGGTCGAGCTGTAGCCCCGCCCCCGCGAACCGCCGACCGCGCCACCACCGTGGCCGCCCCCCTGGTGCATCCCGCCACCCGGACCACCGAAGCCACCGGCGCCGGACCCGCCGGAGCGGCCCTGGGCCTCACGCGCCCCGAAGACCGTGCCGCCGTTGCTCGCGCCCGGACCGCCGTTCTTCGTCGGCAGATTGCCCCCGACGGTGCCGGTCCGGCTCAGGGGCACAGGGCCCCCGCCGCTCTTCGGTGCGCCGGTTCCACCGATGAACGGACCGGTCCCGCCGAACGGGATCGGCCCTCCGCCGGGCGTACCCGGGTACCCGGGACCACCGCCCTGGGGGTGCACCGGCGCGGGACCGCCCCCGGGACCCACCGGCCCGGTCGGTCCGGTCAGGCCGGTCGGCGTCGGTACCGTCGGCAGGCTGTCGAGCCCGGTGCCGGGACGGTCCCCGGGGTGCGTCGGTCCCGTCGGCACCGCTCCCGGCGTGTTCGGGTCGCCCGGCAGCGGCGCCGGAGTTCCGTGGCGCGGCGGCGGTGTGACGTTCCCCGGCGGCGTCGGCCCGGGCGTCACCAGCACCGGCGGACGCGGCGTCACGGAATTGCTTCCACTCCGGTCGCCGCCGGAGGGCGGGCTGTAGCCGCTGCTGCCGGTGCTCCCGCTGCGGGTGCCCCGACTGCTTCCTCCGGAGCCGTAGCGTCCGCCACCGGACTCCACCGGCACGGCGGTTCCTCCGTCGACCGCTTTCGGCCCGTCGCCGGGAGTTCCCGGCAGATCGGGCATCTTGAGCGAGTTCAGCTTGGTCGTCGCCGCCTCGTACGCCTGCCCCAGCTTCTCCATCTGGTGGATGGCTTCCTGGTGCGCGGTGTCCACCCGCTTCTGCGCCGCCGTGGCTTCCATGGAGGAGACCCAGGTCGGGTCCTCCTTCTTCATGATCGCGTCGGTGGACACGGACGGGTTGCCGAAGCCGGCGATGCTCAACGGCGAAGGCTTGAGGCACGGCTGCTCGGAGTGCCGCTTCACCATGTCGATGTCCTTGGTCGGGACCTCCGGCACGCCCGTCTTCGCGGTGCTCAGGGCCTCCCCGGCCTGCACCATGGCGTCGCCCGCGCCCTTCGAGTACTCGCTGATCATGGACGCCGACTTGTGCAGGTCACCGGCCCACGACTTGAAGTTCTCGGCGGCCGGCCCCTCCCACTGGATCTGGGTCACGTGGGCGGCCAGCGCCTTGCTGAGCTCGTCCAGCACACGCCCGGCGGCCTTGAGCTGGTTGCCACGGCCGGTCACCCTGGACGGATCACTGCCGGCCACCATGGACTTGAGCTGCGGATGATTGATTCCTTCGAAATTGGTTCCGCCCGCCATCAGTTGTCCCCCGTCCCGGTCGACCCCACGGACATGCGCACCATCAGTAGTCACCGCTCTTCGACCCCGGCCCGCCCGGTCCGCCGTCCGCGTTCTTCGCGACCGCGTTGACCGCCGCCGTCTGGTGCTCCTCGTTGTTGCCGTAGCTGCCCGCCGTCTGCGCGACCGCACTGCTCATCTTGTCGATCTGCTCCGCGAACGACTTCGAGAGCTGCGCGATCGCCGCGTGCGTCCGGTCGTACGCGGTCATCAGGTCCGCGGACTCGTGGAAACCGCTACCGAGGTTCCCGGCGTTCAGCTTCTGTTCCTTGATCTTGTGCTGCGCCGCCTCCGAGCCCTCCAGCGAGGCCAGCAGCGCGTCGACCTTCTTCTTGAAGGTGGTGAGCGTGTCGAGCTCGATCTTGACGTCCTTGGACCCGAACGCCGCCACCAGCGCGGTGGCACTGACGTCGACCTGGACCTGGCCGACCACACGGCCGACCCAACTGTTGTCCAGCGTCCACGGCTTCACCTCGCCGTTGGGGCCCTCGGCCCAGCCTGCGCCACCCGGTCCAGCTTCGCCTGGCACAGCAATCCACCTCTCCCCCGTGCGCGGCGCGAACCCCCGCAGGTCGCCGCACCGCGACACACCGTCAACTACTCGGTCCTACCGGCCGTACCGGTCGACCGGATCGGTCAGCTCGATCCGGCAGAACCGTCCGCCCGTCGGGACGGACGGCGCCTCAATCATCGTAGCCACCGCCTCCGTCGGACCGGCAGGGCCCTTGCCCCGCCCGCAAGCGATCGGTACGAACTTGACACGTGCGCCCCGCACAGGGGCCGGGCCGGGGGCCGACGGGCGCCGTTAGACTGGCCCGGTCCGCTCGCCCCGGACGAGACCTCCACTGCCGCGCAGCGTCGCACAGCAGCGCCCCGGGCCGCCGCCCAGCCCCGCACCCGCCGGGCCCGGCCCCGCCGCGGATCGGACGCCCCGCATGCCCCCCAGCACCCCCAGCACCCCGATCACTTCCAGCACCCCTGGCGCCGGCAACACCCCCGCCACCCCCTGGTGGGCCCGTGCCGCCCGCCCGGCCCGGCCGCCGCTGCCGTGGGCGCCGATGACCCGGGCCGCGTTCGCCATGGTGTCGGCGCTGGCCGCCGGGCTGCTGGCGCACCGGGTGGACCTCGGGGTGTTCGCCGGGCTGGGCGCGATGCACGCGACCATGAACGACCGCGTCGAGCCGGTCCGGCTGCGGGCCCGCCGGATCGCCACCGCCGTGCCGGCCTCGGCGCTCGGCATGCTGATCGGCAGCGCGCTCCAGCACGCCCAGGCCGGCGCGCTGGCCCTGGGCGCCGGGCTGACCGTGACGGCGTTCGTCTCCGGCGCGCTGAGCGCGACGGGCCCGCGCGGTTCGGCGGCGGGGCTGCTGCTGCTCGTCTCCGCCACGCTCGGGAGCGGTATGCCGCTGCCGCACCCGTGGTGGGGCGCCGCGGCGGTGCTGCCGGCGGGTGCGGTGCTGGTGCTGCTGCTCGGTGTGTCCCTGCGCGGTCGCCGGGCTCCCGGCGCCGACCCGGGTGTGCGCGCGCTCGCCGCCGTGTACGACGCGCTCGGCCGGATGCTCGCGGATCTCGGGACTCCGCAGGGGCCGTCCGCCCGCCAGGTGCTGACCGGCCGTCTGAACCAGCTCCAGGACGTGCTCCCGCCCCTGCCCCGCCACCCACGGAACCCGCCCGGCCCGGCGGCCCCGGACCCCGCCCGCCGCGTCCACACGATGTACCGCGCCGCGCTCGCCGCCACCGAGGCGGCCACCGGCCTGCTGTGGGCCAGGCGGCCGGTGCCGCCCGAGGTGGCCGCCGTGCCGGGCCTGCTGGCCCGGGCGGTGGAGCGCGGTCACGGCATGGAACCCGGCAACGCGGTGGCACCCGGCGGCGGCATGGAACCCGGCGGCGCGGTGGCACCCGGCGGCAGCGAGGTACCGGTGCCGGACTGGGCGCCGGACACACCGTCCCGGCAGGCCCTGGACGCGGCGCTGCGCGCGGCCGCGGCCACGGTCGCGGGCCGGGAGGCCGCGCTGGACACGGCTCCCGCGCCCCCACCGGACCCGTGGCGGCTGCGGGTGCGGCTGGTCTCACCCGGGGCGGCCCGGTACGGCGCGCGGCTGGCGCTGTGCATCGCGGTGGGGACGGCGCTCATGGCCGCGCTGCCGCTGAGCCGGAGCTACTGGGTGCCGATGACGGTCGCCTTCGTGCTGAAACCGGACCTCGGCTCGGTGTTCCTGCGTTCGGTGAGCCGTGCGGTGGGGACGGTGCTGGGGGTGGCGGTGACGGCGGCGGTGCTGTCGCTGGCTCCCGGCCCGTGGGCGCTGGTCGCGATCGCCGCGCTCTGCGTGGCCCTGCTGCCGTACGCGACGGCGGCGCACTACGGGCTGAACACCGTGGTGATGACACCGATGGCGCTGGTCCTGCTGCAACTGGGCGGGCAGGACGGCGCGGCCGCGTTCTGGCCCCGAGTGCTGGACACCGTGCTGGCCAGCGCGGTCGTGCTGCTGTTCGGCCATCTGCTCTGGCCGGAACGGCCGCGACACCGGATCGAGCCGCGGCTGGTGTCCGCGGCGGTCGCGCTGAGGGCCTACCTGGCCTCGGTCGCACGGCAGGACGGCCCGGAGCCCGGGGCCGAGGTGTGGCTGCGGCGGACGGCCTACCGGGCGCTCGCGGACGCCCGCGCGGAGGTGGAGCAGGGGTTGGCCGAGCCGCCGCCGACGGGCCGGCACGCGGCCGAGTGGCTGCCCGCGACGGCCGCGCTGGAGCGGCTGAGCGGTGCCGTGGCGGCGTTCGCGGCGCAGCGCCGGTACGGCGGGCGGGTGCCGGAGCGGGCGGAGGTGGAGCGGGTCGGCCGGGCGCTGGACGAGCTGACGGCCGCGGCGCGCGCGCACCGTCCGCCGACCGGGGCGGCGGTGCGGCCGACCGGGCCGCACGACCCGTCGCGCAGCGCGCTGGGCCGGGCGGCGGACGAACTGGACGCCCTGCTCGCCGGCCGCCCGTCCCGCTGAGCCGGCCGCCCCCGGCCCTGCCCCGGTCGGACCCCGACGCCCCTGCCCCCTGGCCCCCCCGGCCCCGGTCAGACCTCGGCCTCGGCTCCGACTCCCGGTCAGACCTGCTCGGCCAGCTCCAGCCAGGTCATCTCCAGCTCCTCCTTCTCGTCCCGGACCGCCCGAAGCTGGCTGTCCAGCTCGGCGACCTTGGAGAAGTCGGCCGCGTGCTCGGCGAGCTGGGCGTGCAGCTTGGACTCCTTCTGGTCCAGTTTGGCGATCTGGCGCTCCAGCTTCTGCAGCTCCTTCTTCGCCGCCCGCAGGTCGCCGCCCGACAGCGCGGACCCCGAGTCCTCCGCACCGCCCGCGGCGGCACCACCGGGCGCTCCGGCCGCGACCGCGGCGGCGGCCGAAGCGGCGGCTGCGGCGGCCATCGCGGCCCGCCGCGCCAGGTACTCGTCGACGCCGTTCGGCAGCATCCGCATCCGCCGGTCACCGAGCAGCGCGTACGTCACGTCGGTGGTCCGCTCGATGAAGAAGCGGTCGTGGCTGATGACGATCATCGAGCCGGGCCAGCCGTCGAGGAGGTCCTCCAGCTGGTTCAGCGTCTCGATGTCGAGGTCGTTGGTGGGCTCGTCGAGGAACAGCACGTTGGGCTCGTCCATCAGCAGCCGGAGCAGCTGGAGCCGGCGCCGCTCGCCGCCGGACAGGTCGCCGACCGGCGTCCACTGCTTGTCCTTGCCGAAGCCGAACTGCTCGCACAGCTGGCCGGCGCTCATCTCCCGGCCCTTGCCGAGGTCGACCCGGGAGCGGACCTGCTCGACGGCCTGGAGCACCCGGGTGGTCGGCTCCAGCTCGGCGACCTCCTGGGACAGGTACGCCAGCCGCACCGTCTTGCCGACCTTGATGACGCCGGAGTCGGGCTGGATGTCGCCCTCCGAGGTGTACGCGTCGCGCAGCGCCCGCAGCAGCGAGGTCTTGCCGGCGCCGTTGACGCCGAGCAGGCCGATCCGGTCGCCGGGGCCGAGCTGCCAGGTGACGTCCTCCAGCAGCAGCTTCGGGCCGGCCTTCACCGTGATGCCCTCGACCTCGAAGACGGTCCTTCCCAGGCGCGCGTTGGCGAACTTCATCAGCTCGCTCTTGTCGCGCGGCTCGGGGACGTCGGCGATGAGCGCGTTGGCGGCCTCGATCCGGTAGCGCGGCTTGGAGGTGCGGGCCGGGGCGCCGCGGCGCAGCCAGGCGAGCTCCTTGCGGGCCAGGTTCTGGCGCTTCTGCTCCTCGGTGGCCTCGATCCGGGAGCGCTCGGCGCGCGAGAAGACGTAGTCGGAGTAGCCGCCCTCGTACTCGTGCACCGAGCCGTGCTGGACGTCCCACATCCGGGTGCAGACCTGGTCGAGGAACCAGCGGTCGTGGGTGACGCAGACGAGCGCGGAGCGGCGGTTCTGGAGGTGCTGGGCGAGCCAGGCGATGCCCTCGACGTCGAGGTGGTTGGTGGGCTCGTCGAGCACGATGAGGTCGGGCGAGCCGAGCAGCAGCTTGGCGAGGGCGATCCGGCGGCGCTCACCGCCGGAGAGCGGGCCGATGACGGTGTCCAGGCCGTCGGGGAAGCCGGGCAGGTCGAGGCCGCCGAAGAGGCCCTCGATGATGTCGCGGATGCGGGCGTCACCGAGCCACTCGTGGTCGGCGCGGCCGGCGATGACCTCGTGCCGGATGGTGGCGTCCGGGTCCAGCGAGTCGTGCTGGGTGAGGACGGCCAGCTCCGCCCCGCCGACGTGGGTGATCCGACCGCTGTCCGGCTCCTCCAGCTTGGCGAGCATCCGGATCAGGGTGGTCTTGCCGTCGCCGTTGCGTCCGACGACGCCGATCCGGTCCCCCTCGCTGACGCCGAGGCTGACCCCGTCCAGAAGGGCCCGGGTGCCGTACACCTTCGTGACGGACTCGATGGTGGCGAGATTGACGGCCACGTGTGCTGCGCTCCTGGGTTCGACGGTCCGGGCTCGGGCGGAGGTCCGGATCCTCCCCAGCCTAGTGCGCCCGCCCCGGCTCCCCTCCCGACCGAGTCGGCGGCCGCCGCTGCCCCGCCGCTGCCCCGCCGCTTGCCCCGGTCCCCCGGCTACTGTCCCCGCGGCTCCCCGACCGTCACCGCCGCGCCCGGCACCGGCCCGTAGGTGGCGTGCGCGGCCCGGCAGCTGCCGGAGGCCCGCAGCGCGGCCGCGACGGCCTCGGCGGCCTCGGCGTCCTTGGCCAGGAAGGCGCAGGTCGGCCCGGAGCCGGAGACCAGGGCGCCGATCGCACCGGCCCCGGTGCCCGCCCGCAGGGTGGCGGCGAGGGCGGGGCGCAGCGACAGGGCGGCCGGCTGGAGGTCGTTGGTCAGCGCGGCGGCCAGTGCGGCGGCGTCGCCGTCGGCGAGGGCCGCGAGCAGCGCGGGGTCGGCGTCGGGGGTGGCCACCTCGGTGTCGCTGGAGCCGGTGCCGGCCTCCTCGCGCAGACGGTCGCACTCGCGGAAGACCGCGGGTGTCGACAGACCGCCGTCGGCGACGGCGAAGACCCAGTGGTAGGTGCCGGCGACGGGCAGCGGCTCCAGGATCTCGCCCCGGCCGCGGCCCAGGGCGACGCCGCCGACCAGGGCGAACGGCACGTCGGAGCCGAGTTCGGCGGCGAGCTCCAGCAGCACCTCGACGGGTGTGCCGAGCTTCCACAGGGCGTCGCAGGCGACCAGCGCGGCCGCGCCGTCCGCGCTGCCCCCGGCCATGCCGCCGGCCACCGGGACGGCCTTGGCGATGTGCAGGTGGACGTCGGCCGCGGCGAGGCCGTGGTGGGCGGCGAGCAGCCGGGCGGCGCGGGCGGCGAGGTTGCTGTCGTCCAGCGGCACGGCGTCGGCGTCCGGCCCCGCGCAGCTGAGGGTGACGCCCGTGCCGGGTTCGCCGGCCGTCGCGGTCACCTCGTCGCCGAGGGCGACCGCGAAGAAGACATTGGCCAGGTCGTGGAAGCCGTCGGCGCGCAGTCCGCCGACCCCGAGCTGGACGTTGACCTTGGCGGGCACGCGTACCGTGACGGTCACTGGGAAACCCTTACTCCGGCTTGTGCTCGGCGATGGCGGCGAACTGCTCGACGGTGAGCATCTCGCCGCGCAGCTTGTGGTCGATCCCGGCGGCGGCGAGCGCCTGCTCGGCCCCGGCGGCGGAGCCGGCCCAGCCGGCCAGCGCGGCCCGCAGGGTCTTGCGGCGCTGGGCGAACGCGGCGTCGACGACCGCGAACACCTCCTCGCGGCTCGCGGTGGTGCTCGGCGGGTCGTGGCGGACCAGCGAGACCAGCCCGGAGTCGACGTTGGGGGCGGGCCAGAAGACGTTGCGGCCGATCGCACCGGCCCGCTTCACCTCGGCGTACCAGTTGGCCTTGACCGACGGGACGCCGTACACCTTGTTGCCCGGCTTGGCGGCGAGCCGGTCGGCGACCTCGCTCTGCACCATGACCAGGGTGCGCTCGATGCTGGGGAAGGTGGCGAGCATGTGCAGCAGCACCGGCACGGCCACGTTGTACGGCAGGTTGGCGACCAGCGCGGTTGGCGCGGGACCGGGCAGCTCGGTGACCAGCATGGCGTCGCTGAGCACCAGGTCGAAGGAGTCGGCCCGGCCCGGCATCCGGGCGGCCACGGTGTCCGGCAGGTGGCGGGCCAGTACCGGGTCGATCTCGACCGCGGTGACGTGCCGGGCGACCTCCAGCAGCGCGAGGGTCAGCGACCCGAGCCCGGGCCCGACCTCGACCACCGTGTCCTCGCCGGTCACCCCCGCGGCCCGGACGATCCGCCGCACGGTGTTGCCGTCGATGACGAAGTTCTGCCCGCGCTGCTTGGTCGGCCGAACGCCGAACGCTTCGGCCAGCGCCCGGATGTCCGCGCCGCCCAGCAAGGGCGTCTCCCCGGCCGAGGGCTGGGGGCGGCTGTCAGAGGTGGGGTCGGTGGTGCTCACCCGCCAAGGATACGGGCGCCCCGCCCCCTCACAGCTCGACGACCGCCGCGAGGTCGATCTCCACGGGGTAGGGCACCGAGGTCCGCAGCACGCCCTCGTGCTGGGCGACGAGAAGGTAGACGCCCTTCTCCTCGTCCCGGTGGAACTCATGGACGATCGGCAGGTCGTCCAGACCCCGTTCGACCCGCCAGTAGTACGGGATGCCCTTGTCCGCGTACTGCCCGGGCTTACGGAAGCGGTCGTTGGCCCGGGTGCCGTGCGAGACGACCTCGACCGTGAGCACCACGTTCCGGGGCGGGAGGCACTCCAGCTCGAAGACGTCGATGCCGGTCTTGTCGAACACGACCACGTCCGGCTTGGTCGTGTTGGCCTCGTCGAGCAGTACACAGCGCTCGACGTTGACCGCGTAGGGCGCGACCCGTGCGCCGCGAAGAGCTGAGTACAGCTCGTCCCGCACCTGGTCGTGCCACTGATTCGTCTGCCCCCGGACCACGATGACTCCGTCCACAAGATCCCAGTCGAACGGCAGATCAAGGTGCTTGGCCTGCTCGTACGTCCGCAGTTGGGACAGCGGGTGCGACGATTCGTGATGATCCTCAGCGGGTCCGTCGATCGGCATGGCGGTCATGGCCACCTCCCTCACTGCACTCATGCTAGCCAGCCTAGGAAGCCGCCAGGAGTGCCGAACCGTTTCTCCTGAACCAGACGTTCGTTCGAACAGGTCAGTACCCGAACGCCCGCGCCGTGTTCTCCGCGATCGCCGTGGCGAGCGCGTCCTCGTGCAGGCCCAGCGTCTCCGCCATCGACCGCACCGTGACCGGGATCAGGTACGGCGCGTTGGGGCGGCCGCGGTAGGGGTGCGGGGTGAGGAAGGGGGCGTCGGTCTCGACCAGGACCCGGTCCAGCGGGGTGACCGCCAGGGCGTCCCGCAGCGGCTGGTTGGCCTTGAAGGTGACCGGGCCGGCGAAGGAGAGGTACCAGCCGTGCTCGGCGCAGACCTTGGCCATCTCCGCGTCGCCGGAGTAGCAGTGGAAGACGGTCCGCTCGGGCGCGCCCTCCGCCAGCAGGACGGCGATGACGTCCTCGTGGGCGTCCCGGTCGTGGATCACCAGGGCCTTGCCGTGCCGCTTGGCCATCGCGATGTGGCGGCGGAACGACTCCTTCTGGATCTCCACGCCCTCCGGACCGGTGCGGAAGTAGTCGAGGCCGGTCTCGCCGACCGCGCGGACGTGCGGCAGCGCCGCGAGCGCGTCGATCTCGGCGAGCGCCGCGTCGAGCGCGGCCTGCCCACCGGGCTCGCGCCGCTGCCCGGACCAGCCGTCGGGGTCGCCGAGGAAGATCCGCGGCGCCTCGTTGGGGTGCAGGGCGACGGCGGCGTGCACCTGCTCGAACCGGGCCGCCAGTTCGGCGGCCCAGCGCGAGCCCGGCACGTCGCAGCCGACCTGGACGACGGTGGCCACCCCGACCGAGGCGGCCTTGGCGAGGCCCTCCTCGGGGGTACCGGACTGCATGTCCAGATGGGTGTGCGAGTCCGCCACCGCCACCGCCAGCGGGGCCGGCAGCGGCGGCGGGGTGGACCGCTCGTCGTCCTTCTTCGGCATCAGTCGTCGTCCTTCTCTGCCACGGAGACGGGCCTCAGGAGGCCGGCTTCTCCTCGAGACGCGGGAACAGGATGTCGCCCTTGGTGACGGTGGCGCCGGCCGGCAGCCGGCCCCACCGAGCCGCGTCGGCGACGGTCTGCTCCGCGAGCGCGCCCAGGCCCTCGGCGGCGCCCAGCGACTCCCAGAGCTTCTCGGCGGTGGCCGGCATGACGGGGTTGAGCAGCACCGCGGTGGCCCGCAGCGACTCGGCCGCCGTGTAGAGGATGGTGGCCAGCCGGTCCCGGCCCTCGGCCGAGTCGTCCTTGGCGACCTTCCACGGCTCCTGCTCGGTGAGGTAGCCGTTGACCTGCTTGATGAACTCGAAGATCGCCGCGAGTCCGCCGGCGAAGTCGAGCTCCTCGCCGATCTTCCGGTCCGCGGTCGCGACCGCCGCCGCGAGGCCCTCGGTGACGGCCTGCTCGGCGGCGCCCGGCGCCGCGGCGGCCGGCAGCACGCCGTCGAAGTACTTGCCGACCATGGCCGCCACCCGGGAGGCCAGGTTGCCGAAGTCGTTCGCCAGCTCGGAGGTGTACCGGGCGCTGAAGTCCTCCCAGGAGAACGAGCCGTCGGTACCGAACGGGATCGCCCGCAGGAAGTAGTAGCGGTAGGCGTCCACGCCGAAGTGCGAGGTCAGGTCGGTGGGCGAGATGCCGGTCAGATTGGACTTGGACATCTTCTCGCCGCCGACCATCAGCCAGCCGTTGGCGACGACCCGCTTCGGCAGCGGCAGCCCCGCGGCCATCAGCATCGCGGGCCAGATCACCGCGTGGAAGCGCAGGATGTCCTTGCCGACCAGGTGCACCGAGGCCGGCCACAGCTCGGCGAACCGCTCCGGGTCGGCGCCGTAGCCGGCCGCGGTGATGTAGTTCTGCAGCGCGTCCACCCACACGTACAGGACGTGCTTGTCGTCCCAGGGCAGCGGGACGCCCCAGTCGAAGGTGGAGCGGGAGATGGAGAGGTCCTGGAGGCCCTGCTCGACGAAGCGGAGCACCTCGTTGCGGGCCGACTCCGGGGCGATGAAGCCGGGGTTCTCGGCGTAGAAGTCCAGCAGCTTCGGGCCGTACGCGGAGAGGCGGAAGAAGTAGTTCTCCTCCTCCAGCCACTCGACCGGCTTCTTGTGGATCGGGCAGAGCTTCTCGCCCTCGGAGGCGCCGTCGAGCAGTTCGGCGGGGAGCTTGTACTCCTCGCAGCCGACGCAGTACGGGCCGGAGTAGCCGCCCTTGTAGATCTCGCCCTTGTCGAACAGGTCCTGGACGAACTCCTGCACCCGGGCGGTGTGCCGCTCCTGGGTGGTGCGGATGAAGTCGTCGTTGGCGATCTCCAGGTGCTGCCAGAGCGGCTTCCAGGCCTCCTCGACCAGCTTGTCGCACCACTCCTGCGGGGTGACGCCGTTGGCCTCCGCGGTGCGCAGGATCTTCTGACCGTGCTCGTCGGTGCCGGTCAGGTACCACACCCGCTCGCCGCGCTGGCGGTGCCAGCGGGTCAGTACGTCGCCCGCCACGGTGGTGTACGCGTGGCCCAGGTGGGGGCGATCGTTGACGTAGTAGATCGGGGTGGTGACGTAGTACGCGGGAGTGGTGCCCCCGGTGGTGCTGTGGTCTGCAGTGGCCGCCATGGTCGGCAAGCTTAGTCGGGCCCGGGTCCGGGCCCGACCGCCGCTGCCACCGTCAGCCGCGCATGCGCGCCCAGAACCGCGCCCAGCGCCCGCCCGAGGGGGCGGTCCGCACCGGCCGGGCCGTGGCGGGGGCGGCGGCCGGCTCCGCGTGCGACGGGTATCCGGGGGCGTGCTCCCACGGCTTGTCCTGCCCGGCCACCCGGCCCTCGCGCATGATCCGGACGGTGTGGCCGCCGCAGCCCGGGCAGGTCGGCTTGAGCAGCGGCGACGGCACCCGGACTCCGTTGGCGTGGTACTCGAACACGACGCGCCCGTCCCGGGCCACGTGGTGCTCGATGTCGTACGCCTGCTCCCAGCCGTACCCGCAGCTCAGGCACACGAAGGAGTAGGCCTCCCGGACGGTCTCGACGGGGGTGTGCGCCCGGCCGCTCGGGCCGGCGCCGCTCGGGCCGGGGTCGCTCAGGGCGTTGCCACCGCGGGGGCTACCGATCGTCTCGCTCATAGCCGTCTCCCAGCGCCCGCCGGGCGCTCGCCCGGCTGGGTCTTTCCATCCGAGGAAATGCCCGGAACGTCCCGGGCGATGCCCGTCTTGTGAAGACTTGGAGGGGGGTTGGGAAGCCCTATACGAAAGGGTGGGTCCTGTCCGAAAACCTCGACCGAAGCTTCAACTCGACGGGCGTTTACCCGGGGCCTTCTCTCCAAGGTACGCGTCCGCGCGCCCGGCGGCACCTCGTCCACGAACTGTGCGTACTCGCAGCTCAGGCGCCTGCCGGGGCGCTTTCCGACCGTCCGTCGACCGTTCCCGACCGGATTCCCGGCCGCCACCCCGACCGGATTCCCCGCCGGCCCGGCCGCCTCCCCGCCGCCGCACGACCACCGCACGACCGCCCTCCGGCCGACCGCTCAGCCGGCTCCCCCCGCGGCGGCGTTCTTGACCGCCACCACCGCGTCGAACACCTCGCGCTTGGGCAGCGAGAGCTCCGCCGCGACCGCCGCGATCGCCTCCTTGCGCCGCTCCCCGGCCTCCTCCCGCACGGCCACCAGCCGCGCCAGCTCGGCCGGGCCCAGCTCCTTCGGCGCGGCCGGCGGCGCACCCGCCACGACCACCGTGATCTCGCCCCTGACCCCCTCGGCCGCCCAGGCGGCCAGGTCGCCCAGCGGCCCGCGCTTGACCTCCTCGTAGGTCTTGGTCAGCTCCCGGCAGACGGCGGCGGGCCGCTCGGGGCCGAACGCCTCCGCCATCGCGGCGAGTGCCTCCGCGATCCGGTGCGGGGCCTCGAAGAAGACCATGGTGCGCGGCTCGGCGGCGACCGAGGCCAGCTGCCGGGCCCGGTCGCCGTTCTTGCGCGGCAGGAAGCCCTCGAAGGTGAACCGGTCGACCGGCAGCCCGGACAGCGCCAGCGCGGTGAGCACCGCGGACGGGCCCGGCACCGCGGTCACCTTGAGGCCGGCGGCCACGGCGGCGGCCACCAGCCGGTAGCCGGGGTCGGAGACGGACGGCATCCCGGCGTCGGTGACCAGCAGGACGCGGGCCCCGCCGAGCAGCGCTTCGACGAGTTCGGGGGTGCGCCCGACCTCGTTGCCCTCGAAATAGGAGACCACCCGCCCGGCCGGGGTCACCCCGAGAGCCTGGGTGAGCCGGCGCAGTCGCCGGGTGTCCTCCGCCGCGATGACGTCCGCTGCGGCCAGCTCGGTGAGCAGCCTGGGCGGGGCGTCCGCGACGTCGCCGATGGGTGTTCCTGCCAGTACGAGTACTCCTGTCACGGACCCCATCCTTCCAGCAACCGGCCGCCGGGTGCTTTTGGTGACGATTCGGGCAGCTTCGGAGGGAGCCGTCCCACCGTCGTGACGCACCCCTACCATGTGGCGGATGAACGGCGACACGGCGGCGCAGACGCCCACTGGTACAGACCTCACCGCGCGAGGTGGCGTCGGCGGGCCGGTCCTGGCGGACCAGCCGTCGCCCGCCCTGCCGGGCCCGCGCGACCCGGCCGGCGGCGCCGCCGCCGAGGGTGCTCCCGCCACCGACGGCGGTACCGGCGGCCCCTCCGAAGCGGGCGGACCCGAACCCGGCCCGGACGGACCAGGACCGGACGGACCCGGCGGCTCCATACCCGCCCCGCCCCCGCCGCGCCCCGCCTGGCTGCGCGGCCTGGCCCGGTTCGGCTACGCCCCGGCCCCCGCCGCGACCACGGCCGAGCGCCTGGTCCCGCCGATGCCGGACGGCCCGGGCGTCACCCCGAAGCGGGTGCCGCCGTCCCCGCTGCTGCTCCGTCTCGGCCTCGCCCTGCCGGAGCCGCTGTGGTCCTGGCTCTGCCGCTGGGCCGGCTGGCTCGGCCCGCTCGCGGTGACGCTGTTCGCCGGCGTGCTGCGGTTCGCCGACCTCGGCTCGCCGAACGCGATCGTCTTCGACGAGACCTACTACGCCAAGGACGCCTACGCGCTCTGGCACGGCGGCTACGAGATCAGCTGGCCGGACGGCGCCAACGAACAGATCATGGCCGGCGGCCCGGTCCCCTACCGGTCGAACCCCTCGTACGTGGTGCACCCGCCGGTCGGCAAGTGGATCATCGGCGCCGGTGAGCAGCTGTTCGGGATGAACCCCTTCGGCTGGCGGTTCGCGGTGGCGCTGCTCGGCACCCTGTCGGTGCTGATGCTGGCGAGGATCGCCCGCCGGCTGTTCCGCTCGACCCTGCTGGGCTGCGTGGCGGGCCTGCTGCTCGCCGTGGACGGCCTGCACTTCGTGATGAGCCGGTCCGCGCTGCTGGACCTGGTGGTGATGTTCTGGATCGTCGCCGCCTTCGGCTTCCTGCTGCTGGACCGCGACCGCACCCGGGCCCGGATCGCCGCCCGGCTGGCCGCCCTCGGCGACGGCGGCCCGGACGCGGGGATCGCCCACCGGCTCGGCCTGGGCTGGCGCCCGTACCGCGTCGCGGCCGGCGTCTGCGTCGGCCTGACCTGCGCGACCAAGTGGAGCGGCCTCTACGTGGCGGCCGCCTTCGGCCTGCTGACGGTGCTGTGGGACGCCGGTTCGCGGCGGCTGGCCGGGGCCGACCACCCCTACCGGTGGACCCTGGTCCGGGACGCGGTGCCGGCCTTCGTCTCGCTCGTGGTGGTCCCGGTGGCCGTCTACATCGCCTCCTGGTGGGGCTGGTTCGCCAGCAGCACGGTGCCGAACCAGGGCGGCTACGGCCGGGACTGGGCGGTCGGTCGGTCCACCGACTTCCCGTGGATCCCGGAAGGCCTGCGCGCGCTCTGGCACTACCACTCGACGGTCTACGACTTCCACACCCATCTGAGCGACCCGCACACCTACCAGTCGAACCCCTGGAGCTGGCTGGTGCTGGGCCGGCCGGTGTCGTTCTTCTACGAGTCGCCGAAGCAGGGCACGGCCGGCTGCACGGTGAGCGAGTGCGCCCGCGAGGTGCTCGGCATCGGCACCCCGCTGCTCTGGTGGACCGGTGTGATCGCCCTGGTCTACTGCCTGTGGCGGTGGGCGGCCCGGCGTGACTGGCGGGCCGGCGCGGTGCTCTGCGGCCTCGCCGCCGGCTACCTGCCCTGGTTCGCCTACCAGCAGCGGACGATCTTCCTGTTCTACGCGGTCTGCTTCGTGCCCTTCCTGGTGCTCGCGGTGACCATGCTGCTCGGCGCGCTGGTCGGACCCGCCGGGGTCTCCCGGGACCGCCGGGTCATCGGCGGGGCGGCGGCCGGCCTGGTGGTCCTGCTGATCATGTGGAACTTCCTCTTCTTCCACCCCCTCTACACGGGCGGGACGATCCCGATGGAGGACTGGCGCAAGCGGATGTGGTTCAACACCTGGATCTGACGGCCGGGGGCGCGCGGGGGCGGTGCCGGGCGGCGGAGCGTACCGGAGTGGTACGCGACACGTACCAGATCCGTCACAAGACCCCGCCCTTTCGTCGGGACACGGAGTCCGGCTGCCTAGGCTGGACTCCGAACGCGCATCCGGCCACGTCCGGCTGCGGCCCGACCGCCTGACCCTTGGGGGAACATCACCATGCGCAATGGCGCGAAGACCGGCATCATCACCGGCGTGGCCGTCGCCGTGCTCGCCGCGGGCGGCTACGGGGCGTACAGCCTCGTCGGCGGCTCCGACGACAAGGACGCCCCGGCCGCCAAGAAGGCGCGCACGGTGGTCGCCGAGCCCCCGAGCGCCGAGCAGGCGGCGGCCGGCACCAAGGACTTCCTGGACGCGTGGGCGGCCGGCGACCTCGCCAAGGCGGCCTCGCTGACCGACGACCCGGCGGGCGCCACCACCGCGCTGACCGCGTTCCGGGACCAGGTGAAGCCGAGCGGGCTCACCCTGGCCCCGGCCGGCCCGGCCACCCCCGCGGCCTTCGCCTCGGCCACCGGCTCCCCGAGCGCCGCCGCCAAGCCCCCGGCCACCGCCCCGGCCGCGCCGACCCCCGGCGCCACCGACTCGCCGTCGGCCACCGCCCCGGCCACCCCGGCCGCCCCCGCCGGGGTGCTGATGGGCTTCAAGGCCCGCGCCGAGTTCGAGGGCACCAACCGGGTCTGGGACTACAGCGGCTTCCTGAGCGTCGTGAAGATGAGCGACAACACCCCGGCCGTGCACTGGGCGCCCTCGGTGATCCACCCGCACCTGGCCCCGGGCGAGACGATCGGCGTGCAGCCGCTGCCCCCGCTGGCCGGCAACGTGGTGGACCGCAACAACAAGCCGCTGACCGGCGCGTCGATCACCCCGCTGATCCCGACCCTGCAGGCCAAGGTCGCCAAGCTCCTCGCGGACCAGAACAAGGACCAGAACGACAACGGCACCGGCGTGGTGATCACCAACGCGGCCGACCAGAACAGCGTGCCCGACCGGCTGTTCACCATCGTCGACCCGAAGCCCCCGAAGCCGTTCAAGCTGACCATCGACAACACCCTGCAAGCCGCCGCCGAGAAGGCGATGACCGACCTGGGCGGCAAGAAGGGCTCGATCGTCGCCATCGAGCCGAGCACCGGTCAGGTCCTGGCCTTCGCCAACGCACCGGTCACCGGTCTGAACCGGGCCTTCCAGGGCCAGCTCGCCCCGGGCTCCACGCTGAAGATCCTCACCTCCACCGCCCTGCTGGAGGCCGGGGTCAACCCGGACACCCCGGTGGCCTGCCCGACCCTGAGCAGCAACCCGAAGAAGATCCCGAACTCGTTCCCCGACGCGTACCCGAACAACACCCTGCAGCAGGACTTCATGATCTCCTGCAACACCGCCTTCATCGACCAGGGCCTGACCAGCCTCAAGCCGGGCGCGCTGACCACCACGGCCAAGGACGTGTACGGCATCGGCCTGAACTGGCAGACCGGTCTGCCCAGCTTCGACGCGGTGGTGCCGGACGCCGGCACCAACAAGGACGAGCAGGCCATGCAGTCGATCGGCCAGGGCAAGGTCCAGATGAACCCGCTGGCCATCGCCTCGATCACGGCCACCGTGCAGAGCGGCTCCTTCAAGCAGCCGATCCTGGTCGCCGAGCTGCCGCAGCAGAAGGCCCCCCGGGACCTCGGCCCCGACGTCGCCGGCAAGCTGCGCCAGATGATGGCCGCCACCGCCACCGGCGGCACCGCCAAGGACGTGATGGCCGGGATCTCCGACAACGCGGGTGCCAAGACCGGCTCGGCCGAGGCCACCGGCATCGCGACCACCAACAGCTGGTTCACCGCCTACCGGGGCAACCTGGCGATCGCCGCCGAGGTCGAGGGCGGCGGCCACGGTGTGGACGCGGCCGGCCCCGCCGTCGCCTCGATCATCAAGGCGGCCGGCAACCGCTGACCGGCAACCGGCTGCCCGGGCCGGCAGCCGCCGACCCGACCGGGCCCGTCCTACCTCACCGGTAGGGCGGGCCCGGCCCGGTTGAGCAGGCAGGCCGACCGGACCGGCGGCCGGGCGCCGCTCCACCGCCGGGCCGCCAGCCGGGGCCAGATCACCAGCACCGCCGGCAGCGCCAGGTATCCGAACCGCCCGGCCGGTGCCAGCATGAAGGCGATCGCCAGCCCGGTGGCCAGCAGGTCGGCGGCGGCGATCGCGGAGACCGGCGGCCGGGCCAGCAGCCAGATCGTCACCCCGAGCCCGCTCACCGTCAGCAGCACCAGCGAGGCGGTGTGCCCGGTGGGCCCGAAGCCGGCCAGCACCTTGCCGGGCAGCGGACTGCCGGCCGGCGTCTGGATCGCGGTCAGCCCGAGCGGGAAGCGCACCACCTGGTCGCGCAGTTCCTCCGCCCGGGTCAGGACGTAGGGCACCATCACGGCGCACGCCGCGCCGAGCGCGGTCAGCCCGGCCCGGGCGGCCGGACGCCGGCCGTAGAGCCGCCAGAGCAGCAGCACGGCCACCGGCAGTGCCGGCCAGACCGTCCACTTCAGGGTCCCGGCCAGGGCCAGCACCAGTCCGGCGGCGATCGTCCGGTCCCGCTCGGCCAGCGCCATCGCCAGACAACAGAGGCCGATCAGCGGCAGGTCGACCCCGCCGCCGACGAGCGCCAGCGCGACCAGCGGGGAGGCGGTGAGTGAGGTCAGCGGCAGCAGCGGGGCGCGGTCCCGGCTCGGCCGCAGCAGCCGCCAGCTCGCCAGCAGACAGGCGACGAAGGCCAGCGCGAACCAGATCCGGGCGTCCCCGGCCAGCCGGGCGAGCGCGTTGCCGTCGCCGAACAGCGCCCGCGGCACCCCGAACAGCGACATCGCCGGCAGGTAGGGGTTGTAGTCGGTGACCACCACCGGATCGGGCAGGTACGGGCTCCCGGTGCTGAAGAGCAGCCGCGCGGAGCGCTCGACCACCATCACCTCGGACTGGTGGCGCCCCTGCAGCACGAGGACCACCAGCGGCACCAGGACGGCGCCGAGCAGGGCCGCCGCGGCCCCGGCACGGGCCGCGATCCGACGCGGGAGGAACAGGCAGAACAGCCCGGCGAGCAGGTAGGCGGGGGCCGCGAGGGTGCCCCAGAGGCGCTGGTTGGGGAGGTCGGAGACGATCGGGAATCCGGCCGCCCAGCCGGCCGCGACCAGGCAGCCGAGCAGTTGGACGCCCCGGTGTCCGGCGAGCCGGGCCGGATTCAGCCGATCGGGCGTGGGCGGTGGACCCTCCTCGCCACGCTGGCGGGGGAACGGCCGGTGGCCCCGGTCGCCGGGCGGTCGTCCGGCTCCGGCCGCGGGCACGGCCGCGACGGGCGCCGTCGGCGTCGCGCTCCGGCCGGTGAAGCGGCCGCGCGGGCGGGAGAAGCCGGGCGTGCGGGTGCTCACCATGGTGGAAGGGTAGGGCCGGGGGTGGTGCGCTGTCGCCATGCGACGGACACGAGTGTCCGGTGCCCCGGCCCCGCACACCGGCGGGGACAGCGGCGGGGACACGGGCGGGGACACCGGCGGGCGAACCGCCGCGAACAGTCGTGGGAACGCCGGTCGGGACCCGGACGGGGCCGCCCGTGGAGGGCTGTCCCCCGGGTGGCCCCGTCCACGGCGCAGGGGCGTGTCAACCGACCTTGGACGCGGCGACCGCCGGCTCCCCGGCCCGCTCCAGCTTGGAGTGCTTGATGCTGTAGCCGAAGTACACGGCCACCGCGACCACCAGGGCGGCCCCGCCCGCCATGAAGGTGTCCGCGTGCAGCCCGGTGATCAGATAGGCGCAGAAGCCGACACTGGCCAGCGGGACGACCGGGTAGCCCGGCACCCGGAAGCCGCGCGGCAGGTCGGGCTGGGTGCGGCGGAGCACCATCACACCGATCGAGACCACCGAGAAGGCGATCAGGGTGCCCAGACTGGTGATGTCGGCCAGCCGCTCCAGCGGGACGAAGGCGGCGAGCATGCCGACGCCCAGGCCGACCACGATGGTGTTCCAGACCGGCGTGCCGGTGCGCGGCGAGAGCTCGGCGAAGCGCTTGGGCAGCATGCCGTCGCGGCCCATCGAGTACAGGATGCGGGTCTGGCCGTAGATGACCACCAGGGTGATCGAGAAAATCGAGACGATGGCACCGATCGCGAACAGGATGGCGGGCCAGCTCTGGCCGGTGATGTCTTGGAGGATCTGGGCGAGGCCGGCCTCCTGGCCGTCGAACCTCTGCCACGGCTGGGCACCGATGCCGGCCAGGGCCACCAGGATGTACAGCACGGTGACCACCACCAGCGAGATGATGATCGCCATCGGCAGGGTGCGCCGGGGGTCCTTGACCTCCTCACCGGCGGTGGACACGGCGTCCAGGCCGATGAAGGAGAAGAAGATGCTGGAGGCCGCGACCTGGACGCCGCCGATGCCCAGCGGCATGAACGGGGTCAGGTTGCCGGAGTGGAAGCCGGTCAGCGCGACCCCGACGAACAGCAGCAGGATCAGGATCTTGACGGCGACCATGGCCGTGTTGACCTTGACCGACTCGCTGACGCCGCGGATCAGCAGGAAGCAGACCATGGCGACCAGCAGCAGCGCCGGCAGGTTGAACCAGTGGCCGTCGCCGGGCGCGCCGGAGAGCGCGTCCGGGATCCTGAAACCGAACGCCAGGTCGAAGAACTTGTTCAGGTACTCGGCCCAGCTGACCGCGATCGCGGAGGCCGAGACGCCGTACTCCATCAGCAGGCAGATGCCGACGCCGAAGGCCACCCCCTCGCCGAGGGTGGCGTAGGCGTAGGAGTAGGAGGACCCGCTGACCGGGATCGCGGAGGCCATCTCGGCGTAGCAGAGCGCGGTGAGGCCGGCGGTGACGGCGGCGATCACGAACGAGAGGATGACGGCCGGGCCGGCCGACGGCACGGCGCTGTTCAGCACGAAGAAGATGCCGGTGCCGATGGTGGCGCCGATGCCGATCGCGGACAGCTGCCAGAGCCCGATCGAGCGCCGCAGATGGATGCCGGAACGGCCGCCCTCCTCGGGCGCCCCGGCGGGCGGGCCCTCACGGCCTTCGCTCTCGGCGATCAGGGTGGAGACGGGCTTGCGCCTGAGGAGGCGTGCGCCGAGCGTGTTGCTGGCCAAAACGAGGGTGTCCTTCTAGGCGGGGGAGGGTGTCCTAGTGGCCGGTCGCTCAACACACACCGAAGGGTGTCATCGGGGACCAACCGAACAAAGATGGGACAGTACCGCGCGAAAGCACCAGTGTCGCAAACGAACAGTCCTGGCGCGCGCATTGTACGAACCGTCGCATCGGCATGCACAAACCGGACACTTCGCAAACGGCGGATCTCCGGGCGAGCGGATAAAGCAGCAGGTCACAGCCGTCGGTAAGGAGCCCACCGGGCCGGCACCGCCTGCATCACGGCCCGCGCGACCGCCACCGGCGGCACCCCGTCCGGCGGCACCGCGTCCGGGCCGGCCGGCGACGCTTTCGGCGCCCACCCGGATGCCGCCGCGCGGCCGGGAGTACCGCTCGACGACGAGCCGCCGGTCGGCGCTGCCGCGGTTCGGCCCGTCCGCCCGGTTCACCCGGTGTGTCCCGCCGCATCGCCCGTTGGCCACGGCGAACTGATGGTCCCTAGGATCGGCGGGTGATTACCGGACGACGACCGAAGGCCAGGCTCGGCAGCCTGCTGGCCGCCCTGGCGATAACGGGCGGGGCGCTGCTCAGCGGCCTGCCCGCCCATGCCGACGAACCATCAGCCGGCCCAGCCGGCAGGGAGGCCCCGCGGGTCGACCTCGTACTGGATGTCAGCGGCTCCATGCGCGAGGCGGACATCCAGGGGAAGACCCGTATCTCGGTGGCCCAGCAGTCCCTGAGCGACGTCATCGACGCCCTGCCCGCCGAGACCGAGTTCGGCATCCGCACCCTGGGCGCCAACTACCCCGGCACCGACAAGGCCCAGGGCTGCCTGGACAGCAAGCAGCTCTTCCCGGTCGGGAAGACCAACAAGACCGAGGCCAAGACCGCCGTCGCGACCCTGCGGCCCACCGGCTTCACCCCGATCGGCCTGGCGCTGCGCGGCGCCGCCCAGGACCTCGGCAAGGGCGAGACCACCCGCCGGGTGGTGCTGATCACCGACGGCGAGGACACCTGCACCCCGCCCGACCCCTGCGACGTCGCCCGCGAACTCGCCGCCCAGGGCATCCACCTGGTGGTCGACACCCTGGGCCTGGCCCACGACGACAAGACCCGCCAGCAGTTGCTCTGCATCGCCAACGCCACCGGCGGCACCTACACCGACGTGCGCACCCAGGAGCAGCTCACCGAGAAGGTGAAGCAGCTGGTCGACCGCTCCAACGACACCTACACGGTCGCCCCGGTGAAGACCGCCGGCACCGACAAGTGCGAGTCCGCCCCGGTCCTCACCCCGGGCGTCTACAGCGACCGCGAGAAGTTCTCCGAGCACCGCGTCTACCGCGTCCCGGTCAGGGCCGGCCAGGAGCTGCGCGCCTCGGTCAGCGTCGCCCTGGACCGCCCGGTGGCCCGCGACTACGGCGTCCTGCTCCAGGCCACCAGCACCACCGGCCAGGAACTGGTCCGCGGCACCGACGCCGGCAGCAGCCGCACCGACGTGGTCTCCACCGGCCTGCGCTGGTCGGCCGCCGCCTCCAAGGGCTACGCCACCGCCACCGCGTCCGCCTCGCCGAGCGGCAAGCCGGAGACCAATGTCTGCCTGGTCGTCTCCAACTCGCTGGCCCCGCAGGCCGGCGCGGCGGCCGACCCCGGCCTGCCGCTGGAGCTGACGGTCGACCTGACCGCCGCCTCCCCCGCCCCGGACGGCCCGGCGATGGGTCTGGGCCGCGGCTGGATCCTGCTGCTGGTGCTCACCCTGGCCGGCCTGCTGACCGGCCTGCTGTTCGGCTGGATCGCGCGCTGGCGGATCGCTGTCTGGCAGGAGAACTGACCATGCGTACGACCTTCCTCCGCACCGCCGCGGCCGCCCTGGCCGTGTTCCCGGCGCTCCTGCTCGCGGCCCCGGCCGCCACGGCCGCCTCGCCCTCGCCGAGTGCGAGCGGCACCCCGGCCCCGGCCAACAAGGCCGGCACCTCCTTCCTGACCGCCGTCAACCTGGCGCCCGGCCAGGACGCCAGGGTGGACGTCTCCACCGGCGACTACCTGTACTGGGCCTTCGGCGCCGCCGAGGGCCGGACCGCCAAGGTGGACCTCACGGTCTCCCTGGCCCCGTCCGCCGACCGGCACGGCCCGCAGACCTGGAACGTCGAGGTGTTCGACGGGCTTCGCCGCCGCCAGTCCTGCACCGACGGCATCCAGAACGCGACCGCCGAGCAGGCCGCCGGCTCGCTGGCGCTCAGCTGCACCCTGCGCGAGATCCGCTCCTGGGCCGAGCCGTGGTCCGGCGACCCGCTGCCCGGCACCTACTACGTCCGGCTCTCGGTGGCCGACGCCCCGCAGCCCGACCTGGGCCTGGCCGCCGCGGTGCAGCTGCGGGTGACCGCCAAGGGCGACGAGGACAACGCCCAGCCGGAGGGCGGCGAGCTCAAGGCCCCGCTGGTCCCGCCGGTCGGCGGCGGCGCCGCGACCGCCAAGGCGGCGGCCCCGGAGGAGTCCGAGGAGCACTGGTACACCGGCTGGTTCTCCGGCTGGAACAGCCGCTGGTTCTGGACCCTGGCCGGCGGCACGCTGGCCGCCCTGGCGGGCGTCGCCGGCTACACCCTGACCCGCCATCCGCGCGGCCGCCGGCCGGCCCGCTACGGCTCGGTGCCGCCGCAGTCCGGCGCCCCGCAGCCGGGCCCGTACGCGGGCTCCGGCCAGTCCTGACCCGCCCGGACCCCGAGGGCCGGACCGGAGACCACTCCGGTCCGGCCCTCACCCGTTCCCGACCGCCCCGACCCCACGCCGACCCCACGCCGACCCCGCGCCGGTCCGGGCGTGATCCGTCTCATACCCGCCGGAACGCCGCTGTGGCACCCCGGCTGACCCCCCGTCGGCCGACGCGCCCCCACAACGCAGAAGTCCCGCCCGATCTTTCGATCGGACGGGACTTCCGTTGGGTGGAGCTGAGGGGATTCGAACCCCTGACCCCCTCGATGCGAACGAGGTGCGCTACCGGACTGCGCCACAGCCCCAACAAGAAGAAACCTTAGCACCTCTCGGAGGGGGTCCGTGACCACCTTCCTGGTGGCGGCCCTGCGGCAGGGCCCAGCGGGGGGCGGAGCGGAAGCGGAACGCGAAGAGGCCCCCGGCGGCGGGGGCCTCTTCGCGGACGGTCGCGGACGGTCGTGGACCGCTCGTGCTACTCATTGGCGGCGCGGGGCCGCGGTTCCGGGGCGGGCTGCTCGGCGTACTGGTCGAAGAGCGGGGTGTTCCGGGACTCGACCGGGCGGCCGGCGGTCCAGGTGCCCGGCGCCGACAGGTCGAGCCCGCGGTTGACCCGGGGGGCCACCGGCGCGGTCACGTACGTCGGCAGTGGGACGGGCACCGGTTCCCAGGAGTCCGGGCCGGCCGCGCCGCGCTCCCGCATGCCGTCGACCCACTCCTCGTGCTCGGTGACCTCCGCGACGGCCGAGGCCGAGGCGGCGGTCGCGCCCGCGGGGCTCGCCGCGGAAGTCCCGGCCGAGGCCGCCCGCACGGCGTCCGCCTCGGTGGCGAGCCGCAGGTGCGAGCGTCCGCGCCCGGCGGTGGGCGTCCGCGGCTCCGGCTCGGCCGCCGGGGCCGGCGCCGGGGCGGCGGCCGCCCGGCCGGCCTCGGCCCGCTGCTGCTCGCGCTTGCGCAGCCGCTCGGCGGCCTGGGCCGCGCGGGTGCGGTCCAGCTTCACCGCGTACCGCTGGCGCTCCAGGCGCCGCAGGTGCCCGATGTAGAGGGTCAGCAGCGCGGCCGGGACCGCGGGGACCCACAGGAAGGACAGACCGGCCACGGCCGCGACCACCGCTCCCAGCGCGAAGGCCAGGAACAGCGCGGTGACCATCCGGCGCCGGCGCGCCAGCAACCGGGCCCGGCGCTCGGGGCCGCCGCTCTGCGGCGCCGGCCTCGGCTCGGCCCGGTCGCGCTCCGCCGGCCGGGCGGGCGCGGGCGCGTCCGTCCGGCCGCCCGGGGCGTCCGCAGGGTCGCCGGAAACGGCCGCGTCCCGCTCGGGGGGGCCGTCAATGCTCTGCTCGTCGTCACGCGGTTCGTCACCCAGGGCCCGGGACGCCCGCCGCTCCAGCGCCGAACGCCCGGCCAGCAGGCGGATGGCGGTACTGAAGCGTTCCGTCGGGCGCGCCTCGTTGAGCTCGTCCTGCCTGCGGAGCCACATCGGCACCAGATAGGCGGCCCAGGCCCCTACGATGACGGCGTAGATAAGGCCGCTACTGCTCACGATTCACACCGTAAGGGCGCGCGGGAGGGGCCGGTAGCAATTTGGCACGGCGTGTCGTGTGATCAAGCTGATTCTCCGACTATTTTGCCGGTATTTGTGCCCGTCCGTCGTCGCGCCGATGCCATATCGATATTTTATTCGAACATACATTCAATTGCGCGGTCGGCGGCCCGAGCTGAGGGAACGCCAGCGTTCGAGCATCCCCTCCGGGACCTCCTCCGCGGCGAGGGCGAACACCAGGTGGTCCCGCCAGTCGCCGTCGATGTGCAGATAGCGCGGCCGCATTCCCTCCGAGCGGAAGCCGAGCTTTTCCACCACCCGCCGGCTCGGGCCGTTCTCCGGCCGGATGCACACCTCGATCCGGTGCAGACCGAGAGTGCGGAAACAGTGGTCCACCGAGAGCGCGACAGCGGTCGGCATGATGCCCCGCCCGGCCACCGCCTCGTCGATCCAGTACCCGACATTGGCCGAGCACATCGACCCCCAGGTGATTCCGCCGACGGTCAACTGGCCCACCAGTCGGCCCCGGTACAGCACCACGAAGGGCAGCATCCGGCCGGCCGAGGCCTCGGCGCGCAGATAGCGGACCATCTGCCGGAACGTCGGACGCGGGCCCGCCGCCAGACCGGCCGGGCCGGGCGGCACGGTGGCCTCCCAGCGCCGCAGCCAGTCCCGGTTGCGGCGGCTGACCTCCTGCCACTCGCGCTGGTCGCGGGCCCTGATCGGGCGCAGCACGACATCCCCCTCGTGGAGTTCCACCGGCCAGCCGGCGTTCAGTGCGCGCTCCCGGAAGCTGCCGTGTCGGGCCGGGGGTGGTCCCCGCCGCCGAGCTGGTCGACGGCGTGGGCGAGCAGCGGGGCCAGGACGGCCAGACCGTCCTTGACGCCGCCGGTCGATCCCGGCAGATTGACGACCAGGGTACGTCCGGCGAGGCCGGCCAGCCCCCGGGAGAGCGCGGCGGTGGGCACCTTGTCCCGTCCGTACGCCCGGATCGCCTCGGGGATGCCGGGAATCTCCCGGTCGAGCACCCGGGCGGTCATCTCGGGGGTGAGGTCGTTCGGCGAGATGCCGGTGCCGCCGGTGGTCAGCACCACGTCGTAGCCGGCCGCCACGGCCTCCCGCAGCACCGCCTCGACCGGTTCGCCGTCCGGGACGACCCGGGGGCCGTCGACGTTGAAGCCCATCGCCCGCAGGCCCTCGACCAGCAGCGGGCCGCCCCGGTCGGCGTAGACGCCGGCGGAGGCGCGGTTGGAGACGGTGACCGCGAGGGCTCTCATGCCTCCCCCTCCGGGGTGGTGGTCCAGTCGCCGCTCTTGCCGCCGGTCTTGCTCAGCACCCGGACGGACTCCACGGAGGCGCCCTTGTCGACGGCCTTGACCATGTCGATCACGGTGAGCCCGGCCACCGCGACGGCGGTCAGCGCCTCCATCTCGACCCCGGTCCGGTCGGTGGTCCGGACGGTCGCGGTGATCTCCACCGCGTCGTCGGTGACGGTCAGCTCGACCTTCACGCCGGAGAGCGCGATCGGGTGGCAGAGCGGGATCAGCTCGGGTGTCCGCTTGGCACCCATGATCCCGGCGATCCTGGCCACGGCCAGCGCGTCGCCCTTGGGGACGCCCTCGCCGCGCAGCAGTTCGACCACCCGCGGGGACACCCGGACCCGGCCCGCCGCGACGGCGGTCCGGGCGGTCACGTCCTTCGCGGAGACGTCGACCATCCGGGCCGCGCCCTGCTCGTCGACATGGGTGAGGCGGTCGCCGGGGGGTGAGGCGGTCACGGGTGGCTCCAGAGGGCGCGCAGGTCGAATACCGCGCTACCGTACCCCCCGCCCCGGTCCCGGCGTGGGACGGGCCGCGTCGGTGGGACGGCCCCGCCGGGGCGGGGAGTTCGGCCGTGCTCAGCCGCCGAGCAGCACCACGTCGACCTCGCTGCCCGCGGGCAGCTCGGTGACGTCCTCGGGGACGGTGATCAGGCAGTCCGCCCGGGCCAGCGCGCCGACCAGGTGCGAGCCCGCGCCGCCGACCGGTTCCACCAGGCCGTCCGCGGCCGTGTACCGGCCGCGGAGGAACTGCCGGCGGCCGGCGGGCGAGCGCAGTGCCACCGGGCAGTGCGCCCGGACCACGGGGCGGTGGACGTCCTCGGCGCCGAGCATCGCGCGGATCGCCGGGCGGACGAACAGTTCGAAGGAGATGTACGCGCTGACCGGGTTGCCGGGCAGGGCCAGCAGCGGCACCCCGGCGCCGGGGCCGATCCGGCCGAAGCCCTGCGGCTTGCCCGGCTGCATCCGCAGCCGCCGGAAGTCCACCCCGCCGTACTCCGCGAAGACCTCCTTGACCACGTCGTAGGCGCCGACGCTGACGCCGCCGCTGGTGACGATCAGGTCGGCCCGGCCGAGCTGGTCCTCCAGTACGGCGCGCAGCCGGGCCGCGTCGTCGGGGACGCCGCCGACCCGGTAGGCGATGGCGCCGGCGTCGCGGGCGGCGGCAGTGAGGGTGAAGCTGTTGGACTCGGAGATCTGCCCGGGACCGACCGGCTCGCCGGGCTGGACCAGCTCGCTGCCGGTGGACAGCACCACGACCCGCGGGCGCGGGCGGACGGTGGCGGTGGCCCGGCCGATCGCGGCGAGCAGGCCGAGCTGGGCGGGTCCGAGCCTGGTTCCGGCGGTCAGCACCCGGCTGCCGGCGGCGACGTCGCTGCCGCGGCGGCGGATGTGGGCGCCGTCGGCGACCGGGCGCAGCACCCGGACCTCCTCGCCCTCGACCGGGGCGGCCATCGCGTCGGCGGGGCGGCCGGTGCCGGTGCCGCCGTCGGTCCACTCGACCGGGGCGACGGCCCCGGCCCCGGGCGGGACGGGCGCGCCGGTCATGATCCGGGCGGCCTGGCCCGGGCCCACGGCGGGGAGTTCACCGGCGCCGGCGGCGATGTCGCCGACCACGGTCAGCACCGAGGGGTACGCGGTGCTCGCGCCGACGGTGTCGGGCGTGCGCAGGGCGTAGCCGTCCATCGAGCTGTTGTCGAAGGGGGGCAGGTCGCCCCCGGCGACGATGTCCTCGGCCAGCCGGCAGCCCTGGGCGTCGAGCAGTTGGAGCTCGATGGCGGGGAGCGGGCCGACGGCGGCCAGGACGTCCGCGAGGTGCTCGTCCACGGTCCACAGACCGTCCGTACGGGCACCGGGGCGGGCGGCCGGGGCCGGGTCCGCGGAGTCGTCGCAGCAGGCTGCGGGGGTGGTACCGCTCTCCGTGGACCCGGTCATGGGCACGCTCGCTCTCTGTCGGTGTGTCAGTCCTGCAGCTCGGAGGCGACGAACTCGCGCAGCCAGGTGCGGAACTCCGGGCCGAGGTCCTCGCGCTCCGAGGCGAGACGGACGATAGCGCGCAGGTAGTCCGAGCGGTCACCGGTGTCGTAGCGGCGGCCCTTGAAGAGCACACCGTGGACCTGGCCGCCGGTGTCGGCGGGGCGGGTGGTCAGTTCACGAAGGGCGTCGGTGAGCTGGATCTCGCCGCCGCGGCCGGGCGGGGTGTCCCGCAGCACGTCGAAGACGGACGGGTCGAGCACGTACCGGCCGATGACGGCGTAGTTCGACGGGGCCTCGGCGGTCTCCGGCTTCTCGACCAGGTCGGTCACCTGGAAGACGTCGTCGCCGAAGGTGCTCGGCTTGACGGCGGCGCAGCCGTACAGGTGGATCTGGGAGGCGTCGACCTCCATCAGCGCGACGACCGAGCCGCCGAGCTCCTGCTGGACCTCGATCATGCGGGCCAGCAGCGGGTCGCGCGGGTCGATCAGGTCGTCACCGAGGAGGACGGCGAAGGGCTGGCCGGCGACGTGCTGCTCGGCGACCGAGACGGCGTGGCCGAGGCCCTTGGGGTCGCCCTGGCGGACGTAGTGCATGTTGGCGAGGTCGACGGACTCGCGGACCCGGCGGAGACGGTCCTGGTCGCCCTTGCGGGCGAGCAGCTCCTCCAGCTCGTAGGCGCGGTCGAAGTGGTCCTCGAGGGCGCGCTTGTTGCGGCCGGTGACCATCAGTATGTCGGACAGGCCCGCGGAGGCCGCCTCCTCGACGACGTACTGGATCGCCGGCTTGTCGACGACGGGCAGCATCTCCTTCGGAGTGGCCTTGGTGGCCGGCAGGAATCGGGTACCCAGACCGGCCGCGGGGACCACTGCCTTGGTGACCGGGATACGGGAGTTGGTCGTCGTCATGCGTTTACCTTACTAAGGCACGTATTTCGCCTGACCGGGCGCAGTTGACCGATGCTTGGGCAGCATGTCGCCGGCCCGGCCGCGATGGCAGGCAAGGGGGACGTGCCGGGCGGGGGCGAGGGGGTCCCCTCCGACACAGGGCGACAGGTTACCCGGCTTTCCCTAACGATCACGTTCGGCTGCGAAGACTCCGTCCGACTGCGGGGAAACGACCGCCGCCCCGGTCACCGGGGCGTTTCCGGAAAGGGCCGCCGGGGCGGCCGGGCGCCAGCAGTCGCCGCCGGCCGCGCGGGCGGCGGCGAGCGCCCGGTCGGCGGACCGCAGCAGGACGGCGGCGTGGGCGCCGTCCTCCGGCAGCACCGCCAGGCCGATCGCGGCGGTGAGCCCGTTGCCGTGCGGGCGGCGGTCCGCCCGCTCGCCGGAGGACCAGTCCAGCAGCAGATGGCGGCGGACCGACCAGACCAGGCGGTCGGCGACCTGGGCCGCGCCCTCGGCCCCGGTGTCCGGCAGCACCACCAGGAACTCCTCGCCGCTGTACCGGCCCAGGGTGTCGGAGCGGCGGATCTCCATGCCGAGCCGCTGGGCGAGGTCGCGCAGCACCGTCCCGGCCCGGGCCCGGCCGTGCTCGGCGACCACCGCGTCGAAGCCGTTGATCTCCAGCAGCAGGACGGCCAGCGGACGCGGACCGTCCTGCGGTTCGTGCTGCTCGGCCCGGCGGGCCCGGTCGATCTCCCGGTCCAGGGTGAGCTGGAGGTGCCGGTAGTTCCAGACGCCGGTGACCGGGTCGCAGGAGGCGGTGCGCTCCAGCTCGGCGCAGCGCTCCTCCAGTTCGGCGAGGCGCTCGCGCAGCCCGGTCTCGCGCCGGGCCGCGCTGGCCGCGCCGCGCCGCAGCCGGACGCCGAGGACGGCGGCGCCGGCCAGCGCGGGGGCACTCAGCGCGGCCAGGGCCTGGACCAGCAGCGGGGTGGACATCGGGGGGCTGCCTTCCGCGTGTCAGGCTCTGGGCGGCCCGGTCGCACAGGCGTCAGGGGTCCAGAGCGGTCGTGGTCGGAGCGATGGAGGAACGGTGGACCATCCCATGCACAACGAGAAGGGCGCGCTGAGGACACGGCTGCTGTCCGAGCGGCGGGCACTTCCGGCCGAGGAGCGGGAGCGGGCCGCCGAGGCGCTGGCCGGGCACGCCGGCGCGCTGGCGGCCGCCGTACCGGCCGGGGAGCCGGGGGTGGGGACGGAAGCGGGGACGGGAGCGGCGGCCACGGTGGCGGCGTACGTCTCGGTGGGCGCCGAGCCGGGCACCCGCCCGCTGCTGGACGCGCTGCGGGCGCGCGGGCTGCGGGTGCTGCTGCCGGTCCTGCTGGCCGACAACGACCTGGACTGGGCGGAGTACACGGGGCCGGCGGCGCTGGCCCCGGCCGGGCGCGGCCTGCTGGAACCGGTCGGCGGGCGGCTCGGCCCCGAGGCGGTGACCAGGGCCGGGCTGGTGCTGCTGCCGGGGCTGGCGGTGGACCGGCGGGGGCTGCGGCTGGGGCGGGGCGGCGGCTCGTACGACCGGGTGCTGGCCCGGCTGGAGCGGGCCGGGGCACGGCCGGTGCTGGCGGTGCTGCTGTACGAGCACGAGTTGCTGGAGCGGGTGCCGGCCGAGCCGCACGACCGGCCGGTGGACCTCGCGCTGACCCCCTCCGGCGCCCACCGGCTGGGGTGAGGCGCGACGGACGGCGCGACAGCGAAGGGCACGGCGGAAGGCACGGCAGCAGGCACAGCGGAAGGCACGACAGAAGGCCCCGCGCCTCCGGACGGATCCGGGGGCGCGGGGCCTTCGACGGCGGGCGGGCGTCAGCCCGCGGTCAGCGTCAGCTTGTGCTTGGTCGCCCTCTCGACCGCGTCCGGCGAGAAGGACCAGCTCAGCAGCTTGCCCTTGAGCCAGAGGTCGGTCTGGTCGTTGTAGTTCTCGTGGAAGGCGTGCCCGGAGGCACCACCGACGATGATCCAGCGCGAGGCGTCGAGGTCGTTCAGGTCGACCACCATGCGCATCGAGGGGATCCAGTCGACCTGGTACCCGGCGGCCGCGTTCCAGCCCGCCGCGTCGACCGCCGCCGAACCGCCGGAGAGCCGGTAGGGGCCCCGGTTGAGCAGCTGGTGGACGACGCCCGAGGCGATCGAGGAGTTGTCCGAGCCCATGGTGCGCTCCCGCAGCTCCAGCTTGTGCAGCCGGCCCCAGCTCCAGGTGGTGATGTCCTTGGTGAGCAGCGAGGTGAGCTCCTGGCGGGCGTTGGTCATCGCCTCGCGCAGCAGGTTGTCCAGGCCCTTCTGCTCCTTGTGCTGGGAGTCGATGTACGTCCACCAGCCGCTGTCGGGCTTCTCCAGCTGCTGCCGGACGACCTCGTTCCAGCGGTCGCCGCCGTCCGGCTGGGCCTTGCCCGGGTCACGGGTGCCGCACTCGGTGACGATCTTCGACTTGCTGTCCGGCCTGGTCGGGTCGATCTGCTGGCGGACCAGCAGGCAGTTCTCCTCGGCCCGCAGGTCGGCCGGGAACTTCTGGCCGAAGGCGAGGGTGAGCAACTGGCGCCAGACGCCGTTGTAGTAGGCGGCGGCGGCCGAGTCGGCGTCCTGGTGGAAGTTCCAGTCCTTCAGCAGGTCCTGCGCCTCGCGCACGTAGGGGTCGTCGACCTCGACCTTGAGCAGCATCGGGACCAGGGTCTTGGCCAGGATGCTGGTGTTGTCGAGCTGCATGTCCTGCATGTCGTCCGGCGAGATCTTGCCGTTGTTCTTCAGCCGGGCCTCCAGCTGGTCGGTGATCTCCTTGGCCCGGGTGCCGTACTCCCAGTCGGTGGTCAGCGCGGGCTTGTAGCCCGGGTCGACCACGGCCTGGTTGGCGGTGACGATGTAGCCGCTGCTCGGGTTGAGGCTCCAGGGCATGGCACTGAACGGGACCGGGTCCTTCTTCCACTGGTAGGCGGAGTCCCAGCCCGGCGCCGGGTAGCGGCCGTCGCCCTTGCCGCGCACCGGGATGTACCCCGGGGCCTGGTAGCCGATGTTCTTGGCGTCGGCGTAGACGAGGTTCTGGGACGGGACGGTGAAGTCGGCGGCGGCCTTCTGGAAGTCCTCCCAGTTCTTCGCCCGGTCGAGCGCGAAGACGGCGTCCATGGTGCGGCCCGGGATCAGCGCGGTCCACTGCAGGGCGACGCCGTAGCCGCCGGTGCCGCGGTCCGGGGCGGAGGCGCCGTTGGGCGCGTACTTGCCGACGTTCTGCTGCTCGGTACTCGGGTCGGAGATCAGCGGGGCGCCGGTCTCGGTGGTGCGGACGGTGATGGTGCGGTCCTCGCCCCCGGCGACCTTGATGGTCTCCTTGCGGAGCTCGAACTTCTTCTCCTTGCCGTCGACCAGGTAGGTCTCGGGGCCGGTCACCTTCTCCAGGAAGAGGTCGGTGACGTCGGCGCCGAGGTTGGTGAAGCCCCAGGCGATGTCCTTGTTGTGGCCGATGACCACACCGGGCATGCCGGCGAAGGTGAATCCCGAGACGTCGTACTGGCAGGTCGGGGAGACCGTCCGGCAGTGCAGGCCCATCTGGTACCAGACCGAGGGCAGGCCGGGGCCGAGGTGCGGGTCGTTGGCCAGCAGCGGCTTGCCGGTGGTGGTGTGGCTGCCGGCCACCACCCAGGAGTTGGAGCCGATGCCCTGGCCGTTGCGGCCGAGCAGCTCGGGCAGCGCGTCGATCCGGTCGGTCACGCCCTTCAACAGCGCCGTGCTGGCGGCGGCGCCCTGGGCGGTGCCGGCGGCGGTCCCCTGGGCGGCCGGGGCCGAGCCGTCGGCCGGCTTGTAGGAGGTGCCGTTGACGGTGCCGGTCTTCACGATCGTGCCGTTGCGCGCGTACGGGTAGTCCGGGTACAGCTCGGCGATCTTCTCCGGGCTGAAGTCCTGGGCCAGCAGCGAGCGGTCGATCTCCTCCTGGAGGTTCCCGGAGAGGTCCCAGGCCATCGCCTTGAGCCAGGCCACCGAGTCGACCGGGGCCCACTGCTCGGGCTTGTAGTCGCCGTTGACGACGCCGAGCACGCCGTACTCCACCGAGGCGGCGGAGCCGCCCGGGTGCTCGGCGAGCCAGACGTTGACCCCCTCCGCGTAGGCCTGGAGGTTCTTCTTGGTCTCGGCACCGAGGACGGTGTCGAACTCCTTCTGGGCCACCTGGCGCCAGCCCATGGTGCGGATCATGGAGTCGGTGTCGACCTGGCTGTCGCCGAACATCTCGGAGAGCCGGCCCGCGGTGATGTGCCGCCGGACGTCCATCTCCCAGAACCGGTCCTGGGCCTGGACGTAGCCCTGGGCCCGGAAGAGGTCCTCGGAGGTGTCGGCGTAGAGCTGGGGGATGCCGTTGGCATCCCGCTTCACGTCGACCGGCGCGCTCAGGCCCGCGACCTTGACGCTGCCGTCGACCTCCGGGAAGGACGCGCGGACCGCGGCCACCCCCCGGTAGCCGCCGTAGCCGGCGCCGGCCACCAGCAGTACGACCAGCACGATCACGATCAGACGGGCGCGCCGGAACTTTTTCGAGCGGGGCATCTGGGTCCTTGCGGTCCTCACTGGGGGGCGGGCGGACATGTCAAGGGCACTGGGCCGTGACAGGGCACCACATTAGGCCGACTCGCCGGGCGGCCGTGCACGGGGGACGCTCACGGTGGGATCGGACGAGGTCAGGAGGAGGTCAGGAGGCTGTCAGAAGGAGACCGGAAGGAGGCCGGAAGCGCGGGCCGAGGGAACGCGTGGCCGGTGAACCTAAAGGTATGGCAAAATGTTAGACTGAGTAACGATCCGCAAGGGGAGTAATTGGCGCCCCCGGTCGCCACCCCTGTCGGGACCCCGTCCGCCCCCGCCACGTCCGAGGTGCCCCTGCGTGAATGTCGACCACCTGAACCAGCTGCTGCTCGAGTTCTCCGTGATCCTGCTGGTCGCGGTGGTCGCCGTGCGCGTCTCCACGAAATCGGGCCTGCCCAGCCTGCTGATCTACCTCGGCATCGGGGTGGCGCTCGGTCAGAACGGCCTCGGCATCTCCTTCGACAATGCCGAACTCACCCAGGTGCTCGGCTACGCGGCGCTGGTGGTGATCCTGGCCGAGGGCGGCCTCAAGACCAACTGGCGCGAGGCCAGACCCGTGATGGGGGCCGCCACCGTGCTCGCCACCGCCGGCGTCGCCGTCAGCGTCTTCGTCACCGCGGCCGGGGCGCACTGGCTGGTCGGCCTGGACTGGCGCACCTCGCTGCTGCTCGGCGCGATCGTCTCGTCCACGGACGCCGCGGCCGTCTTCTCGGTACTGCGAACGGTCCCGCTGCCGCGCCGGCTGACCGGCCTGCTGGAGGCCGAGTCCGGCTTCAACGACGCGCCGGTGGTCATCCTGGTCGTCGCCTTCGCCGCCGTCGGCGAGCCGGACCCGTGGTACGTCCTGATCGGCACGATCCTCGCCGAGCTGGCGATCGGCCTGGCCGTCGGCGTCGCGGTCGGCAGGCTCGGCGCATACGGCGTCAAGCGCGTCGCCCTGCCGTCCTCCGGCCTCTACCCGATCGCGGTACTGGCCCTCACCGTGCTCGCCTACGCCGGCGGCGCGCTGCTGCACGGCTCCGGCTTCCTCGCCGTCTACGTCACCGCGGTGATCCTCGGCAACTCCAAGCTGCCGCACGGCCCGGCCGTCCGGGGCTTCGCCGACGGCCTGGCCTGGATCGGGCAGATCGGCATGTTCGTGCTGCTCGGCCTGCTCTGCGCCCCCGAGTCGATGGGCTCGGCCGTGGTGCCGGCCCTGGTGATCGGCGCGGTGCTGGTCTTCGTCGCCAGGCCGCTCTCGGTGGTGCTCACCCTCACCCCGTTCCGGCTGCCGCTGCGCGAGCAGGCCCTGCTCAGCTGGGCCGGCCTGCGCGGGGCGGTGCCCATCGTGCTGGCCACCATCCCGATGGTGTCCGGCGCGCCGATGGCCCAGGAAGTCTTCAACATCGTCTTCATCCTGGTCGTGGTCTTCACCCTGCTGCAGGGGCCGACACTGCCCTGGGTCGCCAAGGGCCTGCGGATCGGCGACGGCTCGATGGGGCAGGACCTCGGCATCGAGTCGGCGCCGCTGGAGAAGCTGCACGGGCACCTGCTGTCGGTCGCGCTGGCGCCGGACTCCCGGATGTCCGGTGTGGAGATCGGCGAGCTGCGGCTGCCGACCGGGGCGGCGGTCACCCTGGTGGTGCGGGAGGGGAGCAGTTTCGTGCCCGACCGGACGACCGTGCTGCGCGGCGGGGACGAGCTGCTGGTCGTGACCACGGACGAGGTGGGCGAGGCGGCCGAGCGGCGGCTGCGGGCCGTGGACAAGGGCGGCAAGCTGGCCGACTGGCTGCACGGACGCGGGAGCTGAAGGTCTCACGCGGAGTTCACCTTGACTTAACAGGACAACTTTGGATCCGTCCTGTAGTGTCGAGTCCAGCGCGACATCTACGCGCGTATAACTATTGTTTGCTGACACACCACACCCCAGCATCTGCCTGAAGCAGAGTTGGCGCGACCGCTCGGCGGCCGCGGCCCGGCCCCGGCCCACCGCCGGACCGGCCCGGTAACTACCCCGGTCGACGCGCGAGAGGACGACTCTCGGCGCCGTCGGGCCACCCCATGCCCTGCCGCGCTACCAGGCAGCAGGAAGGACCGACCGTGACGGCCCGCCGAACGGTCGAGAGCGTCGAGGACGCCCAGAACACCGGCACCGCCGGGAACCCCGGCCACCCCGGAGGCGCCGCGGGCGCCGCAGATGCCATGGGCAGCGCGGACGCGATGAGCAGCGCGGACGCGATGAGCAGCGTGGACGCGATGAGCAGCGTGGACGCCATGGGCGCCGCGGACGCCGCGAGCAGCGCGGACCCCGCGAGCGCCGCCGCGCCGGACCGGGTCGGCTACGGGACTCTGCTGCGCACCCCCGGGGCCTGGACGTTCCTGACCCCCGCGCTCCTCGCGCGGCTGCCCTACGCGATGCTCAGCATGGGAATCCTGCTGCTGGTCAAGGACACCCACGGCTCGTACGGCACCGCCAGCACGGTCGCGGCGGTCGCCGCCGTCGCCCAGGCCCTGATCGGCCCGCAGACCGGGCGGCTCGCGGACCGGTACGGCCAGGCCGCCGTGCTCGTCCCGACCGTCCTGGTGCACGCGGCCTCGGTCGGCGCGCTGATCGCGCTCGCCCTCGGGCACGCGCCGGCCTGGAGCCTGTTCCTGGCCGCCGCCCCGGCCGGTGCGAGCGTCCCGCAGATCGGCGCGATGGTGCGCGCCCGCTGGATCTCCACCTTCACCGCCGAGGGCGCCTCCGCGTCCTCGGCCGCCAAGGTGGGCACCGCCTTCGCCTTCGAGTCCGTGACCGACGAGTTCACCTTCGTCGTCGGCCCGATCCTGGCCGCCGCCGTGGCCACCTCGGTCAACCCCTCGACCGGGCTGATCGCCGAGGCCGCGCTGACCCTGGTCGGCGGTCTGGCCTTCGCGGCCCAGCGGCGCACCGCGCCCGCCCGAGTGGTGCGCCGGCCCGGCGTCCGGCAGGCCTCGGCCCTCGCCTCCCCCGGCGTCCGGCTGCTGGCCGGCACCTTCCTGGGCGTGGGCGCCGTCTTCGGCGGCCTGCAGGTCTCGGTGAACGCCTTCGCCGAATCGGTCGGCCGGCCGGGCGCCGCCGGCGCCGTCTACGGGATCTTCGCCGGCGGCTCGATGCTGGCCGGCGTGCTGTACGGCATGATCGCCTGGCGGCGGTCGGTCCAGCAGCGGATGGTCATGAGCTACGGCCTGCTGGTGCTGGGCTGCTCGACCCTGTGGCTGATGCCCGACCTGGTCTCGCTGTCGATCGCCGGGCTGGTCTGCGGCCTGGCCATCGCACCGACCCTGATCAGCGGCTACACCCTGGTCGAGACGCTGGTCGAGGACGGCGCCAAGACCGAGGCCTTCACCTGGCTCACCGGTGCGATCGGCCTGGGCCTGGCGACCGGCGCGACGGCGGCCGGGCGGCTGATCGACGCGCAGGGCCCGACGGTCGGCTTCCTGGTGCCGGTGGCCGGTGCCGGTCTCGGCCTGATCGCCCTGGTGTCCCTGCGGGCGCTGCTGGTGCCGGCCGGAACGCGCAGCACGGTGGTCACCGGCTCGGTGGAGCGCGGTACGCCCGCCGGGCTGGTGGGGGCCGTCAAGGGCTGATCCGGGGCCGGAACCGACTCATCTCACATTCGAGTCGCTGGACTGATCCATCGGAATGCCGCATCATTGAGCATCGTTAGCACTCATCAGGCGAGAGTGCCAGGAGGAAGACAAGTGCCCACGTACCAGTACCAGTGCACCGAGTGCGGCAACGGCCTGGAGGCGGTGCAGAAGTTCACCGACGAGCCGCTGACCACGTGCCCCGACTGCCAGGGACGACTCCGCAAGGTCTTCTCGGCGGTGGGTGTCGTCTTCAAGGGCTCCGGGTTCTACCGGACCGACAGCCGCTCCTCCTCCAGCAGCGCGGTGGGCTCCGGCTCGTCGTCGTCCCCTTCGTCGACGCCGTCCTCGGGCTCCTCGTCGGGCTCGTCCTCGTCGGGCTCCTCGGGTTCGTCGGGGTCCTCGGCTCCCGCCGCCAGCCCCGCTCCGGCAGCCGGCTGACCTTCGGCCGGGCCACAGCACCAGCTTTCCCGAAAGGCCCGCCGTTCCCGTTCTCCACGGGTGCGGCGGGCCTTTCGCGCGCTCTGCGGCGGGTTTTCCGGGGGTGGGTCTTCCGGGGGGCGGGGCGGGGCGGGGCTTCTCGGGGCGGTTCCTGTCAGTGCCGGCGGGTCGGTTCACCCCTGCGGGTGAGTCCCGCTGTCCACAGGCCCGGGTTGTCCACAGGTTCGGGAAAGGGAGTCCCGGTGGTCGCGCGATCGGCCCAGAGTGGGCACCGCAAGCCCGAGCCCGACCGTGGAGGTGCCCGTGAGTACCGCTTCGCCCGCCCTGTCGCCCCGTCCGCTGCCGATCCCGCCGCTCCCCGCGCCGACCGTTCCGCCCCGGCAGCCGGTGCCCTCGTTCCCGCCGATCGGGGGCCGGGCCGGTCTGCGCGGCCGGCTCCGACAGCTGCTGAGATCCGGCCCACGGGTACCGGCCGTGCTGCTCTTCGCGGTGGCGGCCGCACTCGCCCTCGGACCGGCCTGGGCGGACCCGCGCACGCCGGGAGCGGCACCGCCCGTCGGCCGAACGGGTTGTCCGGCGGAGGGGGGAGGAAATCACCCGTAACCGGCGAACGACTTCGTCGTTCACGCGGCATGAAGGGCTTCAAGGAATTCCTGCTGCGCGGAAACGTCGTCGACCTGGCCGTCGCCGTGGTCATCGGTGCGGCCTTCACCAGCATCGTCAACGCCTTCGTCAAAGGCGTGATCAATCCGATCGTCGGCGCGTTCGGGGCCAAGGACCTCGCGTCCTACAGCTCCTGCATCAAGGGGCCCTGCGAGGTGACCGCCACCGGTGAGGTCACGTCCGGAATCCTCATCCTCTGGGGCAGCGTGCTCAGCGCGGCCCTGCAGTTCCTGATCACGGCCGCCGTCGTCTACTTCTTCCTCATCCTGCCGATGACCAGGTTCACCGCCCGCCGCAAGACCCTGGCCGAGGTCCAGGCGGAGGCCGAGGCCAAGGAGGTCATGCTGCTCACCGAGATCCGCGACGCCCTGGTCACCCGCGCCGTCTGAATCCCCCCAACGGGGCCCGGCCCGGCGGTCTCCCGTCATCCTCCGGCCCGTCCCCGTGGTGGGTCAGTCCCCGTGGTGCGGCGGGCGCTGGCTCAGGTACCAGTCCAGCCCCCGTCCACCGCTCTCCCCGGCCCCGGGGCGGTCGCCCCACCCTGTGTCGGTGTCGTCCCGGGACTGCCGGTCCAGCGGGTCACCGAAGATCAGCCGGGCCTTCGCCGCCGCGTCCGCGCCGGGCTGCGCCTTCGGGGCGGCCGGATCCGGCTCGCTCCCCGTTCCGGACTCCCTGCCGGGCCCCGTGCCCGGCCGGCCGCCCGTCGTGTCCTTCGCCATCGTCTTCTCCACCACTCTCGCCGTCCCCCGCCACCGTCCACTCCTGCCCACCAAGCCTAGAAGGCCCCAGGGCCGCGGCGGGACGACGGCGGGCCCGGCGCGGACCACTCCGCACCGGACCCACCGGGCCGTACCCGTCCGCGCAGGCGCCGCCCCGCCCGCGCCACGTCCGCGTACACCTCCGCTAGGCGGCCTCGAAGCCCGCATGGTCGGCGATCTTCTTCAGCTCGGCCAGCGCGTGCTTCTCGATCTGGCGGATCCGCTCACGCGTCAGCCCGTGCTGCTTGCCCACCTCGGTGAGGGTGCGCTCGCGGCCGTCCTCCATGCCGTACCGGGAGCGGATGATCGACGCCGTCCGATCGTCCAGCCGCCCGATCAGGCCGTCCAGCTCCTCACGGCGGAGCATGACCATCACGGCGTCCTCGGGGGAGGTCGCCCCGGTGTCCTCGACCAGGTCGCCGAACTGGGTCTCGCCCTCGTCGTCGACCGCCATGTTGAGGCTGACCGGGTCGCGCGCCCAGTCCAGCACGTCCTTGATCCGGGTCTCGGTGGTGTCGAGCTCGGCCGCGATCTCGGCCGGCTCGGGCTCCCGGCCGAGCTCCTTCGACTTCTCCCGCTGCACCCGCCGGATCCGGCCCAGCTCCTCGACCAGGTGGACGGGCAGCCGGATGGTGCGCGACTGGTCGGCGATCGACCGGGTGATGGCCTGGCGGATCCACCACGTCGCGTAGGTGGAGAACTTGAAGCCCTTGGCGTAGTCGAACTTCTCGACCGCGCGGACCAGGCCGGCGTTGCCTTCCTGGATGAGGTCCAGCAGGGGCAGGCCGCTGCGCGGGTAGCGCCGGGCGACGGCGACCACCAGACGGAGGTTCGACCGGATGAATACGTCCTTGGCGCGCTCGGCGTCCTCGGCTATCGCCTCCAGCTCCTCGCGTCGCACACCCTCGGGGAGCCCGCCCTCGTCCAGCAGATGCCGGGCGTACACGCCGGCCTCGATCCGCAGCGAGAGCTCGACCTCTTCGGCGGCATCGAGCAGGGGTGTCCTGGCGATCTCGTCGAGGTACATACCGACCAGGTCGCGGTCGGCCTCGAAGTTGGTCGGGCGGGCCGCGCGAGTCCGGTCGGCCCTGTCGCGAACGACGGCACGGGTGGCCATGCTTGCTCCCTTTGCTGGTGTTGCCGAGCTCTGGCTGCCTGCCCCCAGGAGGGCACGATGTGCGGGCCCCGAGGGGCTCACACGTAACGATCCAACGAACAGATTCCGGACAACATTCCCAAGTCGCTCAGATTCTTCCAGCGATGCAGTATCCTGCGAGATTTACCCCCGATTCTGAACGGAGGGTGAGCACCCGGGCACCACGGGTGCCATTTCGGAGACCGTTCCGGCACACCCACGCACGGCCCCCGCCGGGCACAACCCCGCCGGCGCCGGGCGCGTTCCCGCGCGGACTTGCGCCGCCGCACCGGCGCACGCAGGTCCTCCGCACAAAAGATGCCAAATCGCTATCACCGCAGCGCGCGCTCGGCACAGGCGGCTGGGAAGGTGACAGCCATGCACCTGACCAACAGCTCGCCCACCATCACCGCGCGTGATCGCCACCTGCTTCGGCACGCGGCACTCGCGGTCTGTTGCGCCGGACTGTTCGCCGCCCTCGCGGCCCTGGTGCAGACCGGCTGGAGCCCGCTCGCCCGGCTCGACCGCGAACTGACCGGCGATCTGCACCGCTACGCGGCCGATCACACCGTGTGGACCGCCTCGGTACAGATGTTCTCCAACATCGGCGGGACGATCGCGATGCGCGGCGTCCTCGGCGCGGTCGCGCTCTGGCTCTGCCTGATCGGCGCCCGGACCCTGGCCGGCTGGGTGGCGGCCCAGACCCTGATCGGCTGGGGCGGCCAGTGGGTGCTGAAGCTCTCGTTCGGCCGCCACCGTCCGGCCTTCTCCGACCCGGTCTCGCACGCCGACGGCCCCGCCTTCCCCTCCGGACACGCGATGGCCTCCGCGATCACCTGTGCGGTGCTGGTCGGCCTGCTCTGGCCCCGGGCCCGCCGCGCCGGCCGGACCACCGCCTGCACGACCGCCGCACTGACCGTCCTCGCGATCGGTGCCTCCCGGGTCTTCCTCGGCCTCCACTGGACCACCGACGTCCTGGCCGGCTGGCTCGCCGCCGGCATCGTCCTCGGCGCCGTCACCGTCATCGTCGAACTCGCCCGCCCCGGCGCCCTCGCCCGCGACTTCCGCCGGGTGGACTGGCGCACCCGGCCCCGCGTCCAACGGGTCCTCGTCTCCTCCGACCGCCCGCCCCGCGGCACCGACCCCTCGGAGGACCTCGCGGAGGACCTCCCGGACGGCCCCTCCGACGACGCCCCGGCCGACGCCCCGGACGACCCCGCGGCCGGACCCGCCACCGACCCCGTCCCCGACCGGCCCGACGGCCTCCTGCGCTGAGGACCTTCCGCACCGCCGACCGACCGCCCCGACCACCGCTCACCCGGGAACACCGCGGGCCCCCTCGGTCGAAACCGAGGGGGCCCGCGCACTACGTCGTCCGCCGGAACCGGCGCTGTGCCCCAGGCAGGATTCGAACCTGCGACACCGGCTTTAGGAGCACAGGTGTCGCCGACCTGCCCTGACCTGGGCGACAGCAGCTCTGCTGCCTCGCCCCAGTTTTCACCGCCTCCGCCCGCCATTCCCTGTGATTCCCCGCCCGTCCTGGCACGGATGTGGCACGAGCCGCGACGACTGCTGGGGCTCGTGAAGCGGCCAGGCCCTCGAGAACGACCCGGCCTATCGCCCCTCGCGACGGCCGCGAACGGCCCGCTCGAAGAGAGCGCCCGACGACCGATGCGGCAGGTCTACCACCCTGACCAAGGCGAAGCCCTGATCGAGGTAGTAGCGATGGAGGCCAAGGTTCGTCTTCCAGGCGTCAAGTCGAAGGAACCGCTTACCCGCAGCCGCTGCGCGGTCGACGGCCCAGCCAAGGAGGACCGCGCCTACGTCTCGGCCCGCTGCCTTGCGTGACACCGTCATGCGATGGACGTACAACGCCTCATCGGGCCGATCCCCGGGCTCCCAGAACTCCGGGTCTGCCTGCTCGTCCACGGTGAGGGTCGCGATGGGCTCGCCGTCACAGTAAGCCAGGAAGCACTCCCCGCGTTCCATCGAGTTGATGAGCCGCTCTCGCCGAGGCGGGAACTGCCACTGATCACTCCCCCTTGAGGCAAGCCATTCGCTCGCCTCGATCAGCAGCGCCTCGACGTCCCCGAGCTGATCTCGTCGAGCGGAGCGGATTTCCAGGTCAGCTTGCGTCGGCATCCTGCGGCTCTCGTTCCTGCTCGTAGGTGATCACGTGCCGGTCGCCCGGCAGGATCGAAACAGCCACCCGAACGGGCAGGCCCTCAGCTGTGTATCCGGTGCGAACGTGCTCCGCCACCGGCGTTCCGGCGCCTAGTTCAAGGCGCTTGGCCTCCTCCGGGGTCGGCATCCTCACGTAAAGCTCGTCGATGGCCCGAACCTGGAGGTGCCCCAGCTCGGCGAGCACCTCGTTGGCGCCACGGACGATGTCTGCGGGACGCATGATCTCGGATTCCTGCACGATGCTCAGCGGGAAGTAGGAGTCGTTCAGATTGAACGGCTCACCATCCAGCCAGCGGACCCGCTGCCGCACCGCTGTGAGCGCTCCGGGCTCCAGGGTCAGGCGCTTGGCGACACTGGCCGGCGGCTCCATGATGCTGACGTCGATGCGCTGGCTGGCCTTCCGCCCATCCGCTGAGTGCTCCGTGACGAAGGCGTCCATCTCCTCCGAGTACGGCCGAGCGCGGAACTCGGCCTGCGGCCGGAAGACCATCGGCTGGCGCTCGCGAACGAAGTAGCCACGGGGCCGCGCTGAAACGATCAGCCCTTCATTGACCAGCATCCCGAGCGCCTGTCGCGCGGTACCCCGGCCTACTTCGAACTCCTCGCTCAGCTCGGCCTCGGTCGGAAGGCGGTCGCCCGCGACGAGGGCTCCGCTCACGATGCGTTGCCGGTAGACGTCTGCGATCTGCTGGTACATCGGGGGTCGCCCAGCTCGCGTGGTTGCCATGGCCCCATGAAACCGCCCGGTTGAACTCATTGTCCAGTCAATGCGAACGATGCGCTTGACGGGGCGTCATGACTAATGCCACAGTCTTCTCCGAGGGCGGCATTGTTCAGACAATGCAGACAATGAAGCCCTGACCCATCCTTGGGTCGCTCTGACCTGTGCAAATACGCCCGGAGGGGTGGGGTGACAGCCCCCCGAAGGAAGCGGCTGTTCCTTGAGAACTCAACAGAGTGTCGATCGAAAACGAGTGTCTTTGGTCCCCGATCCGTGCTGTCTGTGGCGGGTCGGGGGTCATGGCTGCTCGTGACGTGACGAGTGGTCTGGGCCCGGATGTGTCGGGGCCGCCGCGCCTTCCTTGGCCGGGCGCGCGGCGGCCCCTGGGGCCCACCTCCCAATCTGGAACGAGGTAGGTAGACCCATGAAGTCGATTGTTGCAGGGCAACGGGCCACTTCGGCCCTGGAGTTCACCGAGCTGGCGCTCGGCGTCGACAACGACCCGTTCGGGTCGCTGTTCGGCGGTGTGGCCGGCGAGAGCGTGACCGAGTGCCTGGCGCGTACGGACGTGGCCCGTGAGGTGCTGGCGGAGCTGTGGGAGTCGGACCCGGAGTCGGCGGAGATCGCCGCCGAACTGCTGCGGACCGCCCCGGTCCCGCTGGTCCGCCCGCGTACCGCCGCCCGCCGGCTGCGGTCGGGGGTGGCGGCGTGACGGCCGAGGCCCGTGCGGAGGCCGCGCGGGCGGCCGTCGCTGCCGAGGCCGCCCGGATCGCCGCCGCCGTGGCCGCCGAGGCGGCCCGCATCACCCGTGAGGCCGCCCGCCCGCTGCTCGCCGCACCGGCGGGAGAAGCGCGGTGAGCCGGGCCGGGAAGGTCTGGCTGATCTCCGGCCTGCTCGCGGTGGCCGCCATGGCCTTCCGCGTCTCGTGGAACGCACTGCGGGACGTCGCGGCGGCGATCGGGGCCGACCCGACCGCCGCCACCGTCTACCCGCTCGTGGTCGACGGCCTCATGGCGCTGGCGCTGGTCGTCGCACTCGTACTGACCGACGCGGACCGTCGGTTCGCGCTGCGGGTGCTGGCCGGGTACACGGCAGCGTCGCTGGTGCTCAACTACGTGCACGGACTCGTGCCGACTCTGCACGGTGGCGGTCGGGTCCGACTGGCCGAGTGGGCGCCCGCGCACTGGGCGCTGGTCCTGCTCGCGTCGTCGCTGCCGGTCGGGTCGATCTACTTCGGGTCGGACCTGGTGGCGAAGGTGCTGCACGCCAAGCCCAAGGCCGACAAGTCGGACCAGACCATGACGAATCGGTCGGGGTCTGAGCTGCACGAATCCGCTGCGGCCGATCCGGACCGGTCGGTGTACCGGTCGCCCGACCCCGCACCGGCCCCGGCGCCGACCACCGCACCCGCCGGGCCGACCGCCCCGCCCGCCGAGGCGGAGCCGATCGCACCGGCCCCCAAGCCGACCGCCCCGGCTGCGGCGCGGCCCCGTCGGGCGACCGGCGCGGTGCCGCAGTCGGCCCGCACGGCCCGACCCAAGCGCACGGCGGACGAGCTGCTCGCCGAGGCGCGGTCGGCAACCGCTGACTGGACCGATGCCGAACTGACGGCCGACCGGATCCGGGTGGAGCTGCGGACGTCGGCCGTCAATGCGCGGACCCTGCGCGCCACCCTCAAGGCCGACCGCGCCGAGCAGTCCGCGCCGGCCGCGCCGGCCGCCGCCGAGGCGGAGCGGCCTGCGCTGCACGCCGTGCCCGACCCCGCCCAGGAATCCGCCGGCACCGCCCCCGCGACCACTGAGGAGAAGGCATCGTGACCACGCTCGCCGCCAGCCGGGCCGACGCCGCGCACGCGCTGATGATGATGCTCACCGAACACGGGGACATCCCGCAGCCCGACGAATTCGAGCTGCACGAGCACGAGAGCGACGCCGGACACCCGGACTGGGGAGTCGTCCTGGTCGTCAACGAATCGCTCACCCGGTTCGAGCAGTGGCGCGAAGCCCTCGACCTCGACCCGCGCGACATCGCCTACCGCTCCTGCCACCACGGCGCCTGCATGAGCGCCATCGGCGAGGTCCACGGCGTGCCCGTGGAGCTGTTCGCCGTCGCCGACATCCCCGAGAAGTAGCCGTGGCCCGTCCCCGCTTCTGGGACCCGGCGGGTGAGCGGCACGGCGGCATGCCCACCTACCCGTGGCGCATGGCCCCGTCCGACCTGCTCACCCGCCGCCAGCTCCGCGCCCGGGGTCTGCGGCCCGGCGGACAGCCCGTCGCCGCTCAGATCCTCTGGCGCTCCCGCCTCACCAAGGACCCGCGCCCCGCGTACCTCTACCGCCTGGCCCTGGCCAAGCCGGTTCGGCCGATGACGCCGGGTCGCCTGCGGGCACTGGCCGCCGCCAACCGCGCGCGCCGCACTTGCGTCACCTGCGGCACGGACGCCGGTTACGTCCTGCCCGCGCACCTGGGCACCTGCCTGCCCTGCGCCGACGGCCTGCCGCTCGCGGCCTGACATCCCCCAACTTCCTTGCGCCACAGCCTCTTTGGAGAGCATCGTGACCAGCATTCGCGCTGCCCGGTTCGCCGCCGTCTACGCCCTGCTGCGGGCGTCGGCGGACGTCGCGGACCACTGGATCCAGACCGACCACCAGGCCACCACCAAGGGCCAGCACGACCACTTCAACGGGCAGTCGAGCGCCGCCGGGCGCCGGGCCTGCGCCGCGCACGTCGCCGCCTACACCGCCACGCAGGGCGCCGTCCTGCTCGCCGGAACGCGGCTGCTCGGGGTGCGGCTGCGGCCCGGCCCGCTGGCCGCCGCCCTCGCCCTGTCGGCCGTCACGCACTACGTCGCCGACCGCAGGGAGCCGCTGCGGCTGCTGGCCGGCGCGACCGGCAAGGGCGCGTTCTACGCGCTCGGGACCCCGGCGCACCCCGCGCACCCGGTCACCGGAGGCGGCTCGTACGCGCCGACGCTCGGCACCGGCGCCTACGCCCTCGACCAGGCATGGCACCACGCGTTCGAGACCGCCGCCGCCCTCATCGCCTCCGCCTGAACACCGCCGGCGCCACCGCCACCACCCAGACACCCGCCGAGACAAGGGGAAAGCCCGTGTCCGACCTGCCGTTCATCGCCTACATGACCGCGTTCCAGGTCTCCGTCAAGCACACCGCCGACTGCGAGCCGTGCCTGAACATGGAGCCCTGCCCGACCGGTGACCCGCTCCACAACGACTTCGCCGCCAAGCAGGCCGTCTGGACCTCCGAGCAGCGCGTCCAGGCCGCCAACGAGCGCCGCCGGGCCAAGCGCCGCGCCGACAGCCGCGCCCGGATCGCCCGCCACACCGCGTGGCAGCTCGTCACCTACGGCCGGTGGGAGGGCGGGCGCCCGCTCGCCACCGCCACCGACGTCGTCCGCAACGCCGACCTCATGTACGGCGGCCACCTCAAGGGCGAGTCCATCACCACCACCGAGGCCGCCGCCGCACTGGCCGCGATCCTCAAGACCGCCTGACCGGGGAGGCGCCGTGTTCGCCGCTGGTGACGAGGTGTTGATCGTGTCCTGCGAGGACGACCCGAGTGTGGTCGGTCGCACGGGCCGGATCGTGGACGGGGTTCCGCCGGGCCCGCTGACGGCCGGGCGCTGGACCGTCCACCGGATCGGCCTGATGCACGCCCCGGTTCTGTGCCACGCGCACGAGCTCAAGCGCACGGGCCGCTGACCACCTGCTCCAACCACCCGGGACGGCCGTGCTGCTTGCCGGCGTGTCCGGCCGTCCCGGGCCCCTTTCCGCACCACATCGCAGTGAGGAAGGAATTTCAGTGAACCAGCCGCACAGCACCGAGCACAGCCCCGGCGGTGGTGTGGTGGTGGACCTGGCCAAGGTCCGCGCCACCCGCACCACCGTGCCCGCCCCCAGTGAGCCGGAGGCCGCCCCCGTTCCCGCGGCTTCCCTCCCGCTGGAGGGCGTCGTCCTGCCGAAGACCACCCCCGCGCCCGCCCCCGTCGCCGACGGCGGGCCGGTGCGGGCTCCGGCGTGGGTGCGCGGGGGCCGCTCCGTGCGCGTCGTGCTCACCCACGACCGCACCCGCACCGCCACCCGCCTTGTCGTGCGCCACGGCGCCTACGTCGCGGCCGGTGGGGTGATCGCCGCGAAGCGGGCGTGGGACGGGCGCACGCTCGCCCGCTACGAGCGGATGATGCGCACGGCCGAGGCCGCCGGCCAGCACGAGGTGGCCATGGAGTGGGAGGTCCGCGCGGCGGCGTTCCGGGCCGCCCGCCACCAGCGCCGCATGGACCTGTTGAAGGCCCCGCAGCAGGCCGCCAAGGCCGCCGCGTTCGCCGTCGGCACCACGCAGGGCGCCCTGCTGCTGCTCGGCATCGTGCTGGCGATCGCCGAGCAGGACATCACCAAGGTCGTCGGGCCGACGATGACCGTGATCGAGCTGATCCGCTGGGCGGCGATCCTGATCGGGATCCTGTGGGGCCCGACCATCGTGGCGGGGCCGTTCCTGGTCCTGCTGTCGCTGTGGTCGATCGGCCGACACCGCCAGGCCGCCCCCGCGTGGACCCTGCCGGGCACGGTGAAGGACGATGCCGGGGCGCCGATCACGCCCTCGGTGGTGGTGACCGCGCTGCGGGACCTGGGTATCGCCCCGCTGCGGTCGGCGATCCGGGAGATGGGCGACGCCGGGGCCGGGATGCTCGGCCCGATCCGCATCGCCGGATGCGGGGTGGAGGTGGACGTCACCCTGCCCTCGGGCGTGTCCACGGAGGAGGTGCAGAAGCGCCGCCGCAAGCTCGCCGAGAACCTCGCCCGGCACGAACACGAGGTGTTCGTCACCATCCCCCAGGCCGCCCGCACCGTCCGGTTGTGGATCGCCGACAGCGGGGCGCTGGACGAACCGATCGGCCCCTCGCCGCTGGTGACCGACCCCGACCTGAGCGCCGACCTCTACAACGGCCGCGCCCCCTGGGGGCAGGACCTGCGCGGGGACGCCGCCGCCCTGTCCCTGCTGCAGCGCCACCTGCTGATCACCGGCCTGTCCAACCAGGGCAAGACCGCTGCCCTTCGGGCGCTGGCCCTGTGGCTGGCCCTGGACACGAGCGTGGAGTTCCGGGTCGCCGACCTCAAGGGCGCCGGCGACTGGCGGATGTTCGACGGCCTGGCGACCGTGCTGATCCAGGGGCCGACCGACGAGCACGTCATCTCCGCCACGGAGATGCTGGAGCAGGGCGTCGCGGAGATGGAGCGGCGGATCGAGTTGCTGGAGCAGTCCGGTGCCACCGACGGCGTGACCCGGGAGATGGCCCGCACCGACCCCCGGTTCCGCCCGATCGTCCTGCTGGTCGACGAAGCGCAGGTGGCGTTCATGTGCCCGGCGATCGGGGAGGACAAGCGCCCCTATGGCGGGACCAAGGCCACCAGCCGGTACTACATGGCGGCCCGAAAGCTCCACAACCAGGGCCGGGTGGTCAACGTGCTGCTGTGGCAGGGCACGCAGGACCCGACCAACGAGAACCTGCCCAAGATGGTCCGCGAGGGCGCCCACATCCGCGCGTCCCTCGTGCTCGGCACCGAGGAGCAGGCGCGCATGGCGCTCGGGGACAAGGCCGTGGACGGCGGCGCCGCCCCGCACAAGCTCCGCCAGGGCCTCGACAAGGGCACGCTGGTGGTGGCCGGTGACGGCGTGAAGCTCGCCCCCGGCCAGAGCAGCATCACCATCCGCACGCACTTCATCGCCGGCGCGCACGCCATCGAGATCGCCGGCCGGGCCAAGGCCCGCCGCGCCGGGGTCACCACCCGCTCCACCGTGGACCGCCCCGACGAGACGGATCCGCTCGCGGACGTCGCCGCCGTGCTCGGCGACGAGAAGCGCATGCGCACCCAGGAAGTCCTCTCCGGGCTGGCCGCCCGGGACCCGGGCGCCTACCGGGAGTGGACGTTCGGGGACCTCAAGACCGTGCTGGACGCGGTCGGCGCCGCCCCCTACAAGTCCGACGGACAGATGGTCGTCTCCCGCGCCAAGGTCGAATCCGCCCTCCAGCTCCGCACCGAGGACGCCGGAGCGTAACCGACGCGCCAGAGGGAGGCCGCAGGGAAGCAGGGAGTTCTCCCTGACCGCCTCCCTGAACCCCCACACCACCCCTGATCAGCCCAGATCAACGCACCAGGGAGGCAGGGAGGCAGTACCCCCGCCCCCTCAGGGGCCCCGGAAACCGGCTCTCCCGGCCCGGGGCCCCTCTCCCTCCCTGCCCAACCGCCGTCACTCTCCGCCACCAGCAACGAGAGGAGCGCCACCACGTGAACACCCCCGTTCGTGTTCGTCCGCTGGCCGCCGTCCACCTGCGCGACGCGCTCACGGCCGCCGCCGACCACCGGCCGGCCGCCGCCCTCGCGGCCCTGCTCCACATCGACCCCGAGTCCTGGACCGGCATCGAGCAGCGCGCCGCCGCCCTCGGCACTTCGGTCCTGGACCTGCTCGCCACCGCCACCCGGGAAGGCACCCGATGAGCCTCACCACCGACGCGATCACCGCCGCCGTCCTCTTCGGCCCCGGCGCCGTCCTCGGCGCCGCCACCCTCGTCTCCCGGCGCGGCGACAAGACCGACTCCGCCGCCGTCCGGCAGGTGCTCGCCGAATCCGCCGCCAACCGCGCCGCCCGCGCGGCCGGGACCAGCATCGCCCCGCCCGACGGCGGCGAAGGCATCCCCACCCCGACCGACAGCCAGCCCGTCCCGCTCGCCACGGTCCTGGCATTCCCCGGCGCCCGCCGGGCGGCGTGACCGGTCTGTGCCGACCCCGGTGCCACCTGCGCCTCGCCCCTTGCCGGGCGGGGTGCGGGCGGTGCCAGGGACGGACAGCCCGCTCCCACCCGTGATTGCCCGGGAGGGCCGCATGACCAAGCGCACTTACCTCGACCCCCGCCAGATGGGCGCCGACAACATCGCCGACGCCGCCCGCCTGTTCCTGCTCGGCGTGCGCGTCGTCCGTGCCGAAAGCCGCGGGAAGTCCACCAAGCGGCTGGAGAAGCAGGCGGACCGTATCCAGGAGGCCGCGTTCGAGCGCTGGGACGCCAAGTACGGCGCCCCCGACGAGAACTGACTCAGCCCGGAGCGGCCGGCACTCCCGGCCAAGGACAGCCCGGCCGCTCCGGTTCCCCTGCTCGCCACGACGAATCAGGAGAACCCCCAGCATGACCCCGACCGCACCGCCGCTCAAAGTCCTGGACGCCTTCTGCTGCGCGGGAGGCGCGGGATCCGGCTACGCCGCCGCCGGGTTCGACGTGACCGGCGTCGACATCGCCCCGCAGCCCAACTACCCGCACCGCTTCGTTCAGGGCGACGCCGTGGAGTACATCCGCGCCCACGGCCACGAGTACGACCTCATCCACACCAGCCCGCCGTGCCAGCACGACTGCACCCTCACCGCCGGCACCAACGCCGCCAAGCGCGACACCTACCCGGACCTGTTGGAACCCACGAGGGCCGTCCTGGACGCGGTCGGGCGCCCGTACGTGATCGAGCAGCCGCCCGGCGGAGCCTCCCGCCGAATGAGGGCGGATCTGACCCTGTGCGGGGAGATGTTCGACCTGCGCGTCATCCGGCACAGGATCTTCGAGCTGGGCGGCTGGTTCGCCCTCCAGCCCCCGCACGTCCCGCACCGGGGCCGCACGGCCGGCTACCGGCACGGGGTCCGTCACGAAGGCTGGTACTTCCAGGTCTACGGCAACGGCGGCGGCAAGGGCACCGTCGCCGAGTGGCAGGACGCCATGGGCATCCACTGGACCGCCGAACGACGGGAGTTGGCCGAGGCCATCCCCCCGGCCTACACCCACCTGATCGGCAGCCACGCCGCCGACTGGCTCGGCGCCGAGCAGGTCGCCGCGTGAACGGGCGCGTCCCCCCGCTCGCCGGGGCCGACCTGTGGCAGGCCGTGATGGCCGCCGCAGCCGGACGCTGCCAGTGCCGGGGCACCTGCGGCACCACCCACGCCAAGACTGACGGGCGGTGCGACCGCGTCCACGGCGGCTACCAGACCCGCCACGGCTGCGGCCGGGTCCGCCTGCTCGCCGCCCCGGCCGACCCGGCCGCTCTGCTGCTACCCCCGCACCGCATCGCCGCCCTGCCCAAGCGGGAGCTGGCCGCGTGGTGCGAGCGCTGCCACGACGCCACCCGCACCCGCCGGACCCGGCAGGACACCGTCCCGGCCGCCGCGCCGGACGCCCTGTTCTGACCACCTGCGCTCCACCCCGGGGCGGCCGGCACTCCCGGCCAAGGACAGCCCGCCGCCCCGGGTCCCCCTGCTCGCCACACACCAGAGGGAGACCCGCACCGCATGACCCGACACCCCGCAACCGGGCCCGACGACAACGTCGTCCCGCTCCACACCCCGGACAGCACGGTGCCCAACGACCTCCAGGCCGAACGCGCCGTCCTCGGCGCCCTGATGCTCAACCCGGCCGCGCTCGGCGACGTCGCCACCGTCATGGACGTCGGCGACTACTACCGGCCCGCCCACGAGACCATCCACCGGGCGATCCTCGACCTTGGCGAGGCGGCCGACCCGATCACCGTCACGGACGCCCTGCGCCGCTCCGGCGACCTCGGCCGGGTCGGAGGCCCCGCCTACGTCTCCGGCCTCGTGTCGGCGACCCCGACGGCGGCGAACGCCGAGTACTACGCGGCGATCGTGCGCGAGACCGCCAAGCGCCGGCGCCTGATCGAGGCGGGCACCCGCCTTGTCCAAGCGGCCAACGAGCCCGGGGCCGACGCGGATAAACTGCGGGCCGTGCTCGCCGTCCCGACCGAGCCCGAGCCCGCCACGTGGCCGGACCCGGTGCCGCTGACCGCCTCCCGCACCCTGCCCACCTTCCCGGTGGACGCGCTCCCGGGCTGGCTCAAGGACTACGTCGCCGGGGTCGCGGAGGAGTCCCAGACCCCGCCCGACATGGCCGGTACCCTCGCCCTGTCGGTGCTGGCCACCGCCGCCGGAGGCCGTGCGGTCGTCCACATCCGGGGCCGCTGGCGCGAGCCGGTGAACCTGTTCACCGTTGTCGCCCTGCCCCCGGCGAACCGCAAGAGCGCCGTCTTCGCCGCCATGACCAACCCCCTCTACACCGCCGAACGCGCCCTCGGCGACGCGGCGGCCGGACGGATCGTGGAAGCGGAACTGACCGCCCGTCTGGCCCGGGAGGTCGCCGAGACGGCCGCCGCCAAGGCCGCCAAGGCCGACGGCCCCGAGCGCGACCAGTTGGTGGCAGAGGCCATCGGCCTGGCACAGACCGCCGAGGGCATCACCGTGCCGTCGCAGCCCCGGCTGCTGGTCGACGACGCCACCCCGGAAGCCATCACCAGCCTGCTGGCCGAGCAGGGCGGGCGCCTGTCGGTCCTGTCGGCCGAGGGCGGGATCTTCGACATCATCGCCGGCCGCTACTCCGGCACCCCCAACCTCGAGGTGTTCCTCAAGGGCCACGCCGGGGACCGCCTGCGCGTCGACCGCCGCACCCGCCAGGAGTTCGTGGAGGCCCCCGCGCTGACCATGGGCCTGGCCGTGCAGCCCAGCGTGCTGGAGGACATCGCCCGGGTCCGCGGCTTCGACGGCCGGGGCCTGCTCGCCCGCTTCCTGTACTGCCTGCCCGCCTCCACGGTCGGCTCCCGCCGGATCATCACCGAACCGGTCGCCCCGCACGTCGCCGACACCTACGAGCGCCACATCACCGCCCTGACGCTCGCGCTGGCGGACTGGACCGACCCGGCCGTCCTCCAGCTCACCTCCGCCGCCGACGCCCTCCTGATCGCCTTCCAGGAGCGCCTTGAACCCCAGCTCGCCGCCCGGGGCGGGGAACTCGGCCACATCGCCAAGTGGGCGGGCAAGCTCGCCGGGACCGTCGCCCGCATCGCCGGCCTGCTGCACCTGGCCGTGCACCTCACCGACGGCCACACCAAGCCCGTCACCGAGGCCACCATGGCCGGCGCCATCGAGCTGGGCGACTACTTCACCACCCACGCCCTGAGCGTCTTCGAAGCCATGGGCGCGGACTCCACCGTCACCCGCGCCAGCGCCGTCCTGGACGTCTGCCGGGACAACCGCTGGCGCGCCGTCAGCCGCCGGGACCTGTTCACCAAGCTCAGCCGCTCCGACTTCCCCACCGCCGCCGACCTGGACCCGGCCCTCGCGCTGCTGGAGGAACACGGCTACCTCCGGCTCGAACCGGTGCCGGACCGCCCCCGCACCCGGGGCCGCAAACCCTCCCCCCGCTACGAGGTCCACCCCGCGCTGTCCGGCGACGAGTAGCCGACCCCGCCGCAGAAACCGCAGAAACCGCAGAAAGCCCCGGCACAGGCCGTGACCTGCGGGAACCCCTGCAAGATCCACTGTCGCAGAAAACCGCAGAAACTCCGCACAAATCACGGCCACCCGATCGCGCCCGCCCCGGAGCCTGCCACCGGCTCCGGGGCCGGCCCGTTCCTGCCCGAATTCTGCGGACTTTCTGCGGAATTCTGCGGAGATCACCAACCGCCGCCCCAAACCGCCAATACCGCAGCTCAGCGCCGATGAGCCCCGAATTCTGCGGATTCTGCGGTTTCTGCGGCGGCATCCCGCCCCCGCCACCGCCCAGGGAGCACAGCAGTGACCACAACACAGCTCAAGGCCCGGCTTCTCACCGTCCGGGAAGTCGCGGAGATCCTCGGCACCTGGGAGAGCAGCGGCGAGCGCTTCCCTCGCCGGCTGATCGAGGAACGCCGGATCACCTTCGTCAAGGTCGGCCGTCACGTCCGCATCCCGGAAGCCGCCGTCGCCGAGTTCATCGCCGAGAACACCGTCCAGCCCATCCGCGCCCGTCGCTCCACCAGGAACAGGACCGCCGCCTGATGACCGCCAAGAAGAACAGCCGCCGCCGCTTTGGCTCCGTCCGTCAGCTCCCGTCGGGCCGCTGGCAGGTCCGCTACCGTGACCCGCTGACCGGGGAGCTTCGGCCGGACGAGAAGACCTATGCCACCAAGACCGACGCCGAGGTTCGGCTGAGCCAGCTCGAAGCCGACATCACCCGGGAGAAGTGGGTCGACCCGGATGCCGGGAAGGTGAATTTCGGGGAGTACGCGACCAAGTGGCTCAAGGAACGCAAGCTGGAGGAGACGACCCGGGAGCGGTACGAGACGGCGCTTCGGCTGCACATCATGCCGACCCTCGGCCCGAGGTTCCTTGTGGACATCACCCCGGCCCGGGTCCGCACCTGGCGGACCCACCTCCTGGAGTCCGGCGTCGGCGAGCCCACCGTGGTCAAGGCGTACCAGATGCTGCGAGCCATGCTGAACACCGCCGTGGACGACGATGAGCTGATCCGGCGCAATCCGTGCCGGATCAAGGGCGCCGACACCTACGACGTGCCCGAGCGCCCGGTCCTGTCCGTCGCCGAGGTCTTCGCGGCCGCCGACGCCATCGCGCCCCGGTGGCGGGCGCTGGTGCTGGTGACCGCGTTCACCACGCTGCGGTTCGGCGAGCTGGCGGCGCTCCGCCGGCGCGACGTCGACTTGGACGCCCGGCTCCTGCGGGTCCGCAGGAACCAGGCTGAGCTGTACAACGGGAAGCTGTACGACAAGGCTCCGAAGAGCCGCGCGGGGTTCCGCCCGGTCGCGTTCCCCGACTCGATCGTGGACGCCCTGCGGCACCACCTGGAGCACTTCGCGGGGGCGGAGTCGGACGGCCACATGTTCATCGGGCCGCGCGGCGGTCGGCTGCGCCGGAGCAACTTCCGGGACGACTGGATCGCCGCGAAGGAGGGGGCGGGGATCCCGATGGAGGCGCATTTCCATGATCTCCGCCATACCGGGAACAACATGGCGTCGCAGAGCGGCGCGAGCACTCGGGAGCTGATGACCCGCATGGGACACAGCACCGCGCGAGCGGCGCTGATCTACCAGCACATGTCCAGCGACCGGGACCGGGCCGTCGCCGACCGGATGGACGAGATGGTGCAGCGGGAGCTGTCGAAGGGGGTCCCGCCGGAGCGTTCTGGCACGGACGTGGCACGGGGTGACCAGCAGGACTGAACGGCAAAGGCCCAGGTCGGAGGGATTCACCCTCTGGCCTGGGCCTTTTCTGCGTTTCGTGCTGTGCCCCAGGCAGGATTCGAACCTGCGACACCGGCTTTAGGAGAGCCGTGCTCTATCCCCTGAGCTACTGAGGCGGGGAAGACCGCTGACAGCCTAGCGGATCGGTGGAGAGGGTTGGACGGGGACGGGCTCGGGGCGGCGGGCCGACGGCGGGTCAGCGGGGCCGGGGGCGGCCCGATCTGCGCGAGGAGTGCCGGTTAGCCTGGGAGGACGGGACTCGACGGCCCTCGGCCCCGGGGCCGTCCGGCCGGTGGACAGAGGCGGGGGCGGCAGATGGTGGCGGGCGAGCGGTGGTACGAGAGATCCGTCCGCCGGGCGGCACGGGTGGCCGGGCCGGCGACCTGGCTGGCCCCGGCGCTCGTGATGCTGGTGGTCGGCGGCTACCGGCTGGGGACCCCCACCCTGTGGCGGGACGAGGTGGCGAGCTGGACGTCCGCCGTCCGCCCGCTCGGTGAGCTGCTGCGGATGCTGCAGCACGTCGACGCCAGCAACGGCACCTACTACGTCCTGCTGCACGGCTGGATCACGCTGTTCGGCGACTCGGCGGCGGTGCTGCGGCTGCCCTCGGTGCTGGCCATGGCGGGCGCGGCCGCGTTCACCGCGCTGACCGCCGCACGGCTGTTCGGCGGCCGGGTCGCGGGCACCTGCGCCGGACTGCTCTTCGCGACCGTGCCACTGGTCTCCCGGTACGCCCAGGAGGCCCGCTCCTACGCGCTGGTGACCTGCGCCGTCGCGGCCGCGACCTGGTTCCTGCTGCGCGCGCTGGACCGGTCGACGCCCTGGCGGTGGATCGCGTACGGCCTGGCGATGGCGGTGGCCGGCGCCGCGCACCTGGTCTCCCTGAGTGCGCTGGCCGGGCAGGCGGCGCTGGTCGCTCCGCACCTGTGGGGGGCCCGCGGTCCGGACCTGCGGCGGCTGCTCGGCCGTCTGGCGGTGGCGCTGGCCGCCCTGGTCGTGGCGGTGCTGCCGGTCGCGCTCCTCGGCCGACAGCAGTCGGAGCGGCAGCTCGGCTGGCTCGCCCGGCCGAGCGTGGACCAGTTGTGGCACTTCGGCGAGCCGCTGTTCGGCTCGGCCCGGGTGTTCCACGTCTTCCTGGTCCTGGCGGTGCTGGCCCTGGTGCTGCCCGGACGGCGCGGGCCGGCGCTGCGACTGCTGCTGCTCGCGGTGCTGCCGGTGCTGGCGGTCTGGGTGCTCTCGCGCGGCTCCACCTCGTACTTCCTCGACCGGTACCTGCTGTTCACGGTCCCCGCCTGGGCGGCGCTGGCCGGCTGCGGGGTCGGCGCCGTGTACGCGGCGGTGACGGCGGCGGCCAGGCCCGGTCGGACCAGGCCGGAGCTGCGGGCGGCGGGGCTGCTGCTCGCGGTCGGCGTGGTGGCGGTGACCGGGGCGGCGGCGCTGCCCCGGCAGTCGCTGGTGCGCTACCCCGGATCGCACGCGCAGTCCAAGGAGCCGTACCAGGAGGTGGCCCGGCTGATAGCGGCCGGCTACCGGCCCGGCGACGGGCTGGCCGTGCCGATCGGCGGCCAGGCCTGGTCGATGGTCGGCCCCGGTGTCTCCTACTACCTGCCGGACGAGGTGCGGCCGTACCCCCTGTTCATCGCGAGCGGAGCCGTGCCGGCCGGGGACCTCTTCCCGATACCGTGCCCGAAGCCCGCGGACTGCACCGGGGCCGGGACCCGCACCTGGCTGGTCGTGCTGGGCGACACCGCCGATCCACTCGCCGAGGTGCCCGTCGGCGAGGCGGCCGCCCTGCGGAGCCGGTTCGGCCCGCCGCAGCAGGTGACGCCGCTGGGCGGGATGACGCTCGCGCTGCTGGACGGGGCCGGCGCCGGTCGCTGACCCCCGCGCGGGCGCCGGCCCGCGGATCGCCGACCGGCGGGGCGCGGAGCGGCCCGGATGCGGCGCGCCGGGGCCCGGGCGACCATGGAGCACGGCGACCAGGTCGGGAGGACCGTCCGTGAGCGAGCAGCCGAGCGAGCAGCCTCCCGAGCGGCGGACACCTCGACCGGAACGTCCGTCGGCCCGGCGTACGGACCGGTGGAAGCAGCGGTCGGCGGCCCTGGCCGGTTCGGCGCGCGAGCTGCCCCAGCAGGTCCCGCTGGTGGGCCGCGCCGTGCGCCAGCTGCTCCGGGTGAACCTGCTGGACTGCGCGACCCGGCTGGCCGCGCAGGCCTTTCTGAGCGCCCTGCCCGCGCTGTTCGTGGTCGCGGTGTTCACCCCCGAGGCCGTCCGGGACGGGCTGGTGCACTCGCTGCGCAAGGAACTCGGGCTCCAGGGCGCGGCCGCGCAGTCCGTCCAGCAGCTGCTCGGGACCGCCCACCACGAGGACCCCGGTTTCGGGGCGATCGGCGCGCTGATGACCCTGCTCTCGGCGACGGCGCTGAGCCGGGCGATGCAGCGGGTCTGCGAGCGCTGCTGGGAGCTGCCCAAGTCGGGGACCAGGGTGGCGGCCTGGCGCTGGCTGGTCTGGCTGCTGGTCTGGCTGGTCTGCCTGGTGTGCCAGACCCCGGTCCGGGACGGCTTCGGCCTGGGGGCCTGGCTCGGCGTCCCGCTGACCTTCGTGGGGGCGACGGCGCTCTGGTGGTGGACCCAGCACCTCCTGCTGGGCAACCGGGTGCGCTGGCTGCCACTGCTGCCGGGGGCGCTGCTCTCCGGGGTGGCGGTGGTCGGTGTCGGGGTGGCCTCGCGGGTCTACCTGCCGAACGCGATGAACCGCAGCATCGGCCAGTTCGGTCCCTACGGCGTGGTGTTCACCGCGCTGTCCTGGCTGATCGTGGTGTTCGCCGGGGTGACGCTGGCGATCGCGCTGGGCCGGGTGGTGGCCGAGGAGGAGACCGTCGCCGAGCTGCTGGGCTCGCGCACCGAACCGGGCCGGTGGGGCGGCCCGCGCTTCTGAGCGCGGACCGCCCCGACGGCGGGCCGGACGGTGCGGCCGGACGGTCTGCACGGAGGGTGTGCCCGGACGGTGCGGCCAGGTGCGGCCGGGTGCGGCGGACCTCAGAGGGCCCGGGTCAGCCGGGCCAGGATGGACGGCGGGGCGAGGTCGGACTTCAGCACGACCGGTACCTCGACCTTGTTGGCGCCCTCACCGGACCGCAGCACACCGACCTGGGTCCCGGCCGTCACCCGGTGCCCGACCTTCAGCGGGTCCAGCACCAGGGTGCCGGTGATGCCGGGGAAGCCGGCCACCGAGAGGTCCTGCGCGGCGACGACCGGGACTGACCCGCCGAGGCCGTCGTCGACCCGGCCGACCACGTCGCCCTGCTTGGCCAGGGTCTGACCGGTGAGCCCGTTCTGGGCCGCCTGGATCTGCTTGGCGCTGACGCCCTGCACCACCTTGAGGATGCTGGGCTCGGCGGTGGTCGCCGGCTGGCCCAGGGTGACGCCGAGGATCAGCCGCCGCACACCGGCGACGTCCTTGAACGCGGCCCACATCAGGCAGCCGCCGGCCGGGGTGCTGGAGCCGGTCTTGACGCCGATGATGCCGTTCTTGGGCGAGATCAGCGTGTTGGTGTTGGAGATCTTCTGGTTGTTGAAGGTGGTGTCCGGGGTCGACACGATCTGCCGGAAGACCTCGTCCTGCATCACCTGCTCGGCCAGCTTCAGCTGGTCCTTGGCCGTGCTCCTGGTCTCGGCGTTGAAGCCGGCCGGGTCGGTGTAGGTGGTGTTGGCCATGCCGAACCCGGCCGCGGTGTCGTTCATCTTCTTGACGAACGCCTCCTCCGATCCGGCGTCCCAGCGCGCCAGCAGCCGGGCCACGTTGTTGGCGGAGGGCAGCATCAGCAGCTCCAGCGCCTGGTACTGGCTGAGCTGCTGCCCCTCGGTCAGGGTGACCCGGGACTCGTCGACGTTGCCGGACTCCTGGGCGGCCTGCTTGTCGACGGTGATCTTCGGACCGCCCTCGCCCTTCTTCAGCGGGTGCGCCTGGAGGATGAGGTAGGCGTTCATGACCTTGGTGACACTGGCGATCGAGGCCGGTGTCTCCGGGCCCGAGCTGCCCAGGCTGCCGATCCCGACCACCCCGGCGGCCGACTGGCCCTTGGCGGGCCAGGCCAGGTCGAGCGGGTCGCCGGGGAAGCCGAAGCCGCCGGCGGCGGTCATCCGCACCTTGGTGTCCGGCAGCGGGCGGAGCAGTTGGGCGGTGACCATCGCGCCGAGGACGACGGCGAGGAAAACCGTCCAGATGGTGATCCGCTTGAGCGCGCGGCGCAGCGGCGAGACCGGTCGGCCGTTGAGCGTGGCCAGCACGTCCATCGCCTCGGAGGTGGACTCCGGGAAGGGCAGTGGCGCGGGTTCGGGCAGGGGCAGCGGTTCGGGGGCGGGGACCGGCTTCGGGGCCGGCCCGGACTCGGGCTCGGGCTTCGGGACCGGCTCGGGGACCGGCGTCGGGGCGGGCGGCTTCGGGGCGGTGTCGGCGGCGGCGGGGAGGCGCAGCATCCGGGTCCGTTCGGTGTCCTCCCGCTTCTCGAACTTCTCGGCCCGCACGGCCGGGGCGGCCGGTTCCGCCGGTTCGGCCGTCGCCGGGGACACGGACGCGGACGCCGGCTGCCCGTCTACGTCCGCGTCGCTCCCGGCGGGTTCCGCTTCGGTCTCGGCCTCGGCCTCGGTCTCGGTCTCGGTGCGACCGGTGGACCCGGCCGCCGCCGTCGGCGGTGTCCGAATGGCGAGACGGGGGTCGGCGCCGGTAGGGCGGTCCGGGGTGTCGGACCCGGCCCCGGCGGCCCCCTCCGCCCGCTCGGCCGAACCGATCGCGGTGGCCCCGGACGGCCTGCGCGACTCCTTCGGCAGGCGGAGTGCGGTGGTGGCGTCGTCCGACGGCAGGCGCAGCGCCGTGGTCGCGTCGTCCGACGGCATCCGCAGCGCGGTGGTCGCCTGGTCCACGGGCATCCGCAGCGCGGTCGTCCGGGTGTCCGAATCCCGGACGCGCAGCTGCACCGTGGCGGGCTTGGCGGGCCGACCCGACCCGCCGTCGGCGGAGTCCGGGACGCCGTCCGAGTCGCCGGACGGGGCGTCGGCGGTCGGGGCGTCGACGGCCTCCGCAGCCTCGGCGGCGGCGCCCGGCTCCGGCTCCGCCGCCCCGTCCGCCGCCGGCCCGGCCTGCTCCTCGGACGCGGCGGACCCGGCCGGTTCGCCGTCCCGCTCCCGCGCCCGATCGCCGTCCCGCAGCACCCTGTCGGGGGACTCGCCCACGTAACCCAGCCTCCTCAACGCCCGGCGGGGCACCGGCCGACCCGATTTCGGGAAGCCGGTACCCCGCCCCGTGTACCTGTACAGTCTCCGCCACCGGCGACCGATCCGGTCGCCCACACCCCGCCCGACCGGCGGTTATTAGCGCGGCACGGCCGCGCCGCGGCCTGTTCAACGGTCAGACGCCGGGCCCGCCACGGGCGGTTCCCCCGGTCGATCGCAAGGTCACGATTCGGAGGCGTACTCGACAAGCCCGTGTGAGAGGCGTCACGCTGTTTCCCATCCACGCGGGGAGGCTTGGATGGGCAAGAGCCGCAGAAGTGTTCCCGAGGAGCTCTTGCTGCTCGCCTTGGACCCGGCCACGGGCACCACGGCGCAGCCGCAGACCCTCGACCTCGGACTCGCCGGGGCACAGCTCGTCGAGCTGTCCCTGGCCGGACGGATCGTTCCTGAAGGTGACCGAATCGCCGTGGTGCTCCCACGGCCGACCGGTGACCCGACACTCGACCACGCGCTCGAGCTGCTGCGACGACGCGGCAGCCCGGTCCGCGCCACGCACTGGATCGGCGGGCCCCGACTGGGGCTGCGGCAGACCTACCTCGCACACCTGGAGCGCTGCGGCATGGTGACCGCCGTGCCCGGTCAGGTGTGCGGGGTGCTGCCGACGATCCGCTACCAGGCGTCGGACGACTGCGCCAACGCCGCGATCAAACAGCGACTGGACACCGCGATCCGCACCGGCGTGCCGCCGGACCCGCGGACGGCCGCGCTCGCCGCCCTGGCGCACTCGGTCGGTCTGGGCAAGCACCTCTACCCAGGCAACGAGGGCCGGTCCTCGCGATCGCGGTTGCGCGACCTGATCCGCTACGACCCGCTGGGCGGGATGGTCGCGCACGCCGTGATGGACGTGCAGAACGGCCTGCCGAGCCAGCAGAACCGTTCCGCCCAGACAACCGCGGCACCGTCGGGCTCGGGAGGCCGGGTCGATCGGCGCCCGGCGGCCGGGCGCGGCAGCGGCGGCGGCCGGGTCCCGGCATCCCACGTCGTCGTCCGCTGAGGCTCCCGCCGAGGCCGGACGCCCGCCGGGGACCGCACCGGAAGCCGCACCGGGGCCCTCACCGAAACCTGGGTCCGGACCCCCACCCGGACCCTCACCCGGACCCCCACCGGGAACCCCTGCTCGGCCCGCGGTCCTGCGGGCACCCGAACCACCCCGCTCGCCGAGCGCGCACCAGCGCGCACGGCAGCGCACGCCGAACCGCTCACGCCCCACGGGGGCGCCGAGCACCCGGCATCACCAGGTAGTGAGAAGGGGCGGTCGCCCGCGACGGAAGTCGCCGGGCGACCGCCCCTCCGCCGTCCCCCGAGCCGGTCCGACCCCCGTCCGGACCCCGTCCGGACCCCCGGCCGCATACCGCCCCCGCACGTGCCACCAGCACCTGCGCGGCCCCGAGCCGCATCCGCACCCGCATCCGCACCACATCCGTCACGCCGCCGCCGCACCACCGGACCCGGACCGTGGCGCCTCTACCACCCGGAGGCGCCCGCTGTCTCGCAAAGGCGCTTTTCCGATGATCTGTTCTACCGCGCTCCTGTGATTTCCCGGCGCCGACCTGATCCGGGGTGACATGCTGCTCATCGTCAGGGGGTTGATCCAGATTTCCACCGTGTTCCGAGGACTTCCGTTCCAACGATCACCAGAGGTCCGACCGGAGGCCGACGTGTCCGCGAACATCAATCCCACGGTGCGTCGTCGACGCCTCGGCTCCGAGCTGCGCAAGCTCCGGGACGCGGCGGGGATGACCGCGGAGGAGGTCGCCGGCCGGCTGATGGTCTCCCAGTCGAAGATCAGCCGCCTGGAGAACGGCCGCCGCAGCATCAGCCAGCGCGATGTCCGCGACCTGTGCGACGTCTACAGCGTCGCCGACGAGGCGATGCGGGCCAGCCTGATGGAGATGGCCCGGGAGTCCCGGCAGCGCGGCTGGTGGCACGACTTCAACGACATGCCCACCCCGTACAGCGTCTACATCGGGCTGGAGGCCGAGGCCTCCTCGATCCGCGCCTACGAGTCCTCCTTCGTGCCCGGGCTGCTGCAGACCGAGCAGTACGCCCAGGCCGTGGTCGAGGGCACCCAGCCGGACACCGACGCCCTCTCCGTCCAGCGCCGGGTGCAGGTCCGGATGAAGCGCCAGGACCGGGTCAACGGCGAGAACCCGCTGGGCAGTCTGTGGACGGTGATAGACGAGGCCGTGCTGCGCCGGGAGGTCGGCAGCACCGAGGTGATGGCCCACCAGTTGAAGCACATGCTGGAGCTGAGCCAGCGCCCCAACATCACCATCCAGGTCATCCCGTTCTCGCACGGTGCCCACCCCGGAATGACCGGGACATTCTCCCTGCTGGAGTTCCCGGAGTCAGCCGATTCGACGGTTGTCTACTTCGAAGGGGTGACGAGCGATCTCTACCTGGAGAAGGAGGCCGACGTGCGCCGCTATACCAGTCTCTACGACCACCTGAGGGCGGCCGCGCTCGGGGTGGCGGAGACCCGCTCACTGATAGCCGACATTGAAGAGGGATACCACCGATGAGCACCACCTTCGAGAACAGGACGAGCTGGCGCAAGAGCAGTCACAGCGGCGGCAACGGCGCGTGTGTGGAGATCAGGGTGCCGGCCGTCGACCAGGTGGCCGTCCGTGACTCCAAGGACCCGGAGGGACCGCAGTTGAGTTTCTCCCCCGAGGCCTGGAACGCGTTCGCCGCCGCCGCGGGCGCCGGAGCGTTCGGCAGCCTCTGATCGACCTCGTGCCGGTTCCCGGCCCAGGTGCCCGTAGCGGTGGCCGTCGCCCTCCCCCCGGGGCGGCGGCCACCGCTACGGGCACCTTGGCGTCCGGAGGCATGCCCCCGACAAGCACGCCCCGCCCCGCCCCGCCCCGCCCCGCCCCGCCCCGGCGGCGCAGGATCAGCCGAGCACCGGGTAGCGGGCCGCCCAGGCCGCGCCCTCCGCGGTGTCCCGGCTGTGCAGCTCGGGCCCGTGCATCAGCTCCATGACGAAGTCGTCGGCCAGCTCCAGCAGCGCCCCGCGCCCCTCGAGACCTGCCACCAGGCCGGGCGGCAGCGCGGTGTCCCCGTGCAGCACCCCGAGCAGGTTGCCGCAGACCGCGCCGGTGGAGTCGCTGTCCCCCGAGTGGTTCACCGCCAGCAGCAGCCCGGACCGGACGTCGTGCGCGACCAGCGCGCAGTACACCCCGATCGCCAGCGCCTCCTCGGCGACCCAGCCCTCCCCCAGCGCCTCGACCCGCTCGGCGGACGGCTCCCCCGCCCGCACCGCGTCCAGCGCGGCCCGCAGCGCCGCCGTGGTCTCCTCGTGCGCCGGCCGCTCGGAGAGCAGCGCGAGCGCAAGGTGCACGCCCTCCTCCAGGGTGCCGCCCCGGGCCACGGTCTGGACGATCACCGCCAGCGCCCCGGCCGAGAGGTAGCCGGTGGGATGGCCGTGGGTCAGCACCGAGCACTCCACCGCCAGCTGGAACACCAGGCCCGGCTCCCAGGTGGTCAGCAGCCCGAACGGCGCCGCCCGCATCACCGTGCCGCAGCCCTTGGAGTGCGGGTTCTTCGGCGCCTCCAAGGTGCCCAGCCGCTCGGCGTCCGGTCCGGAGAGCCCGGAGAGACAGGCCTGGCCCGGCGCCCGCTGCGCGTACAGCCACTCCTCCCGGCCGAGCCAGCCGAGGTCGTCCCGGCGCTCGTCGGGGCCCCAGTCCCGCTGGGTGACGGCCCAGCGCAGATAGGCGCGGTGGACGTCGGTGGGCGGGTGCCAGCTGCCGGTGTCCCGGCGGATGTGGGCGCGTATCAGCCCGTCGAGGGTGAACAGCACCATCTGGGTGTCGTCGGTGACCGCGCCCAGCCGCCCGTAGGCGGGGACGTACCCCGTGACCCCGAGCGGGCCGTACGCGGCGCGGATCTTCTCCAGGGACTCGAACTCCACGCCCGCACCGAGTGCGTCACCGATCGCTCCGCCGAGCAGGCATCCCCGCACCCGGCTGCGGAAGTCCTGCTGCTGGGCGCGGGACCACAGTGGCATCACGGCAAGCGCCTTTCGTCCGGGAGCGGGAGGGGCGCGCGACGCACCGCCGGTCGCGCGCCCTCGCACTGTATTCGAATGCCCGAACAGCCCGGCAGGGTTCCCGCTCCACCGGATCGCCACCGGATGTTCCACGATCCGCCGGACTCCCCGGGTTTCGCCCGGTCCGGGCCGGGCCACCACCCGTCGGTGCCGACGGGCACGGGCGGGCGGTGGCCGGGCGGGCGGCGGACGGGCGGGCGGTGGCCGGGCGGGCGGCGGACGGGCGGGCGGTGGCCGGGCGGGCTCAGTCGACCAGCGGCAGCAGTTCCGGCAGGTGTCCGTCCGAGGCCAGCGCGGCGGCCAGCCGCTCGGCCGGCACCTCCCCGTAGGTCGTGGTCCGCTGCCGGTGCGGCCGCCCGACCGCCTCGGCGATCGCCTGGAGGTCGCGGACCGACTTGTAGCTGCCGTACGCCGAACCGGCCATCCGCGAGATGGTCTCCTCCATCAGCGTGCCGCCGAGGTCGTTGGCACCCGAGCGGAGCATCTCCGCCGCGCCCTCGGCGCCCAGCTTCACCCAGCTGGTCTGGATGTTGGGGATGTGCGGGTGCAGCAGCAGCCGGGCCATCGCGATCACCGCCCGGTTGTCCCGCGCGGTCGGTCCCGGCCGGGCGATCCCGGCCAGGTAGACCGGGGCGTTGGTGTGGATGAACGGCAGCGTCACGAACTCGGTGAAGCCCCCGGTGCGCTGCTGGATCTCCGCGAGCAGCCGCAGGTGGCCCACCCAGTGCGCGGGGGTGTCCACGTGCCCGTACATCATCGTGGAGGAGGAGCGGATGCCCAGCTCGTGCGCGGTGCTGACGACCTCCACCCAGGTCGCGGCCGGCAGCTTGCCCTTGGTGAGCACCCAGCGGACCTCGTCGTCCAGGATCTCGGCGGCCGTACCCGGGATGGTGTCGAGGCCGGACTCCTTGGCCCGCTGCAGCCAGTCGCGGATCGACAGGCCGGTCCGGGTCGCGCCGTTGACCACCTCCATCGGCGAGAAGGCGTGCACGTGGATCCCCGGGACCCGCTCCTTCACCGCGCGGGCGATGTCGAAGTAGGCGGTGCCGGGCAGGTCCGGGTGGATGCCGCCCTGCATGCAGACCTCGGTGGCGCCGACCTCCCAGGCCTGCGCGGCCCGGTCGGCGACCTGCTCCAGCGAGAGGCTGTAGGCGTCGGCGTCGGTGCGGCGCTGGGCGAAGGCGCAGAACCGGCAGCCGGTGTAGCAGACGTTGGTGAAGTTGATGTTGCGGGTGACGCAGTAGGTGACCTCGTCACCGACCGTGTCCCGGCGGACCGCGTCGGCGATCCGGCACAGCGCGTCCAGGGCCGGGCCGTCCGCCTGGAACAGCGCCAGCGCCTGCTCGTCGGTGAGCCGGGTCGGGTCGTCGGCCGCCACCGCGAGGGCGGCCCTGACCTCGCCGTCCAGCCGCTCGGGGGCCCCGGTCCCGCTGGGAGCGGCCGCGGCGGCCTGCTCCCTGAGCACCTCCCAGTCGCCGTAGACGTCCTCGAAGTCGGCCCGCCGGTCGCCGGTCCGGCCCTCGGTGTCGATGGTGCTGTGCAGATCGGTGCGGCCGTAGGAGTCCGGCAGGTCCTCCGGCTCCTGCCAGGGGTGTCCGGTGACCACCGCGTCCGGACGGGCCAGTCCGGTCTCCGGGTCGGCCAGCGCCCGGACGTGCGGCAGCACCCGGGGGTCCAGCCAGGGCTCGCCGTGCCGGACGTACTCGGGGTAGACGGCGAGCCGCTCGCGCAGCTCGAAGCCGGCCGCCGCCGAGCGCTCGGCCAGCTTGTCGATCTGCGGCCAGGGGCGCTCCGGGTTGACGTGGTCGGGCGTCAGCGGGGAGACGCCGCCCCAGTCGTCGATGCCGGCCCCGATCAGCCGCTCGTACTCGCCGTCCACCAGGTTCGGCGGGGCCTGCAGGCAGGCCGAGGGGCCCATGATGTGCCGGGCCACCGCGACGGTGGCGACCAGCTCGTCCAGCTCCGCGTCCGGCATGCCGCGCATCGCGGTGTCCGGCTTGGCGCGGAAGTTCTGCAGGATCAGTTCCTGGATGCCGTGGTAGGCCCGGGAGACCCGGCGCAGCGCGAACAGCGACTCGGCGCGCTCCTCGTACGTCTCGCCGATGCCGATCAGCAGGCCGCTGGTGAACGGCACCGAGCTGCGGCCGGCGTCCTCCAGCACCCGGAGCCGGACGGCCGGCTCCTTGTCGGGCGAGCCGTGGTGCGGGCCGCCGGGCTCGCTCCACAGCCGGGTGGCGGTGGTCTCCAGCATCATCCCCATCGAGGCGGAGACCGGCTTGAGCCGCTGGAAGTCGGTCCAGCTCAGCACCCCGGGGTTGAGGTGCGGGAGCAGCCCGGTCTCCTCCAGGATGCGGATCGACATGGCGCGGACGTAGGCGATCGTGTCGTCGTAGCCGTGCGCGTCCAGCCACTCGCGGGCCTCGGGCCAGCGGTCCTCGGGCTTGTCGCCGAGGGTGATGAGCGCTTCCTTGCAACCGAGCGCGGCGCCTCTGCGGGCGACCTCCAGCACCTCGTCCGGGGACATGTACATCCCGTGGCCGGCCCGGCGGAGCTTGCCGGGGACGGTCACGAAGGTGCAGTAGTGGCACTTGTCCCGGCAGAGCCGGGTGAGCGGGATGAACACGCTCTTGGAGTAGGTGATGACGCCGGGGCGGCCGGCCGCTTCGAGGCCGGCGTCGCGGACCCGGGCGGCGCCGGCGCAGAGGTCGCGCAGGTCCTCACCCCTGGCCCGGAGCAGTACCGCCGCCTCGGTCGCGTCCAGCGCGACACCGTCCCGGGCGCGGCGCAGGGCGCGGCGCATCGCGTTGGCGGTCGGAGTGTTGGATGCGTCCATGCCGCGACCCTACGCCAGTTCACGTACGTTCCTCGTACGTTCGGAGGAGACGACCCTGAGGGGGCATCAGGGTCGGCTGGGTCGCGAGGTCGAGCCGGATCCAACCCTGCAGGGCGATGACGCGGGCGACGCTGGACCGTCTAATGGATACCCAGGGACAGTCGGTCACTGACGGAGGGGTTGGACGGATGACGGACGACAGGGCGACCGCGGGCAACGGCCCGGCGGACGCGTGGCAGGACGGGGCTCCCTACCGGTCCCGCCGACGCACGCTGGTGCGCGTCGCGGTGCCGCTGGCGGTCACGGCCGCGATCGCCGCCGGGGTGGGTCTGGTACCCGCGCTGGCGGATTCCTCGCCGCCGGAGCTGCCCGCGCTGACGGCGGAGCAGGTGGTGGCGAAGGTGCTCGGCTCCGAGGCGGAGACGCTGACCGGCACGGTGTCGGTCGCGGCCGACCTCGGTGTGCCGAGCCAGTTGCTGGGCGCCGCGGCCGGCGGCCTCGGCGGCGGCGCCCCGGGCGGCGGTTCCGGCGGCAGGTCGTCGGGCGCCGCCCCGGAGGCGAAGCTGACCGGCCTGCTCGGTGGCGAGCACCGGCTGCGGGTCGCGGTGGACGGTCCTGACCGGCAGCGGATCGGTCTGCTGGAGCAGTTGGCCGGGTACGAGGTGATCCGCAACGGCGACCAGGTGTGGACCTGGGACAGCAGCAGCAACGAGGCCGTGCACCTGACCGGTGCCCGGCCGGACGCGAAGGCGGACGGCAACCGGGGCAAGGGCCCGCTGACCGGGGTGCCGACCACCCCGCAGGAAGCGGCCCAGCAGTTCCTGACCGCGAGCGCGGGCACCACCACGGTCACCGTGGACGGCACCGTCAACGTGGCCGGGCAGAAGGCCTACCGGCTGAGCGTGAAGCCCACCGGGTCGGGTTCGACGATCGGCGAGGTCCGGATCGCGGTGGCCGCCGACAACGGCGTACCGCTGTCGGTCGTGGTCAAGGGGGCGGACGGCAGCACGGTGCTGGACGTCCACTTCACCGATGTCTCGTTCGCCGCGCCGTCCGCGAAGACCTTCGAGTTCACCGTGCCCAAGGGCGCCAAGGTGACGGAGCGCAAGGCCGACGCGACGCCGCGCGCCGAGGTCACCCCGGAGCAGGCCAAGGCCGCCGCCGAGGGTCTGAACGTGATCGGCGAGGGCTGGACGGCGGTGCTCTCCGCCAAGCTGCCCGGCGAGGACGTGTTCGTCCCGGCCGAGGGCAGGGGCCCGCGCGGCAAGGGCGGCCACGGCCCGGGCGGCGGCGGCAAGCTGGAGAACCCGCTCTCGCTGGTCAAGTCGCTCGGCAAGCCGGTCGCCGGCGGTTCGCTGATCAGCACCAAGGTGCTGAACGTGCTCGTCACCGACGACGGCCGGGTGTTCGCGGGCGCGGTGACCCTGCCGGTGCTGCAGAGTGCGGCCGGGGTGAAGTAGTGGCCCAGGCTTCCGTAACGGGGGACGTTACGGAGCCGGCCGGGGGGCCGGGCGCGTCACTGCGCCCGGCCCCCCGTGCCGCTTCGACCTCCCACCGGTCCGATGACGTGATCAGCACCCGGGGCCTGACCAAGCGGTTCCGCGGCGGCCAGCTCGCCGTGGACGGGCTGGACCTGAGCGTCCCCCGGGGCTCCGTCTTCGGCTTCCTCGGGCCCAACGGCTCCGGCAAGACCACCACGATCCGGATGCTGATGGGGCTCATCGCCCCGACCTCCGGGGTCGCCTCGGTGCTCGGCGAGCCGATGCCGCAGTCGGTGTCCTCGGTGCTGCCCCGGGTCGGCGCGCTGATCGAGGGGCCCGCGCTGTACGGCTTCCTCTCCGGCCGTGACAACCTGGCCCGGTTCGACGCCGCCGACCCGACCGCCGACCCGCGGACCCGGCAGCGGCGCGTCGCCGAGGCCCTGGACCGGGTGGGCCTGACCGCCGCGGGCGGCAAGAAGGCCCGCGCCTACTCGCTGGGTATGAAGCAGCGGCTCGGCCTGGCCTCGGCGCTGCTCCAGCCGCGCGAGCTGCTCGTCCTGGACGAGCCCACCAACGGCCTGGACCCGCAGGGCATGCGGGAGATCCGGGCCCTGGTCCGCGAGGTCGCGGCGGAGGGCACCACGGTCTTCCTCTCCTCGCACCTGCTGGACGAGATCGAGCAGGTCTGCACCCATGCCGCCGTGATGTCGCGCGGCCGGCTCCTGGTGCAGGGCACCGTCGCCGAGCTGGCCGCCCGGGCCCGGGGCCGGCTGGTGGTGCGGACACCGGACACCCATCTGGCGGGCGAGGTACTGCTCGCGCACGAGGTCACCGAGCTCCGGATCACCGAGAGCCGGGTGGACGGCGAGCTGGGCCCGCTCGCCGAGGACGCGCTGCCCGGGCTCTGCGCGGCGCTGGTCGCGGCGGAGGTCCGGGTCCACGGCTTCGGCGTGGAGCGGGGCACATTGGAGGACGCCTTCGTGGCGCTGACCGGGGAGGGCTTCGATGTCGCGGGCTGAAGCGGTGCCGACCGAGACGGTAGCGGCCGGGACGGCGCCGGCCGGGGCGGTGGCAGCGGTCGCGACGGCGCACGGGCGGCGCCCGCAGACGGCGGCCGGGTTCCTGGCACTGTTCCGCAGCGAGCTGCTGCTGACCTTCCGCCGGCTGCGGACCATCGTGCTGCTGGGGATCCTGGCCCTGCTGCCGGTCCTGATCGGCGTGGTGGTCCGGATCGAGACGGACGGGCCGCGCGGCGGCGAGGGCCCGGCGTTCATCGCCCAGGTCACCCAGAACGGCCTGTTCCTGGTGTTCACGGCCCTCGCGGTGGCGCTGCCGGTGTTCCTGCCGATGACGGTCGGGGTGGTCGCCGGGGACTCGGTGGCCGGCGAGGCGGCCACCGGCACCCTGCGCTACCTGCTGGTGGCACCGGCCGGGCGGACCAGGCTGCTGGCCGCCAAGTTCACCGCCGGGCTGGTGTTCTGCCTGGCGGCCACGGTCACCGTCGCCACGGCGGCGGTGATCACCGGGGCGGCGCTGTTCCCGGTCGGCGACGTCACGTTGATCTCCGGCGAGACCATCGGCCTGGGGTCGGCGCTGCTTCGGGCGGTCCTGGTGGCCGCGGTGGTGGCCGCCTCACTGGCCGGGCTGGTCGCGATCGGGCTGTTCATCTCGACCCTCACCGGCAGCGGCATCGCGGCGATGGCGGCGACGGTCGGCCTGGTGATCACCGTGCAGATCCTGGACAGCTTCCCGCAGCTGCACGCGATCCAGCCGTTCCTCTTCACCCACCACTGGCTCACCTTCGGCGACCTGCTGCGGGCGCCGATGGAGTGGGACGGGGTGCTGAAGAACCTCGGGCTGCAGGCCGCCTATGTGGCGGTGTTCGGCTCGGCGTCCTGGTCCCGGTTCACCGCGCGGGACATCACGGCCTGACCGGCACGGCGTCGGCCGTACCGGCCACCTCGGCGGCACCGGTCGCCGCGGTGGCCGGGACAGCAGCGGCTGCGGCAGCGGCACCGGTGGCGGCGGCAGTGGCGGCGGTCCGGGCCCGGTCGGCCCGGACCCGCCGCAGCGCGTCCCAGGTGAGCACCACGAGCGCGACCCACACCAGGGCGAAGCCGGCCCAGCGCGCGGTCGGCATCGACTCGTGGAAGACCGCGATGCCGATCAGGAACTGGAACACCGGTGCCAGGTACTGGAGCAGCCCGAGCACGCTCAACGGCACCCGGACGGCCGCCGTGCCGAAGAGGAGCAGCGGGACGGCGGTGATCACCCCGCTGAGCATCAGCAGCCCGGTGTGGCCCCAGCCGTACTCGCCCGCCGCGGTGTGGCCGAAGGTGCCGCGGCCGGCGACCTCCAGGTAGACCAGGTAGCCGAGGGCGAGGGGGAACATGAAGGCGCTCTCGGCGGCCAGGCTCTCCAGCCCGCTCAGCCCGACCTTCTTCTTCAGCAGCCCGTAGGTGGCGAAGGAGAGCGCCAGGGTCAGCGCGATCCACGGCAGCCGCCCGTAGCCGACGGTCAGCACCACCACCGCGAGCGCGCCGACGCCGACCGCCATCCACTGGGCCCGGCGCAGCCGCTCCTTGAGCACCAGCACGCCGAAGGCGATGGTGACCAGCGGGTTGATGAAGTAGCCGAGGCTGGTCTCCACCACATGACCGGTGTTGACGCCCCAGATGTAGACGCCCCAGTTGATCGAGATCACCGTGGCGGCGGCGCCCAGCATGGCGAGCCGTCGGGGCTGGCGGAGCAGCGGGCGGATCCAGCCCCAGTGCCGCTGGGCGACCAGCAGCAGGACCACCGCGACCAGGGACCAGACCATCCGGTTGGCCAGGATGTCGTCGGCGGCGCCGGGCTCCAGCAGCGGCCAGAACAGCGGGAAGAGCCCCCATATGCCGTAGGCGGCGAATCCGCACCAGAGGCCGCGTCCGGCCTCCTGCTGGGTTGTGTCTGGCATGGACCGGCTGCCCTCCGCGCGCACGAGTGTCGAGCCGACGGTAGCGGGCGCGGCCGCGCCTGTCATCTCCGTATGCGGTTTTTGGTCATGACATGCCCCGGCCCCGCCTGCGACGAACCGTCACGGGCGGGGCCGGGAGTGGCGGGGAAGTCTGGTTCAGGCGCCCAGGACGGTCCGGACGGTAGTGGCCAGCGGCACGGTCGGGCGGCCGATCAGCCGGGCCAGGTCGCCGGGAGCGGTGGCCAGCTCGCCGCGCGCGATACCGGCGTCGACGTCCACGAACACGTCGGCGTAGCCCTCCGGCATGCCCGCGCCGATCAGCACCTCCCGGTGCTCGGCCGGGGTGACGCTCCGGTGCTCGACCGGACGGCCCGAGACCTGGGCCAGCTCGGCGGCCAGCTCGGACAGGCTCCAGGCGGCGTCGCCGCTCAGCTCGTAGACCTTGTTCTCGTGACCCTCGCCGACCAGGACGGCGACCGCGGCGTCGGCGTAGTCGCGGCGGGGGGCGGTGGCCACCCGGCCGTCGCCCGCGCTGCCGACCACCGCACCGCGCTCGACCGTGCCGGCGGCGTCGCCGAGGTAGTTCTCGGTGTACCAGCCGTTGCGCAGCAGGGCGTGGGGCAGGCCGGAGCCGACCAACACCTCCTCGGTCGCCCGGTGCTCGTCGGCCAGCCCGAAGGTGGCCGTGCCCAGAATGCTGGTGTAGGCGAGCAGCGCGACCCCGGCGGCCTTCGCCGCGTCGATCACCGCGCCGTGCTGGGCCGCCCGGCGGCCGAACTCGTTCCCGGAGATGAGCAGCACCCGGTCGCCGGCGGCGAAGACCCCGGCGAGCGTCTCGGGGCGGTTGTAGTCCGCCTCGTGGACGCGCACACCCTGCTTCGCCCAGTCCTCGGCCTTGGCTGCGGATCGCACCACCACCGCGATCTCGTTCGCCGGAACGGCTGCCAGCAGCCCCTCCACGACCAGGCGGCCGAGCTGTCCGGTGGCTCCGGTGACGACGTACATGTCCGTGCTCCTTCTGGGTGCTGCGGCGTTGGCTTCGATGCCGTGCTTCGTGCCGCGTCGGCTTCGGTACCACGTCGGCTTCGATGCCGCGTCGGGTTCGATGCCGCGTTGGCTTCGAGACTCACCCTAGGGATGGCACTAACTTCTGGATAGTACGCACTTTGAAGTAGGGTACTGACATGGAGGTAATGACAGAGGGCTCGTCCCTCCTCGACCGCGCGCCCGACATCTACGACCGCATGTGTCCGTCCCGGGGCGTGCTGGAGCACGTCACCAGCCGCTGGGGGGTGCTGGTGCTGGTCGCCCTGCGGGAGCGCGGGTACCGCTTCAGCGAGCTGCGCCGCCGGGTGTCGGGCGTCAGCGAGAAGATGCTCGCGCAGACCCTGCAGACCCTGGAGCGGGACGGCTTCGTGCTCCGCGAGGCGCACCCGGTGATCCCGCCCCGGGTCGACTACAGCCTCACCCCGCTGGGCCTGGAGGCGTCCGAGTACGTGTCGGCGCTCGCCCACTGGGTGGAGGCCCGGATGTGCGCCGTCAGTGACGCGCGCGAGGAGTACGACGGACGGACTACCCGCCCCTGACCAGCTCCGCCAGTCCGTCCAGCACTCGGGCCAGGCCGAAGGTGTAGGCGTGGTCGGGGTCGTACGCGGCGCCGTGCGCCTCGCCGGCGGCGGCGCCGACCCTGGCCGCGACCGGGTAGCGGTCGGGGTCGAGGACCCGGGCGAGCAGCTCGGCATTGGCCTCCCACCACTGGGAGTCGGTCATCGCGCCGTCCTGCTGCGCGGCGCGCTGGTCGGCGGCCATCCGGGCGCAGGTCTGGACGAAGCCGAGCACATGGGTGAGCGCGGCGTCCAGGTCGAGGTCGGACAGGCCGGTGTCCTCGAAGGCACGCAGCTCGTACTCGTACTTGGCCATCAGGCCCGGGCCCAGCGGCGGGCGGGCGGTGGCGACGACGGCGGTCCACGGGTGGGCGCGATGGAGCGCGCGGTTGTCCTCGGCGACGGCGGCGACCCGGGCCCGCCAGCCGCCCCCGGCCGGCGCGGTGCGGGACATGCCGGCGTAGGCGGTGTCCAGCATCAGGTCGACGAGTTCGGCCTTGCCGGGCACGTAGGTGTACAGCGCCATCGGCGAGACGCCGAGTGCCTGGGCGACCCGCCGCATGGTCACGGCGTCCATCCCCTCGGCGTCGGCGATCCCGATCGCGGCGGCGGCGATCTCCGCCGGGGACTTCGCCTGCCGGGGCCCCCGCCGGCCGGGCTTCTCCTCCGCCGACACACCCCAGAGCAGCGCGAGCGTGCGCGCCGGGTCCCCGGCACTGCTGCGGTCACTGGCCATGGGCCGATCCTTTCACGCCGGACCCGCGGGGCCCGCCGGTACGGTCGGAGCCATGACCGCCGCCGACCCCGACCCGTTGCCGGGCACCGACACCCGCGAGCTCGTCCGCCCCCGGGTCACCTGCCGCCGCTGCCACCGCCCGCTGCACGACCCGGAGTCCCGCATCCTGCGCCTCGGCCCCGAGTGCCGCGACCCGGCCGAGCGGGTCGCCCGGCGCGAGGTCGAGCAGGACGCCCTGCCCGGGCTGGACTAGGGCGCGCCTCCGACGTGACCGGGATCACTGTGGCATCATTCTCCGTACTATGTATAGTGTACTTAGTACGGAATAACAGTCGACGAGAGGGCCACCGGACATGCAGATCACTTCCTCCGCCGTTTCACTCACCGTCGAGGACATCGAGGCGTCCGCTTCGTTCCTGCGGGAGCACTTCGGGTTCGCCGAGCAGATGGCGGCGGACGGGTTCACGTCGCTCGGGCACGCCAGTGCCGGAGTGAACGTGGTCTTCCTGCGGCGCGGGACCGAGGTCCTGCCCGAGGGGTTCCGCGACCAGGTCGCCGCGGGCCTGATCCTCGCCTTCGTGGTCGGCGACGTGGCCGCCGAGGAGGCCCGGCTGCGGGCCGCCGGGGTGGAGATCACCATGCCGCTGCGCGAGGAGCCGTGGGGGGAGCGGCTGTTCCAGGTCACCGACCCGAACGGGGTCGTGGTCCAGCTCGTGGAGTGGGCGGAGCAGCAGCACTGACAGCACCGTGAACAGCGGCGCCCCCGGCCGGGAACGGCCGGGGGCGCCGCCCTTCGTGCGGCCGGGTCAGTCGACCGCCCAGGTGTCACCGCCCGCGAGCAGTGCGGCCAGGTCGCCCTCGCCCCGGTCGGCGACGGCGGTGTCCAGCTGCTCGGCCATCAGTTCGTCGTACACCGGCCGCCGGACCTCGCGCAGCACCCCGATCGGGGTGTGGTGCAGGGTGTCCGCGTCGGCGATCCGGGAGAGCGCGAACGCCGTCGCCGGGCCGGCCGCGCGGGCGTCGTGGACCAGGACCGCCGACTCGTTGTCTGCCGTGACCTCGCCGACGGCCAGTTCGCCGTCGGCGCCGCGGAAGACGCCCTGGGCCAGGTCCGTCCCGAACCGGATCGGCCGACCGTGCTCCAGCCGGATCAGCGCCTCGTCCCGGGTGCCGGGCTCCTTGAGCACCTCGAAGGCGCCGTCGTTGAAGATGTTGCAGTTCTGGTAGATCTCGACCAGCGCCGTGCCCTCGTGCTCGGCCGCCGCCCGCAGCACCGACTGGAGGTGCTGGCGGTCGGAGTCGATGGTCCGGGCGACGAAGGTGGCCTCCGCGCCGATGGCCAGCGAGAGCGGGTTGAACGGCGCGTCCAGCGAACCCATCGGGGTGGACTTGGTGATCTTGCCGATCTCGCTCGTCGGCGAGTACTGCCCCTTGGTCAGGCCGTAGATACGGTTGTTGAACAGCAGGATCTTCAGATTCACATTCCGGCGCAGCGCGTGGATCAGATGGTTGCCGCCGATCGACAGCGCGTCGCCGTCGCCGGTCACCACCCAGACGCTGAGGTCCCGCCGGGACGACGCCAGCCCGGTGGCGATCGCCGGGGCCCGGCCGTGGATCGAGTGCACTCCATAAGTGTTCATGTAGTACGGGAAACGGGAGGAGCAGCCGATACCGGAGACGAAGACGGTGTTCTCCCGTCTGATCCCCAGCTCCGGCATGAAGGCCTGTACCGCGGCCAGGATCGCGTAGTCACCGCAGCCGGGGCACCAGCGGACCTCCTGGTCGGTCTTGAACTCCTTGGCGCTCTGCGGCGCCTCGGCCTTCGGGACCAGCTTCAACGAGGGGAACTTCTCGCTCACCGGTTGTCCTCCTCGTCCAGGTTGCCGATCGCCGCCCACAGCACATCCGCCAACTGCGCCGCCTTGAAGGGAAGTCCGCGCACCTGGTTGTAGGACTGGGCGTCCACCAGGTACTTGGCGCGCAGCAGCAGCGCCAGCTGGCCGAGGTTCATCTCGGGGACGATGACCTTGTCGTAACCCCGCAGCAGCGCGCCGAGGTTGGCCGGGAAGGGGTTGAGGTTGCGCAGGTGCGTCTGGGCGACCTCGCCGCCGTCCGCCCGGACCCGGCGGACCGCGGCGGTGATCGGACCGTAGGTCGAGCCCCAGCCGAGCACCAGCACCCGGGCCTCGCCGGAGGGGTCGTCGATCTCCAGGTCCGGCACCTCGATGCCGTCCACCTTGGCCTGCCGGGTGCGGACCATGAAGTCGTGGTTGGCCGGGTCGTAGGAGATGTTGCCGGTGCCGTCCTGCTTCTCGATCCCGCCGATCCGGTGCTCCAGGCCGGGCGTGCCGGGTACCGCCCACGGGCGGGCGAGCGTCTGCGGATCGCGCAGGTACGGCCAGAAGGCGCCGTCCTCGCGATTCGGCCCGGTGGCGAAGTCCGGTGCGATGGACGGCAGATCGTCCACCTCCGGGATCCGCCAGGGCTCCGATCCGTTGGCCAGGTAGCCGTCCGAGAGCAGGAAGACCGGGGTGCGGTAGGTGACCGCGATCCTGGCCGCCTCCAGCGCCGCGTCGAAGCACTCGGCCGGGGTGGCCGGGGCCACGATCGGCACCGGGGCCTCGCCGTTGCGCCCGAACATCGCCTGCAGCAGGTCGGCCTGCTCGGTCTTGGTCGGCAGACCGGTGGACGGGCCGCCGCGCTGGATGTCCACCACCAGCAGCGGGAGTTCGAGCGAGACGGCGAGCCCGATCGTCTCGCTCTTCAAAGCCACGCCCGGGCCGGAGGTGGTGGTCACGCCGAGCGCGCCGCCGAAGGCCGCGCCCAGGGCCGCGCCGATGCCGGCGATCTCGTCCTCGGCCTGGAAGGTGCGCACGCCGAAGTTCTTGTGCCGGCTCAGCTCGTGCAGGATGTCCGAGGCCGGGGTGATCGGATAGGAGCCCAGGTAGAGCGGCAGTCCCGAACGGCGGGAGGCGGCGATCAGGCCGTAGGACAGCGCCAGGTTGCCGGAGATGTTGCGGTAGCGGCCCGGCGGCAGCTTGGCCGGCGGTACCTCGTAGGAGACCGCGAAGGTCTCGGTGGTCTCGCCGAAGTTCCAGCCCGCCCGGAAGGCGCTGACGTTGGCCTCGGCGATCTGCGGCTTCTTGGCGAACTTGGTGCGCAGGAACGCCTCGGTGCCGTGGGTCGGGCGGTGGTACATCCAGGAGAGCAGGCCCAGCGCGAACATGTTCTTCGCCCGCTCGGCGTCCTTGCGGGCGAGGCCGCTCTCCTTGAGGGCCTCCAGGGTCAGCGTGGTGAGCGGCACCTTGTGCAGGTGGTAGCCCTCCAGTGAGCCGTCCTCCAGCGGGTCCGCGGCGTAGCCGACCTTGGACAGCGCGCGCTTGGTGAACTCGTCGGTGTTGACGATGATCGACGCGCCGCGCGGCAGGTCGGGAAGGTTGGCCTTGAGTGCCGCGGGGTTCATCGCCACCAGGACGTTGGGCGCGTCCCCCGGGGTCAGGATGTCGTGGTCGGCGAAGTGGAGTTGGAAGGACGAGACACCCGGCAGCGTTCCGGCGGGAGCGCGGATCTCGGCCGGGAAGTTGGGCAGGGTGGAGAGGTCGTTGCCGAAGGACGCCGTCTCCGAGGTGAAGCGGTCACCGGTGAGCTGCATGCCGTCGCCGGAGTCGCCGGCGAATCTGATGATCACCCGGTCCAGCCTGCGGATCGGCTTGGCGCCCCGGTGCTGCGGACCGACCGGCACGGCAGGCCCGGATCCGCCCTCGTCGCCGTCCGAGCCGTCCACTGCTTCTGACTGATCGACCTGACTGGTCACTGCCGCGGACCTCCTCGTGGGCACCAGCCGCGGGCGTGAGCCGTGTGCCCCGTCCGCCTGGTGCACCTCTCGCATCCTATGCGGGTAAGGATTGCCTTGGACGGAACTCCCCGATGCGGCGAAAAATCACCGCCGCACCCACAAACAACACCGTGGGCGACCGGAACCGTACCCGGACGGGGAAGGTTGGTTCGAATACGAATACAGGCTGCGGGCGGCCGTCGGCGAGCCGGTCAGGAATTCAGATAAGTGAGCACGGCGAGGACCCGGCGGTGGTCCCCGGGGCTCTGCGCCAGTCCCAGCTTGAGGAAGATGTTGCTGACGTGCTTCTCCACCGCGCCCTCCGAGACCACCAGCTGCTTGGCCACCGCGGTGTTGGTCCGGCCCTCCGCCATCAGCCCCAGCACCTCGCGCTCGCGCGGGGTCAGCCCGGCCAGCACGTCGCCCTTGCGGCTGCGGCTGAGCAGCTGCTGGACGACCTCCGGGTCCAGCGCGGTGCCGCCCTCGGCGACCCGGACCACCGCGTCCACGAACTCGCGCACCTCGGCCACCCGGTCCTTCAACAGGTAACCGACGCCCCGGGTGGATCCGGCCAGTAGTTCGGAGGCGTAGCGCTCCTCGACGAACTGCGAAAGCACCAGAACGCCCACCTGTGGATAGCGGCCACGGAGCGTGATACAGGCCCGCAGGCCCTCGTCGGTGTGGGTGGGGGGCATCCGCACGTCCGAGACCACCACGTCGGGCAGCGCGTCGGCGGCGGCCAGGTCGTGGATGGTCTTGATCAGCGCGTCACCGTCCGCGACACCGGCCACGACCTCCAGGCCCCGGTCGGTGAGCAGCCGGGTCAGGCCCTCCCGCAGCAGTACGGAGTCCTCGGCGATGACGACGCGAAGCATGGCGGCCTTCCGGATGGGCGAAGCTGCGGACACGGTGCTGACGGGTGTCAGTCTCCCCCATCCGGGTGTCCGCCGGGACGCCGGACCGCAACCGGGATGCCGGACGGCGACCGGGACGCCGGACGGCAATTCGCACCGCCCGCCCGGAAGCGTCACATGGTGCGGATGGCCACCGAGTCGCAGAGCGCCTGGAGCGCGTCCTTGGCCGGCCCGTCCGGGAGCGGGTCCAGCATCGCGCGGGCCTCCTCGGCCTGGCGCAGGGTCTCCCGGCGGGCGTGCTCCAGCGCCGGGTGGCGGCGCAGCAGCCGCAGGGTCTCCGCGTGCAGCTCGTCGTCGGCGAGGTCCTGGCGGAGCAGCTCGCGCAGCCGGGTGTCGGCGGGGTCGGACGGGTCGGCCGGCATCTGCCGCAGCAGCAGGGTCGGCAGGGTCTCGACGCCCTCACGCAGGTCGGTGCCGGGGGTCTTGCCGGACTCGTGCCCGTCGCTGGCGATGTCGAGCACGTCGTCGGCCAGCTGGAACGCGATGCCGATCCGCTCGCCGAAGGAGCTGAGGATGTCGATCACCCACGGCTCGGCGCCGGCGGCCAGTGCTCCTATCCGGCAGGAGACGGCGATCAGGGATCCGGTCTTGCCTGCCAGCACGCCCAGGTAGTGGTCGAGCGGGTCGTCGTCCGGGCCGGGGCCGGCGGTCTCCAGGATCTGGCCGGTGACCAGTCGCTCGAACGCGTCGGCCTGCAGCCGGACGGCCTCCGGACCGAGGTCGGCCAGCACCTGGGAGGCACGGGAGAAGAGGAAGTCGCCGGTCAGGATGGCGACCGAGTTGTCCCAGCGCGAGTTGGCGCTGGGAGCGCCGCGTCTCACCGGGGCCTCGTCCATGACGTCGTCGTGGTACAGCGTGGCGAGGTGGGTGAGCTCGACCACGACGGCGGCCGGGATCACGCCTTTCGCGCCGGCGTCGCCGAACTGGGCGGACAGCAGCACCAGCAGCGGACGGAAGCGCTTCCCGCCCGCGGACATCAGATGGCTGGCGGTGACGGTGATGAAGGGGACGTCGCTCTTGACGGCCTCGGCGAGCGCGATCTCCACCGCGTCCATCCCGGCCTGGACGTCACGGGTCAGATCGCGGTCCTGCACGCTGAGCCCAAAGGGTCCCACGACGGTCACGAAGACCACTCCTCTGTCCCTGGTCGATCTAGCGGCCCGGTCCCTGAGTGCCGCCGCTGGCCATACAGGCAGGGTATCCGGTCACGAGTGGATCACTGCACGGGCGTGCGGCTCTGTCATGCGCGGGGCGTCCCCGCTGGCCAGCGGGGATGCCCGAACGAAGCGTCCGGGCCGCGCGCGGGGCGCGACCCGGACGGTCGTCGGAGCGGTCGGAACGGGCCGCCGCCGAGGCGTTCGGCCGGGCCGTCGGCGGACGGTCAGCCGACGAAGAACACTGCCTTCGAGGCGAGATCGAGGAAGTACTGCGGCAGCAGTCCGAGCCCGATCGTGACCAGCACACCGATCCCGATCGCGGTCGCCGTGAAGGCACTCGGGACGGCGACGGTCGGGCCGCCCGGCTGCGGGTCGGAGAAGAACATCAGCACGATGACCCTGATGTAGAAGAACGCCGCCACCGCCGAGCTGAGCACACCCACGATCACCAGCGGAGTGGCGCCACCCGCCGCCGCGGCCTGGAAGACCGCGAACTTGCCGGTGAAACCCGAGGTCAGCGGGATGCCCGCGAAGGCCAGCAGGAAGAGCGCGAACACCGCCGCGACCATCGGCGAGCGCCGGCCGAGACCGGCCCAGCTGGACAGGTGGGTGGCCTCGCCCTTGGAGTCGCGCACCAGGGTGACCACGGCGAAGGCGCCGAGGGTCACGAAGGAGTAGGCCAGCAGGTAGAACAGCACCGAACCGACGCCCTGCCGGTTGCTGGCGATCACACCGGTGAGGATGAACCCGGCGTGCGCGATCGAGGAGTAGGCGAGCAGCCGCTTCACGTCCTGCTGGGTGACGGCCAGGACCGCGCCGACCACCATGGTGAGGATCGCCACGCCCCAGAGCACCGGCCGCCAGTCCAGCCGCAGCGCCGGGAAGGCCACGTAGAACAACCGCAGCACCGCGCCGAACGCCGCCACCTTGGTCGCCGCCGCCATGAAGCCGGTGACCGGGGTCGGCGCGCCCTGGTAGACGTCCGGGGTCCAGGAGTGGAACGGCACCGCGCCGACCTTGAAGAGCAGACCGACCGTCAGCATCGCCAGGCCCACCAGCAGCAGGGCGTCGTTCTGGGTCGAGGACACCAGGGCCGGGGTGAGCAGTGCGTTCCCGGAGATGACGTCCGCGATCTCGCCGAGCCGCACGGTGCCCGCGTAGCCGTACAGCAGCGCGGTGCCGAACAGGAAGAACGCCGAGGCGAAGGCGCCGAGCAGGAAGTACTTGACCGCCGCCTCCTGGGAGAGCAGCCGGCGGCGCCGGGCCAGCGCGCAGAGCAGGTAGAGCGGGAGGGAGAAGACCTCCAGCGCCACGAACATGGTCAGCAGGTCGTTGGCGGCGGGGAACAGCAGCATGCCGCCGACCGCGAACATGGTGAGCGGGAAGACCTCACTGGTGGTGAAGCCGGCCCGGATCGCGCTGCGCTCGTGCTCGCCGCCGGGGGTGGCGGCCGCCTGGGCGGTGAAGGCGTCGGCCGGCTCGCCGCCGGCCTTGGGCTCCAGCCGGCGCTCGGCGTAGGTCAGCACCGCGACCACCGCGACCAGCAGGATCACACCCTGCAGGAACAGCGTCGGGCCGTCCAGGGCGACCGCGCCCATCGCGACCGCCTCGACCTTGGTGGTGCCGTAGCCCTGCGCGGCGAGCACCAGGACGGCGACGAAGGCGCCGGCCAGGCCGACCAGGGCGGTCACCACCTGGGCCCAGTGCCGCAGCCGCCGGGGCAGGAACGCCTCCAGCAGGATGCCGGCCACCGCGGCGCCGAACACCACCAGCATCGGCGACAGCTGGCCGTACTCGATGTGCGGCGCGGGGATGCTCTGGGTGCTGCCGCCGGCGGCGGCGAGCCATCCGGTGCTGCTCACTTGTGCTCACCTCCTGAGCGGGCGGTCCCGTCCTGGGCGGTCCCGTGGTCGGCGGACACCGGGTGCGCCGGCGCCGGGTCGGTCTGGTGCACCTGCGAGAGGGTGGCGTTCACCGACGGGTTGACGAGGTCGGTGAGCGGCTTCGGGTAGACACCGAGCAGCACGGTCAGTGCCACCAGCGGTGCGACCACGGCGAGTTCGCGGACCTTGAGGTCCGGCATGCCGCGCACCTCCTCCTTGACCGGGCCGGTCATGGTGCGCTGGTACAGCAGCAGGGCGTACAGCGCGGCGAGCACGATGCCGAAGGTGGCGACGATGCCGACCGCGGGGTACCGGCTGAACGTGCCGACCAGGACCAGGAACTCGCTGACGAACGGTGCCAGGCCGGGCAGCGAGAGCGTCGCCAGCCCGCCGATCAGGAAGGTCCCGGCGAGCACCGGGGCGACCTTCTGCACGCCGCCGTAGTCGGCGATCAGCCGGGAGCCGCGGCGGGAGATCAGGAAGCCTGCCACCAGCATCCACGCGGCGGTGGAGATGCCGTGGTTGACCATGTAGAGGGTTGCGCCGCTCTGGCCCTGGCTGGTCATCGCGAAGATGCCCATGATGATGAAGCCGAAGTGCGAGATCGAGGCGTAGGCGACCAGCCGCTTGATGTCCTTCTGGCCGATGGCCAGCAGCGCGCCGTAGACGATCCCGACCAGCGAGAGGACCAGGATCGCCGGGGCGAAGGTCTTCGAGGCGTCCGGGAACAGCCCGAGGCAGAAGCGGAGCATCGCGAAGGTGCCCACCTTGTCCACCACGGCGGTGATCAGCACGGCGGTGCCCGCGGTGGCCTCGCCCATCGCGTTCGGCAGCCAGGTGTGCAGCGGCCAGAGCGGGGCCTTGACCGCGAAGGCGAAGAAGAAGCCGAGGAACAGCGCCTTCTCCGCGGTGCCGCCGAGCTGCAGCCGGCCGTCGGCGACCGCCGCGGTGAGCGTCTGCAGGTCGAAGGTGCCGAGGCCCTGCTCCTGGGCGATCACGTACAGGCCGATCACGGCGGCCAGCATGACCAGGCCGCCGAGCAGGTTGTAGAGCAGGAACTTGACCGCCGCGTAGGAGCGCTGACGGGCGGACTCGGGGCCGCCCGCCCGGTCGCCGAAGCCGCCGATGAGGAAGTACATCGGGATCAGCATGGCTTCGAAGAAGACGTAGAAGAGGAAGACGTCGGTGGCGTAGAAGGAGACGATCACCATCGCCTCCACCGCCAGCACCAGGGCGAAGAACGCCTGGGTGCGCCGCCTGTTCTCGAACGACCCGTCCGGGGCCGCGGCGGCCGGGGTCGTGGCGGCCGGGTCCGCGTCGTGCCAGGAGGCGAGCAGCACGATCGGGACCAGGACGGCGGTGAGCAGGGCGAGGACGGCGCCGATGCCGTCCACCCCGACCGCGAAGGTGATGCCGAAGGACCGGATCCAGCTGTAGGACTCGGTCAGCTGGTAGCGGGCGCCGTCCGGGTCGAAGCGCGCGGCCACCGCGCCGGCCAGGGCCAGGGTGGCGGTGGAGAAGACCATCGCCACGATCTTGGTGGTCCGCCGCCGCGCCTCGGTGGACCCGGCGGGCAGGGCGGCGGTGAGCACCGCACCGGCCGCCGGGACAGCGCAGGTGGCGGTGAGGAGGACGCTCATGCCCCGGCCTCCCCGCGATGTGTGTAATCCGGGTGCATCAGACGGACCTCATCAGGAGAGTCGTGGCGACCAGCACCAGCGTGCCGCCGAACATGGAGAGCGCGTACGTGCGGACGTAGCCGTTCTGGATCCGCCGCAGCCGGCTGGAGACGCCGCCGATGGTGGCCGCCAGGCCGTTGACGAAACCGTCCAGGCCGCGGCTGTCGAAGTAGACCAGCGCCGCGGCCAGCGCCGAACCGGGGCGGACCAGGACGGCGTGGTTGAAGTCGTCCTGGAGGAGGTCCCGGCGGGCGGCCCGGGTGAGCGGGGAGCCGTACGGCGGCAACACCGGGACGGCGGAGCGGCCGTACATGAGGTACGAGAGCGCGACGCCGGCCAGCATGCAGGCGCTGGTGAGCAGGGTGACCACCAGTGGGGTGAGCGGGGAGTTGCCCTCCTCGTGCCCGGTGACCGGCTCCAGCCAGGTGAGGAAGGAGTCGTGGAAGGCGAACAGCCCGCCGGCGAAGACCGAGCCGAAGGCCAGCACGATCATCGGAATGGTCATGGTCTTCGGCGACTCGTGCGGGTGCGGGTCGTGGCCCTCGGCGTCCGGCTGCCAGCGCTTCTCGCCGAAGAAGGTCAGGATCATCACCCGGGTCATGTAGAACGCGGTGACCGCGGCGCCGATCAGGGTGCACAGGCCGAGGATCCAGCCCTCGGTGCCGCCCTTGGCGAAGGCCGCCTCGATGATCCTGTCCTTGGAGAAGAAGCCGGACAGGCCGGGGAAGCCGATGATGGCCAGGTAGCCGAGGCCGAAGGTGACGAAGGTGACCGGCATGTACTTCCGCAGGCCGCCGTAGTGACGCATGTTCACCTCGTCGTTCATGCCGTGCATGACCGACCCGGCGCCGAGGAAGAGCCCGGCCTTGAAGAAGCCGTGGGTCACCAGGTGCATGATGGCGAAGGCGTAGCCGATCGGGCCGAGCCCGGCCGCGAGGATCATGTAGCCGATCTGCGACATGGTCGAGCCGGCCAGCGCCTTCTTGATGTCGTCCTTGGCGCAACCGACGATCGCACCGAAGAGCAGGGTGACCGCGCCGACCACCACCACGGCGGTCTGGGCGTCCGGCGCCAGGTTGAAGATCGCCCCGGAGCGGGTGATCAGGTAGACGCCGGCGGTGACCATGGTGGCCGCGTGGATCAGCGCGGAGACCGGGGTCGGGCCCTCCATCGCGTCCCCGAGCCAGGACTGCAGTGGCACCTGCGCGGACTTGCCGCAGGCGGCGAGCAGCAGCATCAGGCCGATCGCGGTCAGCTTGCCCTCGCTCGCGCTGCCCGCGGCGCCGAACACCGGCCCGAAGGCGAAGGAACCGAACTCGACGAACATCAGCATGATCGCGATGGACAGGCCCATGTCGCCGACGCGGTTGACGATGAACGCCTTCTTGGCGGCGGTGGCGGCGCTCGGCTTGTGCTGCCAGAAGCCGATCAGCAGGTAGGAGGCGAGGCCCACGCCCTCCCAGCCGAAGTACAGCAGCAGGTAGTTGTCGGCCACCACCAGCAGCAGCATGGCCGCCAGGAAGAGGTTGAGATACGCGAAGAAGCGGCGCCGGCGCTCGTCGTGCGCCATGTAGCCCACCGAGTAGAGGTGGATCAGGGTGCCGACGCCGGTGATCAGCAGGACGAAGGTCATCGAGAGCTGGTCGAGCTGGAAGGAGATGTCGGCCTGGAAGCCGTTCACCGGGATCCAGCTGAACAGATGCTTGGTCAGGGTACGGTCCTCCGCGTCCCGGCCCAGCATGTCCGAGAACAGCGCGAGGCCGAAGCCGAAGGAGAGCGCGGCGAGCGCGGTGGCCAGCCAGTGGCCGAGGCGGTCGAAGGCCCGGCCGCCGAGCAGCAGCAGGACGGCGCCGGCCAGCGGGGCCGCGACCAGCAGGGGAATGAGAGTGTTCACCGAGGTCCTCCGCCTACAGCTTCATCAGGTTGCTGTCGTCGACCGAAGCGGAATGCCTGGTCCGGAAGATCGAGACGATGATCGCGAGGCCGACCACGACCTCGGCCGCCGCCACCACCATGGTGAAGAACGCGATGATCTGGCCGTCCAGGTTCCCGTGCATCCGGGAGAAGGTGACCAGCGCCAGGTTGGAGGCGTTCAGCATCAGCTCGACACACATGAACAGCACGATCGCGTTCCGCCGGATCAGCACACCGGAGGCGCCGATGGTGAACAACAGGGCGGAGAGATAGAGGTAGTTGACCGGATTCACTCCGCCCCCTCCTCGTCGTGGTCGGACGCCGGGCGGTTCGCCGGCGCCGGGTGGTTCGCGGCCACCGGCTCCAGGGCCTTGCGCGGGCCGGTCACCGGCGGGCGCTCGGACGGCGGGCGGCCCAGCCAGTCGGCGGTGGTGGACTCCAGCTCGGCCATCCGGGCCAGCATCTCCTGGCTGACGTCCCGGATCTGGCCGCGCTCGCGCAGGGTCGCCATCACCGAGTCCTCGGCGATCGAGCCGTCCGGCAGCAGCGCCGGGATGTCCACCGCGTTGTGCCGGGCGTAGATGCCGGGCGCGGGCAGCGGCGGGACCTGGAGGTTGTCGGCGACCCGCTGGGCGGCCAGCTCGCGCTGGGTCTTCGGGGCCTTCACATGCTCGCGGTGGGTCAGCACCATGGCCCCGATCGCGGCGGTGATCAGCAGCGCCCCGGTGACCTCGAAGGCCCACACGTACTTGGTGAAGATCAGTCGGGCCAGGCCCTGGACGTTGCCCTCGGCATTGGCCTCACCGAGACCGGCGAAGGTGTCCAGCTTGGCGTTGGCGATCCCGGCGACCATCAGCACGCCGAAGCCGAGGCCGCAGAGCGCGGCGGCGAACCGCTGGCCCTTCAACTGCTCCTTCAACGAGTCCGCGCTGGTCACACCGACCAGCATCACCACGAACAGGAAGAGCATCATGATCGCGCCGGTGTACACCACGATCTGCACCACGCCCAGGAACACCGCGCCCTGGGCCATGTAGCAGACCGCCAGGGCGAGCATCGTGGCGGCCAGGCAGAGCGCGCTGTGCACCGCCCTGCGCATCAGCAGCGTCCCGAGCGCACCGCCGACGGCGATCACCGCGAGCACCCAGAACTGGACGGCCTCACCGGTGGAGGTCGCGCCCGTCACGGCCGCGAGGTTCAGCGAGGTGGCGGCGCTCACGACTGGGCCTCCTTCTCCCGGTCGGTCGGCTCCTGACGGACCGTGCCCGGCGCCGCCGCCGTGATCTCGCCCCGGTAGTAGGCGCCCTCGTCGGCGCCGGGGAAGATCGAGTGCGGACTGTCGACCATGCCCTCGGAGAGGCCGACCAGCAGCTGCTCCTTGGTGAAGATGAGGTCCTGGCGGGAGGAGTCCGCGAGCTCGTACTCGTTGGTCATGGTGAGCGCGCGGGTCGGGCAGGCCTCGATGCAGAGCCCGCACAGAATGCAGCGGGCGTAGTTGATCTGGTAGACCGCCCCGTACCGCTCACCGGGCGAGTAGCGCTCGTCCTCGCGGTTGTCCGCGCCCTCGACGTAGATCGCGTCGGCCGGGCAGGCCCAGGCGCACAGCTCGCAGCCGATGCACTTCTCCAGCCCGTCCGGGTGCCGGTTCAGCTGGTGGCGGCCGTGGAAGCGCGGGGCGGTGGGCTTCTTCTGCTCCGGGTACTGCTCGGTGAGCCGCTTCTTGAACATGGCCTTGAAGGTCACGCCGAAGCCGGCGGCCGGCCCGAGGATGGACGGCTTGTCGGCCCGCTCGGGCCGGTCGTTCCGGGCGTTCTGGTCGGACGACATCTCGGTTCAGCTCCCTTCGGAATGGTCGGCCCCGTTGAGGGCGTCCTGCAGTTGCTTCGGGGCGCGGCTGCGCCGGCGCGGGACCGGTGGGAGCTGCTGGCCGGGCAGCGGGGGCACCGGGTAGCCGCCGGCCATCGGGTCGAACTCCCCCTGCGGCGCCTCGGGTCCGGGCTCCTGCCTGCGAATCAGGACGTCCCGTAGCAGGCCGACCAGCAGCAGCGCGCCGACCGGGGCGCCGACGTACAGCACCACCTCGCCGAAGCCGTAGCCCTCGTTGCGCAGGGCCCGGACACTGGCCACCATCACCAGCCAGACCAGCGAGACCGGGATCAGCACCTTCCAGCCGAGCTTCATGAACTGGTCGTAGCGGAACCGGGGCAGGGTGCCGCGCAGCCAGATGAAGAAGAACAGCAGCAGCTGGATCTTGAGGACGATCCAGAGCAGCGGCCACCAGCCGTGGTTGGCGCCCTCCCAGAAGGTGGAGACCGGCCACGGGGCCCGCCATCCGCCCAGGAACAGGGTGGAGGCGACCGCCGAGACGGTGACCATGTTGACGTACTCGGCCAGCATGAACATCGCGAACTTCAGCGAGGAGTACTCGGTGTTGAAGCCGCCGACCAGCTCGCCCTCGGCCTCCGGGAGGTCGAACGGCGCGCGATTGGTCTCACCGACCATCGCGACGATGTAGACGATGAACGACACCGGCAGCAGTACCGCGAACCAGGTCGGCTGCTGCGAGGAGACGATCTCCGAGGTCGACATCGAGCCGGAGTAGATGAAGACCGCCGCGAAGGACAGGCCCATCGCGATCTCGTAGCTGATCATCTGGGCCGAGGAGCGGATCCCGCCGAGCAGCGGGTAGGTCGAGCCGGAGGACCAGCCCGCCAGCACGATGCCGTAGATGCCGACCGAGGCGGTGGCCAGGATGTAGAGCAGCGCCACCGGGAAGTCGGTCAGCTGCATCGGCGTCCGGGTGCCGAAGATCGAGATCTCGTTGCCGGCCGGGCCGAAGGGGATCACCGCGAAGGCCATGAACGCCGGGATGGCGCAGACGATCGGGGCCAGGATGTAGACCACCTTGTCGGCGCCCTTGACCACCAGGTCTTCCTTGAGCGCCAGCTTCACGCCGTCGGCGAGCGACTGCAGCAGGCCCCACGGGCCGTGCCGGTTGGGCCCGATGCGCAGCTGCATCCAGGCCACCACCTTGCGCTCCCAGACGATCGCCACGAGGACCGTGCCGACCAGGAAGCCGAAGCAGAACACCGCCTTCAACAGGACCAGCCACCACGGATCCCGGCCGAAGAAGCCGAGCGTCTCGTTCGCGGCGAGCTCGGCCAGCGCGGCCGGGCCGTGTCCGGCGAGCGGGTACGGGTTCGGAGTCACTTCTCCTCCTCCTCCTCGGGCCCGGCCGTCCCGTCCAGCGCGGTGGCCTCGGCGGCGGCGATGGTGACCAGGTGGCCGATGGTGGTGCCGAGCGTCCGGTAGGCGCCGCCCGGGGTGGAGTTGAGCGGGATCCAGACCGTGCGGTCCGGCATCTCCTTGGCGATCTCCAGCGGCAGGGTGAGCGAGCCGGCCGGGCCGGTCAGCCGCAGCGCGGGCGCGGTCGCGGCGCCGATCTCCGCAGCGGTGGTCGGCGATACCCGGGCTACCGCGGGGTGCCGGGTGCCGGCCAGGTGCGGGTCGCCCTCCTGGAGCGAGCCCCGGTCGAGCAGCAGCCGCCAGCCGGCCAGGACCGCCTGGCCGGTGGCCGGGCGGGGCAGCAGGCCGGGGTGGGCGGCCGGCGCGGCCGGACGGTCACCCGTCCAGGGCAGGAACCGGTCCAGCTCCTGGCGGGCGGCACGGACGTCGGGCAGCCCGAGCCGGTGGCCCAGGGCGTCCGCGAGCATGTTCAGCACCCGCAGGTCCGGGTGCAGGTGGCGGCCCATCTGCTGGTCCGGCTTGAGCGCGGCCTCGAACATCCGCACCCGGCCCTCCCAGTCCAGGAAGGTGCCGGCCTTCTCCGCGACCGCGGCCACCGGCAGCACCACGTCGGCGTGGGCCGTGACGGCGGACGGACGCAGCTCCAGCGAGAGCACGAACGGCACCGCGGCCAGCGCCTCCTCGGCCAGCGCCGGATCGGGCAGGTCCTCCGGGTCGACGCCGCCGACCACCAGCGCGTCCAGGTCGCCGCTGACGGCGGCGGCGAGGATCTGCTCGGTGTCCCGGCCCAGTCGGGCGGGGAGTTCGGCCACGCCCCAGGCGGCGGCGGCCTCGGCCCGGGCGGCCGGCGCGGTGACCGGACGGCCGCCGGGCAGCAGGCCGGGCAGCGCGCCGGCCTCGACCGCGCCGCGTTCGCCGGCCCGGCGGGGGATCCAGGCCAGCCGGGCGCCGGTGGCGTGCGACAGCCGCAGTGCGGCGGTGAGCGCGCCGGGGGCGGCGGCCGCCCGCTCGCCGACCAGGATCACCGCACCGGGGGTGCGGAGCAGTTCGGCGGCGCGGCCGGCGTCGTCGTTGAGCGGCTCGTCGGCGCCGAGCGCGGCCAGCCACTCGGCCTCGGTGCCGGGGGCGGCCGGCAGCAGCGACCCGCGCAGCTTGGCCAGGCCCCGGGAGGCGTGCGGGGCGATCGAGAAGACCGCGAGGCCGTGGCCCCGGTTGGCCTTGCGCAGCCGCAGGAAGACGATCGGCGACTCCTCCTCGGGCTCCAGGGCCAGCAGCAGGACCGCCGGGGCGGCCTCCAGCTCCTCGTAGCCGAAGGGGCTTCCGCCGATGTCGACGCCCTGGCCGGCGACGGCGGCGGCCAGGAAGTCCGCCTCCTCGCCGCTGTGCGGGCGGGACCTGAAGTCCACGTCGTTGGTGCCGAGCACCACCCGGGCGAACTTGGCGTAGGCGTAGGCGTCCTCGACCGTGACCCGGCCGCCGGTGAGCACTCCGGCGCGGGTCCCGCGCAGCCCCTCGGCGGCCCGGGCCAGCGCCTCCGGCCAGGAGGCGGCGACGAGTTCGCCGTCCCGGCGGACCAGCGGGGTGGTGATCCGGTCCCGCTGCTGGGCGTAGCGGAAGGCGAACCGGCCCTTGTCGCAGTTCCACTCCTCGTTGACCGCCGGGTCCTCGCCGGCAAGCCGGCGCAGTACCTTGCCGCGGCGGTGGTCGGTGCGCTGGGCGCAGCCGGAGGAGCAGTGCTCGCAGACGCTCGGCGAGGAGGTCAGGTCGAACGGGCGGGAGCGGAAACGGTAAGCCGCCGAGGTGAGGGCGCCGACCGGGCAGATCTGGATGGTGTTGCCGGAGAAGTACGACTCGAAGTCGTCGCCCTCGCCGGTGCCGACCTGCTGGAGGGCTCCGCGCTCGATCAGGTCGATGAACGGGTCCCCGGCGATCTGCTGGGAGAACCGGGTGCAGCGGGCGCAGAGCACGCAGCGCTCGCGGTCCAGCAGCACCTGGCTGCTGATCGGTACCGGCTTCTCGTAGGTGCGCTTCATCCCCTCGAAGCGGGAGTCCGTGTCACCGGTGGACATCGCCTGGTTCTGCAGCGGGCACTCGCCGCCCTTGTCGCAGACCGGGCAGTCCAGCGGGTGGTTGATCAGCAGCAGCTCCATCACGCCGCGCTGGGCCTTCTCGGCGACCGGCGAGGTGAGGTGGGTGCGCACCACCATGCCCTCGGCGACCGGGATGGTGCAGGAGGCGACCGGCTTGCGCTGGCCCTCGACCTCGACGATGCACTGCCGGCAGGCGCCGGCCGGGTCGAGCAGCGGGTGGTCGCAGAAGCGCGGGATCTGGGTGCCGATCTGCTCGGCGGCCCTGATCACTAGGGTCCCCTTCGGGACCTGCACTTCTACGCCGTCGATGGTGAGCGTGACCAGCTCGACCGCGGCCTTGTCGCCCGTGGAGGTGGATGGCTCTGTGATCGTCACGCGTGCACCTCCCTTTCGGTGGCGGACTGGTGGCCGGGGCGGGGGCCGTCGGCCCAGACGGTGGAGGCGGCCGGGTCGAACGGGCAGCGTCGCTCGGCGAGGTGCTGCTCGTACTCGGCCCGGAAGTACTGGAGCGAGGAGACGATCGGGCTGGCCGCGCCGTCGCCCAGGGCGCAGAAGGACTTGCCGTTGATGTTGTCGGCGATGTCGAGGAGCTTCTCCAGGTCGCCCTCGACGCCCTGGCCGGCTTCGATCCGCTTGAGCAGCTGGACCAGCCAGTAGGTGCCCTCGCGGCAGGGGGTGCACTTGCCGCAGGACTCGTGGGCGTAGAACTCGGTCCAGCGGGTGACCGCGCGGACCACGCAGGTCGTCTCGTCGAAGATCTGCAGGGCCTTGGTGCCGAGCATCGAGCCGGCCGCGCCGACGCCCTCGTAGTCCAGCGGGACGTCGAGGTGCTCGGCGGTGAACATCGGGGTGGAGGAGCCGCCCGGGGTCCAGAACTTGAGCTGGTGGCCGGCCCGGATGCCGCCGCTGATGTCGAGCAGCTGGCGCAGGGTGATGCCGAGCGGGGCCTCGTACTGGCCGGGGTTGGTGACGTGGCCGGAGAGCGAGTAGAGCGTGAAGCCGGGGGACTTCTCGGTGCCCAGGCCCTTGAACCACTCCTTGCCGCGGGCCAGGATCGGCGGCACCGAGGCGATCGACTCGACGTTGTTCACCACGGTCGGGCAGGCGTAGAGGCCGGCGATGGCCGGGAAGGGCGGGCGCAGCCTGGGCTGGCCCCGGCGCCCCTCCAGCGAGTCCAGCAGCGCCGTCTCCTCGCCGCAGATGTAGGCGCCGGCGCCGGCGTGGACGGTGATGTCCAGGTCGAGTCCGGAGCCGAGGATGTTCCGGCCGAGCAGCCCGGCCTCGTACGCCTCGGCGACGGCGGCCTGGAGCCGGCGCAGCACCGGGACGACCTCGCCGCGCAGATAGATGAAGGCGTGGTCGCAGCGGATCGCGTAGGACGCGATGATCATGCCCTCGATCAGCGAGTGCGGGTTGGCGAACAGCAGCGGGATGTCCTTGCAGGTGCCCGGCTCGGACTCGTCCGCGTTGACCACCAGGTAGTGCGGCTTGCCGTCGTTCTGCGGGATGAACTGCCACTTCAGGCCGGTGGGGAAGCCGGCGCCGCCGCGACCGCGCAGACCGGAGTCCTTGACCAGGGCGATCACGTCGTCCGGGGGCATCGCGAGGGCGGCCTTGAGTCCCTCGTAGCCGGCGTGGCGGCGGTAGGTGGCGAGCGTCCAGGGGCGGTTGTCGTCCCAGAACGCCGACAGCACGGGGGTGAGCAGCTTCTCGGCCGGCTCGGCGGAGGTCATCACGCTTCGGTCCCTTCCTGGCCGGTGCCCTCGGCGGACCCGCCCTCGCGGCCCGGCTCCTCGTGGCGGGTGCCCTCGTGGCGGGGGGAGACGACGCGGGTGCCGCCGGTGCCGGGCAGGGCCTCGCCGCGGGCCAGCCGCAGGCCGGCCATCGAGGGCGCGCCGCCCGCGCCCGACTCGTCGACGGCGCCGGGGCGCTCGTCGGGGAAGCCGGCCAGGATCCGGGCGGACTCCTTGAAGGAGCAGAGCCGGGCGCCACGGGTGGGGACGGCCGCACGGCCCGCGCGCAGGTCGTCGACCAGCAGCTTGGCGCTCTCCGGCGTCTGGTCGTCGAAGAACTCCCAGTTGACCATCACCACGGGCGCGTAGTCGCAGGCGGCGTTGCACTCGATGTGCTCGATCGAGATCCGGCCGTCCTCGGTGGTCTCGTTGTTCGCGATCCCGAGGTGCTCCTGGAGCTCGGCGAAGATCTGGTCGCCGCCGAGTACCGCGCACAGGGTGTTGGTGCAGACCCCGACGTGGTACTCGCCCGCGGGCCGACGCCGGTACATGGTGTAGAAGGTGGCGACGGCGGTGACCTCGGCGGTGGTGAGCTCCAGTTGCTCGGCGCAGAACCGGATGCCGGTCGGGCTGACGAAGCCCTCCTCGGCCTGCACCAGGTGCAGCAGCGGCAGCAGCGCGGACCGGGCCACCGGGTAGCGGCCGATCAGCTCGGCGGCGTCGGCGGCCAGCCGGGCGTGCACCTCCTCGGGGTACGGCCTGGCCGGCAGCGCCGGCATTCCCAGTTGGACGTCTGTCACCGGTCCACGCCTCCCATCACCGGGTCGATCCCGGCCACCGAGACGATGACGTCGGCCACCTGGCCGCCCTCGCACATCGCCGCCATCGTCTGCAGATTGGTGAACGACGGGTCCCGGAAGTGGACCCGGTACGGGCGGGTACCGCCGTCGCTGACCACGTGCACGCCCAGCTCGCCCTTGGGCGACTCGACCGCCACGTAGGCCTGGCCGACCGGGACCCGGAAGCCCTCGGTGACCAGCTTGAAGTGGTGGATCAGGGCTTCCATCGAGGTGCCCATGATCTTCCGGATGTGGTCGAGGGAGTTGCCCATGCCGTCCGGGCCGACCGCGAGTTGGGCCGGCCAGGCGATCTTCTTGTCCGCCACCATGACCGGACCGGGGCGCAGCCGGTCCAAGCACTGCTCGACGATCCGCAGGGACTGCTTCATCTCCTCCAGCCGGATCAGGAAGCGGCCGTAGGAGTCGGCGCCGTCCGCGACCGCGACCTCGAAGTCGTAGTTCTCGTAGCCGCAGTACGGGTCGGTCTTGCGCAGGTCGTGCGGCAGGCCGGTGGCGCGCAGGATGGGACCGGTGGCGCCGAGGGCGAGGCAGCCGGGCAGGTCGAGGAAGCCGACGTCGACCAGGCGGGCCTTGAACACCGGGTTGCCGGTGGCGAGTTTGTCGTACTCGTGCATCCGGGAGCGGATGGTCTTCACGGCCTCGCGGATCTGGTCGACCGCGCCGGGCGGGAGGTCCTGGGCGAGACCGCCCGGGCGGACGTAGGCGTGGTTCATCCGTAGGCCGGTGACCAGCTCGAAGACGTCCAGGATCAGCTCGCGGTCGCGGAAGCCGTAGATCATCAGGGTGGTGGAGCCGATCTCCATGCCACCGGTGGCCAGGCAGACCAGGTGGGAGGCGATCCGGTTGAGCTCCATCATCAGCACCCGGATGACGTCGGCCCGCTCCGGGATGTCGTCGGTGATGCCGAGCAGCTTCTCGACCGCCAGGCAGTAGGCGGTCTCGTTGAACAGCGGGGTCAGGTAGTCCATGCGGGTCACGAAGGTGGTGCCCTGGACCCAGTTGCGGAACTCCATGTTCTTCTCGATGCCGGTGTGGAGGTAGCCGATGCCGCAGCGGGCCTCCGTGACCGTCTCGCCGTCGATCTCCAGGATCAGCCGCAGCACCCCGTGGGTGGAGGGGTGCTGGGGGCCCATGTTGACGATGATGCGCTCGTCGTCGGCCCGGGCCACGGCGTCGACCACCTCGCCCCAGTCGCCGCCGGTGACCGTGAAGACCCGGCCCTCGGTGGTTTCCCGGGCGCCTGCCTCGGCCGCGCCGCCCTGGATCGTCTCCTCGTTGTGCTGGGTGCTCATCAGCTGTACGACCTCCGCTGGTCGGGCGCCGGGATCTGGGCGCCCTTGTACTCGACGGGGATGCCGCCGAGCGGGTAGTCCTTGCGCTGCGGGTGTCCCAGCCAGTCGTCCGGCATCATGATCCGGGTGAGGGCCGGGTGCCCCTCGAAGACCAGGCCGAAGAAGTCGTAGGCCTCGCGCTCGTGCCAGTCGTTGGTGGGGTAGACGCTCACCACGGACGGGATGCGCGGATCCGCGTCCGGTGCGGTGACCTCCAGCCGGATCAGCCGGCCGTGGGTGATCGAGCGCAGGTGGTAGACCGCGTGCAGTTCGCGTCCCGTGTCGCCCGGGTAGTGCACGCCACTCACCCCTAGGCAGAGCTCGAACCGCAGCGCCGGGTCGTCGCGCAGGGTCCGCGCGGTGCGGAGGAGGTGCTCGCGGGCGATCCGGAAGGTGAGCTCGGCGCGGTCGACGACGGTCTTCTCGATCACCTCGGCCGGGTCGAGGCCCTGCTCCTCCAGGGCGCCCTCCAACTCGTCGGCGACCTCGTCGAACCAGCCGCCGTAAGGGCGCTCGGTGGCTCCCGGCAGGACGACCGGGGCGACCAGGCCGCCGAAGCCGGAGGTGTCGCCGCTGCCCTGGGCGCCGAACATGCCCTGCCGGCGGCCGACCACCTCGACCGGGATCTCGCGGCGCGGCTCCTCGCGGCGGGTCTCGGGTACCTGGTCGTTCATCGCAGCAGCCCCCGCATCTCGCTCACCGGGGTGGCCTGCAGCGCCAGCGCCTCGCCCAGCTCCTCGGCACGGCGCTTGTTCGCACCGAGCGGCTCGTGCTGGATCTTGTCGTGCAGCTTCAGGATCGCGTCCATCAGCATCTCCGGACGCGGCGGACAACCGGGCAGGTAGATGTCCACCGGGACGATGTGGTCGACGCCCTGGACGATCGCGTAGTTGTTGAACATCCCGCCCGAGGACGCGCAGACGCCCATCGAGATGACCCACTTGGGGTTGGCCATCTGGTCGTAGACCTGGCGCAGCACCGGAGCCATCTTCTGGCTCACCCGGCCCGCCACGATCATCAGATCGGCCTGCCGGGGCGAACCCCGGAACACCTCCATACCGAAGCGCGCCAGGTCGTAGCGGCCCGCGCCGGTGGTCATCATCTCGATCGCGCAGCAGGCCAGCCCGAAGGTGGCCGGAAAGAGCGACGACTTGCGTACCCAGCCGGCCGCTGTCTCCACGGTCGTGAGCAGAAAGCCGCTCGGCAGCTTCTCCTCGATTCCCATCAGATCCCTCTCAATGCCCTCAAGTCCTGTGGTTCGCCCACCCGTTCGGGCTTGTCCGCTCGTTCGGGCTTGTCCGCCCGTTCACAAGGTCCGACGGACGCCCGGTACCCGGCCCCTCCCCCGGCTCAGTCCCACTCCAGGCCGCCGCGACGCCAGACGTAGGCGTACGCGACGAAGACAGTGGCGATGAACAGGAGCATCTCGACCAGCCCGAAGATCCCCAGGGCGTCGAAACTCACCGCCCACGGATAGAGAAAGACGATCTCGATGTCGAAGACGATGAAGAGCATCGCCGTCAGGTAGTACTTGATCGGGAACCGACCGCCGCCCACGGGCTGCGGGGTCGGCTCGATGCCGCACTCGTACGCCTCCAACTTGGCCCGGTTGTAACGCTTGGGCCCGGTCAGTGAGGCCATCACGACGGAGCCGACCGCGAACGCCGCCGCGATGGCACCGAGTACGAGGATCGGCGCGTAGGCATTCATAGCCCCCGCTCCCTCCGTCCAGTCGTCCTTGACTGCAGATCGGAACCGTCGGGTCACACTGTGGTGAACCCGGCGTTCCAGTTCCCGGGATCCACCCCATGTGAGGCAGTTCACAAAGCCTGGAACGAGCGCATCCTATGCCCGTCGGCTTGTGATCTGCGACACGCAGTTCAAGACGATCTTTGTGATCTCCGCCACCTTGTGAATCATGATGAAGGTGAGCATGACGATATTTGTCAACGCAAAGAAGTCAAATGGTCACAAGCAGTCGCATTTATCTGCGAAGCGGCTGGTCAGGGCCGTAGTCCTATATCAACTTCGTCGAGCGGAACGCAAATTTCCGGGCGCCATGTTGACGTGTTATTACGGCTCACCCTCAGGGGTGGCGGCCCCCCGAACGCCCGCTTGACCCTTCGTTCACAAGCACGCCGCGCGCAGGCCGGAGCGCGTTCCGGCGGCGGCCGGAGGGCCCCATGGCGGTGGGGCGGGGGGCAGGGGGCCCATGGCGGTGGGGCGGGGGGCAACTGCGAGTACCCCGACGGGTCGGAGCGGCTCAGGCGCCGCTCTCCCAGGCCCAGGCGGCGATACCGACCCGATTGCGCGCACCGAGCTTCCGCTGGACCGAGGCCAGGTGGTTCTTCACCGTGCCGGCACTGATGAACAGTTGCTCCGCGATCTCGCCGTTGGTGGCGCCGTCGGCGACGAGCCTCGCGATCTCCTTCTCGCGTGCGGTGAGTTCCTCGACCGGGCCGATCCGGTCGCTCTCCGCGATCCGTCCGCCCAGGGGGCGCCGTCCGCCATGGTCTGCGGTACTGCCGGTGCTGCTGCTTCCGATCCCTCCGCCGATGCCGCTCCCACCCCTGCCTCCGGAGAGTTGGCGGAGCAGGCGGACGGTGATCTGCGGGCTGATCAACGCGTCCCCCGCCACGGCGGACCGGACCGCCTCCGCGAGCAGCGCGGGCCCCGAGCGCTTGAGCAGAAAGCCCGCCGCCCCTGCGCGAAGTGCCTCGTGCACGTACTCGTCCAGATCGAAGGTGGTCACCACGACCACCCGGAACTCCCCGCCCAGCCGCCGGGTCAGCTCGAGACCGTCCAACCTGGGCATCCGGATATCGGCGAGGATCACGTCCGGACGCAACCGCTCGGCGAGGGCGACCGCCACCTCGCCGTCCTCGGCTTCGTCGACCACCTCGATATCGGGCTGTGCGTCGAGGATGATCCGGTACGCGCTGCGGATCACCTCGTCGTCGTCGGCAAGGAGCACCCGGATGCTCATCGGCCGACCCTCCTTCCGCTCCCCGGCAGGGCGTCTTCCCCGCGCCTGCCGTTCCTGTCCCACCTGTCCGTTCCGCTCCCTCGCGGCGGTACCGCTTCCACCCCGAGGCGGTGCGGCCCTCCCCCGGCTCCGGGCCGCTACCCGATCTTCAAGGGCATGGTGACCACCACCTGCCAGCCATTGCCCTCGCGGCCGGCGCTCAGCGTGCCGCCCAACGCCTCCACCCGGGCGGCCAGCCCCGCCAGTCCACTGCCGCCCCCGCCCCGCCTCGACCCGGACGGCGACGAAGCCCCACCGCCGTCGTCCCGGACCCGTACCGTCAACCGCCGTCCCTCGCTCCGCACCCGGACATCGACCACACGGGCAGCAGGAGCATGCCGCCGCACATTGGTCAGGGCCTCGACCACGATCCGGTACGCGGTGGCCGCCACCTCCCGCGGAACCGCCGGCTCCTGGGCCGGAGCCTCCAGTCGCACCACCACATCGCCGGAGTCCGTGAACCGCTCGGTGAGCTCGGCCAGTTCGGCCAGGCCGGGCTGCGGGGCACGCTCCGGGCCGTCCCCGTCCTCGCTGCGCAGCAGGTGGACCGTCCGGTCGAGCGAGGCCAGGGCCTGCAACCCGGCCTGCTCTATCCGCTCGAACAGGGCCGCGGCCCGCACCGGGTCGAAGGCCGCCAGCACTGTGCCCGCCTGCGCCTGGGCAACCATGCCACTGACGTCATGGGCGACGAAGTCGTGCAGGTCATGGGCGAGCTCGAGTCGCTGGGCGCGCCTGGCCGCTGCCACCGAGCGACGCCGGCCGTCGTCCAGCCCTCGCAGATAGAGCCCGATCAGCACGGCCGGCAGCGTGAAGACCGAACCGAAGCCGAAGAGGGTCAGCGCGCCCACCGCGCCGGACGCGTCCTCGAATCGGGACGGCCAGAGCGCGACCGCGCCACCGATCGTCCAGACCGCCATTGCTCCGCGCCGACCGCCCTCGGCCCGCAGCGTCAGGACCACCAGCATCAGCAGGGAGGCGAGTTCGAGGATGCCGACCAGGCCGGTCCAGCGCTCCGACTCGGCCCAGCGGCCGGCGGCCCAAGCACCGACCGTGGCCCCGATCGACACCATGGCGGCCGTCCAGGACACCGCCGCGATCCCGAACCGGGACCGCAGGAACCACCCGCAGAGCACCGCCGCCGGGGCGGCCAACGCCAGCATCTGACTCATCATCGCCTCCTTTCTGCGAGCAGCCTACGGATCATCGGAGCGCTCCGCCTGTGCCGATCGGCACATATCCGCACCTGATTCGAGCAGCCAGAACAGCCCGATCGGCACTGATGGCGGCCCCGGTCCGACGGCCAGTCTTGATCCCGTCGGACCGGCCGCGAGGGCCGGCCGGGAAGGAGTCCGCCACCATGTCCACCACCGCACCCATCGCAGGCGTCGAAGGCGTCGCAGGCGTCGGAGTCGGTCCCGGAGCGAGCGCCCCGGGCACGACCGCCTCCGGTCCCCGGGCCACCCGCAAGCGCGCCGTCCGTCCGGACGGCACCCCCCGCTGGGCCGAGCTGGCCGCCAGGGCCACCGTCTGGACCACCGTGCCGTCCGGACTCTGGCGGCTCGCCCTCGGCGTCGGCATCCCGGTCGGCTTCAGCGGGGAGCTGGCCGCGGTGTTCGAGGACAACACCCCCGGCTGGGGCACCGCGTATCTCGTCGCGTTGAGCGGACTGGCCGAGTTCGTGGCCTTCCTCACCCTCGGACTGGTCCGGCCCTGGGGCGAGGTGGTTCCGTCCTGGATCCCGTTGATCGGCGGCCGCACCGTCCGGCCGTTGGCCGCGATCGTCCCCGCCACGATCGGCTCGGCCGTGCTGACCTACGTCGGGCTGAGCTCACTGTTCGGCGGCTGGGCCGACCAGTTGAGCGATCCCGAGGCCCCTCAGGGCCTCGCCGCAGTGGTCATGACCCTCTGCTACCTGCCACTGGTCGCCTGGGGTCCGCTGGTCGCCGCGGTCACCTTCGCCTACGCCCGCCGAACCCTGGGGCGGAGCCGGTGACCCGACCGACGACGACCGGGAGCGGGATGCTCCGCACAGACGGACCGGCCCACGCTCACGCCGGGACGGACACCCGCTCCGCCGGCTCGGCCTCCCGGCTCGGTCTCGAGGCCGTCCGTCGGCCCCACTCCGCGCCGACCAGGACGAGGGCACCGCCCAGCAGGGCGAGCGGTCCGAGGTGGTTGCCGGCCAGGGTGATGCCGAACACCGCCGCCCACAGCGGTTCGGTGCCCAGCAGCAGGCTGACCCGGGAGGGCGAGGTGGTGCGGACGGCCCACATCTGCACGAAGAACGCGAACAGCGTGCAGAACAGCGTCAGGTGGAGCAGCCAGCCCCACTGGGCCGGCCCGTAGGTGGCCGCGACCGTCCACGGCAGCGGGCCGACGAACGGCGCGACAGCGGCGAACACCAGCGTCGCGGTGGCCAGTTGGACCCAGGTGACGGCCAGCGTGTCGGACTCCCGGATCGCCCGGACGCGGGCGGTGGCCAGCACGTTGACCGTCCGCACCACGGCGGCCCCGAGCACCAGCAGGTCCCCGGCCGAAGGGGCCCGCAGCCCACCCTCGCCGGTCAGCAGCGCGATGCCCACCACCGCCAGACCGGCTGCCGCGAGGAAGGGTCGCGGCAGTGGCGTCCGGGCGAGCGCACTCTCCGCGAGCGGAGTGAACACGATCGTGAGACTGATGATCAGGCCCGCGTTGGTCGCCGAGGTGTGCACCGCGCCGAAGGTCTCCAGGAGGAAGATCGCACCGAGTACCAGCCCGAGGGCGGCCCCGCCCAGCCACTCGGCACGCCGCAGCCGCCGCAGCGCCCGCCAGGCGAACAGCCCCAGCACGGGCAGGACCAGGCCGAACCGCAGGACCAGCATCGCCACCACCGTGTCCGGCTCGGCCACCCGCTGCACGGCCAGGAAGCTCGACCCCCACGCCACCGCCACCAGCAGTACCGGCAGATCACGTAGAGGGACGGAGGACGATGCGCGCATGGGCGGGACCTCTCGAGACGAACGGAAGCGGCACACGAGAGTCGCGCACGTCGTCGGACGGATCCCGGAATTGAGCAGGCGCCCGTCATCCTCGCGCACCGCACCGTTCCCGATCAACGGTTTTCGACCCCTACCGGATCTCCACTCCGGCATGGATGATGTCGCCATGACAATGCAGTTGCCCCCCATGGACCGGAAGGCCGGCCAAGTGACCCGGAAGCACTGGGCGTTGATCGCCGCAGCCACCGTTCTGCCGATCATGGTGAGCACCGGCACCGCCGTCGCGGACACCCCGTCGACCGGGGCCGGGACCGGCGCGGCCGGTACCACCTGCACCTACAGCCCGGCGGTCCCCGCCGACAACTTCAAGGGCATCCCGGTCTTCGACGCCCGGAAGGCCGCCAAGCCCTACAGCGCGACCTTGAAGACCTCCCAGGGGTCGATCACCTTCCAGGCCCTCACCGACAAGGCGCCCTGCACGACCTTCTCGTTCCGGTTCCTCGCCGAGCGTGACTACTTCGACCGCAGCCACTGCCACCGGCTGACCACCCAGCGGATCTTCGTCCTCCAGTGCGGCGACCCGACCGGTACCGGCAGCGGCGGCCCCGGCTACTCCTTCCCGGACGAGAACCTGGAGGGCGCGACCTACCCCGCCGGCACGGTCGCGATGGCCAACGCGGGCCCCAACACCAATGGCAGCCAGTTCTTCTTCGTCTGGAAGGACACCAAACTCTCCCCCGCCTACACGCCCTTCGGCCGGATCACCGCGGGCCTGGACGTCCTGCAGAAGATCGCCGCCGGTGGCGAGGACGACCAGAACAACCCCGGCGACGGTTTCCCCACCCTGCCCGTGAACATCCGCAATGTGAAGATCTCCACCCGCTGAGCCGCCTTCGGGGCCTGCCGGGCTCCCGTACGGTGGTCAGCACGACCGCGAGCCGTACGGGAGCCGTGCCGATGGACAGCAGGATCTGGGAGAGCGTCGACCACGTGGTCGCCTGGCTCGACGAGGAGAGCCCGCTTCCCCCGCAGGAGGAGCGGCTGGCCCGCATCCTGAAACTCTCCGAGGAGGTGGGCGAGGTCAGCGCGGCCGTGATCGGTGCGACCGGTCAGAATCCGCGCAAGGGCGTGACCCACACCTGGGAGGACGTCCAGCACGAGCTCTGCGACGTGGTCTTCTCCGCGCTGGTCGCCCTCCGCACGCTCACCCCCGACGCCGCCCAGGTCTTCGCCGACCGCCTCGCATACGTCGAGAACCGCTCCGCGGCCAGCCGCAGCGCGCCGTAGCGGTACCCGACGAGCCGGGCTACCCAGGCCGGCCGCGCTGCCCGGAGGCCGCCGGAAGGGCCCGGAGGCGCACCGGAACCGCACCCGGGCCTCGCCGGTCAGGCGTTGGGCGCGACCTTGGCCAGACCGTTGATGACGCGGTCCATCGCGTCGCCGCCCTGCGGGTCGGTGAGGTTGGCGAGGAGCTTGAGGACGAACTTCATCAGGACCGGGTGGGTCAGTCCCCGCTGGGTCGCGAGCTGCATGACCTTCGGGTTGCCGATGAGCTTCACGAAGGCGCGGCCCAGCGTGTAGTAGCCGCCGTAGACATCCTTGAGGACGCGCGGGTATGCCTGGAGTGCGCGCTCCCGGCCGGACTCGGTCACCCGGGCGTGGGCCTGGACGATCACCCCTGCGGCGATCTGGCCGGACTCCATCGCGTAGGCGATGCCCTCGCCGTTGAACGGGTTGACCATGCCGCCCGCGTCGCCGACCAGCAGCAGGCCGCGGGTGTAGTGCGGCTGCCGGTTGAAGGCCATCGGCAGCGCGGCGCCCCGGATCGGGTCGGTCATGTTCTCGGGGGTGTAGCCCCACTCCTCAGGCATGCTCGCGCACCAGGCCTTGAGGACCTCGCGCCAGTCGAGCTCACCGAAAGCGGGCGAGGAGTTGAGGATGCCGAGACCGACGTTGGAGGTGCCGTCGCCCATACCGAAGACCCAGCCGTAACCGGGCAGCAGCTTGCGCTCGCCGCCCCGGGTGTCCCACAGCTCCAGCCAGGACTCCAGGTAGTCGTCGTCGTGGCGCGGCGAGGTGAAGTAGGTGCGGTAGGCGACGCCCATCGGGCGGTCCTCGCGGCGGTGCAGGCCCATGGCGAGCGAGAGCCGGGTCGAGTTGCCGTCGGCCGCCACGACCAGCGGGGCGCGGAAGGTCACCGGCCGCTTCTCGTCGCCCAGCTTGGCGGTGACGCCGACGATCCGGCCGGTCCGCTCGTCCAGCACCGGACCGCTGACGTTGCAACGCTCGTAGAGCCGGGCTCCGGCCTTCTCCGCCTGACGGACGAGCACCTCGTCGAAGTCGGCCCGCTTGCGGACCAGACCGTAGTCCGGGAAGGCCGACAGCTCGGGCCAGTCCAGCTCGAGCCGGATCCCGCCGCCGATGATCCGCAGTCCCTTGTTGTGCAGCCAGCCGTTGTCGGTGGACACATCGATGCCCATGTCCACCAGTTGCTTGGTGGCCCGCGGGGTCAGGCCGTCGCCGCAGACCTTCTCCCGGGGGAAGCTGGTCTTCTCCAGCAGCAGCACGTCCAGACCGGCCTGCGCGAGGTAGTACGCGGTGGTGGACCCGGCCGGGCCCGCGCCGACCACGATGACGTCCGCGGTGCTCTCCACAACGCCTGCGCTCAGGTCAACGACGGTCTCGGACACGGTGGGCACACTCCTGCTGGGGGTCGACCGGCCGGCGGGGGCCGGCGCGGCTGGGCTTGGACGAGTCTATGAGCTGCGGGCGGCGCTTCGGCCGGTCCCGGCGGCGGCGCGGACGGGTCCGACCGGCCGACGACCGGTCAGACCTTGTGGGCCCGGTGCAGGGCGACGATCCCACCGGTCAGGTTGCGCCAGGCCACCTTGGACCAGCCGGCCTCCTGGAGCCGAGCGGCCAGCGCGGGCTGGTCCGGCCACTCCCGGATGGACTCGGCGAGGTAGACGTAGGCGTCCGGGTTGCTGCTCACCGCAGTGGCGACCGGGGGAAGCGCGCGCATCAGGTACTCGGTGTAGACGGTCCGGAACGGCGTCCAGGTCGGCGTGGAGAACTCGCAGATGACCAGCTTGCCGCCGGGCTTGGTGACCCGGTGCATCTCGCTCAGCGCGGCATCGGTGTCATGGACGTTGCGCAGCGCGAAGGAGATCGTCACCGAGTCGAAGGTGTCGTCGGCGAACGGCAGCCGGGTGGCGTCCCCGGCGGTCAGCGCCAGCTCGGGGTGGCGGCGCTTGCCCTCGGCGAGCATGCCGACCGAGAAGTCGCACGGGACGACCTTGGCCCCGGCCTCCGCGAAGGGGAGCGAGGAGGTGCCGGTGCCGGCCCCGAGGTCGAGCACGACGTCACCCGGCCCGGCGTCCACCGCCTCGGCCACCGCGCGGCGCCAGGCGCGGGCCTGGCCGAGCGAGAGCACGTCGTTGGTGCGGTCGTACTTGGCCGCGACGTCGTCGAACATGGCGGCGACTTCGTGCGGCTGCTTGTCCAGGGAGGCTCGGGTCACGCCCCCCATTGTTCACCCTGGCTCCGACGATCCGGGCAAGGGGGCGCCTTCCGGACAGTCCGGGACCACCACCGGCCCGCCAACGCCCAGTTCTCGAAGCACTCCGAGGGCGCGCAGGACCCCCCTCACGCCCCCAGGCACCGACCACACTCCGGCCACTCCGGCCAATCCGACCGCCAGCCGCTCCAGCCATCAGACACTCCGGGTCGTCTCCCCCGGGTCCCGACTCCCCCAGGACCGGACCGCCCACGCGCCCTCAGTGCAGGGCGCGTCGTCCGCCCGAGCGGCGCCGACGGCGCGAGCGCTTGCCCTGGGTTATCGCGGGCATCCCGTCGGCCAGCGCACCGGTGGCCAGGGCGACCGTGGTGGCGAACCGGTTCTGCCCGCTCCACACGGCCTCCGCCCGCCGGTGCCGCCGGATCCGCAGCATGCAGACCGCGAACAGCAGCACCGCCACCGGCACGCTGAACCGGGCCAGGCCGACCCCGACCGGCTGCGGGTAGGTGTCGCCACAGATCCGTACCGCGCCCGGGTCGTCAGCGGCATGCTCCAGGCAGACCCCGTCGCCGACCTTGGCACCGTCGGCCAGCGGCAGCGCCGTGGCGGTGTGGTGCTGGCCCCCGGCCTGGTAGCTGACGGTGCTGTAGGACCCGCCGCCGCCCGGCAACTGGGTCACCAGGCCCTCGACCCGCACCGGGTGGGCGCCGATCCGGTCGGCCTGCTCGGCCTGACGCCACCCCAGCAGGCACATCCCGACGGCCAGCACGGCGCTGAGCACGGCGGTGATGTACCAGCCACGGCCCAACCGCGGGGATCGCTGCGGGGGGACGGTCGCGGATCGCATGGTTCCTGTCCTGGCGTGCGTTCGGGGCCTGGGGACGGGGCCCCGCCGCCCGTGGGAACGGGCGAGGTGTGGTGAGGGTACGGACTGAGCTGAGCCGGATGCTATCCGCTGGCGGGCCCTCAGGTCACGACGAAGGGGGAATCAGGCCAGCGACACGGGGGCAAAGTTCGGCGGCATGCGAAGCAAGTCCCTTGCCTCGCACGGGAGTACGGCACGCCCTGGGAAAATCGCACACCTACCGACGAGTAGACGCAACGCGCCGCGAGAACGCCCGGCAGCAGACCGCGGCCCGAACGAGGACGTGGACGTGGGCGTCGGCGTCGGCGTGGACGGACATGGACCGACGTCGCCCTGGGCAGCGCTCAGCGCCGCCGGAACACCAGCCGACCGCCGAGCACCGCCGCCCGGCACCCACCGGCCCGCGGACCGTCCGCGCCGGGGGCGAACACCGCGAACACCGCGAAGTCCGCCCGGCCGCCCACCGCCAGCCGACCGTGCACAGCCTCGGCGAACGGCAGCCCCACCAGCGGATCCAGCGGATCCAGCGACCACACCGGCCCCGGAAGGCCCACCGGCCCGGGAGAGCCCGCCCCCCGCAGCACGACCAGCCCCGAACGGGCCACCGCCGTCCGCACCGAGCCGCGTTCGAACGGCCCGGCCACCGCCGTCACCCCGAAGCCGAGCATGCGCTGCAGCCCGCGCCGCGCGCTCGCCCCGCACCGCGCCTCGTCCGCCTCCCCCACCAGGCCGTCCGGCACCGGCGCGTCCCCGAGTTCCTCACGCGGATCCGGGTGGTACGCCCGTTCCAGCAACCGGTGCCCGTCCGGGTGGCGCAGTCCGGGGGTGAGCAGCGCGTCGCCCCAGTCCCGGACCCGGGCCGTCGGCTGCGCCGCAGCCAGCTCCGCGTACGGGCCGACCGCCTCGACCAGCCCGTCGCGCACCAGCACCGCCCCGTCGGCGTGGGACGGGGCGGTGGAATCGGCGGGGTCGGGAAGCACGAGAGCAGCCCGGTGCAGGGTCAGCACGGCGGCGCGGGAACCTCAGTAGAAGTCAACGGTCGGCAGCCGGCGCGATCAGCGGTTGTCGAGGATCTTCAGCTCGGGGTGCGCCGTGCCGCCCTCGATCGCGGTGGAGGCGATGTGCGAGGCGACCCGCGGGTCGACCGGGTCGTTGGCCGGGTCGTCCAGCACGCGCAGGTGCTCGTAGGTGGTCGAGCGCTGCGCGGGGACGCGGTCGGCGGCCCGGATCAGGTGGATCAGCTCGGTGAGGTTGGAGCGGTGCTTGGCGCCGGCCGCCGACACCACGTTCTCCTCCAGCATGACCGAGCCGAGGTCGTCCGCGCCGTAGTGCAGCGACAGCTGGCCGGCCTCCTTGCCGGTGGTCAGCCAGGAGCCCTGGATGTGGGCGATGTTGTCGAGGAACAGGCGGGCGATGGCGATCATCCGCAGGTACTCGAAGACGGTCGCCTGGGTGGACCCCTTCAGGTGGTTGTTCTGCGGCTGGTAGGTGTACGGGATGAAGGCGCGGAAGCCGCCGGTGCGGTCCTGCACGTCGCGGATCATCCGCAGGTGCTCGATCCGCTCGGCGTTGGTCTCGCCGGTGCCCATCAGCATGGTGGAGGTGGACTCGACACCAAGCTTGTGGGCGGTCTCCATGATCTCCAGCCAGCGCTCGCCCGACTCCTTGAGCGGCGCGATCGCCTTGCGCGGGCGCTCGGGCAGGAGTTCGGCGCCGGCGCCGGCGAAGGAGTCCAGGCCCGCCTTGTGGATCCGGGTGATGGCCTCCTCGACCGAGACGCCCGAGATCCGCGCCATGTGGTCGACCTCGGAGGCGCCCAGCGAGTGGATCACCAGCTGCGGGAAGTCCGCCTTGATCGCCGAGAAGGCGCGCTCGTAGTACTCGACGCCGTAGTCCGGGTGGTGGCCGCCCTGGAACATGATCTGGGTGCCGCCCAGCTCGACGGTCTCCGCGCAGCGGCGCAGGATCTCCTCGAGGTCGCGGGACCAGCCCTTGTCGCTCTTCGGCGGCACGTAGAAGGCGCAGAACTTGCACGCCGTCACGCAGACGTTGGTGTAGTTGATGTTGCGCTCGATGATGTACGTCGCGATGTGCTCGGTACCGGCGTAGCGGCGGCGGCGCGCGGCGTCGGCCGCCGAGCCGAGCGCGTGCAGGGGGGCCGAGCGGTAGAGCGCCAGCGCCTCCTCCGGGCTGATCCGGCCACCGCCGGCGGCCCGGTCGAGGACGGCCTGCAGGTCGGTGCTGGGCGCATCGAGGGTGGTCGCTGCGAGCTCGGACACCTGGCGGCCTTCTCTCTCTCGGGTACATCCGGTACTTCCGGTACTACTGGCACGACGGGCACTACTGGTACGACGGGCACTACCGGTACTTCGCCTGCTCCGGGCCGTTCGACCGGGCCGACCGTTCCGGGTACTACGACGTGCGGCGACTCCGTGCCGCGGCACCGGGTCGCATCCGGATCAGCCTACGCCAGGGCCTTCGGAGCGCTGCGTCAGCCCGCCCGCCGCAGCGTCCCGGCCGGGTTTCCGGCGCTGGGGTCGGCGGAGCCGAAGCGGACGGTGCCGTCGTTCTGCAGGGTGAGCGTCTCGGCGTAGGAACCGCCGGTGCACGCCCCGGGCAGCGACGAGCGGACGAGGCGGGAGGTGAAGACCAGTTTCTCCGGCTCGGCCGAGGTGAGCGTCCAGGCGCCCTCGCAGGTGAGCGAGAGCAGGCCGGTCAGCTCGTTGCGGCTGGTGGTGGCCTCCTGACCGATCGCGGCCCGGCCGATGACCAGGGTGGTGGTGCCGGCCGGAACCCCCTTCTGGGTGACCATGTCCCCGCGCCAGGTACCGAGGAAGGCCGCAGGCACGACGTTCGGCCCCGACGGCGCGGCCGTCGCCGACGAACCGGTCGAGCCGGTCGGCGAGGGCGACGAAGGCGACGAGGGCGACGAAGGCGACGAGGGCGACGAAGGCGACGAGACCGGCGAGGGCGGCGCCTGAGTGGCCCCGCCCGTGGCCGACGTGGCGCCCGGCGTCACGGTCTGCGCCCCCGTCGCGCTCCCGCCGGACGCCGCCGCCGTCGGTACCGTCGGCCCCGGCCCCGGCTCCTTCGGCCCCCACATCCGGTACCCGCCGTACCCGCCGCCCGCGAGCACCAGCACCACCGCGGCGGCGGCCACCAGCGCCGCCACGCCCCGCCGCCGCGGCGTAGCGTCCGCGACCCCGGGCCGGGGCGGCACCGACGGCATCGACGGCATCGACCGCGACCCGGTCCCCGAAGCCCCTTCGACCCCGACCGCCATCCCGTCGACCCCCGGTACAAAGGTCGGCGTCCACTCCGCCGCCACCTCGCCCGCCGCCGCCGCAGCAGCAGCCCCGGCCCCGCCGACGGACGAGTCCTCCTCCCCCTCCAGGTCCAGCAGCTGCACCGCACTGCGCCCGACCGCGGCCGCGAGCGCCGGCGGAAGCCAGCCGCCGCCCTGACCCAGCCGGCCGGCCGCCGAGCCGTCGGGGTCCAGCAGTTCCCGCAGCCCCCGCGGCGTCGGCCGGGCCGCCGGGTCCTTGGCCAGGCAGTCGAGCACGATCGAACGCAGCGGCCCGGGGGCCAGCCCGGTCAGGTCCGGTTCCTCGTGCACCACGCGGTAGAGCAGGACGGCCGCGCTCACCCCCTCGCCGAACGGGTGCACCCCGGTGGCCGCGTACGCGAGCACCGCGCCGAGCGAGAAGACGTCGCCGGGCGGTCCGACCGGGCGGCCGTTCGCCTGCTCCGGCGACATGAAGCCGGGTGACCCGACCACGAACCCGGACTGGGTGAGCCCGGTGGCCGCGTCGAGGGCCCGGGCGATGCCGAAGTCGATCAGCCTCGGGCCGTCCAGGGTGAGCAGCACATTGGACGGCTTGACGTCCCGGTGCACCAGGCCGAGCCCGTGCACGTGCTCCAGCGCCTGGGCCAGGACGGCGCCCAGCGTGCGGACGGCGGGGTCGGTCAGCGGCCCGTACTCGCGGACGGCGCCGGCCAGCGCGGGGCCCGCGACGTAGCCGGTGGCCACCCAGGGGTGGGTTCCCTCGGTGTCGGCGTCCAGGACGGGGGCCGTCCACGTGCCGCCGACCCGGCGGGCGGCGGCCACCTCCTGCCGGAACCGGGCCCGGAACTCGGCGTCCTCGGCGAGTTCGCCGCGGACCACCTTGACCGCCACCGTGCGGCCGCCCGCCGTCCGGCCGAGGTAGACCCGGCCCATGCCGCCCGCGCCGAGCCTCCGCAGCAGCCGGTACGCGCCCACCTGCCGCGGGTCGTCCGATCCCAGTGCCTGCATCCCCCGCACGCTCCCGTCACCCGCCCGGCCCACCGCCGGGCCCGCTCGCGTGCAGACGCTATCGGGCGGCGGACGGACGCCGCGCCACAACCCGCTTCCTCCCGGCGGCGGCACACCGCCCCGGGAAGGCGCCGAGGGGTGTGCTCGGACCAACCGGGGAACGTGCTCGGACCAGCCGGGGACGTGCTCAGACCACCACCGGCGCGGGCTCCAGCACCACAGGCTCCGCCGGCGCGGACTCCAGCAACCGGACGGCCACATCGGGTGCGAACCCGCTGTCGTGCGCGACCCGCCGGGCGAACTCGGCCACCCCGGCCAACTGCCGCTCGCCGAGCGAGAAGTCCAGGGCCTCGCTGAAGTACCGTTCCAGCACGTCCGCGTCGAAGGCTTCCCAGCGGGCCGCGTGCGTCGCCACCTCGCGGGCCTCGACCAGCGAGAGGTCCCGGGACTCCAGGAAGGCGCGGTGCACGGCCGCGGTCAGTTCGGGCCGGCGCTCGGCGAAGTCGCGGCGGGCGGCCCAGACGGCGAAGACGAACGGCAGCCCGGTCCACTCCTTCCACATCTCGCCCAGGTCGTGCACGGCCAGCCCGCGTTCGGCCGCCTGCCCCAGGTAGGCGCGCAGCGCCGGGTCGCCGATCAGCACGGCCGCGTCGGCCTCGGCGAGCATGGCCTCCAGGTCGGGCGGGCAGCTGTAGTACTCCGGCCGCACCCCCTCCCGCTCCTCCAGCAGCAGCCGGGCGAGCCGGACGGAGGTCCGGCTGGTGGAGCCGAGGGCGACCTTCCGGCCGTCCAGCTCGGCGAGCGGCACCTTGCTGACGATCACGCAGGACATCACCGGGCCGTCGCTGCCCACGGCGATGTCGGGGAGCACGAGCAGTTCGTCCGCGTGGCGCAGGTACTCCACACAGGTGATCGGGCCGATGTCCAGCGAACCTCCGACCAACTGGTCGCTGAGCTTCTCCGGGGTGTCCTTGGTGAGATCCAGGTCGAGCAGGTTGCCGGTCCTGGCCAGCCCCCAGTAGAGGGGTACGCAGTTCAGGAACTGAATATGCCCCACTCGGGGCCGGACCGGGGTGCTCTCCCGGGTCTCCCGCGTTTCCTCGTCCGGTACTGCCACCGCGCCGCTCCCTTACTGTTCGTGCGCCTCCCCGCAGGGTATGCCTGCTGGTCGGGAGGCCCCGCACCACCCTTCCGTGACGCACCGTGCCGATCGCCACAACCGCCTTACGACACGCGGTGTCCAGGACGCAAGTCACCCCTGGTCGTCACAGCAGCCGCATGCTAGCGTTGCCCTCAGTTGCAGTTTGATTCCCCTTGCAGTACTTGAAGCCTGCGGAGCATGTAACCGCAGGCTTTTTGTAGTTTTTCAGCAATATCGAAAACTCCGGACCCGTCCGGAGGCAGGGCGATCAGCGCAGCGGACCGGGTGCCACACGGTGTGGTCCCGATACGTCCCTCGCAAGGAGAACGGCATGGCTCAGGGAACCGTCAAGTGGTTCAACGCTGAGAAGGGCTTCGGCTTCATCGCCCAGGATGGCGGCGGGCCCGACGTCTTCGTCCACTACTCCGCCATCAACGCGAGCGGTTTCCGCTCGCTGGAGGAGAACCAGGCGGTCAGCTTCGACGTCACTCAGGGTCCGAAGGGCCCGCAGGCGGAGAACGTCACCCTTGTCTGAATCATCCTCGATGAGGATCTGATCGCTCGGGACCCGTCGGGTCCGCCGGCGGCCGCGAGGCCGTCACGGTGAGCACAAGAGCTGCAGTACCCAAGGGGGCCCGCCTTCCGGCGGGCCCCCTGCCTTTTCCGGCCCGCCCGGCCCCCTTCCCCGCCCGGCCCCCTGCCCGCCCGGACCTCTCCCCGCCCGGGCCCGGCGCGGCCCTCGGCCCGGTGCACAGCACCCGGAGCCCCGCGGTGCCCGGGTGCGCGCACGAGGACGGCCCCCTCTCCCGTTCACCGGGAGAGGGGGCCGCGTCCGTACGGGGCGGGCGTCAGGCCGTCGCGGGGGCCTTGGCACCGGCCTGGGCCGGGACGGTGACCGGGGCCGAGGCCGGGGCGTCGTCGTAGAGGTCACCGGCCGGGTTGTTGTACGCGACCAGGTCGAGCGTCTTCTCCCGGGCCGCGACCACGACCGGCACCAGGGCCTGACCGGCGACGTTGGTCGCGGTGCGGACCATGTCGAGGATCGGGTCGATGGCCAGCAGCAGACCGACGCCTTCCAGCGGCAGGCCCAGGGTGGAGAGGGTCAGCGTCAGCATCACGATCGCACCGGTCAGACCGGCGGTGGCGGCCGAGCCGATCACCGAGACGAAGGCGATCAGCAGGTAGTCCTTGATGCCGAGGTCGATGCCGTACACCTGGGCGACGAAGATCGCGGCCAGCGAGGGGTAGATCGCGGCGCAGCCGTCCATCTTGGTGGTGGCGCCGAACGGGACGGCGAAGGAGGCGTACTCGCCCGGGACGCCGAGCCGCTCGGTGACCCGGCGGGTGACCGGCAGGGTGCCGACCGAGGAGCGGGAGACGAAGGCCAGCTGGATGGCGGGCCAGGCGCCCTTGAAGAAGTTGACCGGGTTGAGGCCGGCGGCGAACTTCAGCAGCAGCGAGTAGACGCCGAACAGCACCAGCGCGCAACCGACGTAGACGTCGACGGTCAGCGTCGCGAACGGCTCCAGCAGGTCCCAGCCGTACTTGGCGACGGACTTGCCGATCAGGCCCAGGGTGCCGAGCGGCGAGAGCCGGATGACCCACCAGAGGGCGGTCTGGATCAGCTCGAGCACCGACTCGCTGAGCTTGAGCACCGGCTCGGCCTTGGCGCCGAGCTTGATGATCGCGGCGCCGGCCACGATCGCCAGGAAGACGATCTGCAGGACCTCGACCTCGGTGAAGGCGGTGACGATGTTGGTCGGGAAGATCCCGGTGAGGAAGTCGATCCAGCTGCCGGTGGACTTCGGCGCCTTGAGGCCCTCGGTCTTGAGGTTGGTGCCCTCGCCCGGGTTGGTCAGCAGGCCGAGGCCGAGGCCGATGGCCACCGCGATCAGCGAGGTGATCGCGAACCAGAGCAGGGTGCGGACGGCCAGCCGGGCGGCGTTGGTGACGTTCCGCAGGTTGGCGACGCTGACCAGGATCGCGGTGAAGACCAGCGGCGGGACGGCGAGCTTCAGCAGCTGGACGAAGATCCGGCCGATGGTCTCCAGGGTGGTGGCCAGCCAGGAGATGTCGGCCGCGCGGGCCAGGTAACCGAGGGCGACGCCGAGCACCAGGCCGGCGACGATCTGGGCCCAGAAGGGCGTCTTGCGGATTCTGGCGAGCACGGACGGCGACGAGGTCGCCTCGGGCGCTGTGGACATGACGGTGCGGCTCCGGGGGAGGCGTGACTGACGGTGTGGCGGGGGGCGGGAAAGGCGGCACGGCGCGGGAGCCGGACGGGAAGGGAACCGGCCCCGATCAGGGGCGTGCCGCCTGAATACAGCTCATGGCGCGACAACGGCGCGGGCTGTCCACAGCACCGGACAGACGCCCGCGGGCGGCACCGGGCTGCGAGCCCAGGCCGTGCGCCGAACGTGCGTCTGAGGTGGTCATGGGCGATACGTTAGCAGTAAAGGTTTGAGATGTTCAAAGTAGTTGTTTGAGTTCCGGGCGCGAGGGATCCGGCCCCGGCGTGACGGCGCGACGCCCGGCAGGCCCCGAGGGGAGCCCCGAGAGCGCCCCGAGATAGCCGGGGCAAGCCCGAAGGGGCCAGCGGCGCTACGGGCCGGTCCGATTGACCACTCAGCGGTTATACGTATAACTTGGGAGGCATCCCCGCCCGCTCCCTGCCCAGACCGGAGAATCCCGCCCATGGGCTACCTCGCCCTGCTCCGCGCCCCGCACGTCGGCCGCCTGCTCTTCGGCACCCTGCTCGGCCGCCTCCCGGCCGGTATGACCGCCCTGGTGATCGCCCTCGCGCTGCGCGACGCCGGCGCGCCGTACAGCCGGATCGGGCTGGCCACCGCCGCGTACGCGATCGCGGCGGCCATCGGCGGGCCGGTGCTCGGCCGGATCGTGGACCGCACCGGCCAGCCGCGCGTCCTGCTCGTCTCCGCGGTGATCGCCGGCGGCGGGTACGCCCTGCTGGCGCTGGCACCGGCGTCCGCGGTCAGCGCCACCGTCGGCGCCGCGATCGCCGGACTGGCCATGCCCCCGCTCGAACCCTGCCTGCGCTCGCTCTGGCCGGACGTCGTCGAGGAGGAGCAGCTCGACACCGCGTACGCCTTCGACTCCGCCTCCCAGCAGATCCTCTACGTCGCCGGCCCGCTCGCGGTGGCCGGCATCGCGGGGACCGCCGGCCCGGTCACGGCGCTCTGGGTGGCGGCCGGACTCGGCCTGGCCGGGGCGCTGGTGGTCGCCACCACCGCTCCGGCCCGCACCTGGCAGGCGCCGCCGCGCGCACACTCGGCGGGCCTGCTCGGACCGCTCCGCTCCCCCGGCCTGGTCCTGCTGCTGATCGGCCTGGCCGGCGCCGGCTGGGCGGTCGGCGCGCAGAACGTGCTGTTCATCGCCTACGCCGAGGCCCACCACGGGGACGGCCTGCCCGGCGGCGCCGGGAGCCTGCTGGCCCTCGCGGCGCTCGGCGGCCTGCTCGGCGCGCTCGCCTACGGCGCGGTGCGGTGGCGCAGTTCGACGGCCACCCGGACCTGGCTGATGGCACTCGGCATGGCCGTCAGCTACCTGCCGCTGGTGCTGGTCCCGGGGCCGGCCGTGACGGCCGTCCTCGCCTTCGTCTCCGGGATCGCACTGGCCCCGCTGCTGGCGGCGGCCTTCGTACTGGTCGCCGAGCTGGCCCCGCAGGGCACCGTGACGGAGGCTTTCGCCTGGCTGGTCACGCTCTTCGCGACCGGGAACTCGCTGGGCTACGCGGTCTCCGGCCACCTCGCGGAAGGGTCGCTGCGTTCGGTGGCGGTCTGCGCGGCGGGCGGGATCGGCCTGGGCGCGCTGCTGCTGTTCGGCGCCCGCCGCTGGTTCCGCCCGGTCGGCGGGACCTCGGCCGCGGCGCACCCGCTGCCCTCCGCCGAGCCGGTGCCGGTGCCGGTGGGCTGAGCCGCCCGCCGCATCCCCATGGACGTGGCTGCGCCTGTCGGGCCGGTGGTCTGGCTGACGGGCGCAGCCACTTCGTCGTACCCGCTCGGGTCCGCGCCGGCCCCGCGCGCCCGTCCGCCCCGCCCGCGCGCCCGTGCGCCCGGGCGACGGCGGCCGGCAACCCGGCAACCCGGCAACCCGGCAGCCCGGCACCCGTCGGAGTCAGTGCTCCCGGGAGCCCGGGGCGGTGGAGGACCGCAGCACCAGCGAGGTGGCGAGCGGCGGCACGGGTGCGACCGCCTCGCCCCGGAGCAGTCCGGCGAGCGCCGCCACCCCGGCCCGGCCCAGCTCCTCGCCGGGCAGGTCGACCGTGGTGAGCGGCGGGGTGAGCAGCGCGGCCACCGGGACGTTGTCGATCCCGACCACCGAGAGGTCGGCGGGCACCCGCAGGCCCCGCTCGGCCGCGGCCTGGTAGACGCCGGCGGCGACCACGTCGTCGTCGCAGATCACCGCGTGCGGCCGGTCCGGCAGCTCCAGCAGCCGGTGGGCGACCTCGCGCGCGGCGGCCTGGCCCTCGTTCAGGCTGACGCCGAGTTCGACCGCGTCCAGGCCCAGCGCCAGAACCGTCTCCTCGAAGGCGGCCTGGCGGACCCGGAAGGTGTAAGCGGCGTGGGTGGAGCGGAGCCTGGCGATCCGGCGGTGGCCGAGGGCGGCGAGGTGCGCGACGGCGGCGCGCATCCCGCCGCCCACGTCCAGTTCGACGGTCGGACGGGTCCGGTCGGTGCCGGGGTCGGCGTCCAGGAAGACGACGGGGGTGTCGGCGGGCAGTTCGCCGAGCTGGCTGTCGTCCGGGGAGCAGATCAGCAGGCCGTCGAAGCGGCTGGTGGTGGCGGCCTCGGCGAGGGTGGCGCTCCCCCAGCCCGAGCTGACCACGACGGCCAGGCCGTGTTTGCCGGCCTCCTCGTGGACGCCCTCCAGCACCCGGCCGAAGAACGGGCCGAGGATGTTCGGCACGGCCAGCAGGATCATGCCGCTGCGGCCCAGCCGGAGTTGACGGCCGGCGGCCTGCGGCCGGTAGCCGAGGCCCCGGGCGGCCTCACGGACCCGCTCGCGGGTGGCGTCGGAGACCCGGCGACCCGCCTCGGAGCCGGAGAACACCAGCGAGACGGTGGCCTGCGAGACCCCGGCCAGGCGGGCGACGTCCCGGCCGGTCGGGCGGCGGACCGGGGCCGGCCAGGTCCCGGCGGCCGGTTCGGGGTGCCCCGGCGGCACGGACGGCACGGCGCCCCCCGGCTCAGCGCCCTCGGGTGCGGCGCCCTCCGGCACGGCGTTCTCCGGCACGGTGGCGCGGGTCAGTTCTGCGGGGCCGAGGCGGCGGGGCCGGCGGGCGTCTTGGTGGCCCCGGCGCGCAGCGCGTCGTCCACCGCGTCCTCCTCGGCGTTCTGCGCGGCGATCCGGGAGGCCGTCCGGGTGCGGATGCCGTCCACCCGGCCGGAGATCTCGACCGACATCTCGTCACGCTGCCGACTGAGCAGCACATAGCTGAGCGGCGCCGAGACGACGGCGGCCAGCAGGAAGAGGAAGATCACCCCGGCCTCGCCGGAGACCGGGATCACCTGGAAGTGGCCGAGGATCAGCACGACCAGCAGGCAGCCCAGGAAGACGGAGACCCGCATCGAGGTGTAGCGGAGTGTGGCGTGCGACTTCTTGCTCACATTGCTGCTCACCGGGGACACATCCTTCACTGCGCTGGGACCGGCCGGTCTCCCAGTGAAGCATGCCCGGCGGGCCCGGCGGGGAACGGGTCCCGCCCCGGACCGCCCCGGCGCGGGCCTGATCAGCGCAGGTCGCGCCACATGATGACATCGTCCCGGTCGTCACCGGGAGCGACCCGGATGGCGCAGGGCACCCGGCCGACCTCGACATAGCCGCAACGGAGGTAGAAGGACTCCAGGCCGAGCCCGCCCCGCACCTGGAGCTTCAACCCGTCCAGCCCCCATTCCCGGGCGATCCGCTCGGCCTCGGCCAGCAGCACCGCGCCGTACCCGCGCCCCTGCAGCTCGGGGTGGACCATGACCTTGGAGACCACCCGCCAGTGGTCCATCGGCCCGAACCGCATCGACTCCAGGATCAGCAGCCCGGCCAGCCGCCCGGTCCCGGTCTCCCGCGCGATCAGCAGCCGGTCGGGTCCGGCCGGGGCGAGCCCGGCGAACTGCGCCGCCCCGGCGGCCCCGACCTCCTCCTCGGTCACCCGGCGGACGAAACCGACGGCCCCGCCGGCGTTGCTGGCGGCCGCCCACAGGCTGATGACCTCGGCGCGCAGCTCGGGGCCGAATCCGGGGTCCAGGGTGAAACTCAGCGTCATGATCCAGAAGCCTAGCCACCCCTTACGACACTCCGGCTTCCACTCGGGCCGGGCCGGTCGAAGCCAGTCCGCTCAGGCCAGGGCCGGGACCGCGCGGTCCGTCCGCCCCGGCGTCCGCAGGGCCAAGCAGAGCAGCACCGCGACGGCGCAGAGCCCGCCCGCGACGTACCAGGCGAGGTCGTAGTCCCCGAGCGCGTCCCTGGCGACCCCGGCCAGACCGGCCACCACCGCGGCGCCGATCTGGTGGCAGGCCAGCACCCAGCCGAAGACGATCGGCGCGTCCTCCCCGAAGTACTGCCGGCAGAGCGCGACGGTCGGCGGGACGGTGGCCACCCAGTCGAGCCCGTAGAAGATCACGAACGCCAGGATCGGCGGCTCCAACGAGCCGGCGAACAGCTGCGGCAGCAGCAGCAACGAGAGCCCGCGCAGCGCGTAGTAGACGACCAGCAGCCGTCCGGCGTCGAAGCGGTCGGTGAACCAGCCGCTGGCGACGGTGCCGATCACGTCGAACACGCCGATCAGCGCGAGCAGGCTCGCCGCGGTGGTGACCGGCAGGCCGTGGTCGTGGGCGGCCGGAATGAAGTGGGTGCCGACCAGCCCGGCGGTGGTCGCGCCGCAGATCGCGAAGGACGCGGCCAGCAGCCAGAACGCCCGGACGCGGGCGGCGTCCCTGAGCACCCGCAGCGAACGGGCCAGCGCCCGCCCCCCGGCGGCCGGGGCGGGCGGGGGCTCGGTCGCCCCGTACGGGAGCAGGCCGAGGTCGGCGGGCCGCTCGCGCATCAGCAGCAGCACCGGGACGGCCACCGCGCTGGCCGCCAGCGAGACCACCACGACCGCCGAGCGCCAGCCGTGCTGCTCGACCAGCCAGGCGCCGAGCGGGAGGAAGACCAGGTTCCCCGCCGCCCCGGCGGCAGTCAGCACCCCGGTCACCAGACCCTGCCGGGCCCGGAACCAGCGGCCGGTGATGGTGGTGGCGAACGCCCCGGCCATCGAGCCGCTGCCGAGGCCGACCAACACGCCCCAGCACAGCACCAGTTGCCAGGGCTCGCGCATCAGCATGGTGAGTCCGGAGCCGACCGAGATGGTCAGCAGCGCGCAGACCACGATCAGCCGGACGCCGAACCGGTCCATCAGCGCGGCGGCGAACGGCGCCGTGAGGCCGTAGAGGGTGAGGTTCACCGCGGTGGCGCTGGATATCGTGCCCATCGACCAGCCGAACTCGGTGTGCAGCGCGTCCATCATCAGACTGGGGGTGGAGCGGAATCCGGCCGAGCCGAGCAGTACCAGCAGCGCGACGCCGGCCACCACCCAGGCGTAGTGCACCCGGGGGGCGCGGGCCGGGCCGGCCGGGCCGGCACGGTCAGCAGATCCGGCGGGGTCGACAGGTCCGGCCGGAGCCGCCGTGCCGGTGGAGGCGTTCGCTTCGTTCACGCGGCCGAGTCTCCCGAAGGGGCCGGGTCGCGACGAGGGGCGGGGCTGCCAGCTTTCGTCGGAATCGGGCCACCCGGGGAGCGGGAACCGGCCGCCCGGAGTCCGCGCTTCGGCGAACGAGCCCGGCAAACGGGGCCAGTGTCCGGTGACCGGGGGCCGGTGACCGGTGGCCGAAAAGGATCGCCCAGAGCGGGCGGATCGGATGGCGGCGGGCCGCGCGCACCCCGAGCACGGCACGGCCGACCGCCATCCAACCTCGGCGCACGGGGCCCTGGACCCGTGCGACGCCCTCCGCACTCGCCGAGGAACGGTCACACGACCGGCCCTGCCTACGGCCCCCCTGCTGACGTGATCCCCCTGGACAGCAGCACCGCGGCGGCGTTCGGGTGTCCCTCGGCGTCCCCTCGCGACGGAGAGCTGCACCCAAGCGTGATCAGTCGGATACGTCACGTCAATGGCTTGTCCGAAATTCGGAATGGTTGCGTCAGCTTTCGGCCCTGCGATCATCGCGCCCCGACGGGCCGCCAGAGACCGGCCACGGCCCGGCCCTACTGCGCCAGGGCCGCCCAGTCGACGGTGGCCAACGGGTCCGCAGGGCGGGCGTCCGGGCTGATCTCGCACCAGACCCGCTTGCCCGAGCCGTCCGGGTACCAGCCCCAGCGGTCGCAGAGCAGTTCGACCAGCTCCAGCCCGCGCCCGTTGGTGGCGTCGACGTCGGCGCCCGCGTGCCGGGGTGCCGGGGCGACCTGGCTGGCGTCGGCGACCTCGACCCGCAACGGGCCGACCGTCACCGCCTCGCGCACCCCACCGCCTCCGGCCGGGGCGGAACCCGAGAACGCCGAACCGTCCGCACAGACGCCCGGCGAGCCGGCGGCCGACCCGCCAGGGGAGCCGCCAGGGGAGCCGCCAGGGGAGCCGTCCGGGGAGCCGTCCGGTGGCACGCCGGGGAAGTCGCCCAACGGGAAGCAGAGCCGCAGCACGGCCGGACACCCGGTGTGCACCACGGCATTGGTGACCAGCTCGGAGACCACCAGCACCACCGTCTCGGCGATCGGCGCGTCCGGGTCCACCCCGTGGTTGAGCAGCCGGGAGCGGACCCACCGGCGGGCCCGGCCGACCTCGGCAGGGTCCGCCTGCACCGCCAGCTGTACCTGAAGAACCTGCACCGCTCCACCACCCGCACTCGCAGTTCGGCACCGTATCGACCGGGCCCTGGTCGCCCGGCAGGCCCGGGCACGCTCCGGGCCGCCGTCCTCCGGGCCGCCGTCCGCCGGGTCACCGCACGTCACGCCCGGTGCGGGGCGCCCGCACCGGCTCGTCCGCCGCTCGTCGACCACGACGCGAATACGCCTCAGGATGAGTCGGCCGGCGGACCGCAGCAAGCGCTTCGGGCATATTCCAGCGATCGGGGGACAGGGCAGGGCATACTGTCCCGCTCACTCTGACGAGCCTCGGACCGGCGATCGCCCGGCCGTTCCGACCGGCCCCGGACGCAGTGGCGAACCTACCGCCGTCCGCCCCTCCCGCCGCGCCCGCCACTCGCGAACCACCCGTGCGACATATGTCCGACCACCTTCGAACAGCGCAACGGCGAAACAGCGGGTCCGACGACAGATCCCACGATCCGACCATCCGAAGCACCGGGCTCCGTTCTTCCCCGAATCGCTCCGCCGCCCGAAGACCCCGGGATACCGTGGACGCGTCAGCGGTCGGTCCGGCAGGAGGGGTGGTGACCGGTGGCCACCACCGACGACGCCCCGCACCGGGACGAGCAGCTGCAACGGCGCCTGGCCCGCGGCGAGGAGACCGCCCTCGGCGAGCTGTACGACCAACTCGCCCCGATGGTGCACGGATTGGCGGGCCGAATACTGGCCGACCAGACCGCCGCGGCCCAACTCACCCGGGAGGTCTTCGCCCACGTCTGGGAGCATCCCGAGGCTTTCGACCCGTCCCGCGGCTCGCTCCGCTCCTGGCTCGGCGCGCTGACCCACCGTCGTGCGGTGGACCGGTTGCGCGCCCGCCGCGCCGAGGCGGCGGGCTACGCCGGGCCGGCCGAGGAGGACGAGATCCGCACGGTGGCCACCGCCGCCCGGGTCCAGTACGTCGTCTCCGCCCTGCCGCAACCGCTGCGTGAGACGATCGCGGAGTCCTACTACGACGGCCGCACCTACCAGGAGACGGCCCGTCGGCTCGGGATCAGCGAACAGTCCGCCAAACAGCGGATGCGGCTGGGGCTGGGACTGCTGGCCACCGAACTGGAGCAGGAGCGCGAGCGGCACCGGCCCTCCGCCCCGGCGGCCGGCGGTCCGCGCGGCGGGCTCCCGACCCCGGGCGCCGGAAGCCCGGACGGACCGGGCGCCGGGCAGGACGGGCAACGGACGGAGGGCGGAGGGACGTGACGACCACCGACGAGCGGCACGAGGCGCTGCGCTCGCTGCTCGGCGCCTGGGCCCTCGGCGCCGTCCCCTCCCCCGAGGCCGCCGAGCTCGAACTCCACCTGGCCGGCTGCCCGCAGTGCGCCGAGGAGGCCGGACGGCTCCGCGAGGCGGCCGGCTGGCTCTCCGTCGAGGAGCCGCTGGACCAGCCCCGCGCACTGCGCCAACAGGTGCTCGACTGGTGTCTGACCCGCCGCCCGGCGGACCTGCCGGTGCCCGTCTGGGGCATGCCGTACACGGCCGAGACCGCCAAGCTCGACGCCCTGCTGCGCGACCTCGGCCCCGAGGAGTGGCAGGAGGTGGCCGAACTCCCCTGGCACGGTGGCACCGACTACCTGCGCCCGGCCGAGGTCCTGTGCCATCTCGCTGCCGTGGACGGCTATCTGGCCGTCGCGCTCGGCCTGCCCGACCCGGTGCCGGGCGGCCCGGTCCCCGGCGGCGGGCCGACCGCCGCGCGCCGGGTCCCGCCGCAGGAGGCCGGCGCCGCCCCGGTGCCCCGGGTACCGCCGCAGGCGGGCCCGCGGTGGGCCCGGATCGCCGAACGCACCGCCCGGCTCACCGCCGAGCAGGCCGGCCAGCCGCCCCAGCGGATCCGCGCCCGGTGGCGCCGGCACTGCCACGAACTGGTCCGCTCGGCCGCGCTCGCCCCGCAGGGCAACACCCCGGTGGACTTCGGCTTCGCGACCGTCCCGCTGCGGGACGCCTTCGTCGACCGGGCCTTCGAGTGCTACGTGCACGGCGAGGACATCGCCCGGGCGGTCGCCTACCCGTACGACCCGCCGGCCCCGCAGCACCTGCGGCAGATGGTCGACCTGGCGGTGCGGATGCTGCCGCTGGCCCTGGCCGGGCAGCGGGCGGCGCGCCCCGAACCGGCCGGCGCGGCACTCGGTGGCGCCGACGGGTGGCCGGACCGCTCCAGGGCTGCGGCCGGGTCCGAGGCCGGGGCCGGGCGCAGGACCGGCCGTCGGATCCGGCTGGTGATCGACGGTCCGGCGGCCGGCGAGTGGCTGATTCCGCTGGACGGCCCGGACGCCGGTCCGCCCGGCGGCGAGCCGGTGGCCGCGATGGTGCTGGACGGGCTGGAGTTCTGCCAGCTGGCCGCCGCGCACCGCGACCCGGACCGGGTGCCGGTCGGCGAGCACGGCGACCGGGCCGCGATCCGCGAGGTGCTGCGCGCGACGCCCCTGCTGTCCCGGCCCTGACTGCCGCAGAAGCCGCGACCACGGCTCGGCCGGCTCAGGCGAAGACGACCGTCCGGCTGCCGTTCAGCAGCACCCGGTGCTCGCTGTGCCACTTCACCGCGCGCGCCAGCGCCTGGCACTCGACGTCCCGCCCGAGCGCGACCAGCTGGTCCGGGGTGACGTCGTGGGTCACCCGGGCCACCTCCTGCTCGATGATCGGGCCCTCGTCGAGGTCGGCGGTGACGTAGTGAGCGGTGGCGCCGATCAGCTTCACGCCCCGGGTGTGCGCCTGGTGGTACGGCTTGGCGCCCTTGAAGCTCGGCAGGAAGGAGTGGTGGATGTTGATCACCTTGCCGGACAGCGCGGTGCAGAGGTGGTCCGACAGCACCTGCATGTAGCGGGCCAGCACGACCAGCTCGACGTCCTCCTTGGCGACCAGGTCCAGCAGCTGCTGCTCGGCCTCGGCCTTGTTCTCCCTGGTCACCGGGATGTGGTGGAACGGGATGCCGTAGCCCTCGGTGAGGTCGCGGAAGTCGGTGTGGTTGGACACCACCGCGGCGATCTCCACCGGCAGCGCGCCGATCCGGGTACGGAACAGCAGGTCGTTCAGGCAGTGGCCGAACTTGCTGACCATCAGGACGATCCGCAGCTTCTGCTCGCTCGGGTGGATCTGCCAGTCCATCCCGAACGAGGCGCCGATCGCGGCGAAGCTGGCCCGCAGCTTGTCGGCGGTCACCGGCTCGGCCGCCGAGAAGTGCACCCGCATGAAGAACAGCCCGCTGTCGCCGTCACCGAACTGCTGGCTGTCGATGATGTTGCACCCGGTCATGAAGAGGTAGCTGGAGACCGCGTGGACGATGCCCTGCTTGTCGGGGCAGGACAGCGTGAGGACGTACTGGGCGCTGGCCGGCTGCTGTTCCACGTGGGGGTGTCCCGTCCTGAGCTCGTGCTGGTGTGAATGCTCCAGCCTGTCACACTCCGGGACGCCCCCAGCCTGGCTGCCCGCACTCCGGGACGGACCGGCCCGCACCGGGCGCCGACCCCCGGGCCGAGCGGGCGAGGAGGCTCCGACGGACCCCCGCCGGGGCCCGCGTCGGGGCCTGCAACGGGGCCCGCGACGGGCCGGCGCCGGGGCCGGTCAGACCTGGGTCAGGATCCGCAGGATGTCCAGCGAGCGCGGCGGCGCGTCCGGGTCGTCGCCGTCGTTGGCCGCCAGCAGGACGTGCGCCTCCCTGGCCGCCCGGACCGCCTCCGGCCAGTCGTGGTGCCCCAGGTAGGCGGCGGCCGGCGCGTCCGCACCGACCTCGTGCAGGATCTGCACGACCCGCAGCACCGCGAGGTCCACCAGCGTGGCCTCGGCGGAGTCCCGGAAGATCGTGCCGATGTACTTCTCGGCGGACCAGCGGTCCAGCCAGGTGTCCTCGACCAGGCGGTAGACGGCGTCGGTCACATCGCCGTACCCCTCACGGCCGGGCAGCCAGGCCTCCCGCTGGAACCCGGGGTCGGAGAGCATGTGCAGGGCCGAGCGGAGTCGGGCCCGCCAGCGCCACCAGGGCAGGTCGTTGAGCGGCATGCCGCCCATCGTGCTGGAGCGGTGGCCCGGACGAGAAGGGTTTCGGGCAGACCGATACGAAGATTCTGTGCTGGCGGACATGGAGAGCGATCGTACGTTCCCCGACCGTTCGTACTCCACTCCCGATCTACACGCGTTCCCGCCCGGAGTTCCTTCTCCGTTGGTCGCCTGTTGGCTTTGCGGCCCTCTCGGCTTGCGGCATCAGGGATTGGCTGGAACAGGTGCGCAGCAGAGAGCGCCCCGGGAGGGAAAGACCCATGACCAGCCGAAGGGGCTCGTCCCAGGCCATGAACCCGATCGCAGGACGGCGCGACCGGCGCCCGATTGCTGCCGTCGCGACCGCCGCGGCGCTGCTTCCCACCCTCTTCTCGGCCTCCGCGTGCGGCGGACCGGCCGACGCCGCCAGCAATGGTGGCGACCTCACCGTCATGACCTGGGCACCGTCCGGCACCGGCTCGGCCGACCGTCCCGGTATGACGGCCCTGGCCGAGGCCATCGGCAAGGACCTCAACGTCAAGGGCGGCCTCGGTGGCCGCCGACTCAATGTGATCACCTGCAACGAGCACAACACCGCCGACGGCGCCCGGGCCTGTGCCCAGCAGGCGGTGGACGCCAAGGCGGTCGCGGTGCTGGGCTCCTACAGCCAGTTCGGCGACGACTTCATGCCCGTCCTGGAGCGCGCCGGCATCCCGCTGATCGGCGGCTACGGGCTGTCCCAGCCGGAGTTCAGCAGCCCGCTGTCCTACCCGGTGGGCGGCGGCATGCCCGCCCTGATCGGCGGCAGCGGGCGCCAGCTGGTGGAGGCCGGCTGCAAGGCCGTCTCGCTGATCCGCCCGGACACCCCGGCCGGCGACAACCTGCTCGGCTACCTCGGCAACGCGCTCAAGCCGGCCGGGATCAAGCTCCTGGACGTCAAGGCGCCGGAGAAGTCCAACGACTACAGCCCGGTGGTCAAGAAGGCGATCGGGACCGACCAGGCCGGCAACTGCGTCACCAGCGCGCTGGGCGCCGAGCCGACCGGCAACCTGCTGGACGCGTTCCGCCGGACCGGCGCGAAGAACACCAGGATCGCCTCGGTGATCGGCAGCGTGCAGCAGTCGGTGGTCGACTCCACCGGCGGCGACAGCGGCCCGCTCTCCGGTGCCTTCGTGACCGGCTGGTACCCGCCGGAGTCGGCCAAGATCTGGGACGGCCTGCGGGCGGTCATCCGCGCCGACTCCGATCGGCACATCGACGCGGCCGACCCGGGGGTGCAGACCACCTGGGTCGCCTACGAGGTGTTCAAGCAGGTGTCCGAGCGCCTGACCGCGGCCGGGCAGCCGGTCACCAGCAAGGCCGTGACCACCCTGCTGGACGGCGGTGAGCCGATCGACGTCGGGCTCACCCCGCCGTTGAACTGGGCCACCACCAACATGCTGCCGAGCACCGAGTCGCCCCGGCTGGTGAACACCTGGGTCACCTTCCAGGTGGTCAGGAGCGGCCAGATGACCCTGCAGCGGCCCGGCTTCGTCGATGTGCGCTGGGTGCTCACCGGCGGCAAGCCGCCCGCCTGAGCCGACCCGCTCCCGGGGGCACGCACCCCGGGAACGGCGAGGGCCCGACCGCAGTGGTCGGGCCCTTTGCCGTGTCCGCCACAGCCCCGGGTCCGGATCCCGGCCGGGTGTGGGTTCAGAGGTCGCCGTCGGTGCGGGTGGGCAGCGCGGTCTGGCCCGCGACGGTGTTCCAGAGCCCGGACGCCTGCTTCTTCGCGGTGGTCGCGGTGCCGCTCGCGGCGACGGCGTTCTTGTAGTGCTGGTTGTCGTTCTTCTTGGGGTCGCAGCCGCTCTGCGCGTCCCCCGCCCAGGCCGCGTACTCGTCGTCGGCGGTCGCCGAGGCCGCCCACGCCGCGTTCAGCTGCTCGACCAGCTGCGGACCGCCGGCCAGCTTGTCCGTCTTCAGCCCGGAGAGCTTGCTCTGCAACTCCCGCCGCTGGCCGGCCGCGGCGGTCAGCGCCTGCTGCGACTCCGGGAGCTTCTCGCACTTCTGCACCGAGGCGACCGCGCCGATCACCGCCTGCCGGCTGTCGTTGGCGGTGCCGAGCAGGTCGGAGAGCGCCTGGGCCTGGGCCTTGACCTCCGGATTGACGGAGGCGGTCGTCGGACCCGGGGCCTGCTGCGCGGTGGTGGCGGCGGTGGTGCCGCCGGTGGTCGCCGGGGCGGCCTGCGGCTTCGACCCGGGCTTGTCGTCGCCGCTGCTCATCAGCACCGCGACCAGGGCGGCCGCGGCGATTCCGCCGACCACCACGCCGCCGATCACCAGCTTGTTGGAGGAACGGCCGCCGCCGCGCCGGGCCGGGGGGTAGCCGCCGGCGCCCTGCGGGTCGGCCGCCGGGTAGGGCGGCAGGTACTGGGTGGCCTGGCCGGGGTCGGCCGGGTGGCCGGGGTGCGCCGCGCCTGCCCAGCCGGGGGCCGGCATCCCCTGCTGCTGGGCCGGCATGGCCTGGGTGGGCAGCGCGCTGTCGCCGAAGTACTCGGGCTGCCCGGGCGCCTGGCCCGGGTAGGGCCCGGCCTGCCCGCCCGGGTACGGCGCGGCCGGCGGCCGGCCGTGCGGCGGCCCGGGCTGCTGGACCGGTTGCTGCCCTGGCTGCTGACCCGGCTGCTGGACCGGTTGCTGCCCCGGCTCCGGACGGAACAGGTCGTCCAGATTGAAGTCACCGGAGTTGGGGTACGAGCGGCGCTGACTCAACGCGATTCCTCACCTGTGCACGACCGCGCGCTGACGGCGGACCACATCTCGTCGGTTCTTGGGAGCATCACAGTTCCTTGGACGTCGCGCCCACGCTACCGGTTCACCGAACCGGCCGACCACGTGGGCGCTCCGCCCCTCACCGCCACCGCACGCTCCGTGCCGCCGCGCCATCGCGCCGCTCAGGCAGCCTCCGCCTCCGCCCTGGCCTGGAACTCGCGGACCACCCGCTGCTCCCGGTACGGCTCCAGCCGGCGGCGGAACTCGTCCAGGTACTCCACGCCCCGGTTGGAACGCAGACCGCTCAGCAGCCGGACCGCCTGCGCGCCCGTCTCGCAGGCCCGTTCCACGTCCCGCTGCTGGAGCTGGGCCGTCGCCAGCAGCACCAGGTCCACCGCGCGGCGCCGCACCCGGGTCGGCGGGTGCAGGTCGAGCGCCCGGCGGGCGTAGTGCTCGGCCTGGCCCGCCTGTTCGAGGTCCCGGTGGCAGTGCGCCAGTTCGTCGGCGAGGTAGGCGTCGTCGAAGTGGACGATCCAGTCCGGGTCGTCCTCCGGGCGGCGCTTCTCCATCATCTCCAGTGCCTTGGCGGCCACCGCCTCGCACGCCCGGGCGTCGCCGAGCAGGGCGTGACCGCGTGCCTCGGCCGCGTAGAACATCGCCATCGCGGTCGGGGTGGCCACCGTCCTGGCGCCCTCCTGTGCGGCCCGGGCGAGTTGGGCGATCTCCCTCGGGTTGCCCAGGGTCGCCGCCAGGTGACTCATCGAGGCCGCCAGCACGTACCCGCCGTAGCCCCGGTCGTCGGCGGCCTGGGCCAGGCGCAGCGCCTGGATGTAGTACCGCTGGGCGAGGCCGGGCTGTCCGGTGTCCACCGCCATGTAGCCCGCCAGCTCGGTCAACCGCGCGACGGCCGCGAAGAGCTGGCGGCCCGTCTCCTCCCGGTAGGAGCCGCCGAGCAGGCCGGAGACCACGCTGTTGAGGTAGTGCACCACGACCGGGCGGACGTGCCCGCTGCCGAACCGGTGGTCCAGGTCGACCAGCATCGCGGTGGTCGCCTTGATCGCCGCGACGTCGGTCGGGCCGACCCGGGTGCCGCCACTGCGGGCCACCACCGGGTCCGGCGGGGTGATCAGCCAGTCCCGGCTGGGCTCGACCAGGGCGGAGGCCGCCACCGTCGCCCCGGTCAGGAAGTCCCGGCGGCCGACGTCGCTGCGCCAGAGCTCACAGACCTGCTCGAGTGCGGCGCCCAGCGTCGGCGCGAACTGCAGCCCGATGCCGGAGCTGAGGTTCTTGCCGTCCGCCATGCCGATCTCCTCGACCGACACGCTGCGCCCGAGCTTGCGTCCGAGCGCCTCGGCGATCACCGCCGGCGCCTGCCCCCGCGGTTGCTGGCCGCGGAGCCATCGTGCGACGGAGGTCTTGTCGTAGCGCAGGTCAAGACCGTGCTCGGCACCGCAGAGGTTGACTCTCCGTGCCAGACCGGCGTTGGAGCAGCTGGCCTCCTGGATCAACTGTTGCAGGCGTTCGTTGGGCTGTCGTGCGACAAGTGGTCTCGCGGCCATGGGCTTCGCCTCCCCACACCCTCCGGACCCGGCCGGCGGGCGACGCTTTCTGCTGATCTCTGTTGCCGAGTTGCCGACTGTCCGACCGTTCAAGGAAACTGACACCAGGTTAGCGATCAGCAACGCCAGCGGGATACCCACGGTGACGATCCCCACCCCCCACGCGCCCGGCAGAATGCTCCCATGCGCCCCCATTGCGCCCACCCCGCCTCCCCCCGGCACGCTCCCGCACGGTCCGCCTCACCGGTTCGGGTGAATTGCCACCGCGTGGCGGAACGGCCCGCACCCGACCGTAACCCGCCTCACGCACGGTAGTTGAGCAGCCCGTGGAAGACACCCCCGACTCCCCCGACCAGGGCTCCGACGCAGGACTGCCCCCGCTGCTCGTCGAAGCCGTCAGCTACGCCGAGACCCGTCACTGGGAGGTCGCCCCGGGCGCCTGGCTGATCGACGGCGACGGCCCCGCCCGCTGCTCGTGTGGTGAGCCGCGCTGCGCGCTGCCCGGTGCCCACCCGATCGACTCGGACTGGGCCCGCAAGGCGAGCGCGGGGCCGGGCGCGGTGCGGCGCTGGTGGACGGAGCGCCCGCAGGCGTCGATCCTGCTGCCGACCGGGAGGTCCTTCGACGTCCTGGACGTGCCGGAGGTGGCGGGCTGCCTGGCGCTGGCCAGGATGGAGCGGATGGGCCTGCAGCTCGGCCCGGTGGCGGTGGTACCGACCGCGCAGGGCCGGGCGGGGCGGCGGCTGCACTTCCTGGTGCTGCCCGGGGTGGCGGCCAAGCTGCCGGAGATGCTGCGCAAGCTGGGCTGGCCGCCCGCCCGGCTGGACCTGGTGGCCCGGGGCGAGGGCGACTGGACGGTGGCCCCGCCGTCCCGGGTCGGCCCGACCGGATTCGCCCAGTGGGCCCGCTCGCCCTCCGCGCTCAACCGCTGGCTGCCGGACGCCGCCGAGCTGATCAATCCGCTGGCCTACGCCTGCGGGCGCGAGGCGCCGGCGGCCGCGGCGCAGCCGGCCCAGCCCGCGGCGGTGCGCTGACCGCACCCCGGCCGCCGGACGGCCGAGCCGCTGGACGGCCGGCCCGCTGAACGGCCGAACGGCCGCACCGGCGAACGGCCGACCCTTCCGAGGACTGCCGCCCTACGCCGATCGGGTGAGGGGTGTGCACCGCGCGAGACCCCGCGCACGAGTGACGGGCCTTGTCTCCCACCGGAGGCCGGGCCCGTCATACGCATGTGCGGATAAGGGTTCGGTGTACCCGCTGGTCAACGGCGAAAGCCCCTCGTACGAGTGACAACGCTCAAGGATTGCCATGATCGGCCGAGTGGCAGGAATCCCCATGTGAGGAGCCGCCGGAAGGGGCGCTCGGTCGGGGAAGCCGGGCGAGGCGGACGGGAGGGACGGAGGGGAACCGGAGGGGACAGGAGGGGACGGGAGGGAAGGCGGGGGCCGCGGTACCGGCCGGGTTCGGGGAGGCCGGTGGCGCGGGAGCGGGAGGGAAACGGGGAGGGCGGAAGGGCCCGGTGCACGGGGAGCACCGGGCCCTTCCGGCCGTTCGCGCGCGGGGCGCGAGCCTTCGTCGGGCTCGCGCGCGCCTTTCTCAGGCCTGGGCGCCCTCAGGTCTGGGCGACGAAGACGTGCGCGGCGATGTCCTTGCCCAGCTCGGCCGCGCTGTCGCCGGAGCCCACCATGACCCCGCCGACCCCGGCGGTCACCCGCACCGTGGAACCAGGACGGATCCCGGCCCGGCGCAGCGTGCGCATCAGCTCGCCGTCGGTCTGGATCGGCTCGCCGATCCGGCGGACCACCACGTCGGCGCCCTGCTCACCCGGCAGCACGGTGTCCAGCGGGACGAGCCCGGCGTCGAAGCCCTCGCCCTCGGCCTTGGCGTCGCCCAGCTCGTCCAGCCCCGGGATCGGGTTGCCGTACGGGGACTGGGTCGGATGGCCGAGCATCGCGAGCACCTTGCGCTCGACGGTCTCGCTCATCACGTGCTCCCAGCGGCAGGCCTCCTCGTGCACCTGCTCCCACTCCAGCCCGATCACGTCGACCAGCAGGCACTCCGCGATGCGGTGCTTGCGCATCACCCGCACCGCGAGTCGCCGGCCCTCCTCGGTCAGCTCCAGGTGGCGGTCGCCCGCGACCCGGAGCAGCCCGTCGCGTTCCATCCGGCCGACCGTCTGGCTGACCGTGGGACCGCTCTGCTCCAGGCGCTCGGCGATCCGGGCGCGCATCGGGGTGATGCCCTCCTCCTCCAGCTCCAGGATGGTGCGAAGGTACATCTCAGTGGTGTCGATCAGCCCAGACATCGCCGCTGGCTCCGTTCCTCGGGGTCCTCACGGCCAATTCTGACGTACCGCGACGACAACCGGGCCCGCCCCGGGCCCCGGGGGGCGGCATTTCGTGCCTGTTGACAGCGGCACCGGTGAGGCAGCACGGTGCTCGCCGTAGCTTTCTCCACCAGCGGTCCGGACCATCACGGCCGCCCCACCCGGCCGGGGCCACCACCGGCAGAGAGCGAAGGCAGCAGATGAGCGAGCTGGTCGGCCGGTACTTCGAGGCCGCGATCGCCCACCTCCAGCGGGTGCGGACCGAGGAGGCGGAGAACATCGAGGCCGCCGCCGCCCTGCTGGCCGAGGCGGTCGCCGGGAACCGCCGGGTCTTCGCCTTCGGCGCCGGCCACTCCTCGCTGGCGGCCCAGGACGTGGTCTACCGGGCCGGCGGGCTGGTGCCGATCAACCTGCTGGAGGTTCCCGGCATGTCCGGGGTCACGGTGATGCCGGCGCCGCTGTCGAGCGCCCTGGAGCGGGTCTCCGGACTGGCCACCACCACCCTGGACCTCACCCCCGCCACCAGCGGTGACCTGCTGTTCCTGATCTCGCTCTCCGGTCGCCAGACCATGCCGGTGGAGCTGGCCCAGCACGCCCGGGGCCGGGGCCTGAAGGTGATCGGACTGACCTCGCTGGCCTATCCCGGCGCGGTCCCCTCGGCGCATTCCTCCGGCACCTACCTCAAGGACCACTGCGACGTCGTCCTGGACAACAAGATCGCGGTCGGCGACGGCGAGCTGACCCACCCCGGTGCCGAGACCACCTTCGGCCCGGTCTCGACCATCGTCACCAGCGCGCTGATGCAGGCCGTGGTCGCCTCGGCGGTGGAGCGGCTGGCCGACGCGGCCCTCGCCGGTGAGGGCGCCGCCCCGCCGCTGTTCCGCTCGGGCAACGTGCCCGGCGGCACCGAGTGGAACGCCAAGCAGATGACCGACAACGCCGACCGGATCTTCTACACGTTCTGAGACCTTCTGAGACCTTCCGGGGCCTTCCGCCGCCTTCCGGGACTTCTCCGCGCCGCCCCGCCCGTTCGACGTACGGCGGGAGCGGCGCCGGTACCGGGCCCGCTACGCCGCCCGGCCGACCCTCCCGCCGGCCGGCCTGGACAGCCACGCCGACGGGGCGTCCACCCTGCCTGCCGCCTGCCCCGGCCCGCCCGTCCGAGCTTGTCCCCCCGGGCGCACCGGCCTGCCCGCACAGGCGTACCGGGCCGTCCGCCGGGGCAGAACCGCCGGGGCGGGTGGTGGAGCTGCGAGCGGGGGGACGGCATGACGTCGGGCACGGGCGGGGCGGACCGGGTGGTACGGGAGCGCGAGCTGCTGCCGGAGCTGTTCTGGGCGGCCGACTCGGCCTCCCAGCAGGGGCAGCACCGGGCCGTCCGGCTGTCCGCCGCCGAACTGCTGCTGCTGGTCGCGGCCGCCACGGCGGGCTCCGCCGACGGCCGGCCGTGGGCCTGGCTCGCCGCCGTCGCCTACCTCGGCGCGATCGGCCTCTCCGCCGTCACCAGCCGGCAGAACCCGCAGGGCCTCTGGTACGAGGGCCGGGCCGCCGCCGAGTCGGTGAAGACCCTGGCCTGGAAGTTCGCCGTCCGGGCCGACGCCGTCCAGCCGCCGCCCCGGCCGCTGCCGGACGCCGAGGGCCTCTACGGCCTCCAGCTCGGCCGGGTGCTGCACGCCTTCCGGGACAGCCGCGCGGTCGGCCCCGGCCTGGCCGGCCGGCCCGCCGAGAGTCAGATCACCCCCGCGATGCGCACCCTGCGCGAACAGCCGCTGGCCCTGCGCCGGGACGTCTACCTGCGCGAACGGATCCAGGTCCAGCAGGACTGGTACCGCTCCAAGTCCCGCCGCTGCGCCCGGGCCGGCTTCTGGACCGGGGTGGCGGGTGTGGTGCTGCCCCTGCTCGGCCTGGTGCTCGCGGTGCTGCGGGCGCTGGGGCTGTTCTCCTTCGACGCCCTCGGCGCCGTCTCCGCCGTGGCCGCCTCCGTCACCGCCTGGGCCCAGCTGCGCCAGTACCGGCCCCTCGCCGCCGCGTACGGCCTGGCCGCCGACGAACTGGCCCAGATCCGCGCCCAGCTCGCCCACCTCGACCTCGGCTCGCCCGACGCCGAGGAACTCTGGGCCCGCTTCTCCCGGGACGCCGAGGACGCCGTCTCCCGCGAGCACACCACCTGGCAGGCCCGCCGCGAGGTCAACGGCGCGGGCGACCGGGAGTACTGATCGGGCCCGGCGCGGTCTCGAAGCGGCGGTAGTCGGGCAGGTCGAGGTGGGTCGCCTTCCGGCCCTCCTCGATCATCCAGTCGAGGATGCGGGGGCGGTTCAGCGACCAGTTGCGCAGCCGCAGTCCGACGGCGCCGGGGGCCAGGAATTTGCCCGCGCGGTCGCCGCCCTTCTGGCAGCCCTGGGCGTACGCGCGCAGCAGACCCTCGTAGCGGGCGAAGGCGGCGGTGTGGTCCCCGGCGGCCGCGGCCAGCTCACCGGCGAGGACGTACGCGGCGACGATCCCGGTGCCGGTGCCCATGCCGCCGATGGTGGCCCCGCAGGCGGCGTCGCCGACGAGGGCGACGCGTCCGGTGGACCAGTTCGGGACGTCGGCCCGGCTGATGGAGTCGAAGTACAGGTCGTCGGCCTCGGCCAGGGACGCCAGGAGCCGCGGCACCTCCCAGCCCGTCCCGGCGAAGGCCCCGGCGATGATCGCCTTCTGCTGCTCCTGGTCGTGGCGGTCGTACGTCAGCTCCGGCGAGGAGAAGACGAAGAAGGCCGCGGCCGTTTCCGGGTCCCGGTGGCTCGTGCCGACGGCGGCGAGCCGCCCGGGCACGTTGAGGCCGACGGATCCCTCCCCCGGGCCGATGCCCAGGTAGTTGGGCAGCGACCAGCCGGCGGCGTAGTGGCCGAGGTGGGTGACGTAGCGCTCCTCGGGGCCGTGGGCGAGCCGGCGGACGTTGGAGTGCAGCCCGTCGGCCCCGACGACGAGGTCGAAGGTGCGGGCCTCGCCGCTGCGGAAGCGGACGTGGACGCCGTCGGCATCCTGGCGGAGTTCGGTGACGGACTCGCCGAAGCGGTAGTCGGTGAACGGCCGGCTGTGCTCGTACAGGACGTGGACGAGGTCGCCGCGCAGGACTTCGATGTCGCCGCCGGCGAACTCGGCGGGCAGGTGCAGCCTGGTCCGCCCGCTCCCGTCGACGAAGCGCATGGGGCTGCCGCCGGTGCGGATCCGGCGGAGGTCGTCGAGCACGCCCATGCGTTCCAGCACGGTCAGGTGGGTGGTGCCGCGGAAGTCGACGGCCTGGCCGCCGCCGCGCAGTCGCGGGGCCGCCTCGGCCACCGTGACCTCGAAGCCGTACCGGCCGAGCCAGAGTGCCAGCGCCGGCCCCGCGATGCCGGCTCCGGAGATGAGGACCTTCGTGCCCATGGAGTTCCACCCCTCGATCGAAACTGTGTCCGTCGGACGCTGTTTGTTGTTGTGTACGGTAGACACAGTTTCGGGATGTGGCAAGCCCGACGGCGGACGGGAGAATCGATGGCGGACGAACTGGCACGGCTGCTCTGGGGCCCGCAGGCCCAGCCCAGGCGGGGCCCCAAGCCCGCGCTGAGCCTGGACGGCATCGCCCGGGCCGGCATCGAGGTCGCGGACGCGGAGGGCCTCGCCGCCCTGTCCATGCAGCGCGTCGCGGAACTGCTCGGCAAGACGAAGATGTCGCTCTACCGGTACGTGCCGGGCAAGGCGGAGCTGATCGCCCTGATGACGGACCGGGCGGTCGAGGACCCGCCGGACCTCGCGTCCGGCGACTGGCGCACGGACCTCACCGACTGGTCCACGGCCCTGTTCCGGGCCTTCGCGCAACACCCCTGGCTCCTGGAGACGACCGTGGGCGCGCGCCTGATGGGTCCGCGGGAGCTGTCCTGGGTGGAACGGGCCCTGGCCGCGATGGACGGCAAGGGCCTCACCGGCGGCGAGCGGCTCGACGCCGTCGTCCTGCTGACCAGCCACGTCCGCGGCATCGCCCAGCAGTCGCGGGCGAGCGGGACGGAGGCCGAGGCCCAGCTCGTCGCGGCCCTCGCCGGAGTGCTGCGGGAGCACGGCGACGACTACCCGGCCACCCTGACCGCGATGACCGCGCCGACCGAAGGGCGGGACCAGGCCCTGACGTTCGGGATCGAGCGCATCCTGGACGGCCTGGGGGCGCTGATCGCCCGGCGCGCGGGCTCATGAGGGGGCGCGGGCGCACGAGGCGGGGCGCGGGCGCATGAGGCGGCGCCTCGGCTCACGAGCCGAGGCGACCCTGCTACCGGCTGCCGCTACCGCGCCACCGGGGTGAGCGGGTCCTTCCCGGCGAGGACGGCGAGGACGTTGTCGACGGCGAGGTTGCCCATCGCCTGGCGGGTGCGGACGGTGGCGCTGCCCAGGTGCGGGGCGAGGACGGCGCGGTCCTGGGCGAGGAGGGCGGACGGGACGGCCGGCTCGCGCTCGAAGTTGTCGACGGCGGCGGCGAACAGCGCGCCGGACTCCAGGGCTGCGGCGAGCGCCTCCTCGTCGACGACCCCGGCGGTCATCGCGACCACCACCGCGCCGGGCGGCAGCAGGGCGAGGCGACGGGCGTCCAGCAGGTGCCGGGTGGCCTCGCTCAGCGGACAGGTGACCACCAGGACGGTGGAGGTGGAGAGCAGTTGCTCCAGTGGCAGCCACTCGGCGCCGTCGGCCTGCTCGGGAGGCAGCGGGTTGCGGTTGTGGTAGCGGACGGACATGTCGAAGCCCTTGGCCCGGCGGGCCACCGCCTGCCCGATCCGGCCCATGCCGAGCACGCCCAGCTGGGTGCCGGTCAGCTCCAGGCCGAGCATGAAGGTCGGCGCCCAGGCCCACGGCTCGCCGGAGCGCAGCAGCCGCTCGCCCTCGCCGAGCCGGCGGGTGGCGGCCAGCAGCAGCGCCCACGCCATGTCGGCGGTGGCGGCGGTCAGCACGCCGGGGGTGTTGGTGACGGTGATGCCGCGCTCGGCACAGGCCGCCACGTCGACGTTGTGGTAGCCCACGGCGTGGTTGGCGACGACCTTGAGGTCGGGACCGGCCGCGTCGAGGAGTTCGGCGTCCACCCGCTCGTCGAGGGTGGTGATCAGGGCCTGTCGGCCACGCACGGCGGCGAGCAACTCCTCGCGGCCCATCGGAAGTTCGGAGTCGTGCAGGCTCGCCGGGAGCTGCGCGGAGAGGCGCTCGACCACACCGGGCGCGAGACGGCGGGTGACCAGGACCGGAGGCTGCTCGTTCACAGGGCCGGAGTTTACGCGGTGGGGTCTACGCGGTGGCCCTCGCCCGGCCGGGGCGAGGGCTCTAGTGCCATAGATGGCACCTACCGGTCGACCGTGCTGCCCGCCCGGTCGACCCGGTCCCGGAGCGATCGCGTCATCACCTCGCCGATCGCCCCGACCAGCGCCGAGGCCAGGAGGAGGAGAGCGACGACGACGGTCACGCGGCGGAGTCCAGCTCGAACCAGACGAGCTTGCCTCTCTTCTGGGGGTCCGCACCCCAGCGCTGGGTGAGCCCCTCGACGAGCTGGAGCCCCCGCCCGCACTCGGCGAGTCCGCCGAGTGCGGGCGATCGTCGCTGTTCGGGGAGGGTGTGGCTCTCGTCGCCGACCGAGACCCGGAGCGTTCGGTCGAGGATGGCGATCAGGACGACGGGCGCGGCGGTACGGCCGTGCCGCCAGGCGTTGACGATCAGTTCGGCGAGCGCGAGTTCGGCGTCGAAGATGCGCGAGTCGTCCCACCCGGCGCGCAACATCGTGTCGCGCAACGACTGCCGGGCGAGAGTGAGGGAGGGGGAGTTGAGGTTGGGGTTACACACGGGGAAACTCCCTGCGGGTGTGAAGGTGCACGCCGTGGGCCGGTCACCTCCAGCCAACAGGGCAGCCGATACCAACTACCCTGGGGCCAGGTACTACTGATAACCCATCGGTGAGCGTTGCGATACTGAGAGTAGGGCAGCAATACTCAAATCTGCAACATGCTTCGCCAAGGTCTCTAAACTTCTGCTGGATGGGCAGCGCTGCCCAGAGGGGAGCATCGAGCGTGGGGCTGCGAGTAGAGATCAGCGAGCGGCAGCGGCGATTCGGCGAGGAGCTGCGCAGGATGCGCCTGGCCACAGGCCTGTCCGCCCCGGAAGCCGGGGCAGCAGTCGGTATCAAGGGACCGGCGGTCAGCCATACCGAAGCCGGTCGGCTGAGCCTGAACACCGAACGGCTCGAGCGATGGATGGACGCATGTGGCTGTGACGACCCTGGCTACCGCGCCGCCCTCATCTCGATGGGTCGGGCCACTGGACGAGGCTGGTGGACCGGATTCAAGGCACACGCCCACCCAAGCGCCCTTGACCTCGCCGAATTCGAGGCCACGGCCGCCGCACTCGACACGTACGAGACCCTGTTGATCCCTGGGCTACTGCAAATCGAGCCATACGCGAGAGTCATCCTGAAAACGGCCAGCGAGACCGAGAGCCGCCTCCGATTCCGTATGGAACGACAGAAGGTGCTTCACGGCGAGAACCCGCCCACTCTTCACGCCGTGATCCACGAGGCTGCTCTTCACACCCGCTACGGCGGCGCCGCCGTCATGCGAAAGCAGCTGCATCACTTGATCGAGATGAGCAGACTTCCGCACATCACCATCCAGATTCTTCCGTCGGACTGCACCCAGTACACGATGACCGAAGCCACCTTCATCATCGTCGGCGCAGCCCATCCGCTGCTCGACACGGTCCTGATGGAACATCCGGCTGGCTCGGTATATTGGGGAGAGCCCGAGGCAGTGGCCAAGTATCGAGAAAACTTCGCGGAACTCGCAGGCCTGGCCCTGCCGCCACTGGAAGTCGACGAGAGCGGTCGGCTGCCCGCACGGCGTGACTCATGGGGGCTCATCCAGCACATCCTGTACAAGCTCTACTAAAGAAGGCGCCCCATGCCCCAGATACTCAACTGGCAGAAGTCATCCTTCAGCGGCAATCAAGCCAACTGCGTCGAGATCGCGTCCGACGGTGAACTCATCCACATTCGCGAGTCCGACGACCCCGCCGCCATCATCAGCACCACCAAGGCCAAGCTCGCCGCCTGGCTCCAAGGTGCCAAGGCCGGCGAGTTCGACCATTTCACCCACTGAGCGTGGCCCCCGGGGCTGCTCCCGCGCCCGCGCGGGAGCAGCCCCGAACACGCCGCCAAGCTTTCAGTCCAGCACCGCCAGCGCATCGACCAGGGCTCGCCCCTCGCGGGCGCCTTGCCGAAGCAGGACGGAGGCCACGGTGTGCAGTTCGCCCCAGGAATGCGGTCGGCCGACCTCACTGGCGTCGGTGAGTACACCGAGCGCGCAGGCCAGGGCCTGCTCGGCTTCACCGGCTCCCGCGTAGGCGTGCGCCAGACACGCCCCGTACCACGCTCGGTCGCGACGGTACCCAGGGCCGAACCCGTCGAGCCCTTCCCGAAGACTGTCCGCCGCGCCGGACCACCGCCGCAGGTGCAGCTCGGCCATGCCACGCTGGGCGGCGAACCAGGATTCGCCGTAGAAGTACAGCCAGGGCGGGGCGTCGGTGATGCCGGTGATGATCCGCTGGGCCTCGTCCAAACGCCGGTAGGCGTTCTCGGCGTCACCGTCCAAGGCGTGTCCGCGGCCGGCCATCTGCAGCGCCATGGCCCTGGTTGCCGCACTCGCACCCTGTGTGGCCGCCGCGGCCTCCCCGAGCCGGGTGCAGCGACGGCCGTTGCCCTGTGACCAGGCCAGGTGGGCCTTCATGCTCATGGTGGTCGCCGCCATGTCACCGTAGCCGGACTCCAGCGCCCAGTCGTAGGAGCGGTCGAACCAGCCGAGCGCCACCGGGGCGTTGTCCTGGTCCTGCGCCAGCCACGCCAGGAACTGCGCGTACTCGGCGAGAATCTTCACCAGGCGGTCGGCCAGCGGTCCGCGCGCCTGGTCGTAGAACGTGGCCACCTGAGTGAACTGCGCGGTGACCACGCCGTTCATGACTCGTGCCCCGAGGGTGTCCTCGGCCCGCCGGTGTTCGGCGAGCAACCGTTCCACCGCGTCCAGCGACGTGGCGTCCAGCCGCATCCCGCCGCGTACCCTGACCAGCCGGTCCGACTCGGGGTCGCTCACGACCCCGGGCAACACCAGCGAGGGAAGTGGCAACTCCTCGACCCGTCCGGTCAGCAGCTCCGCCGGGACGCCCAACCCGGTGACGATCCGCTGGCGCACCTCGATCGATGTCACCTCCCGGCGCCGGTTCTCGATCGCCGACACATCCGGCTGGGCGAGCCCGACCAGAGCGCCGAGCTTGCTCTGACTGCTGCGGGTCAGCGCCCGCCACCTCTTGAGGACCGCCGACCAGTCCCCGGCCACCACCGCGGCTCGCAGATCCGGGTGGGTCCACACATCCAACTCCTCGGCCACCCTTCGAAATATAGGGCCGACCTATAGGACGCGAAGCTGGTTCGGCGACACACCACCAGCCAAGGTGGTTCCACCGCCGCAAATCCTTCGCCCGTGGAAAAGGGGATCATCGATGCACAGCCTGATCGCCAGCCCGTTCCTGGAGGACCACCTGCTCGTACGGCCCGGCGCCCGAGGTGGCTTCATGCTCCCGGCCCATCGCTACGAGGAACTACGCGCCCACGACGGCGCCGGTTCCGGCCCGGCCTGGCTCGTGGACGCCGTCCGCGGACAGTGGCCCGACCTGGACCCCACCGGACCGCTCGGCGGTTACCTCCTGGTCCGTCGGCCCTCCGCGTGGGGATACTCGCGGGCCAGCTGGGAGATCAACCTGGGCTGCAACTACAAGTGCAAGCACTGCTACCTCGGGCTCAAGGTCAACTCCGGTATGCCACTCGCGGACAAGCTCCAGTGCCTGCAGATCATGGCGGAGGCCGGAGTGCTGTGGCTGCAGATCACCGGCGGTGAACCCACCGTGGACAAGGACTTCATCGCCTCCTACCGAGCCGCGTACAGCCTCGGCATGATGATCACCGTCTCCACCAACGCCTCACTGCTGTGGCGCCAGAACCTGCTGGACCTCTTCCGCGAGTGCCCGCCCTACCGGGTCACGGTGTCGATGTACGGCGCCACCAAGGCCAGCTACGACGAGCTGACCCAGCGCCAGGGAGCTTGGGACGTGTTCGTGCAGGGCATGAACGCCGCCCGCCGCGCCCGGCTGCCGCTGCGGATGAGCGTCATCGTCACCGAGGACAACGCCGCCGAGGAGCAGTCCATGATCGACCTGTGCCAGGGCTGGGGGTTGGAGTACAACGTCTTCACCAACATGACGCCCACGATCTACGGCGGCGCGGAGTCGCTGACCGCCCAGTCCAAGGAGCACCTGCGACTACGCAAGCCCTTCGGCGGCTGCAACGCGGGCCACACCTTCTTCCACACCGACCCGCACGGGCTGGTGTCCATCTGCAAGATCGGCCGTGACGACCAGATCAGCCTCCCCTCCGAAGGGATCGACGGCCTCGCCCGGCTCGGCGCCATCGCCGACCGCCTCATGCTTCGCACCGGTGGCTGCACAGGCTGCCAGCTGTCCGGCACGTGCACCGTGTGCCGACCGCTGGCCAAGCACTACCAGGAGGCGAAGGCACCACTCGGTTCCTACTGCCAGCACGGAATCAAGAAAGCAGGGTGAAGCAAATGACCGCTGTCGCTGTCGAACTCAGCCCCCGCCGCCCCTTTCCGGACGACGGCCCGGCCCCGCGCCTGCCCTACCTGACCCGGCCGGTCCTGGCCGGCGGCGTGCCCGTCACCGAGATCGTCCCGGTCACCGACCTGGATGACGTGATGGACAGCGTGAAGTGCTCGTGCAACGCGGGCGACGACAACCCCCACTGACCGGACCCGGTCCCTTCCGCTCAGGCCCCGGCGCTCTCCGCGCCGGGGCCTGAGCCCTGTCTGCCGGGCGAGTAGGGTGCGGGCATGGAGCTGTCCTGGGACCTGCTGCACCCCGTGATGTCCGTGCCGTACCTACCGACACTCGGTCCTCTGCACCCCGACGCCATCAGCGCCGGCCTGCTCGACGCCATCGTCTCGGTCTCCGGGAGCGGCGAGTTCCTGACCCACGACAAGGACCGCCGCTGGTCCGAGCGCAAGGACGAACACCTCCTGGTCGACGACATGCACCAGGACCGGGTTCGCACCCTGATCCCCACTCTCACAGGCCGAGGAGGGCTGCGAGTCCACCTCTACGGCGCCCCCGAGCACCGACCCGAAGCCGTGGAGGCAGCCGCCAGGCTCGCCATTGCCCACCGCGCCACCACAGCCCGCGTGGTCTGGTTCCAGAGCGACCCCGACCCCGTGGCCGCATCCACCCGCGTCCAGCTCCGTACCTTCGACGGCCCTGCACCGGCCGTCGAAGGGATCGAGCACCTGGACGCTCTTCCCGAGCCCGTGCGTACCACCTTCGGTGCCTTCGCCGACAAGCTGGCCGACGAAGGCTTCGCCTTCCTCCATTCCCGCATCGAGAGCGTCGGCCCCGTCATGACCGCCGTCCGCGACAACCGAGTGGTCGGCGCCATCGGCCCGTTGGAGACCATGCCCGACCCGATCGGCAAGGCCCGGCTGCTGCCGCAGTACTTCGGCGTGCTGCCCGAGTACCGAGGACTCGGCCTCGGCCGACGGCTGTGGCGCGCTGCCATGCACTGGGGCAGCACCAATGGCGCTGACTACCAGCTGCTGCAGACCACCGCCGGCGGCGCCTCCGACCGGCTGTGTCAGGCCGAGGGGCTGACCGACCTCGGCTTCGTCTGTGTGATGACGGTATGAACTGACTGATCCCATCCGGCGCTGCACGTCCGCTGCAGGAGCACCACTCCTCGGGCTGCTCCCGCGTCGGCGCGGGAGCAGCCCCGGGCCTCGTGTCACCCCCCGGCGGTCCGCAACCAGGCATCCACCGATGCCCTTGCCCCGTCAGCAAATCGCTTCCCCAACGGGGTCAACGCTCCACTGTCGGCCAGCAGATCCACGGCTTCGTCCGTCAGCGCGCGCCAATGCGCGAAGCGTGACCGGGCCGACTCCGTCCCCCTCCCGGCGCGGGTGCCCCAGAATGCCGTCACCGCGAGATGCGCGTACACCGCCTGGAACAGCGAACCGATCGGTCTCGGCGTCAGGCCGAACGCCTCGAACAGCCTCGTATCCTCCCGGTCGTACAGCTCCTCCCGGTCCAACACCGCCCCCAGCTTCACGTGCTGGAACTCGTGCACCAACAGCAACGCCAGCGTCTCCGCACTGCCCGGGCGCGCGATCGCGACCGCGCCGAAAGCCTGGCGGGCGGCGGAGCTTACGTCGCGCCCGTCCGATCTCCGCCGCAACGGCGTGACCGTGCTCAATCCGGCCCACAGGCCGGCCGCGTACTCGGGCACGTCCGCGTCGAGCAGGTCCGCCGCCTCCTCAAGCTCCCCGGCCCAGCGCCGGAACTCGGCCTCGGCCAACCGCTCCTCCACCGGCCACCGGTGCACCCCCCGCTGCGGGTCCACGTCTTCCAGCGCGATCCCCCTCCCGGCCCTCCGGAGCGCTTGCCAGCGCGGGTCACCCGAACCGGCGACCGCACCGTCATCCATGCGCGCCGTCCAGCCGGCCCGCCCGCCGGTGACCCGCGCCTCCCGCACGCCCCCGCCCAGCACCAACCGCCCCAGCGTCGGCAGGTGCAGCACCCCGTCCCGGACCGGCACCGCCACGCTGTCCCCCCGCCCCGCCCGCACCGCCGCAGCCGCCGCCAGTTCGGCCAGCGTGCCCAGGCCCGCCCCCGGATCGCCGCTCAGCCGATGCGCGGCCCACGCCCGGACGTACGGGTGGGCGAACACCGCGTCCACGGCGGCCGGTTCGGTGGCGTCCAGCTCCGCCAGCAGCTCCCACGCCTCCGAACGCGCCAACCCGGAGGATCCGTGCACGGCGGCCAGCATCGTGCGGGTGAGCGCAAGTTGGGACCTGGCCAGCGCACGGACGGTCTCCGGCCCACCCAATCCGATCGCCAGTTCCTCCAGTTGCTCGTCCGTAAGGTCCGGCCCGGCAAGATCGACCGTCGGCGCGGCCGGACGCCGGACGGTCCCCGCGCGAGCGGCCAGGCCGTCGATCAGCGCCCTCAGGTCGGCGCAGTACACCGAGGGGTGGTCGAACGTCCCCTCCCGGTACCGGTGCGCGTACAGCCCGCCCCCGCAGGACCGCACCACCGGACAGGCCCGGCACTCCGCGCTCAGCCCGTCCAGGCCCGACTGCCTCGCCGCCATGCCCGGGTGCCCGGCCACCTCGTCGAGGCTGTGCCGGAAGACGTCCATCCCGGTCCCGGGCGCGCCGTCGTACGCGGTTTTCAGGCTGTCCGCCTGCTCGTACGTCCCGTCCGTCTCCAGCACCACCAGGTCCACCGGCTCCAGCCCGAGCGCCTCGCCCAGGCCCGGCAGCCCCGACAGCGTCCGGTGCACCGAGTCGAAGGTCCGGACGGCGAACGGGCGGCCGTCCGCCTCCCACCGCTCGTGCACGGTCAGCAGCCAGTCGGCGTACGGCGTCGCGCCAGCACCGGGCGGGCGTTCCGGCGGCCGTTCCCAGGTGGCGTGCGGGAGCAGGAAGTCGACGGCCGGGGGCTCCAGTTCGGCGAGCGCCCGGTACACGGCCACCGGGTCGTTCGCCACGTCGACGGTGCAGAGCAGCCCCGCGTACAGGTGCCGGAACCTCGGTTCGCGCAGCAGCCCGACGGCCCGCAGCACCTGCGGATGGCTCGACCTGCCGTCCGCGAACCGGCGGTGCCGGTCGTTGGCGGCCCGGTCCCCGTCCAGCGAGATGCCGACCCGGACGCCCAACTCGTCGAACAGCTCGCAGTACGCCTCGTCCAGCCGGACGCCGTTGGTGTGCACCCGCAGGTCCAGCTCGCACACCTCGGGCAGCGCCGCCCGCAGCAGCCCGGCCGCCCGCCGGAACACCTCCGGCCCGGCCAGCAGCGGCTCACCCCCGTGCAGGACGACCCGGACGGCGGTCAGCCCGTGCGCGGCCGCGTGCTCCCCGATCCGCTCCGCGACCCGTGCCAGCACGGCCTCCCCGGCGACACGCGGTCTGGACCGCCAGCCGGTGTCGGCGTGCTCGTACACGTAGCAGTGGTCGCAGGCGAGGTCGCACCGGCTGTGGACCTTCAGGACGAACTGCGTGATCGGCGGCGGATGAGGGCTCATGACCGGACATTTCCAGCATCCGACGCCTACTAATCACTTCGTCAGACAGCCGAATTGAACGAGGCCACCGATCGGGCGCCCGCCCCTGGTAGGGCCAACTCCAGCTGTCGGGCCAGTTCACCCGGGTCGAGCCTCGCCAACTCGGCCAGAGCGGGCCGCTCGGCAACCCGGCCCTGCCCGTCCGCCGGTTCCTTCACGATCTGCGATTCCATTGATCCGCTCCCTGTTCGCTTCCCATGGCCGGAAGGGCGAAGCGACCACCACCCGTCACACCAGCGGCATCTCGGTCTCCACCTCCAGCCACTCGCCCACCCGGATCGCCTCGGCAAGCGGATGGCCTCCGACCAGGTACGGCAACGCCCTCGCGCGGAAGAGCGTCCGCACCCGCAGTTCGGCCGCCCGCGCCGTCTCACCGACGGCGGTCAGCGCCAGGACGACGTTGGCGGAGGCCGCCAGGGCGTCCGGATGATCCGGGCCGAACCGCTCGGTGAGCAGCGTCGCGGCCGCCTCGGCCTGGGACAACGCCTCGGCGTACCTGCCGGTGCGGGCCAGGTCGTTGGCCCGGTTGAGCCGGGCCACCCCGACGTACGGGTGGCGCTCCCCGAGCGCCACCCACAGGTCGTCCAGCACCTTGCCGGAGAGCGCCTCGGCCTCCGCGATCTGCCCGGCCCGGCGGAGCGCCACGGCGAGGTTGCCCGCCGCCACACGCTCCGCGGGGTGCCCTGCCCCGAGATGGTCGCGGTGGTAGAGGTACGCCTCCTCGGCGAGCTCGACGGCCCGTCCGGTGTCCCCGAGCACTCCCAGCACCGAGGCCAGGCTCGCCGCGGCGGAGGCGGCGCCCGGGTGGTCCGGGCCGTACCGTTCCACCAGCCGCTGGTAGACGTCCTCGGCATCGGCCAGCGCGGTCGGTAAACGGCCCAGCCGGCGCAGGACGACACTTCGGTACCTACGGGCGCGCATGGTCTCGTCGTGCTCCTCGCCGAGCACCTGGCGGCTCCGCCGCACGGCCTTGTCCAGGCGGTCCAGGGCCTCGTCCAGCCGCCCCACCTCACCCAGCACGTGCCCGTAGACCACGCCGCCGAGGATCGTGTACGGGCTGCGCTTGCCGAAGACCTCCAGCTTCCGCAGGTAGAGCCCCTCGTGGATGGCCAGTGCCTCGGCGAAGTCCCCCGTCAGCATGATGGAGACGGCCAGGTTGTTCTCCGCCATCAGGGTGCGCGGATGGTCCGCTCCGAGCACCCGCCGCGCGGCGGCCATGGTCCCTTCGTCCAGTTCGCGCGCCTCCCGGTAGCGGCCCAGGTGCCGGAGGTCCCCGCCCAGGCTGGTGGCGGCCGGGAAGGTGTCCCGGTGCTCCCGCCCCCGCAGGTCCGTCAGCCGCTCGAACGCGTCCCGGTCCGTCTCGTACGCCTCCCGGACCAGCCCCTGGGTGCGCTGGATGTTGCCGAGCTGGACCCGCAGCAGCTGGACCTTGACATCGGCCTCGACGCCTTGCGGCCCCGCCTCGCGCCACCGTGCCAGCACCCGTTCGGCCAGCTCCCGACCGGCGTCGTGCAGGCTGCGCTGCCACAGGTAGCGGACCGAGTTGACGATCCACTGCCGGATCGCCGGGTCGGTGGAGTCGACCGCCCCCGACGGCCACAGGTGGGGCAGCAGTTCGGCGTAGCGCAACCAGTTGTGCGGCGCGTCCGGGTCGCCGGGGTCGGCGAGTGCCAGCGCGCGGTGCGCCGCGCCGCGGACCCGGACCCGGTCGGCCTCGCCGACCTGCTCGCGCAGCAGGGCCTGGACGATCCGGTGCACGACCAGCGTTCCGGCCGTGTGGTCGTAGCGGGCGAGATTGAACTGGTTGACGGTCCGCAGGATCTCGCCGACCGCGAGCCGCTGGTCGGAGGTGTCCGGGGCGAGCCCGATCGCCTCGATCACCGGCGGGCTGTACAGCAGCGAGATCGGAATGGCCTCCGGGCCGAGGAAGCCGCAGACCTCCAGCAGCCGGGCGGCCGGGGCGTTGATCCGGCGCAGGTCGGAACCGGCGATCCGCCAAGTGGCGGCGGTGGCGGTGACGGTGGCGCCCTCCGCGGTGACGTCCTGCCCGCCGGTCTCCTCCTCCGCCGCCACCGCCACCGGCGCCCCCCGCACGGAGCGGTCCAGGATGTCGGTGAGCGTCTCGTCGAGCAGGTCCGCGTACGTGGCGGCCGGCATCGGCGTCTCCTGGAGCCAGGCGGCGGCCTGGCCCACGGCGAGCGGCAGGTCGCCGAGGAGTTCGGCGATCCGCTCGGCGTCGGCCCGCTCGACCCCGGTGTTGAAGTGCCGGACGAGTTCGACGCTCTCCGCCCGGTCGAACACCTCGACCTCGGTGCGGCCCGGGCGGCGGGCCCAGCGCCGGTCGCGGGAGGTGACCAGGACGTGGCCGCCCGGTCCGGCGGCGGGCAGCCAGGGGTCCAGCAGCTCGGGATCCTCGGCGTTGTCGAAGAGCAGCAGCCAGCGGTGGTACGGCCGGCCGCTGGCGAGCGCGTCGAGGACGGCGCGGGCCGTCCGGGTGACGTCGCCGTCGGTCTCCAGGCCGAGGCCGGGGGCGAGTTCGGCGAGCTTCTGCGGGATCACCGCCGGCTGCTGGGCCGGGACCCACCACAGCACGTCGTAGCCGGCCGCGAAGCGGTGCGCGTACTCGATCGCGGCCTGGGACTTGCCGACCCCGCCGATGCCGTAGAGCACCTGGACGGGCGCGGCGGCGCTGTCGGCCGTGAAGCCGTCGCGGACGGCCTCCAGCAGGCGCATCCGGCCGGTGAAGGTGGGTAGCCGGGGCGGCAGTTCCTGGAGCGAGGGCCGGCCGTCCGGGAACCGGGCCGGGTGCGGCACGGCGGTCTCGCCGGTCCCGCCAGTACCTCCAACCCCGCCGGTCTCCATCCAGCGCCCGGCGCCGGGCGCCGGGCCGATCAGCTCGAACAGCTGGGCCTCGGCCTGCTCCGCGGAGCCGAGCGCGAGGTCCAGCGCCCGGTGTCCGGCGAACTGCGGCGGCTCCATGCCCTCCGCCCCGCCGAGCCGAACGGCGAGCAGGCCGCCGGAGTCGCCCACCGGACCCTGGCCGGTGAGTCTGCGCCAGATCTCGCGGGCGCGCGGCAGGGCGGTGTACTCGGGAGTGAGCAGGGCGAGCAGCCGGCCGTCGCCGTCCAGCGGTCCGGCGGCCTCGGGCAGCGCGGCGCCGTGGGCCGGCCCGGGTTCGAGCGGGACGGCGGCGCTGTGCAGGCTGACCAGGTAGCCGAAGCCGCGCAGGGTCTCGGAGATCCACTCCGCCCACACCCGGTCCTTGGGGGCGTAGCTTACGTGCACCTGGCGGGAGCGGGTGCGGCCGGTGCGCAGATAGGCGGCGTACAGACGGCGGCGGGCCAGGTCGGGCAGCGGGCGCAGGGCGCTGACCCGGCCGTCGGTGAGCCAGGCGGCCAGCCGTTCGAAGGCGGCGAGCAGGCTTCGGCCCTGCTGCGGCCGGTCGACGATGGTGGCCGGCACCTCCTCGTAGGCGTAGAACGGCTTGTACGGCACCTCGACGTCGCGCCAGTAGTCGGCTCTCCGCTCGGGGCTCAGCCAGCGCTCCAGGTAGGGGTCGAAGGCGTCGTGGGCGAGGTCGCGCCCGGCCGCCAGTCCGGCGCGTTCGGCGTCCTCGACCCGCATCGGGACGGGCAGCACGCGGATCTCGCGCTCGTCGGCGTCGACGATGGCACGGGCCGCGTCGACGCCGCCGCGAATGCTCTGGGCGCCGAGCGTGAAGCAGTCGACGACCGTGTCGGGCATCAGCACGGTGCAGATGCCCGAGGTGTCGCTGACCCCGGTCCTGCTGTCGATCAGCACGTAGTCGTAGCTGCGGGTCCACTGCTCGCGCAGCGCGTACAGGAACTCCGCGCCGCGGATGTCGGCGCGGGTGTAGAAGCTGCGCCAGTTGAAGCTGGTGACGGCGGCCGAGTAGGCGGCGTTCTGCCGGCCGGCGGGCATGAGGTCGAGCTTGCCGCCGTCCGGGAGGTCGAGGGCCAGGCCGCACAGGTACTGCTCCAGCCGGCCGGGCACGGACAGCCACTCCCGGGGGTCCGGGCCCGGGCCGCGGCGGTCCGGACCGGGCAGCGCCTCGTCGACGTAGGCCCGGAGCATGTCGATCAGCCCGTCGGTGCCGTGGAGTTCGGGGTCGACCAGCAGCGGGTGGTAGTAGCGGTGCAGGCCCGGGGCCTCCAGGTCCCAGTCCACCACCAGCACGCGCAGTCCCTGGCTGGCCAGGATCCAGCCCAGGTTGGCGAGCGCCATGGTGCGGCCGGTGCCGCCCTTGAAGGAGTAGAAGGTCACGACCGTGCCGGTGCCGGGGGTCGCGAGGGCCGCGGACCCGTGGTCCGCGAGGGCGGCGTGCTCAAGGCTCATCGGTCCGCTTCTCCTTCACTGGGCGCCCGGTTGGTCAGGGGCACGGTCTCCTCGCGCAGGGCACCCCTCGGCCCCGGTCCGGCCCCGGCGCCGGTGCCCGCTCCGGCCCCCGCTCCGGTACCGGCCCCCGTCCCGGGGGCGTTCCCCGGGCGCGGGACGGGCGGGCCCGGCGAAACGGGCGGCGCCGGCGGAACGGGCGGCCAGGCCGGGATGGTGAGGCCGGGCATCGGTCGCGGGTCCGGACCGAGCCCGAACTGGGCCCGGGCGGCGACCGGGTCGTCGTCCAGCTGGTCGAGCAGGCGGTTCTGGGCGACGGTCACGGTCGAGAGCAGCTCACGCTCGAATCGTTCCCGCCGGATGTGGATGCGAAAGAGCGGCTCGGGCCCGGACCGGTGCAACCAGGTGCGCGCGAACACCTCGCGCACCCCCTCCCAGAGCCGGGCGCGCGCCGGACCGGCCGGCGGGTCGTCGGTGCTGTCGGGCAGCAGGACGGCGGTGACCGGGTGGTTCTGCCGGTCGAAGTCGCGCAGCGCCTGCCGGAAGGGCTCGGCGCCGGCCGCCCAGGGGTCCACCAGCAGGACGCTGACCTCGTTGTTCTCCCGGGCCCGGTCGAGCGCGTCGGCGAGGTCCGGGCCGACGGTCTCCAGGCTGGTGCTGTGCCCGGCCCGGGTGATCACCTGCTGGGCCTGGACCGCCAACGAGGGCAGCCGGGGCGGGTGGTAGGGCGCCCAGTCGCGCGGGTGCGCCCCGTACCAGCCGCCTTGGTAGGGCCCGTCCGGGCCGGCCGGACCGCCGTTCGCGAGACCCCCGCCCGCCGCGCCCCGGCCGCTCGCGCCGTCCGTCCGAACGCCGTCCGCCCAAACACCGTCCGTCCGAGCACCGTCCGCCCGTACGCCGTCCGCCTCGGAGCGCTGCGCCGGGAACCACTCGCCGTTGACCGCGCCGCCCGTCCCGACCGCCCACACCACGGCGGGCGGGTCGCCGGCCCGCCCGGCGGCGACGAAGAGCCGGACCAGGCTGCTGCGGGTGGCGACCGGGGCGACCTCCTCCACCGGGAAGCAGCCCTCCACCTGCCCGAGGTCGAGGTCCCGCAGCTCGGCGACCCGCCAGGAGGCGGCCTCCCGGATCCGCTCGGCGATCACCCGCACCACCTTGCGGTACGCCATGCCCTGCGGGTCGGTCCGCAGCAGGTGGCGCAGCCCGCCGGTGGCGTACTCGGCGCCGAAGTCGTGCTGCATGTACTGGATCCGCAGGACCTCGGCGGGCAGCTCCTCCGGCGGCGGCTCCCACAGGACGGGGATGAGGGCCGGGACGCTCTCCCCGGTCTGCTCCTCGTGGCTCCGCGTCCGGTAGTCGAAGGCGGTCCACTCCTTGCCGCAGTAGGGGCTGGCGAAGTAGGCGGGCGAGTAGAGGGCGACCATGGTGCGGCTGGCGCCGAGCATCCGGGAGAGCTGCCGCTCCCAGTCGTCGCCGATCCGCAGCCGTTCGGTGTCCCGGTAGGCCAGTTCGCCCGGACCGGCCTCCGGCTCGATCCGCGCCAGTTCGTCCCGCAGGTCGGTGAAGAACTGGTCGACGAAGGCACCTCCGGCCAGGTGGTCCCGCCGCGCGTAGCTGAAGAAGAAGTACGGCCGCACCCAACTACCCCCCACCGAGCCGGTGAACGTCCCCACCTTACTGGCGGGCTGACGCAAGGTCAGCCGGTGCGCGGAGGAAGGTGTCGTGGTGTCGTCACAAGTGCGACCCCGTGGGGTTACGGGCCTGGTCGGGGACGTACGGGCACCGCCCGGACCGGCGCGCGCACGGGCACGCCCGGACCCGCCACCGCGGGCACGGCCGACCCGGTGCACGGCCAGGACCCGACCCGCCCCCGCGGGCACGGTCCGACCCGGCGCACGGGCAGGCCCCGATCCCGTGCACGGGCAGAGACCGGCCGGACTCACGGGCAGAGCCGCTCCACCCGCCAGCCCGCCGGGGCAGCCGGGTCGACGAGGTAGCGCAGCCGGTCGTGCAGCCGGTTCTCCCGCCCCTGCCAGAACTCCACGCTCTCCGGCACCACCCGGTACCCGCCCCAGAACGGCGGCACCGGCACCCCCTCGCCCTCCGGGTAGCGCCGCTCCAGCTCCGCGTAGCGCTGCTCCAGCACCTCTCGGGAGGCGACCGGGCTGGACTGCTCGCTGGCCCAGGCGCCGAGTTGGGAGCCGTGCGGGCGGGTGCGGAAGTAGGCGGCGGTCTCGTCCCGGCCGACCTTCTCCACCCGGCCCTGGACGATCACCTGGCGGGCCAGCGCGACCCACGGGAAGAGCAGTGCCCCGTACGGGTTGGCGGCGAGTTCGGTGCCCTTGCGGGAGCCGTAGTTGGTGAAGAAGACAAAGCCGCGGGCGTCGAACCCCTTGAGCAGCACCGTCCGCGAGCTGGGCCGTCCCTCGGCGTCGGCGGTGGAGAGCACCATCGCGTTGGGCTCCGCCACCCCGGCCTCGTCCGCGTCGTGGAACCACCGGGTGAACTGGCCCATCGGCTCGGCGGCGAGGTCCTCCTCGACCAGGCCCTCGTGCGTGTAGTGCTTGCGCATCACGGCGAGGTCCGGCCCGGGTCGGGCCTCGTCGGCCAGGATCCGGGTGGCGGGGGGCAGGGGCGTCGACTGGGCGCGGTCCGGGGTCTGCACGCCAACATCATCCCGTACGACAAGCAACCGGCACCGCTACCTCCGGACAAACCCCGGTGGGAGATAAGGTGACTCGCCACCGCTTGGCTGCCCGTCGTACGGTGATTTGTCCCGAACCGCACCCTTGGTTCCGGAGATTTCCCGGGCACGACCGGCCCTCGGGCGAAAAGTCAAGCGGGCCCTAGGGAAACATCACCATGGTGGTGTATGGCGCAATGCACCCCGTGCCTGTCACCCTGGCACCGAGTGCCAACCACCATTCGGTCACTGGTGTGCCTCCCCACCACGGAGGTCCGCCGATCGCAGAACTGAAGGAGCCGTGCATGTCCGACTTCGTACCCGGGCTCGAAGGCGTCGTCGCTTTCGAGAGTGAGATCGCCGAACCCGACCGCGAAGGCGGCGCCCTGCGGTACCGAGGCGTCGACATCGACGACCTGGTTGGCAATGTCTCCTTCGGTCATGTCTGGGGCCTGCTGGTCGACGGCAAGTTCAACCCCGGCCTGCCGGCCGCCGAGCCGTTCCCGATCCCCGTGCACTCCGGCGACATCCGGGTCGACGTGCAGTCCGCCCTCGCCATGCTCGCCCCGGTCTGGGGCCTCAAGCCGCTCCTCGACATCGACGCCGAGCAGGCCCGCGACGACCTCGCCCGCGCCGCCGTCATGGCGCTCTCGTACGTCGCCCAGTCCGCCCGCGGCCAGGGCCTGCCGATGGTCCCGCAGAGCGAGATCGACAAGGCCGAGACCGTGGTCGAGCGGTTCATGATCCGCTGGCGCGGCGAGCCGGACCCCAAGCACGTCAAGGCCATCGACGCCTACTGGACCTCCGCCGCCGAGCACGGCATGAACGCCTCCACGTTCACCGCCCGGGTCATCGCCTCCACCGGCGCCGATGTCGCGGCCGCCCTCTCCGGCGCCGTCGGCGCGATGTCCGGCCCGCTGCACGGCGGCGCGCCGTCCCGCGTGCTCGGCATGATCGAGGAGATCGAGCGCACCGGCGACGCGACCGCCTGGGTCAAGAACGCCCTGGACAAGGGCGAGCGCCTGATGGGCTTCGGCCACCGCGTCTACCGCGCCGAGGACCCGCGCGCCCGCGTGCTGCGCCGCACGGCCAAGGAGCTCGGCGCGCCGCGCTTCGAGGTCGCCGAGGCGCTGGAGAAGGCCGCGCTGGAGGAGCTGCACAACCGCCGCCCCGACCGCGTGCTGGCCACCAACGTCGAGTTCTGGGCCGCCATCATGCTGGACTTCGCCGAGGTCCCGGCGCACATGTTCACCTCGATGTTCACCTGCGCCCGGACGGCCGGCTGGTCGGCGCACATCCTGGAGCAGAAGCGCACCGGCCGCCTCGTGCGCCCCGCCGCGCGCTACATCGGCCCCGGCCCGCGCAGCCCCCGCGACATCGAGGGCTTCGAGGCCATCGCCGACTGACACCCACCTCGCGGCTCACCCGACGCGGCTCACCCGACGCGGCTCACCCGTCGCAGCTCGCCCGTCGTAGCTCGCCCGACAGCGGGTCCGGATACCGACCGGACCCGCTGTTTCCGCAGCTCGCGGGCGGGTCGGGGACATCTCAGCGGGCGGACGGGCGTCGAACCGCGGGTGCCCCGGCCGGTAGGCTGCGGCGCGTGGCTCAGATCCAGATCCCCGCTGACATCAAGCCCGCCGACGGCCGTTTCGGCTGTGGCCCCTCCAAGGTGCGCCCCGAGGCCCTGAGTGCCCTCGCCGCCACCGAGACCTCCCTGCTCGGCACCTCCCACCGCCAGGCCCCGGTGAAGAACCTGGTCAAGCGTGTGCGCGAGGGCGTGAGCAGCCTGTTCTCCCTGCCCGAGGGATACCAGGTGGTACTCGGCAACGGCGGGTCCACCGCCTTCTGGGACATCGCGGCCTTCGGCCTGGTGCGCGAGAAGTCCCAGCACCTCGACTTCGGCGAGTTCTCCTCCAAGTTCGCCTCCTCCGTGAAGGCCGCGCCCTGGCTGGCCGAGCCGAGCGTGATCAAGACCGCCCCCGGCACCCACCCGCTCCCGGTCGCCGAGGCCGGGGTGGACGTCTACGGCCTCACCCACAACGAGACTTCCACCGGCGTCGCGATGCCGATCGCCCGCCCGGCCGGCGCCGACCAGGGCTCGCTGGTGCTGGTCGACGCCACCTCGGGCGCCGGCGGCCTGCCGGTGGACATCACCGAGACCGACGTCTACTACTTCGCCCCGCAGAAGTCCTTCGCCTCCGAGGGCGGCCTGTGGCTGGCGTCGTTCTCCCCGGCCGCCCTGGAGCGCGCCGCCGAGATCGCCGGCTCCGGCCGGTACATCCCGCCGTTCTTCGACCTGCCGACGGCCATCGACAACTCGTCGAAGGACCAGACCTACAACACCCCGTCCATCGCCACCCTCTTCCTGCTGGCCGACCAGCTGGAGTGGATGAACGGCAACGGCGGGCTCGACTGGGCCGTCGCCCGTACGGCTGATTCCGCGTCCCGGCTGTACGGCTGGGCCGAGAAGTCCTCGTTCGCCAACCCGTTCGTGGCGAACCCGGCCGAGCGCTCCCAGGTCGTCGGCACGATCGACCTCGACGGCTCGGTGGACGCCGCCGCCGTCGCCAAGGCGCTGCGCGCCAACGGCATCGTCGACACCGAGCCGTACCGCAAGCTCGGCCGCAACCAGCTGCGGGTCGCGATGTTCCCGGCGATCGAGCCGGCCGACGTCGAGGCGCTCACGGTCTGCATCGACTACGTGGTCGAGCGGCTCTGACCCGACCGCACGCCCACGAGTGAAGGGCCACCGCCTCCGGGCGGTGGCCCTTTCCGTCTTCGCCGGCCCCGGCGGCTACCGGTTGACCAACGAGCTGGCCAGCACGATCACCAGCAGCAGGACGAGCGCGCCGGTCACGATTCGCATGCGAGTCTTGGGATCCACGGTCAACGAGCGTACCCCCGGCCCGCCCGGGCTCAGACGCCGAGGTTGGATCCGCCGCTGGCGTCCAGGTTCTGGCCGGTGACCCAGCGGGCGTCGTCCGAGGCCAGGAAGGCCACCACGTCCGCCACGTCGGCCGGCTCGGCGACCCGGTCGAAGACCGAGTACGAGGACGCCCGGGCCCGCGCCGACGGGTCCGCCAGCCAGGGATTGATGTCGGTGGCCACGATGCCCGGCAGCACCGCGTTGACGGTGATCCCGCGCGGCCCCAGCTCCTGGGCGAGGGTCAGCGTCAGGGTGTTCAGCGCCCCCTTGGTCATCGCGTAGGCGACGGCCTCCGGGAACGCCACCCGGGTGACACCCGAGGAGACGTTGACGATCCGCCCGCCGTCGCGCAGCCGGTCCAGGCCGTGCCGGACGACGAAGAACGGCGCCCGCGTGTTGACGGCGAAGACCCGGTCGTAGGCGGCCTCGTCCACCTCGTGGATCCGCCCTGGCTGCCCGATCCCGGCGTTGTTCACCAGGATGTCCAGCCCGTGGCCGCCGTCGTACCCGGCCAGCCCGGCGTCGAAGGCGGCCCAGAGCGCCTCGGCGTCCCCGGGCACGCCGAGTTCGGCGGCGACCGCAAAGGCCCGGCCGCCGTCCCGCTCGATCTCCTTGGCGGTCCGTCCGGCCGCCTCCGGGTCCCGCCCGTGCACCGCGACCAGCGCTCCCTCGTGTGCCAGCCGCTCGGCGATCCCCCGCCCGATCCCCCGGCTGCCGCCCGTCACCAGCGCCGTCCGCCCGGTCAACCTCGACATGACCGCCCCCTTCTTCCGGGTACCGCCGGTCCGGCGGCACCCATTTCTGTAGTGATCGCTAATGAAAGGACCGTAGCACGGTTTCTGTAGTGGGCGATATAGAATCGGCGCATGGCCACCACCACCGCGAAGCGCGGCCGCCCGCGCTCCTTCGACCGTGAGGCCGCCCTGGAGCAGGCCCTGCGGCTGTTCTGGGAACGCGGCTACGAGGCGACCTCGGTCGCCGACCTCACCACCGCGATGGGCATCAGCCCGCCGAGCCTCTACGCGGCCTTCGGCGACAAGAGCGCCCTCTTCGGCGAGGCGGTCGACCGCTACCGGGAGAGCCACGGCGCCTATGCGACCCGCGCGCTCGCCGAGGAGCCCACCGCCCGGGCCGGCGTGGCCCGGATGCTGCGCGAGGCCGCCGCCATGGCGACCGACCCCGACCATCCGTGGGGCTGTCTGCTGATCAGCTCGACCGTCAACTGCACCTCGCCCGAGGTGACCGGGACCGTCCGGGAGCTGCGCAACGCCAACGTCCGCGCCCTGGAGTCACTGATCCGCGCCGACGTCGCGGCCGGTCACGAGCCCGCCGGGACGGACCCGGCGGCCCTGGCGCAGTTCACCGCCGCCGTGGTCCAGGGCATGTCGCAGCGCGCCCGCGACGGCGCGACCCGCGCCGAACTGGAGCGGGTCGCGGCGGACGCCATGCGAATCTGGCCCTGACCTGGCCGTCTCTTACCGGCCCGTCCCGCTCAGCCCTCCCAGCGGGCCAACGGCCAGGAGGCCACGGAGCCGTAGTGGGCGGAGCCGACACCCTGCTCGCTCCGCATCAGATGCAGCTCGGCGGCCTCCCACTCCGGCCCGCGGTACCCCTCCAGGGCCCTCGCCAGCCCGTCCAGCTCCGCCGCGGCCGCCCGCTGCGCCGCGCGCCGCCGCCCCCGTGAGGACCCGGCCCTGGCCAGCGTCAGATGGGGGTGGAAGCTGAACGCGTCCGCCTCGCCGGCCACCTCCGCGGTGGCCCCGGCCACCGCCTCGGCCAGCCCGCGCAGTGCCCACAACCGGCCCTCCACCCCGGCCCAGAGCACCTTGTCGCCGAACCGGCCGGCCCCGGCCAGCCGCAACGGGTGGGCCGGATGCACCGCCGCCACCGCCGCCAGCCCGGCCGACAGCTCCGGCACCCGCTCGGCCGGCACCTCGCCGAGGAACGCCAGGGTCAGGTGCCAGCCCTCGACCGCCGTCCAGCGCAGCCGGTCCGCCCCGGGCAGCCCGCGCACCGGGGCCACCGCGTCGACCAGGTCCTGCAACGCCTCCGCCGGAGGCAGTACCGCCACGAAGAGCCTCATGGGGACATCTTCCACCGGGCGACGGTTTGGACTAGAACGGTTTTCATGAAGATCCGCAACGGGGGCCCCGAGGACATCCCCGACATCCTGTCCCTGCTCGACGGCGCCGTGGCGTGGCTCACCGCCCAGGGCCGCACCCGCCAGTGGGGCGACCACTCCTTCAGCGGCACCCCGGCCCGGGTCGAGCACATCGGCAGGTACGGCCGTGAGCCGTTCCTGATCCGGCTCGCGGTCGACGACGAGGGCCGCACCGTCGGCTCCTGCGTGCTGTCCGAGGAGCGGCCCGAGTACGCCACCCCGGTGGACGGACCCGAGCTGTACATCCGCAACCTGGTGACCGACCGGACCCGCAAGGGCTCCGGCATCGGCGCCGCGCTGATCGCCGACGCCCGCGACGAGGCGCGCCGACGCGGCATCGGCCTGCTGCGGGTGGACTGCTTCGCCGGCGGCGACCGCAAGCTGGTCGGCCAGTACCGGGCGCTCGGCTTCACCGAGACCGAGTCCTTCGAGGTCGAGCAGCCGGCCGGGCTCTGGCAGGGGCAGATCCTGGCGATCCGGCTCTGACCGATCCGGACCCGATCCGGCCGGCTGTGCCCGATCCGGCTCCGACCGGCCGTCGGCCCCGGAGCGCAGTCCTGCGCTCCGGGGCCGACCCGCTGTCAACGGGGCCGACCTACTGTCGGCAGACCTGTTCCACTGTCAGCAGGCAGTGGCCAGTTCCGGCTTGGCGCCGACCGTCGGCCGCGGCACCAGGGCGACGATGCGGCCGCCGCGCCCCGGGTGCAGGTCCAGCCGCAGCCGCAGCTCCGCGCTGCGGGCCAGCACCAGACCGACCACGGTGGCCGCCAGCGCCGACACCAGGCCGCAGGCCAGCAGCCCGAGCCGGGGCCCGTACGAGGCGGTGACCCAGCCCACGATCGGCGCCCCGATCGGCGTGCCGCCGGTGAAGACCAGCACCAGCAGGCCCATCACCCGGCCGCGCATCGCGGGCTCGGTGCCCAGCTGCAGGGCGGCGTTGACCGAGGTGTTGAAGCTCAGCCCGAACACCCCGATCAGGATGAGCAGCAGCGCGAAGGTCCAGTAGTCGGGCGCGAACGCCGCCAGCACCTCCAGCGCGCCGAAGCCGAGGGCGGCGCCGACGAGTCTGCGCAGCCTGGGCGCGCCCCGGCGGGCCGCGATCAGGGCCCCGGCCAGCGAACCGACCGCCATCGCGGTGTTCAGCAGGCCGTACTGCCCGGCGCCGACGTGGAAGTCCGTGGCGAAACCGGACAGCAGGGTCGGGAAGTTGAAGCCGAAGGTGCCGATGAAGCCGGCCAGCACCATCGGCCAGAACAGCTCCGGCCGCTCCTTGACGTAGCGCAGCCCCTCCCGCAACTGCCCCTTCTCCCGGGCGATCGGCTCGGTCGGGCGCAGTTCGCTCTCGCGCATGGCGAGCAGTCCGCCGATGACGGCGGCGAAGGACAGCGCGTTCACCGCGAACGCCCAGCCGCTGCCGACCGCGGCGATCAGCAGGCCCGCGACGGCGGGGCCGACCAGCCGGGCGGTCTGGAAGTTGGCGGCGTTCAGGCTGACCGCGTTGGCGAGGTGCTTCGGGCCGACCATCTCGGAGACGAAGGCCTGCCGGGCCGGGTTGTCGACCACGGTGACCAGGCCGAGCAGCAGGGCGAAGGCGTAGACGTAGTACGGGGTCGCGACACCGGCCACGGTCAGCACGGCGAGTCCGGCGGCCAGCAGGCCCATCGCGCCCTGGGTGCCGATCAACAGCTTGCGCTTGGGCAGCCGGTCGGCGAGCACTCCGCCGTAGAGGCCGAGCAGCAGCATCGGCAGGAACTGCATCGCGGTGGTGATGCCGACCGCGAGCGGGCTGCCGGTGAGGCTCAGGACCAGCCAGTCCTGGGCGATGCGCTGCATCCAGGTCCCGGTGTTGGACACCACCTGGCCGGCGAAGTAGTAGCGGTAGTTGCGAACGCTCAGTGAGCTGAACATCCCCCCGGGCCGGGTGAACCGGGCTCCGGCCGGCGATTCCGCCGTCCTCGGGGACGTGGCCGCGCGGCTGCGGCCGGGAGCGGCGGGGTCGTCCGCCGCGGTGCGTTCGTCGGGGTCGTCGTCGCCGTTGCCCGGCAGCCCCGTCGGGGCGGGTGCCTGGGCGTCGGCAGCCGCGGCGCTCGCCGCGGCGGGGTCGGTGGTCTGCTCGTCGGTCCGGATACGGGTGGCGGCTGCGGTGGCGGCGGCCGGCGGTGTCACAGTGGTCTCCCCTCGCGGCGCGGCAGCCGGTGCTCCGGCCGTCGCGCTCCTGGTGTCTGTCCTCGGTCCTGCGGTAATGCGTTCCTCCTTCGTCCCCGGCGGCTACCGGAATGGGTCTGCCTAGAGATGTGCCAGCTTGTAGAGCACGGGCGCGGCCTCGCGGAGCTTCGCCCACTCCTCCTCGTCGAGACCCTCGGCGAGTTCGGCGAGCCAGGCGTTCCGGCGACTGCGGGACTCCGCCAGGATCGCCTCGGCCTCCTCGGTACTGCTGACGACCACCTGGCGGCGGTCCTCCGGGTGCGGCTCCCGCCGCACCAGGCCCTTCTCCTCCAGCATCGCGACGATCCTGGTCATCGAGGGCGGCTGCACGTGCTCCTTCCGGGCGAGCTCGCCCGGTGTGGCCTTCCCGCAGCGGGCGAGGGTGCCCAGCACCCCGATCTCGGTGGGGCTGAGCGACTCCTCGACCCGCTGGTGACGCAGTCGACGGGAGAGGCGCATGGCGGACGACCGCAGCTGACTGATGGCTGCGAGGTCCTGCTCGGACATCTCGGGCATGGTGTTTAGCCTACGTCATTACTCTCGCTAAAGAAAATTGGATTCCGTTCGTCCGCATCAAAGCCTCCCGGACGGGGTACGCGCGCGGGTCCGGCGTACCGGTTCCGCGCGAGGTCGGGCCGGGTCAGCGCCGGCTCAGGGCCTGGTCAGCGCCGGCTCAGGGCCTGGTCAGCGCCTGCCGGGTCAGCGCCGGGTGTCCACCGCCGCGAGACCGTCCGGCATGCCCAGCAGCAGCAGCGTGCCGGCCAGCGCCAGTGACCACACCTCCGAGCCGGTCCGCAGGTCGACCACCCCGCCCGTCCCCAGGTCCCGCACCCGGACGAACCCGTCCGACCAGGCCGCCGCCACCACCGGGCCGGCCGCCGTCGCCCCGGCCGCCACCGCCGTCACCGGACAGCCCCGGCGGTCGGACGCCTCGGGCATGGGCGCCGAACGCGGCCCCCAGAGCCGCACCGCGCCGTCGAAGCCGCCGCTCACCAGCAGCGGGATCTCCGGATCGGCCAGCGGCCCGCCGCCCAGCGCGGTACCGGCCAGCGCCGTCACCGGCCCGTGGTGCAGCCGCTCGCTCACCACCTTGCCGTCCTCGAACCAGTGCACCGCGCCGGCCGCGTCGCCGAGGGCCGGCGCGGAGTCCGCCAACCCGCCGACCGCCGCCACCGCGCTCAGGTCCCCGGAGGCCGCGCCCACCGCGTCCAGCGCCGCCATCAGCCCGTACGGCTCCAGGCCGGGCCGGGGCTCGGCCGGCACCACCAGCTCCGGCCGCCCCCAGGCGTCGAGCAGCACCGCGGAACCGCCCGCCGTCACCGCCAGCCCCCGCAACGGGCGCGGCGCGGGCACCACCACCGCGCCCAGGCGACGGCCGGTGGCGGCGTCGAAGGTCCGCACCGAACCCGTCGGGTCGGCCACCAGCACCTGCCCCGCGTAGGGCCCCGCCCCGGCCGTGAGCGCCACCGCCGGTCCCGGCCAGTCCCGGTCGACGCCCTCCCAGCGGGCCCAGCGCCCGGCCCAGGGCCCTGGCAGCTGCGCCAGCACGGCCGCGGCCGCCGCGGCGACGGTGTCCCCGCCCAGCAGCCGGGTACGCAGCACCGCCGCCCGCACCGCCGGGTCCGGCTCCTCGATCACCGCCGGTCCGGCGGCCCGCCAGGCCCTGGCCAGCGCGTCGTCCCGCCGCTCGACCGCCGCCGTCACCGGGACCGGGCGGGCGAGCGCGTAGAGCAGCGGATCGGCGGCCAGCGGGCCGGGGTCCGCCGCCACCGTCGTCCAGAGCGCCGACAGGGCCTCCTCGCCGAGCGAGCGGAGCTCCGTCCCGGGCGGCGGCACCGGGGCGGGCGGGGCGGCGGGCGCCCCGAGGACCGGCCCGGGCAGCGGATAGGCGGCCGGGTCGCCGCCCTGCTCCACCGCCCAGGAGGCGAACCGCGCGGCGTCCGTCCACTGCGGCTCGCCGAGGTCCAGCACGGCCGGCGCGGGCACGGCGGTGAACGCCCGGGCGGCCGGGCCGTCCGTCGCCGCCCCGATCACCAGCCGCACCCCGGGCAGCCGGAGCAACGGGTCGAGCAGCTCGGTCACCAGGGCGGCCGGATCCTCGGCCAGGTCCAGCTCGGGCACACAGACCACGGTCGGCCGTCCGTCCGCCGCGATCGCCCCGAGCAGCGGGCCAGGGGCGTGCGCGACCAGGTCGAGCTGGTGCCCCAGCGACCAGACGGCGGTCCGCACGGTGGCACCGGCGGCGGGCAGCACGGCATGGATCCGCCGCCCGCCCGGAGCGTCGGCCCCGGTGCAGCCGCGCACCAGCCAGGCCAGCAGGTGCGACTTGCCGGACCCGGGCGGACCCGCCACCCGGCACAGCCGCGGCGCCCGCGGATCGTCCAGCCAGCCCAGCAACGCCAGCCCGGCCGGCCTGCGGCCCGCCTCCAGCCGCGGCATCCGCCGCCCGCTCCCCGCCATCGCCCGCTTCCCTCTCCCTGCGCCCCGTGCCCCGTGCCCTGCGTCCCGCCCAGCCGTGCCCCGGCCTGCCGTACTCGACTCAGGCGCGCCGCTCGGCCACGCTGATCATCAGTGCCTTGATCCCGCTCTCCCGGGACTCGGCCGTGTCGCCGTAGTCGAAGCTGTGCGTGAACTCGGCCTGCGGGAACTCCCGCGCCAGCCAGCGCGCGCAGTAGTGGCCGGGCATCATGCACGGCTCCAACTCGCAGTACACCCGGACGACCTGCTCGGCCTCCACGCCCTCGGCCCGCAACCGGTGCCAGAGCGCCTCCTCGGGGTGCAGCAGGCCGGAGCCGCCCACCTCCGTCTCGATCCGCTTCACGCCGTGCTGGTCGACCACCTCGAAGGCCGCCGAGGAGTCGATGTTCAACGGCCGCCGAAGATCGTCCAGCACCCGCGGCCACCAGCCCTCACGGTCGTCGAGGGAGGTCGGGTCCGCGGCCAGCAGCCCCTGCCGCAGCTCCCGGTAGGCGGCCAGCGCCAGGTCCGGCCGCTCCACCTCGGCGACCGCCGGCAGCAGCCGGTCGAGCAGCAGCAGGCCCGCCGCGAACGCCGCCACGCTGCTGCTCACCGGCAGGTCCAGCGGCTCGGCCCCCAGCAGCACCGCCCGGACCGACCGGTCCGGCGCGAAGTACAGCTCGGCCCCACCGTCCGTCCCGATCCGCAACTGCGCCGCCACCGGCCCGGCGTCCGCCCCGACCGCCGCGGCGCACTCCCCCACCGACATCGGATCGTCCTCCTCCGCCGCCCGGAAGTACGGCCCGACCTGCAGCGGAAGCCCCGGATGCCGCAACGGCCCGGCGGGCGCGATCGGCAGGGCCCGCAACCCGCGCGGCCCGAAGTGCGCCGACAGCGCCGCCGCCAGCTCGTCGTCCCTGTCCGCGTTCACGTTCGAACCGGCCCTCTCATGTCATGTGGTAGGAGTCCATGAAAGCCTCCCAGAACCGCGTGTCGTCCCCGAACGGCACCTCGTCCCAGCGCTCCATGCCCTCCCGGACGCACTCCTCGGCGTTGGCCCAGTCGTAGGGCGTCGGCCGCTCGTCGGGCGACGGCTTCTCCACCTCGATCTTGTACACCAGGTAGGACAGCGACGAGATGTCCCGGTGGATCAGCTCGTACTCCTCGTCGGCGTCCGGGTCGCAGACCCAGATCGTCCCGTCGTCGAGGTTGAGGAAGACGAACCCCCCGTACAGCTCGCCCAGCTGCCGCAGCCGCCCGTGCTCCGTCTCCACCAGCGCGTCGGTCAACGGCCGGGCGAACGCCCAGTCCGGATTCTCCGGCCGTCGCTCGGCGAGTTCCTCCAGGATCCGGAACAGCCCGTTGGAGAACGGCACCCCGACCTCGGTCACGAACCGCACGGCATCCGCGTCCCCGGCCCAGAGCTCGGCCGCCACCTCCGACCGGAAACGCAGCATCGACCCCGGCGGCAGGCCCGGCTCTGCCGCGTGCCAGTCGATCGACACCAGCACCTACCGGCCCCCGCTCACAGGGTGGCCCAGGTGTCGAGGAACATCGCCCAGAACTGGCTCTTGAACGGCAGCGGGTCCCAGCGCTCCATGCCCTCCTGGACGATCTCCTCCACCGCTGCCCAGTCGTTGGGGTCCGGGCGCTCGTCGGGGCCCGGACGCTCGACCTCGAACTTGTAGACGAGGTAGCTCAGGGAGGAGACGTCCCCGTGGATCAGCTCGTACTCGATCTCGGAGTCCGGGTCCGAGACCCAGATCGTGCCGTCGCCGAGGTGCACGTACACGGTCGCCTGGAAGAGGCTGCCCAGCGGCTGCAGTCGACCGTGCGGCGTGTCGACCGGCGAGGAGTCCCAGGTCTCGAAGGCGTGTGCCGGGGTGGCCGGGTCCCGGTCCGCGAACTCCTCCAGGATCCGGAAGAGCCCGTTGGAGAACGGGATCCCGATCCCGGTCACGAAGCGCGCGCCGTCACCCTCGGGCCAGATCCGCGCCGCCACGTCGGGGCGGAACCGCAGCAGGTCGCCGGGTGCGGCCCGTTCCACGACCACCGGCCACTCAATCCCTACCAGCACCTCGTCCATCCTTCGTTCTCGACCGTCACAGACCCTTGGCCTTCTTCTTCGCGGCGGAGGCCGCCTTGTCCTGCTGCCCCTGCGCGTCGAAGTCCTTGGTGCCCATCGTGCCACCGTGCTGACCCGCGGCGTGGTCCTGCTCGATCTGCTTCAGATAGGCCTTGTGCGCCCAGTCGCGGTCCTTGGTGGGCACCTTGTTGTCGTAATCGACACCGTGGGTGACCTTCAGATCCGGGTTCTGGGACTCGAAGTGCCTGGCCAGCCAGCGTTCGCAGTTCGGGCCCGCCTGGCAGGGAGCCCGTTCGGTGTAGAGGTCGGTGACATTGCCCTCCCTGCCGCCGAGCAGGGGTTTTCCGATCGAGCGTTCCGAGTGGCTCCGGTTGTAGTCGCTCCGGCCGACCAGGATGAACTCGCCCTTCTCGTCGCGGTACCGGAGCGAGGCGTAGTTCTTGCCGCCGTAGTCCCCCTGTGCGCGCCGGGCCTCCTCCACCGCCCGGGACAGCTCGGTCGGATCGTCGATCTTCTGACTGACGACCTTCTCGTCCTGCTTCTGGTTGCCGTCGTCGTCCTTGTCGGACTTCTTGTACTTCTTCGCGTTGTGCTTATCGATCTCCTCCTTGGACGGGTCCTTGACCTTGGTCCCGTCCAGCATGGTCTTGAGCGACTCGTCCGGGTCCTTCACGTCGACGAGCTGGCCGTTCTTGATCTCCTGGACCCGGCCGTCGTCGTGGATGAAGTACTTCCGCGGCGCAGGCTTCGCCCCGTCACCGCCGGCGCCGTTGCCCGTCTTGGGCGGTTCGGCGGCCTTGTCCTTGGCCTTGCCGTCGAAGTCGTCGGCGGTGTGGTGGTCGTTCTCCTTGTGGTGCTTGGCGGTCTTGTTGAGGTTGTCGCCCGCCTGCTTGTACATCTTCTTGGCGGCCTTGCCCATGTCGTCCGCCAGGGTCTTGCCGACCTTCTGGGCAGCCTTCTGGAGCGCCTTGACGGTGGCGTCGCTCACTCGAAGCTCACCGCCGACACCCGGGTGCCGAAGACCTGGGCGTGCTGGGCGACCTTCTCCGCCTGCTCGTGCAGGGCCCGGGCGTGGGCCTCCACGGCGGCCGGGTCGATCTTGAACGCGGCGCCGACCGAGCCGCCGCTGACCGCGGCCTCGGCCGCCTCGAAGACCAGCCCGGCCACCGCCTCGGAGACGATCTCGACCAGCGGGTCGATCGCCGCTTCGACCACCTGGGCGACGATGTACTCCTCCAGCTGGTGCGCCAGGTAGGACATCAGCTTGCGCGCGGCCTGCTGGGCCGCGACCGCGCCGACCTCCGCCAGCCCCAGCGTCGCCACCGCGGCGGCCTGGGCGGCGACGAACGTGGCGGCCAGGACGACGAGTTCGCCGAGCGCCTCCAGCTTCATCGCGACGATCGCGTCCGCGGCGACGTCCATCGCCTGCGCCACCACGTGCGCGGCCTGGACGACCTCGTTGAAGTGCTTGTCGGACATCAGGGCCCACTTGGCGGCCAGCGCCTGGTAGGACGCGCCCTCGTAGGCGCCGCCCAGCTGATGGATCGTCGCGGACGAGTCGCCGTGGACCTCTTCGAGGCCCTTCGCGAACTCCTTGACGTGGTCGCCGAATTCGCGGACCTTGTCCTCGTTGACCGCGGGCCAGCGGATGCCGAGGAAGTTCAGCAGTGTCGCGACATCGTCGGGCAGTTCGATCGCCATCGAGAAACCCCCCGTAACAAACAATCCCTCGATTCGATCAAAAGTTTATACAACTAACCATTGGCTGCCGATGCCCGAAAGGTGGCGATTCTGTAGCGATCCGGAACGTTCCGGACCGATGCGCCCCACATCTCTGGCCGCGCCCCCGATGACTCCCGGTGCGATGCTGGATCGTGGGGCCCGGTCCACGCGGACCCCCGGCGCCGCACCACCCCTCAGCAGAAGGGCCGAGCAGACATGACCGACGTCGCCGCCGAGCAGGCCAAGCAGGCCGACACCGGCTTCGCCCGCCTCGCCATGGTCACCATCGACTGTGCCGACCCGGTCGCACTGGCCGCCTTCTACGGCGAGCTGCTCGGGTGGGAGACCCGGCACGTGGACGAGCAGTTCGCCATCCTGGACAACCCGGAGGGCGGCAGCCCGCTCGGCTTCGGACGGGTCAACGGCTACCGGCCGGAACCATGGGTCGAGCCGGACGGCGGCAAGCACTTCCACCTGGACTTCTACGTCGACGACCTGGAGCAGGCCACCGCCCGCGCGCTGGCCCTGGGCGCGACCGAGCCCACATACCAGCACGGGCGCACGCTCAGGGTGCTGATCGACCCGGCCGGCCACCCGTTCGGTCTAGCGCCCCTGGACGCCTGAGCCCGCCGCCGGAAGGCCCGCGCCGGAAGGCCCGCGCCGGAAGGCCTGCCGCACGGGCGGGCCGCTCAGCGCGGGAAGGCCCGCTTGGCCCGCCAGGTGGTGTGCTCCCGCGACACCGCGTCCTCCGCCTCGGCGGCCAGCCGGGCCCAGCGCCGTTCGGCCTCCGGCCCCCGCAGGTCGAGGTCGGACAGCTGGTTGCCGACGTTCTCCAGTTCCCGCGCCGCCAGCTGGTAGGCGGCCGCCAGCGGGCGGAGCTGCTTCAGCTGGGTCCAGGCGATCACCGACGCGGCCGCCGCCGAGGTGGCCCCGAAGACGTGCACCTGCAGCGCCCCGGTCGCCTGCGCGACGGCCGCCGCCGCACCGATGATGATCAGCGCCGCGACGGAAAGCCCCCAGGTGACCGCCTGCGACTCGCAGGACTCCGCCCGCGAGCGGTACCACGTCCGCTGCCCCTCCACCCGGGTGCGCAGGTAGAGCGTGCGGCGCGAGGTCAGCGACTCCGCCCGGACCCGCCGCATCTCCGGGGTGATCTCGGCGACCGCGTCCGGCGGCACGATCGCCGGGTCCTCGAAGGCCCGCAGCACGTCCTCCAGCTGGAGCAGATAGCCCCGGTCGACCTCCGCCGACTCCGCGTCACCCTCGAACGGCCGGGCCCGCACCGAGTACTTCCAGGCCAGCGTCTTCACCGACTCGGCCGCCGCCCGCGCCTCGTACCACCGCGCCTGCGGGTTGCCCCGGCGCAGCCGGGACCAGAAGTACCCCGCCACCAGGAACGCCACCACCGAGAACAGCGGCGTGATGTCGGCGGCGCCCTTGTCGTCCGGCCCGGGCAGCGAACCGACGACCGCCGCGACCACCAGCATCGAGATCAGTCCCCGGTACCAGCGCAGCGTCTCCTGCTGTCCCGCGATCGACGCCCGGTCGGCCGTCCGGAACAGCTCCGGCAGCAGCTGGTCCTCGACCCCCGTCGGCGGATCCTGTCGCACCATCGAACCGCTCCCCTCCCCCGTCTCGCCCGGAGTATGCCCCCGGTCAACTCCGCTACACCGCGAGCTTCTTGACGGCCCCTCTTGCCCCGGCGATTCCGCAACCCCTATAACCGGTTACATGCCCATGCACTGGAAGCTCGTCATCGACGCCGCCGACCCGCACCGCCAGGCCGCCTTCTGGGGCGCCGCCCTCGACTACACCGTCGAGGACCACAGCGCCCTGATCGGCAACCTGCTCTCCGCCGGTGCGATCACCCCGGACCTGGTCACCGAGGTCGACGGCCGGCACGCCTGGCTCACCCTCGCCGCCGTCCGCCACCCCGAGGACCCGCACGACCCCGCCTCCGGCACCGGGCTCGGCCGCCGCATCCTCTTCCAGCGCGTCCCCGAGCCGAAGCAGGGCAAGAACCGCCTCCACCTGGACCTCCACCCCGGCCCGGACGCCCGCGCCGCCACCGTCGCCCACCTCGAGGCCCTCGGCGCCACCACCCAGCGCGAGGTCGCCGAACCGGGCGGCTCCTGGGTCGTCATGCAGGACCCGGAGGGCAACGAGTACTGCGTCCACTGACACCCGCCACCCCGGCGCCAGCAGCACGATCGGCCCTCCCGCAGTGGCGGGAGGGCCGATCGGCAAGGCCCGACGGGCGGCGTCAGAGCGGGCCAAGGGCGGACGTCACCATCCTCTTGAGCAAGAGGCCGCAGTGTCCCAATTCACGCCACGCTGACCTCGACAGCCTCAGAAGTCACTTCGGAGAATCCTGCCGAAACCGATCTCCGCCACCTCGCCCGTCTTCGCACCCGAAGGCCGAATCATCCGTGCTGGCGTCAATCGGTCCGATAGTCGGTCGACAGGGACAGCGACTGGCACGGGGAGGAATCATGGCCGATGAATTCAAGGTGGACCTCGCCGCCCTGGAGAAAGCAGCGTCAGGGATCACCGGCACCCTGGTGAAGCTCCGATTCAGAAAGGTCAGCGATCTCGACCCCCGGAAGGAAGAAATTGGGCACAGCCACCTGGCCGATGTCCTCGAAAGCTTCTGCACACGCTGGGAGATCGGCGTCGAGAACCTGGCGAAGGACGTCGCCCAGGTCTCCCAGCGGCTGAACGCGAGCGCGAAGGCCTACCGCGAGATCGACGGGCACATCACCGGTCAGCTGGGCGGAACGGTGACTTCCGCCGACGGCAAGGACCCGGGGGTGCGGTAGTGACGAAGGACCTCGGACAGGCCACCGACCCGAGGGAACTCATACCGGGGAATATCGATTCGATCTCCTCGACCGCCGCATAGCTCAAGAGCTATGGCGACACCTTGCACTCGACCGGCGAGGGCCTGCTGCGCATCGACACCGTCGACGGCTGGTCGGGGAAAGCCGGTGACGCCTTCCGCGCGGCCTTCCACGGTGAGCCGAAGAAATGGCTGGAGGCCGGCGATTCCTTCCACGAAGCCGCCACAGCTCTGGCCGCTTATCAATCAGCGCTCGCGTGGGCCCAGGGCGAGGGCCAGACCGGACGAATCGTCGTAAACCTCTCCGACTCACCCGTGGACGTTCCGGCTCTCAAGTCCCAGCTCCATGACTGGCCGATCGAAGGGCTGGAGGAGGCCGTGGTGATCGACAGGCAGGGCAACATTGTGCACATCTACCCCTAGTACATGCCGAATGGATTTCCAGCTATGTCAATCTCCCACAGCTTCAATCTGGCCACGCCGATGCCCGTCACCGAGGTGGCCCGTGCGCTGACCGACATCGCGCAGGGGCTCAGGTTGTTCGACTCCGCCGCGCAGCCGGAGCAGTTGCTCACCGAAGGTGTCGACACCAGGTTCGGCACCTGGGTCCGGGTCCGGGCCGCCGACCCGAAGCCGTGGAATCCGCTGATCACCGACCTCAAGGTCACACCGACCGTCTCGGTGGCGTTCAGGCTGGACAAGACCGACGACCTGTCCGGGCAGGAGGACGACATCGTCCGGCTGGTGTCGGGCCTGCTGGACCGTCTTCCGGGTGACGCAGTACTGCAGTACCACTACGAGGTCATCTGGCTGCTGCGGCGCGGTGGCGAACTCAGCCTCAACGAACGGGACGACCTCTGGACGCCCGCACGGCTGGCCGCGGTCCCGCAGCCGTACCGCCGTGAGACGCACGAGTTCTCCGAGGAGGGCTGAGCGAGCGCCGCTGCCTCCGACCGTGCGGCTCCGCTACGACAGCCAGCCGACCTGGGCGGCGCGGGCCCCGGCCTGGAAGCGGCTGCGGGCCTCCAGCCGCTCCATCAGGTCGGTGGCGATCCGGCGGGCGGTGCGCGGAGAGACACCCAGCCGCTTGGCGATGGCGTCGTCGGTGTGCCCGTCGGCGAGCAGGGCGACGGCGGTGCGCTCCTGGGCCGTGAGGCCGTTCCGGTCGAGCTGGACGGTGGCCCCCAGTGACTGCGCACCGGCCCAGACGGTCTCGAACAGCGCGCACAGCGCGGTCAGCATCCCCTGACCGGTCAGCACGACGGCGCCGGCTGCGGTGTCGTCGCTGCGCACCGGGATGACGGCGGTCGCCCGGTCGACGACGATCATGCGGGTCGGCAGCTCGGGCACGGTCCGGACCTGACCGCCGAGGGACGCCAGCCAGTTCACGTAATCGACGGTGTGCGGGCTGTTGCGGACGCTGTCCAGGTAGACGGTGCGCATTCGCACGCCTCGGTCGGCCAGGGCGCGGTTGAGCGGCTTGGCCGCCTCGATGTTCTCGGGCTTCTGGCCGCCCTCCGGTGCGAAGGTCATGATCTCCTCGCGCGCCTCGTTCGAGAAGCGGCTCAGCCGGTCCCGAATCCGGTCCAGGCCGACCAACTGCTCGACATCCGGCGTGTTCGCCTCCGGCCGCAGGTCGGCGTAGTCGGCGATGAGCTGCGCCGCCGCCGCACGGGAGGCCTCGATCCTGGCCTGCGCGGCGGCCAGCTCGGCCTGCTGCCGCGCCATCAGGATCTCCATCCCGACGTCCGGCGAGACCGCGCGCAGGAAACCGGGCCGGTCCGCGGAGGGCCGCAGCAGAGCCAGCTCACTCAGATGGTCCAGGGCGGTCCTGACCTGCGGCTCGACCAGGGACAGGCGATCGGCCAGCGTCGTCACGCCGTCCCCGGGATGGGCCAGCATCGCCCGGTATACGGACTCCGCGACAGCGTCCAGCCCCAATGCGGTTAGCATGCCCGTTCCCCCATGACGAAATTGTGTTCGCTGCGCACGCGATCCTTCCATACGCTCCGAGCCCCCGACCAGGGCGCCCGGTGGACGGTTCCGGCCGAGGCCTGAAGTGTCCGTGTTGAACCACTCCACACCGATCGCCCGCTTGAGCACGCTTGACTCCATGTATCTCGTGCACACCGTCCTGCGTCACCCCGCACCGCAGGCCGCCCTCCCACCGGACACTCGCGAGCTCCTGTCGGCCCTGGTGCGCCCGGAGGACCGGGTCGAACACCTGGTACTCCACCGCGACGCCGTGCCGGACCCGGTGCTCGGCCTGTTCCTCCTCACCGACTCGCTCGCCGAGGCCGAGAGCCGCGCGACGGCGTTCTGCCGGACCGCGCTGGGATCGCTCCCGGAGTTCCTGGGCTGGTGGGCCGACCGGGCCGCCGTCCCGCTCGTCACCCCGTTCTACGACCGGCTGCTGGCCGCTTCCGGCTCCCCTGACCGGAACGGTCCAGGGCCGTTTCCGTCCACCGGCCGGGCCTTCCACCCGGGCTGAGCTGCGACGAAGCTGGTGTCTGCCGGAAGGGGCCAGGCCCCGGACGGCAACCGGAGGAGGCGCCACCGCGGGACGCGGCCTCCGGAGACCAGCCGATTCGTACCCGAGAGGACACACTCATGTTCCGCACCGCCATCGCCAAGACCGCCGCGGTCGCCACCCTTGCTCTCGTTGCGCTGGCCGGACTGGCAGCCACCACCGCACAGAACGCCACCGGTGTCGAGGCTCGGCCGATCACCGCCATCGCCCACCCGGCCGAGGACCTCATCTGGGGCTGACCCGCCCGCCACCCACGCCTGCCGCCCGGACCCGGTCGAACGGACCGAGGGCGGCCGGGAGCACACCGGGCACATCCTCGGCTCCATCCTCGCTCCATCGACGCGGGCCACGACCCGCTGCGGACCGGCCCCGCGCAGGCGATGCGCGTGAACACCCCGCCGGCCCGGATCGTCGAACACGCCGACCACACCCACCGCGCCGACCACACCGACCGCGCCGACCGGCTCCCCAGCAGCCGCGCCCTCACCCCTCACCACCGCGCGGACCCGGAGGACGGAAAGCCGAGGGCCCTCCCCGCAGTACGGAGAGGGCCCGGGACCGACCGGCGTCCGGCCTCAGAGCAGGCCGAGGGCGGGCATCAGGTAGTAGAAGGCGAAGACCGCCGAGACCGCGTACATCGGGACCGGCACCTCGCGGCCACGGCCGGCGGCGAGGCGCAGGACGCAGAAGGCGATGAAGCCGAAGCCGATGCCGTTGGTGATGCTGTAGGTGAACGGCATCATCACGATGGTCAGGAACGCCGGGATCGCGATCGTGTAGTCCGCCCAGTCGATCTCCTTGATCGAGTTGGCCAGGATCAGGAAGCCGACGGCGACCAGGGCAGGGGTCGCGGCCTGGGCGGGGACCATCTTGGCGAGCGGGGAGAAGAAGAGCGCCACCATGAAGAGGGCGCCGGTGACGATCGAGGCGAAGCCGGTGCGGGCCCCCTCGCCGACACCCGCGGTGGACTCGACGAAGCAGGTGTTCGCGGAGGAGGAGGTCGCGCCGCCCGCCGCGGTGGCGATGCCGTCGATCATCAGCACCTTGTTGATGCCCGGCAGGTCGCCCTTCCCGTCCAGCAGGTGGGCCTCGTCGGCCACGCCGAGGATGGTGCCCATCGCGTCGAAGAAGCAGGACATCAGGACGGTGAAGACGAAGAGCACGCCGGTCAGGACACCGACCTTCTCGAAGCCGCCGAACAGGCTGGCCTCGCCGACCAGGCCGAAGTCGGGCTGGGCGACCGGGCTGCCGGGCCAGGCCGGGACGGTCAGGCCCCAGACGCTGTCGGGCAGGTCGGCGAGCTTGTCGATGACGACGGCGGCGACGGTCATCACCGCGATGGAGACCAGGATCGCGCCGGGCACCTTGCGCACGATCAGGACCAGCGTCAGCAGCAGGCCGAGCACGAAGACCAGGACCGGCCAGCCGAGCAGGTGGCCGCCGGTGCCGAGCTGGAGCGGCACGGTGGTGTGGGCGGCGTCGGGCATCCGGGTGACGAAACCGGAGTCGACCAGGCCGACCAGGCTGATGAACAGGCCGATGCCGATCGCGATGGCCTTGCGCAGGCCGAGCGGGACGGCGTTCATGACCCGCTCGCGCAGGCCGGTGGCGACCAGGATCATGATCGCGAAGCCGGCCAGCACCACCATGCCCATCGCGTCGGCCCAGGTCATCTTCGGCGCGAGCTGGAGGGCGACGATGGTGTTGACGCCGAGCCCGGCGGCCAGGCCGATCGGGACGTTGCCGATGACGCCCATCAGCAGGGTGGTCAGACCGGCGGTGAGCGCGGTGGCGGTGACCAACTGGGTGTTGTCCAGGTGGGCGCCGGTCATGTCCGTGGCGCTGCCGAGGATGATCGGGTTCAGCACCAGGATGTAGGCCATGGTGAAGAAGGTGGCGATGCCGCCGCGGATCTCGCGCGGCAGGGTGGAGCCGCGCTCGCCGATCCGGAAGTAGCGGTCCAGGGCGCCGGCGGGGGGCTTCGGCGCGTGGGGCTGGGCGGGCTCGGGCGACTCGGTGGTCGGCTGGGCCACGGGCATGCTGCGTCCTCTGTGGGGGCGGAGGAGAGGGGAAGCCGCCCGAGCGACGGTGGCCGGGCGATCCGATCGGACGGGCACGAAGCACGAGGTCCTGGGCGTGCCCCGGCCAACCGGAACGACAAGTATGAGTTCCGCGATCGCCCGTTCGCTATCTTCGCGCGTAGACCTCCGCGCGTGGGCGGGAGGAGACCGGACCGACCCCGGACAGTCCGCACAGGAAATCGATCGAACGCCCGCCGCACCGTACCCTAGGGCCCATGCCCAAGACGCCGCCGCACCCCTCTCCACCACCGCTGGAGGCCAATGACGTCGCGATCGTCGGCGGCGGGACGGCGCTCTGGTTCGTGGCGTTCGTCGTACTGCTCCCCTTCTGGGGGACCCTCTCCGACCACGGCCACGGCAACTGGCCGTGGATCTGCCTGGCCGGCGGCTGCCTCGGCCTGATCGGCCTCTGGTACTGCCGGGCCCGCCGCGACGCCATCGCCCGCGACCGGGCGGCCGAGGCGGGGCCGACGGGCACCGCGGGGACGGCGGACCGGGCGCCGCGGACGGCTCCGGAGGAGAACGGCGGGGACCCGGCCACCCGGTCGGACTGAATAGTCCTTTAGTAGCACGCATCGGACATAAGGCACCCGTAGAGTCGGTGCCATGACGCAGCCTGCGCAGCCCGCCGGGGACCGGCCGACCGCGGCCCCGGCCGACGGGGACAAGCCCGCCGGGGAGAACCCCGACGGCGCCCATCCGCTCGGGCTGCTGCCCGGCCGGCACGGCGGTCTCACCGCGGCCGAGGTGGCCGAACGGGTCGCCCGGGGTGACGTCAACGACGTCCCGGTCCGCTCCAGCCGCTCCGCCAAGGAGATCGTCCGGGCCAACGTCTTCACCCGCTTCAACGCGATCATCGGCGTGATGTTCGCGATCATCCTGGTCGTCGGCCCGATCCAGGACGGTCTCTTCGGCCTGGTCATCGTCGCCAACACGGCGATCGGCATCATCCAGGAGCTGCGCGCCAAGAAGACCCTGGACAGCCTGGCGCTGATCGGCGAGGCCCGACCGCAGGTCCGCCGGGACGGCACGGTCCAGCAGATCGCCGTCGGCGGGATCGTGCTGGACGACACCGTGCTGCTGGGCATCGGCGACAAGGTGATCGTCGACGGCGAGGTCACCGAGGCGGACGGTCTGGAGATCGACGAGTCCCTGCTCACCGGCGAACCCGACGCGGTCCTCAAGCAGCCCGGCGACCAGGTGATGTCCGGCAGTTTCGTGGTGGCCGGCGCGGGCACCTTCACCGCCACCAAGGTCGGCCGCGAGGCGTACGCGGCGCAGCTCGCCGAGGAGGCCAGCCGGTTCACGCTGGTGAAGTCGGAGCTGCGCAGCGGCATCGACAGCATCCTGCGGTTCATCACCTGGCTGCTGATCCCGACCGCGGTCGGACTGGTCATCAGCCAGCTGGCGGTGGAGGGCCGCGACTGGCGCGAGGCGGTCCGCCGGATGATCGCCGGGATCGTGCCGATGGTGCCCGAGGGCCTGGTGCTGCTGACCTCGGTGGCTTTCGCGATCGGGGTGGTCCGGCTGGGCCGCAAGCAGTGCCTGGTCCAGGAGCTGCCCGCGATCGAGGGGCTGGCCCGGGTGAACACCGTCTGCCTGGACAAGACCGGCACCCTCACCGAGGGCGGCATGGACCTGGTGGACCTGCGGATCCTCGGCGCCGACGCGGACGGCACGGACGGCGGGGACGGCAGGGGCGCCGGGGGCACCGACGAGCGCGGCGCGCTGGACGACCGGGGCACCCTCAAGGAGACCGTCGAGCAGGCGCTGGCGGTGATGGCCGGGGCCGACGCCCGCCCCAACGCGTCCATGCAGGCCGTCATCGACGCCTACGGCGACGGCCGGGACGCCACCGGTCAGGGCGCCGCCGGCCGGGACCCCCGGTACCCGGACGGCGACGGCGCCGACGGCGACAGCCCCGAGGCCGGCCGCGGAGCCCCGGGGGCCCGGGGCGGCTGGCGGGTGATCGAGGCGATGCCGTTCTCCTCGGCCCGCAAGTGGAGCGGCGTCCAGTTGCTGGAGCCGCGCGGCGGCGAGGCCAGCTGGCTGCTCGGCGCGCCCGACGTCCTGCTGCCGGCCGGCCACCCGGCGCTGGCCGAGGTCGACGAGCTGGGCGCCCAGGGGCTGCGGGTCCTGCTGCTCGGTCGCACGCCCGTCCCGCTGGACGCCCCGGACCCGGCCGCCGGACTGCGCCCGCTCGCCCTGGTGGTGCTCCAGCAGCGGCTGCGCGAGGACGCCGCCGACACCCTGCGCTACTTCGAGAGCCAGCAGGTCGCGGCGAAGGTGATCTCCGGCGACGCGGCCGTCTCGGTCGGCGCGGTCGCCGCCCACCTCGGACTGCCCGGCGCCGACCACCCGGTGGACGCCCGCACCCTGCCCGCCGAACCGGAGGCGCTGGCCGACCTCGCCGAGCGCACCACCGTCTTCGGCCGGGTCACCCCGCAGCAGAAGCGCGAACTGGTCGGCGCGCTGCAGTCCCGCGGGCACACCGTGGCGATGACCGGCGACGGCGTCAACGACGTGCTGGCGCTCAAGGACGCGGACATCGGCGTGGCGATGGGCAGCGGCAGCGACGCGACCAAGGCGGTCGCCCAGATCGTGCTGCTGAACAACTCCTTCGCGGTGATGCCCTCGGTGGTCGCCGAGGGCCGCCGGGTGATCGGCAACATCGAGCGGGTGGCCGGGCTGTTCCTGGTCAAGACGGTCTACTCGGTGCTGCTGGCGCTGCTGGTGATCTTCACCCACTCGCCGTACCCGTTCCTGCCCCGGCACTCCACCGTGCTGTCCACCCTGACCATCGGTGTGCCGGCCTTCTTCCTCGCGCTCGCGCCCAACAACGAGCGCGCCCGCACCGGCTTCGTGCGCCGGGTGCTGCGACTGGCGATCCCGGGCGGCGTCATCGCCGGCACGGCGACCTTCACCGCGTACGCGCTGGCCCGGGCCAACCACGCCACCGACCTCGAGTCGGACACCAGCGTGGCCACCCTGACGCTGTTCCTGGTCGCCATCTGGGTGCTGGCGATCGTGGCGCGCCCGTACAACTGGTGGCGGGTGCTGCTGATCGCCACCATGTGCGGCGGCTTCGCGCTGGTGATGACCGTGCCGTGGCTGTCCGACTTCTTCCAGCTCTCGCTGTCCGGCACCCGGGACCCGTGGCTCGGGGTGGGCATCGCGGTGACCGCCGGGTTGGTGCTGGAAGTGGTCTGGCGGGTCATGCGGCGCCGGCTCGATGATTGAGCCACGGACCGGAGCGGTTCGGGCGACAGGGGGTACCGCGATGGGGCGCAGGGGCGGGGAACTGGAGGCCTTCGCGGCCTTCCTGGGCGGACTGCTGGTGACCGGGCTGCTGGCCGGGGTGATGGTGGCGGCCGGTGCGCTCGCGGACATCGAGGCGGGCCCGCTGCTGACCAAGGTGGTGGCGGCGGTGCTCACCGCCACCTGGGTGCTGAGCACGCTCGCGCTCTACCTGCGGATGATCGCCCGCGGCCGGACCCGTTCCGGCTCCCGTTCCTGACCGGCGGGATCCGGACGCGCGGACGCGGACACCTGGCGGGCGAGGGCCGGACACGCTGGAACCGAACGGGCCGGAGCCGGACGCGCCCCCGCCGGCGCGTCCGGCCCCGGCGCCCCCGCCACCC